>JBBIQV010000010.1:0-75940 GCA_037442105.1 Nitrospiraceae bacterium | reverse complement strand
CATCAGAAGCCAGCAACCAATTGAATTTGTTTGAGTAACGTTGGGACACTACTGGCAGCGTATGAAGAATAAACAGCCTATGCGCGCAATCGAAGCGAACAAAAAACTGTTCGGTTCAGCCTCTGAAATGTGGGTTGTCGAGACACAGAAGACTCGTGGCGGGAAAGACAGTGAGGGAAATGATACTCGGCCATATCGTTTTGGCGAATTTGATGTCATCGCAGTATCCCTTCACCCTTCTACGAACGACTGGGGCAGGTTCTTCTATACAGTTGCCAATTGGTTCATTCCGGACCCTAAAGATACCGGGAAGATTTTCAAATTCCAACCTGTTGCAATGCGCGTCAACGACGACTGGACGGATTGTCTTGAAACCTGTGTTGAGTGGCTTAAATCAGGAGTCAATAAAACCATCCGCACAACCGGGTGAGAAAAGAATCGCGTGACAACCCTACCAAATGTGGCCAAACAACCGGTTTGAGCCGACGCGCAAAGGCAGCGTGCCGCCGCTGAACCGGACCGTTGAGACTGTAGAAAAACCCAAAGTTTTGAAAATCTCGACACAGAAACTCCTTTGTTTTCAATGGTCGAATTTTCGGAAATAGGCTTTTTCTACAGACTCGTTAGCCCCCCTCTGACTTTCTCACCTTCTCTACCGGGTCCCCCCAAGAAGTTCTCTTGCAGAAGGCCGCCCCTACTGCTTCTCCAGTCCGAGCCTGGCTTTCCACTGTATAACGTAGTCCCAGTCGATTTGGAGTTCGTTTTTCCGCGCTTCGATCTTTTCGAGATCCGCCAGCCCGCATTATTCATGACGGTTCGTCGCAAACGAAGCCGGCAGCGAATAGCTAATAGCTGATAGTAAATAGCTCAGAAATGTAGATCGACAAGCTGCTCGCTGTTCGCTACCAGCTACTCGCTCCTTGGTCTTTGCAGCAGAAGCGCACTGAATAATGCGGGCTAACATCGACTGAATCGATTCGCGAGACGGATGATCGAGCAGGATCAGAAGATCAATACCGGCGGTCGCTCGCGGTTCAACAAGGACGCTGAAGGCCCACCCGCCAACGCGCAATCGACACCCCAGCGGTTGAAATCGGCGAGAAGGTCGGTCAGAACTTCGGCTAGTGGGCCAGCCCATTCCATCTCACAGCCCCGGACGCTTCTCGGCTGTGATCACCATTTCCATCGGCTGGTCGGCTCGCCGCACATCGAGCTGCAACACCTGCCCCGCCTCGACTTGGCAGAGGCGCTTCGCCGCCTGTTCGGTTGTCACATTCGCCAAAGCGGCCCCGTTGCAGGCCACCACTCGATCGCCGACTTTGAGCCCGGCCCTCTCCGCCGCCGATCCGCTGCGTACCTCCCGGACCACATAGACGCGCGAGCCTTTCACATCGCGGAGTTCCCAGTTCACGCCGATGTAGCCGCTCCCCAACAGGCCGGTCTGCGCCCCGAAGCGAGCCAGAATTCGATGGGCGATCAGGCGCGCCAGGTTCTCCGGATCGTCTCCGGTCGTATCCGTCACGTGTCCTTCGCCGCTGAAGAGCAGCAGGCCGGTTTCCACATCGATCATTCTCAACGAGAGCGACGCCCTCCCAAGCCGATCGGCCTCTTGCGTCTCCCATTGCTGCACTTCGCCCACCACAATGGCGTTTGCGCCGACCAGTTTGCCGACATGCAGGGCATCGCTGTCATCCGCATGTTCCAACCGCAAGACTTGTTCCTTCAGCACCTGTTCGAGCTTGGTTCGCTCGACTATGTTGATGTCCAGATCGAGCAGCAGCGTCGTCACCATTCCCGCCACGCGAGATCCCGTTCCGGGAACTCCTGGTGCATCCTCGAAGAACATCACCGCCATCGTCTTGTAACGATCTGCCGTAGCCCGATTGATCGGGCCCAGGCCGGTGACGAGCGGCTCCGGACGTGGTGGAGACGCCACACCGCGGGCTGCGCCGGCGAGGGCGGAACCAGGCGTCGTGCAGGACTTTCGTTTCTGTAGAATCGCCAGCGGCGGGCCCCAGGCACAGAGCTGGTCTTCGACGAGCACGACATGATACGGATATTCGCGTTGATGCTCAGCCGCAACGTTGGTGAACGGATAGATCACGCAGCCGCCGACCCATACGGACAGAGGACAGAGGGCCAGTTCATACAGCCATTGTTTGCGGGTGGTGAGGGAATATTCCCAGATGAGTACCCGGCCGTCATCGCGCAGGACACGGTCCGGCCGGCCGATCTCATCGATGACTTGGTTCTTTGTCATCGGCACCGAGAGCCGGTCCAGCTTGGCTTCCGACTTGACGATGGTATAGGCCACGCCGCAGCCGGACAGAGCAAGAACGAACCAGGCCGCTGCACAGATGAGAAGGAGATGTCGCATGGCAAGCACCCTACCACTCACATAAAACGGAGGCAATCTGTCATTCTATCGGGGAAGACAGGTGGGGCGCGCTGCTTGGCTATTCGCTATTCGCTATTGGCTTTAGTTGAAGCTGGGATCGAACGGCATGTCGGCGTAACGTCGATAATCCTCGCCGAGCGAAATCAGGATGTCTGGCCATACGCGGGCCGGCTCCTTCTCGAACACGAATGTGGGGTCGGCCGGAAGGGTGATCCACGATCCGGTCTTCATCTCCGCTTCGAGCTGACCGGGTCCCCAGCCGGAGTAGCCGAGGTAGGCGCGGAAGGCGTCTTTGCTCGGTGCGGTCGTGAGGATGCGCTCGACCACGTCGACATTGCCGCCCAGGCAGACACCGTCAAACACGTGATGGGAATTGTCAGGAACTCGATCGAGCCGATAGAGCAACATCACTTGGTTCGTTTGGACCGGCCCGCCCGAGTACAGCACGTGCCGCTGGCTCTCGATCACCGGAATTTGCGGCAGTGCTTCAGCCAGATTCATTGCGGTCGGACGATTCACCACGACCCCCAATGCTCCCTCCGGCCCATGCTCGCAGAGCAGCACGACGGTCTGCCTGAAATTGGGATCGCGGAGAGCGGGGGCCGCGACGAGAAAAATGCCTTTGCCGAGTTGAGTCATCACAGAATTATCCTACCGTCGCCCCCGCGCCCTGCGCAAGTACCGCACCAAATCAGAACCAACCACCTACCGTTCGTAGAGGAACGGACGGCGATCCTTCAATAGATCATTATAAGGGGTGAGCGTTTTGATGCGGGCTTCCGCAGGGTCGATGTCCAGGATGGTCAGCTCATCCTGATCGCGTGGCGCCCGGTGGAGAATGTGTCCTTTAGGTGTGACGATTTCGCTATGGCCGATAAAAGTGAGCGGATCCTTATCACCACGCGCCTCGCGGCCGATCCTATTACAGGTAATGGCGAACACGCGATTCTCCAAACAGCGGGTCGGCATCGCATCAGGACAGTGGGGCAGCACCAGATTGGACGGATGACAGAGAACATCAGCCCCCCTGAGCGCGAGGGTCCGTGCCGCCTCCGGATAGTACCAGTCGAAGCAAATCATGACACCGATTTTCGCCGGCCCGATGTCCCACACCTGAAAGCCGGTATCGCCAGGTTGGAAAAAGAGCCTCTCCTCGAAAAAGAGATGCGTCTTTCGATAGCAACCAAGAAATCCCGATGGACCGACTACGACCGCTGAATTGTAACAAACTGAACCGGCCCGCTCGACCAGCCCAGCAACGATCCACATTCTGCGCCGCCTCGCCACCTCCACCAACCGCCGCGTGGTCGGTCCATCCGGGACCGGTTCCGACAGCTCGTTCGCTTCTTTCGCGGAAACGAATTGGTACCCTGTCGCACAGAGTTCCGGCAGCACCATCAGCTCACAGTCGGCTTGCTGGAGCCGGCTGACCACCGTCTCCAGGTTGCGTGCGACTTCGCCGAACACCGGGTTGTACTGAAAGTAACCCACGCGCATGGACGATTGCCCCTTCAAACAAAACGGGCGGGGAAACCCCGCCCGTTTCAACTTGTCTTTGGGTAGTAAACTTACTTTGCTTCGGACAGATGGGCGACGGCTTCTTCCGCATGTTTCGTCGCGACATCAGCGTGACCGGCCTTGCCGTGTTCGATCGCAGCCTTCAAATGGGTGATTCCTTCACCGAGATGCGGGCTCTTGACCTCTGTCGCCGCTCCCTGTGCATGTTGCAGCGCGCCTTCCGCGTGTTTCACCACCGCGTCGGCATGGCCCTGCTTGCCATGGGAAACGGCTTCTTTTGCGTGCTCTACCGCTTCGGACACATGCTTGTTCATGGCAAATGCCACGCTCCCCGTCAGGGGGGCGCCGATCAGGGCCGCCATGACCCCAGCAACCAGCCCACCCCGAAGCATTTTGCTATGCATAAGGAACCTCCTCTGTGAATGTGTGCAAAGCATGACTGCGATAACGAGCTTGAACTCAGCATAAACACCCATCTGCATGGTGTCAAGACGGCCGAGCCGGCCGATCAAAATCCAGAATCTTTTGCAAGCCCTTGAAGTCCTTCTCGACCGGACACGCGAAGTCCCGGCTCCACTCCCACCACGAACCGGGATAATTCCGCACGTGGCTGTAGCCCACGGTCTTCAACACGAAATACAACCACGCCGACCGGACCCCACCGGTGCAGTAGCAGACGATGTGCTTCCCGGGGTCAAGACCTTTTTCATCCAACGCAGTCGCGATTTTTTCCGGATCTTTGAGGGTGGCGTCCGGATTCAGAAATCCGTTCCAGGCAATGTGCACCGCGGAGGGAATGTGCCCAGGCCTCGGAATGCCCGAGACTTCTTTGCCGAGATACTCTTCCAGACTCCGCGCGTCCACGATGATGGTCTCAGGATGCGGACGGCGGACAATCTGTTTCAGCTCTTCTTTGAGGACGATCGTGTTTGCCACCGGCTCAGCCTTGAACAGCCCGGGCTTGGGCGTGACCCGCCCGTGCTCGAAGGGCCGGCGTTCATTCACCCACTTCACCCAGCCGCCGTCTAGAATTTTCAGGTTCTTATGCCCAAGGTATTCAAGCATCCAGAACATCCGCCCTTCGTCGCCCCAATTGTCGAAAGGGTTCGAATAGATCACGACATCGCTGTCATTACTCATCCCTAATGTGCGCAGCCGCTGCTCGATTCGAGCAATGTCCGGGTCTAACAAGCCCTTGGCCACGGCGTTCGGATCGCTGTAGTCGTGCCAGGTAGTATGGACTGCGCCGGGGATATGTCCACCAAACTCGTACGCCGCGCGACCCCGCACATCGATCACAACGAGCCCGGGCCGCCCTAAGTTCTGCTGCAGGGTCTCTGTATCAATGAGTAATGGGTGAGTCATGATGGTCCTTTTGTAAGACGCCGTCAGCTATCAGCTTTCAGCGGACAGCTTGTTTCTCCCGGCTGACGGCTGAAAGCTGTCTGCTGATCGCTCTCGCGGCGCAACGCCGCCGCGAGGTCTTCCGACAGCGGGAATGCCCGTTCATAGATAGTGAACCGATAGGGATCCGTTCCTGTCAATCCGTACTTTGTCCGTAACATCTCATGTTGCCCGTCAGTGAGGATATGGTACCGCACCCGCACCTTCAATGTCAGGTTCTTCCTATCCGCCGGAAGCCGATAGCTAAACTCGTAATCGCGGCCGGCCAAAGGGAGGAGCCGGTTGTCATACAATTCCGCAACGACCGGCTGCCAGAGAATCCAGCGTCCCATCGTGTTGGTCTCTTCCTGCACAATGTGTCCGGTACTGTCTTCAACGAGGAATTCCACGGTGAGATGCCGGTCGGGATCGCCGGTGGGAATCTTATGGCCTGCGCCGGCATTGATCAGCGAGAGCGTAAAGGTGATGCGATCGCCGGGCTTGGGTGATGGCGGATCGGCTTTCACGTCGATCACGACGGCCCGCTTAATCATGTCGGGATCGTGGCCACCGCGCCAGAGATGACGGCGCCCCCTTCTGATCGGTCCACCCTCGGCAACCGGCCGATCGACCTCCGGCATATGGCAGCTCTGGCAAATGAAGCCCCGTTCCTGCATGTAGAACTTGCCTTCGTATTCCGCATAGGTACCGCAGGGACCGACGTTGTAAAACTGGGCCGGCCCTGAGACGACATTGTGACAGCGATAGCAGACCTGGGTGGTGCGGAAGCTCGGGTCGAACTTGGTTGGATGCGGCGCAACGGAATCATCATACGGCCCCATGATGACGCCGTCCCGCACGTGACAGACCGCGCAGGTGATGGCTTCCTTTTGATAGTCGGCATCGTAGTGAGGGTTCGGCTGCTGGACCGCTCTCTCGACTCGCCCGCGCGGAATCTCTTTGATGAGAGTGGGCTGCTGATTCTCCAGCGGCGTATGGCAGTTCAAGCAGACCCAGATGTTGTTATCCTTCTTCCAGTAGGCTTGAAAGAAGGGATCGTCAAAAGCGTGGGCATGGATGCTCGCTTTCCACTCGTCGTAAATCGCCCGATGGCAAGTTCCGCAGGATTCGGCCCGGAGGCTATCGATGCCCTCAGGCACTTTCTGAAATGGGATCGCGTGGGCATAGTCCGACCGTAACCCGAAAATCACGACCGGTTTGACCTCGGTGTAGTAGAGGTAGACCACCAGGCCTGCGACGGCGACACCAAGGCCGATCTTTGCCCACTTCGTCATGCGTCCAACAGCGCGCGGAGATGAGCGTCAACCGAGGCGGCCAAGGCCGTGAGGTTGTAGCCCCCTTCCAGACAGGAGATGATGCGATGGGCGGCGTGGCGCTTGGCGATCCCCGCGACGATGGCGGTCAACTCTGCGTAGCCTTGCTCCGTGAGTCGCATGCCGGCCAAGGGATCATCACGATGGGCGTCGAAGCCTGCTGAGATGAAGACGAACTCCGGCTTGAATGCATCCACCGCCGGCACTAACGTCTTCCGAAAAATGTCCCGATACTCGGCGTCCCCTTCGCCGGCTTCCATCGGCACGTTGATCGTGAATCCCTCCCCGGCGCCGATTCCCCGCTCCGCCGCGCGTCCGGTGCCGGGGTAGTGCGGGTACTGGTGCGTGCTGAAGAAGAGCACGGAGGGGTCGTCTTCAAAACTGTGTTGGGTTCCATTGCCGTGATGGACATCCCAATCCACGATGAGGACGCGCTTGAGCCCATATTTCTTCTGGGCGTAGCGTGCCGCAATCGCCACGTTGTTGAAGAGACAGAAGCCCATCGCGCGGTCAGATTCAGCATGGTGGCCAGGCGGCCTCACGGCACAAAACACATGATCCACCTGCTGATTCATAATCGCATCGACCGCGGCCAGCGCCCCGCCGGCTGCCAGGTAGGCGGCGGTCAACGAACCGGGAGACATGGAGGTATCCGGATCGAGTGACATTCGGCCATTCGCCGGCGCATGCTTCTTCAGCGACGCGACATAGCCGGGCGTGTGAATCTGCGTGATCCATTCATCTTCGGCTTTCCGCGGTTCGATCCTGGTCAGACTCGCAGCCGTGCCGCTCTGTTCCAGTTGTTGCATGATCGCGCGCAGCCGTGCCGGCGACTCCGGATGGCCCGGTCCCATGTCATGCTCAAGATACGCTGGGTGGTAAATAAGGCCGGTTTTACCCATACTGGAATCCAGCGATCGGTGATGCGTGATGGGTGATCAGTCGTAATGACAAGGAGATCCCCCAACTCATCACCCTTCACACGTTGTGAGATTATCATGCAGGAAACGGCATAGACAATCGGCGGACACGCGTGGTACGGTCGCTGGCAGTTCACCCGGAGGCGCCGATGCCCAATCCGAGAATCGAGCCGCTGAAAAAAGTGCTGGCGATCGACCCGACCGACGACGTGGCCTGGTTCGGCCTGGGAAAAGCCTACATGGATGATGGGAACTTCGAAAAAGCGGCCAAGGCCTTGCGACAATGCGTGATGGTCAAGCCCACCTATTCGGCTGCTTACTTGGCGCTCGCTCAATCGCTCAACAAGTTAGGGCGCATAGAGGAGTGCCGGCAGGTGATCGGTCAGGGGATAGAGGTCTCCACCAAAAACGGCGACGCGATGGTGGCGAAGAGTTTGAAGATATTGAAGGGTTCGTTGCCATCGTGACAATTCAGAAAAGACTCCCGACTTCTGTTCGGTCTTCACCGGAACCGCTTCTATGCCCCCGGCCCACCTCCTGATCACGCGACCGCCTTGCACCAAAGATGATCAGACCTCGCAATCACACATTCGGCAGTCTCCACCGGGGCTTGTTATCCTGTGCCCCGTCGGTTCCGCTGTCTTCTCTCCTTTCCGAGAGGTTGCCGCGAAGTTCGCGGTGCATTCATTGTCGAATCCGAGACGATTCGCGATCACGTCACCTGGCAGGTGTATCGGCGCAAGAGGCGACTGTATGATTGCAAGACCTGACCCCATTTCCCTATTTTCAGTTTGACCATTACCGTCTCTCTCCTGCAAACACGATCATGCAGCTCGTACGCCGATACTGTGCACCTACTGCAGAAGCCTAGCCAATGCAGCGATAAAACTCACGAAATGCGGTTGCGGCCGGCTTTCATCAGAGAATCTGCCGGAACGCATCTTCCTGTCGCTCACTGAGCGGCGCGGACGCCTTGGGGTTCTGAATCAGCAGCCGCACGCGCGGATAGGCCCGCTGGTGCCTCGTCCGTTCGACCACCTCCACGTTGGCCAGCCTCGTCCCGGACTTCGCGGGCAACGGTTCGACATCCCACAGCGAAATCAGCACGGCGCTCAGGTGCCGAATCTTGGTCAACAGCACGGTGACCGACCCAGCGAGGGCTTTGAGATCGAGGCTGATCTCGTCTCGCCAGCTGGTCCTCACCCCTTGCAAGTCCGCCCGCGGAATGGAAATGCTCAAGATCACCGGATCGCAATAGTCGGTGAGTTGTTTCGCTTTCTGCTGAATGCGAGCCAGTATCCGGTGAATGAGGATCACGCCGCGATCTTCTTCCTCCCCCTGCCCCTCATCCGCCGCAAGCCCGCGCAAGGGCAATCGCCGCCGATCCGCCGATCCGACCATAGCCGTGACTTCAACGAAGAATCTCTCCAGCCCAAGCACACATTCGAGATCCGCTGTCCTGGCTTGCGACTCCAGCAGAAATGCGACGCGGGCACCGACGCGGATTAACAGCGTGGCGAGTTCCAGTTCGGCCAGCGCGGATTCTTGGACGCCGGGATCACGATGGGTGAGCCGATGGATGAGCCGCCCCAGACGTTGATGGCTCGATTGATCGACACAGTGCCGGTTGAGCGTCGTCCAACGGTCTTCGATTTCGGGCAACAGCTCGCGTGGCTCTCTGAAGAATGACGCTCCGCGCAGGTGTCCCTGCCCCTCCCGCAGATGGGAGATGAGCTTGACCGTGCGTCGTGAGCGAAATCGCGGCATGACTCAGACCGGCTCCGTTCCTTCGTCGTCCTTCGAAGCGAGACCAAGCACTTCCGGCTGCCGCTTGGCGATTTCTTCGTAGACCTCGTCGAGCCAGCGGCCCGCGCAGCCGAGCACTTCTCTGACTAAAGGCTCAGGCTGCCCCGTTCGTTTGATGGTCCATTGGGAAACATATTCTAACAGCGTGGTCCGGTCGAACTGCCGTGTGGTATGAATCGCAAGCGCCGCGAGCTCGCCGAACCCGGTCTTGAGGATGTCGGCCACGGTGTCCCGTCCATATGACGTGCTCGCGGTGACATATTGGATGGCCCGGTTGAGCTCCTGCTCGGTCATGATTCCACACTCCGGGGCTGTGATTGTAACACCGGTCGACCGACTGTCAATGGACGCCCCTTGCAGACTGCGGCCGGCTACGCGCGACAGAATTTTTCCGCCCGGTGGCGTTCGAGAATGCTATCATTCAGCTTCGTCGCACACGTCCTCGGATCAGGAGACAGCTATGAAGCTTCGCACCCCCTCGACGCTCAAACAGATCCCCGACCGATGGGACCTCTCCCATCTGGCCGACAAGCCTGTTGAGAATTTCGAACAGCTCGTCCATGACATCGAGAAACAAGTCTCGGAGTTCGAAGCGAGTCGCACAGGGCTGAGTCCCACTATGAAGGCCGATGAGTTTCTGCGCCTCATGGAATTAAGCCAAGCCATCACCGCTGCCTCGTCACGGCTTGGCGCCTATGCCTATCTCTGGTTTTCCGAGAACACCAAAGACCTAAGGGCGCGATCCTTTAAGACCAAGGTCGAGGAACGCCTTACCGGCCTCGCCAATCGCCTCCTCTTTTTTGAGCTGTGGTGGCAAAGCGTCGATGATCAGAATGCCGCACGGCTTATGGAGCTCGCGGGGGACTTTCGCTACCACTTAGAAACTATTCGTCGCTTCAAGCCGCATACCCTGTCGGAAGCCGAAGAGAAGATCATCAACATCAAGAACGTAACCGGCCGGAGTGCCGTCAACCAGCTCTATGACGTGGTCACCAACGCCTTCACCTTCACGCTGCGCGACAAGGGCCAGACGAAGCAACTCCATCGCGAAGAACTCATGGCGTACCTCCGCAGTCCACGCGCACGCGTGCGGGAGGCAGCCTATCGGGAGTTGTACCGGGTGTTTTCAGTCCAACACGATTTGCTCGGTGAGATTTACAAAACCCTCGTGGCTGACTGGAAGTCCGAGAACCTGCAGCTTCGCCGGTTTTCCTCACCCATCGCAACCAGGAATCTCGGCAACGACATCCCCGATCAAGCCGTCGATGCGCTGCTCGCCGTGTGCGCTAAGAATGCGGAGGTATTCCAGCAGTATTTCCGTCTGAAGGCGCGCATATGTGGGATGAAACCAATGAACCGCTACCACATCTACGCTCCGCACAAGACGGAGCAGAAGACGTACCGCTATCACGACGCTGCCAAGATGGTCCTCACAGCCTATCGGAGTTTTTCACCACGCTTGGCAGACTTGGCCGAACGGGTCTTTCAGGAGCGTCATATCGATGCCAGGACGAGACCCGGCAAACTGGGTGGGGCCTACTGCTACAGCGTGGTCCCCGGCCAGACACCCTACGTCATGCTCAACTTCACCGGCGAGGCCCGCGACATCGCCACCATGGCGCATGAGCTCGGCCATGCAGTCCATGGCATGATGGCGGCGCACCATTCGGTGTTTACGTTTCACGCAGCGTTGCCCTTGGCCGAAACGGCATCTGTGTTCGGCGAGCGCATCCTGTCGGATGCATTGATGACCCAGGAATGGGACATGAAGGTTAAACAGGGGCTGCTCCTGGCCCAACTGGACGACATTTATGCCACCGTTCTCCGCCAAGCCTACTTCGTGCGCTTCGAGAAAACGGCTCATGCGATGATTGCTAATGGGGCCACGGTTCAGGATGTCGCCGACATCTATCTAAGCGATCTCCGCCAGCAGTTCGGGAAGGCTGTTCGTGTCCCGGACGAGTTCCGATGGGAATGGCTGACTATCCCGCACCTCTTTGCGAGCCCGTTTTACTGTTACGCATATAGTTTTGGAAACCTGCTGGTGCTTGCGCTCTACCGCCTGTACAGAGAGCAGGGCTCACCGTTCATCCCCAAATACCTCGACCTCCTCGCTGCGGGCGGTTCTCGATCCCCCCAAGAAATCCTGGCGAGGGTCGGCGTGGATGCCTCTTCAGAATCCTTCTGGCAGTCCGGATTCGACACCATTCGAGAAATGGTGGAAGAGCTTGAACAAACGGCTTCCTAGCGCCCTTTCACGCTTGTCAGAGATCATCACTTAGCCCCTTGACAGAATTCTCAGCAGGGCGTATATTCGGGCAAAGATGATAACGGTTCTCATAATCGTTCATGGCGGCAACGGGCTGTCGGCCTCACCCAAGTAAGGGGGCATACCCATGTATGTCTGTCTCTGCAAAGGCATTACTGAATCCGCTGTCCGCGAAGCCGGACGAACAGGCCTGGTAACCTCCAACCAACTGATCGAAGCCTTCTCGCTCAAGAAGAATGGGTGTTGTGGCCGTTGCGCCAAGAACATTCATGAGTTCGTTGAACTGGCGAACTGCCCTCTCGACAACGCGCCCTGTTCGAAAGTCGCCCGGTAACCCTCAGAGCCGACCCTATTCGTCTTCTGGCCTAATCCCATTATTCATGTATTCATGAGTTTCTGCGGCGCCTAAGTGTGCCAACCAGCCGGCAGCAGGGCGAATCGGCAAAACCTGGGGAGGAAATCTACGAGGAAGCAGCGCTGCGGGAAACGTTTATTTGGCAATCCCGGCTCTGACGATTGCGGCAACTTCAGCAACCCGGCGTCCCAGACTCCTGGCGTCAGCAGCCTCCTTGCTATCTACTCCAGGACTCTCTCCTTCCGTGGTCGCCGACGCTCCAAACGCACCGCCCCCGCTGACGACGATCATCTGATTTCCAAGCATCGCGGCAAGGATCGTGAGCATCGTGAGTTCCTTACCACTGGAGATCTGGCCACCCGTCGCGAACGCGGCGCCCACCTTGTCTTTCATTTTGAACTCAGGAAAGACGCCAAACTTGAATTGCCAGTTATCAAAGAAGGTTTTCACCTCGCCCGCCATGTTGGACCAATAGACAGGCGAGCCGACAATGATGGCATCAGAGGAAAGCAGTTCATCGGCCGTCACCTGCCCGACACGTTTGACCAACACCTGCGTTCCGGGCACACTGCGGGCGCCTTCCGCAACAGCGTCAGCCATTTTCTCGGTATTGCCGGACAGCGAATGGTAAGCGATGAGGACCTTCGTTGGAGAAGAAGAGTCACCGGCATCAGCAATGTTGCTCAGAGCAAGCAGGCATCCGATGATGATCCCTGCTACCCAACCGGAGCGAATCATCACCTTACCTCGTCACAGAATCGACACCCCACCAGACCATCCCGGCACTCATGCCATCGGAACAGGCAGTCTCGGCGCTCCCGATAGCGAGAAGCCGGCAGCGAACAGCGAATAGCCCTGATCGTTCGAAATCAGCTTCGCGAGAAACCGTCATGAATAGCGCAACTAAGCTAATGACGAATCGTCTCTTCATCCAGGTGTTCTTCGACCGACACCTCAGTCAACGTGCCGCGGTAATCACACTTATGGCAGCGAATCCGCCATTCCTCCATCCACTTCTCTTGAACATAGGACTGCCGGCACTTCGGACACACGAACACGCCTTTCTTGTACAACACTCTGCGCTTCTCTTTCATGACGCCTACCCTCCACAACACGGTTGAAACGGTGGGACAGAATCGCACAGGACTCTTTGCGATTGCAAGACAACGAGGCGTACGAGATGGCGAAGGGATCGCGCCCCTCAGAAACAGGCGCTCCTCAGCCTTGACGAGTTCCGGCAAGCTGGTTACGATGACGCCGTGTTCTCGCATGCCCACCAAACCGCGCGACAATTCTTCCTTGGTATAGTCACCAGACTCCTGACATCCATTGCGATATTGATCATGCCCCACTGTTGGATGTGGGGCCCTGTGAATGCGGAAACTCGCCCGGAGGAGAAGCTCATCAGGATTCAGATGCCCGGAGGAGAACTCATTCACGCCGAACTGGCCGCGACCCCTCAAGAGCGATCGCGCGGGCTCATGTTTCGAGAAAACCTTCCCAGGGATCGCGGCATGCTCTTCACGTTCTCGGACGCGCAGCCCTGGACCTTTTGGATGAAGAACACCAAGATCCCGTTGGATATCATCTGGATGGACGGAAAGAAGAAAATCGTGCATATCGAACGCAACGTGCCGATCTGCACGAGAACCGACGATAGCTGCCCGCAATATCGGCCGAATGAGGACGCGATGTTCGTCCTCGAGCTGGCCGGTGGGATGGCCGAGGCGCTACGGCTCCAGAAAGGCGTCAAGCTCCAGTTCCAGCAGCCTTAACCTTTTTGCGCGCCAGAACCGCCCCTCAGAAATTTCTGAATCCGTTGAATCAAAGATTGGGTTTGTCTGGCCACAGCCTGGCTGGCACTCTCGCGACTCAACTGTTCTTTGGCTGCCGCCGTCAACACTTGCCGCCGCGCCACAACTTCGCCGATGCGGCTCACGATCCGTTCATCCTCTTGAACTACCCGGCTCAGCGCCTGCTTGCCCACCGCCACCACCGCCAACGGCGTAATCGCCCGCACCGTCGCGGAACGGGGATCGCCGGTGAGCAGCGACATTTCACCAAAGAATTGCCCTTTATGGAGGGTACTAACCATGGAACTCCGTCCTTCATGTTCCAGGCAAACCGCTGCTTCCCCGTCCAGAATGACATAAAGATCCTGCCCTGATTCGCCTTGCCGCACAATCTGTTCTCCGGGGAGAAATTGCTGGATCCTTGCGTCCCTGGCAAGCGCCTCAATCTGATTCGGAGTAAGGATGGTAAAGAAATCGACGGCCGCAAGATAGCCGACGATCTGGTCGGATTCCTTACCGCCGTTTTTATCGGCTCCGGCATCCACCATCCGCACCACCCGCTGGGGAAAGGGGATATCAATCCCGTTCCGTTGAAACGCGTTCCAGATGTAAGTTCGGACTGCGCTTTCAATCTGCAGACGGCGAGCGAAATCACTGATCGAAAATCGAAGCCGGTATTCGATCCCGGATTCGTTGAACGCCGAGACGATCGCGACAGGCTTCGGTTCGGCCAACACCCCTTCGACCGCCGTCGCCGCCTCGACCAACACCGCGCAAACCTGGCTTGGCGAGGCTCGGTACGCGGCTTCCACAGAGATGGAACAGATATGCGCCGTCGTAGGTTTACTGAAGTTCACAAGACCGGCTTCAATCACGGTATTGTTCGGCAACATCACGGTATCGTGTTCTCTCGTGACCAAGGCGACATGACCGAATCCGATGTCCGCCACCATCCCTTCACGGTCCAGCACCATGACCCAATCCCCGACTCGAACCATCTTGCCCAGCGCGATGCCTGAAAAAAATCGGACCAGCGTGTCGCGCAAGGCCACACCGACGACCGCCGTCGCGACGGTCGGCAGCGCCACAAGCGCGATGACGTTGATGTTCATCACCAGCCGCAAGATCACCAAAGCAGCGGCTGTAAGTCCCGTGAACAGAATGAGGCTGCGAACGACATCCGGAATGTAAGTCCCCCGTCGCTCCACCAAATAGTCGCCGATAAACAGCAGATCGACGGTTTTCAGAAATAGAAACGAGGCGCCGAGATAGGCCCCGACTTCGAGCCAATTCAAGGCACCCGGAGAAAGAGGAGCGACGAGCCCGCTCCTGAAGACCAGCACCACACCGGCAAGAAGGAGTGTCAGGCCGGCGCCGACAATGACGGAGAGAGGAAACGCCCTTTGGCGCTTCTGTGCAAGGTAGGCCAGGCCTGCCACCACGGCGACGATGCCGAGCGCGGTCGCGGCCAGTTTGCCGAGGAGAATGCCGAAACTCATGGTGAGAGAGGGGCTACATCTTTCGGAAGGACAGTCACGCGTGCGATTCCCGCCATCATGATCGCTCTTGCCAGGCCCGTACCCTGCGCGTCGTAATCACGCCGGCCACTCGCTCGATCGCCTTCAACACGCGATGCAGATGCGCCGTGTCGCAGACCTCGATCACGAAATCCAGCTCCGCCTTGCGATCTTCTCTGGTCGTAATTTCCGCGCGACTGATGTTCGCATGGCATTCGGCGATGGCGGAGGACACATTGGCCAAGACACCTGTCTTGTCGACCGCAATGACCGACACTTTCACCGCGTGGGTACCCGGCGTTGCCTGATCCCATTCCACTTCGACCAGGCGATCTTTGTCGTAATCCAGCGCTTCGAGATTCGGGCAATCCATCGTATGGATGGTCAGCCCGCGCCCTCGAGTGATATAGCCGAGAATCCGATCTCCGGGAATGGGATTGCAACAGCGAGAGAGCTGCATCAGAAGATCATGCGCGCCCTTCACCTGCACCCCTTTGTCGCCGGCCCTGCCGGACACCGGCTTCTGAACGGCGGGCGGTTCAGGAGCCACGGTTTTCGCCCCATCGGCAGGCACAACACACAATCGCGTGATGACCTCCGACGTCGCCAGGTGGCCGAATCCCACGGCGGCAGCCAACTCATCGATCGAGTCATGGCCGGCCTGGTGCGCGACTTCCAACAACTGCTCGGATTTGAGCATCTGCGCAGGCGCAAGTCCATGACGGCGGAACTCCGCTTCCAGAAGCCGGCGACCGATCTCGATGCTCCGCTTCTGCTCTTCCGCTTTGACCCAATGTTTGATCTTGGCCTTGGCGCGAGACGTTCGAACAAACTTGAGCCAATCTTTATGCGGCGTCTGACTGGGCGACGTCAGAATCTCTACCGTATCGCCGCTTGCCAACTGATGCCTGAGAGGTACGATCTTGCCGTTGACCTTCGCGCCCACACAGTGATCCCCTACTGCCGTGTGAATGGCATAGGCGAAATCGACCGGCGTCGAGCCTTTGGGCAATTCCTTCACCATGCCCTTCGGTGTGAACACATAGACGACATCGTGGAAGAGATCGAGCTTGACCGAGTCCATGAACTGCCGGTTATCCGGCAGATCCTTGTGCCATTCCAAGAACTGGCGTAACCAACTGAAGGCCTTGCTGTCTTTCTCTTCGATCCGTCCGGCATCTTTGTATTTCCAGTGGGCTGCAATGCCGTCCTCCGCCACCAGATGCATCTCCTCGGTCCGGATTTGGAACTCGACATGTTCGCCTTTCGGCCCGACTACCGTCGTATGCAGCGACTGATACATGTTCGACTTGGGAATCGCGATGTAGTCCTTAAACCGACCCGGGATCGGGCGCCACAACGAATGGATGACGCCGAGCAACGCATAGCAGTTCATCTTCGTGTCCGTGACGATCCGAAGAGCGGCCAGGTCATAGACCTCTTCAAAGGAGATGGATTGCTTGTCCATCTTTTGGTAGATGCCGTAGAGATGTTTGGGCCGCCCATACACCTCGCCGGGCAACCCCGCCTCATCCATCGCTTTCCTCACGAGCTCCATTACCTCGTGGATGTATTGCTGGCGGTCCTCATCCCGCTTGGCCACCCGCACGCGAAGCATCTCATACACATCGGGCTTCAGATGCTTGAGGCAGAGGTCCTCCAACTCGTTTTTGATCCAGCCGATCCCCAGACGGTTGGCGAGCGGCGCATAGATCTCCAGGGTCTCCTGGGCAATCTGCTGTCGTTTGGCTTCGCTCAGGTACTCCAATGTCCGCATGTTATGCAGCCGATCGGCCAATTTGATCAGCACGACGCGGATATCGTCCGCCATCGAGAGCACCATCTTCCGGAAATTCTCCGCTTGCTTCTCCTCGGAATTCCGGAAGGCGATCTTGCCGATCTTCGTCACGCCGTCCACAAGATGCAATACGTCCTTGCCGAACTCCCGCTCCAATTGCTCGGACGTCGCCACGGTATCTTCCAACGTGTCGTGCAGCAAGGCGGCGACAATCGCGGTCACGTCGGTCTTCAAAGAGGTCAGCACGCCGGCCACGGCCAACGGATGTTGCAGGTAGGGTTCGCCAGACAACCGCACCTGGCCTGCATGGGCCTTGGCCGAAAACTCGTAGGCCTTCCGCACCAGGCTGAGGTCCGCCTCGGCGTGATACCCCTTCACCCGCTCAAGCAGTTCATCAACGTCGGTAACCGTCTGGTACACCATCCGGGCAACCTATAGAAGCTCACTCATGCGCACATCACGAATACGCAACTGGATCCGGTCGTAGCCGTTCCAGCGATTCATTTCTGGAACGAATGCGAGATCGACAGGACGGCGGGAGGCCAGTCCCCGCTCGGCGAGGGCTCCGAGTCCAAAGCCGATGCTGTCGAACGTCATCGAGTTCCCTTGTCGCACGGTCAGTTTGAGATGCTTCTCTCCCACCACCCGCGCATTGAGCACCGAAAGATTCCTGACCGCGAACGTCGGCTCCGGGTTCCCGGCGCCGAAAGGATGGAGCGTTCCCAACTCACGAATCAACCGAAGATTGACTTCGGTCAGGTTGACCTCCGCATCCACGTGGAGAGCCGGCACTCGCTGACCTCCGTTGGATGCTGCGACGGCGAGAGAAGCAAATCGCTCGCGAAACTCCGGAATATGAGCCTCCTGAATCGTGAGTCCCGCTGCGGTCGGATGGCCGCCGTATCCCACTAAGAGATCCCGGCAAGCCGTCAGCGCTTGATACAGATCGAAGCCGGGCACAGTCCTGGCTGACCCTTTGGCAATTCCCCGCTCATTGACGGCCATTACCACGGCAGGGCGATGAAACCGTTCCACGAGCCGAGCCGCGACGATCCCCACCACCCCCAGATGCCACTGCTTGGCGCCGAGGACAATCGCAGCAGGTGGATCATCTCGATCGATCGCGGACATGGCCTCCGTGGTAATCTGCTCCTCGATCTGCTGACGCTCCCGGTTGAGCCGCTCTAATTCTTCCGCCAACCGTCTGGCCTCCAGGTCGGACTCCGTGGTGAGCAACTGCACCCCCAGCAGCGCGTGGGCCAACCGGCCGGCCGCATTCAGGCGAGGCGCCAGCTTGAAAGCAACGGTTTCCGCTGTGCAGTCCCGCGCGATCCCGGCCATCTGTTTCAATGCGCGGATGCCGCAACGAGCGCCGCGCGACAACTGCGCCAGCCCTTCGCGCACGAATCGCCGATTTTCATCCTGCAACGGCACAATATCCGCAATGGTCGAGAGCGCCACCAGGTCATACAGCATGTCGAGGGAGAAGTCCGCTCCATATTTCATCTGGTAGGCCTGCACCACCTTGAAGGCCAGTCCGCCGGAACAGAGACCCTTGAAGGGATAGGCAGTGCCGGTCCGGTAAGGGTTCAATAACGCCATTGCCGGGGGCAGATGCTCATCAGGCTGGTGATGGTCGGTGACCACCACATCGAGCCCTAAGCGATTCGCCAGTTCGATCTCGCGGTGCGATGTCGTCCCGCAATCCGAGGTCACTACCAGCGACACGCCGTCTCGATGCAACGCCCAGATCGCGTCTTCATTCAAGCCATAGCCCTCGTGGAGGCGATGAGGAATGTACACGTGCCCGTTCGCTCCGAGCGACCGGAAGAAAGACAGATAAATGCTTGTCGCCGATACCCCATCAACGTCGTAATCGCCGTAAAAGCAGATGCGCTCGCCCTGCTCGACCGCCCGATGGAGCCGATCGACCGTTCGTTCCATATCAGGCAACAGGAAGGGATCGTGGGATGGTTCTGTGTGGAGCGCCAGCCAGCGGCCGGCTTCTTCCAGCGTCGTCACGCCACGCGCGAGCAGCACCAACGCGGTGATGGGAGAAATCGAGAGTGCCTGCGCTAAGGCCGCTTGCTGCGCGGAACTGACTTGCCTGAAAATCCAGAGTCTTTCGCGCATAGTCTTGTCACATCACATGACAGGCAACATGCAGTAGAATCACTAGCCGCAACTTATTGAGAAGTAAGGGGAATAGTATAGGCTCCCCAACTCTTTGTCAAACCACGCCGAGCAAGAACAGCTCGCGCAACGAAACCTCCGGCACAGGCGAGCCACAGCTCACGTATCAGTCGATCAACATGATGCACAAGGCAGGCGAACGAAGAACGGGCACAGACGGATCAATGAAGACAGCGCTGAGGAAAAGAACAAATGTATCGTACGAGGGAAAACCGTTGCTCGGTTCAGTTTTTCGAGCAGCTCGATGCTGCCTTACTCTCCTCCCTTCTGGACGTAGTTTTTCACAAACTCTTCTGCATTCTTTTCGAGGACATCGTCGATCTCATCCACTAGTTTATCGATATCCTCTTTGAGTTTCTTGCCGGCATCGACAACCTTGGGATTCGGTTTGACCTCCTCTCTTGCTTGCGGGTCCTTCCTGGTCTCGGGTCTCCTCTCCTGTTTCTCCATCGGAGCACCTCCCGTAGCTCATGAAGCCTCGATTTGCAGACTCCATTCCAGCATGATCGCTTGAAATCACCTTACCCCAGGCTGATTCTCCCCGTCAAGCGAAGCCGCTGCGCCGGCAGTGCATTCTCCGAGAACGTCAGTGCACGAGGAGCGACACGATCAAGAGCGCCACGATGTTGATGACCTTGATCATGGGATTCACCGCCGGGCCCGCCGTATCTTTGTACGGATCGCCGACCGTGTCTCCCGTCACGGCTGCTTTGTGTGTGTCGGTCCCCTTCTTACCCTGTTCCTCAATATACTTCTTCGCGTTATCCCAGGCGCCGCCGCCGCTGGTCATCGAGATCGCGACAAAGAGACCGGTGACGATGCTGCCGACCAGCACGCCGCCCAGCGCCTGCGGTCCCAGGATCACACCGACCAGAATCGGCGAGGCCACCGGAATAAGTCCCGGCACCATCATCTTCTTGATAGCGGCCTGGGTCACGATATCCACGCAGGTTCCGTACTCAGGCTTTCCGGTGCCTTCCATGATCCCTTTAATCGTTCTGAACTGCCGCCGCACTTCTTCCACGATAAGCCCGCCGGCCTGTCCGACCGCCTTCATGCACATGGCGCCGAACAGGAACGGCAACATGCCGCCCAGGAACAGTCCCACGAGAACGGAAGGATTGGACAGATCGAAGCTGCTCGCTGCGCTGCCTTTCGCCACCTCGCGCGCATACTCGGCAAACAGAACCACCGCCGCCAATCCCGCCGATCCGATCGCGTAGCCCTTCGTCACGGCCTTGGTGGTATTGCCCACGGCATCGAGCGGATCGGTGATGTTACGGACATCTTTCCCAAGATGCGCCATCTCCGCGATCCCGCCCGCGTTATCGGTGATCGGGCCGAATGCATCGATCGCGACCACAATGCCTGCCATCGAGAGCATCGACACAGCCGCCACCGCCACTCCGTAGAGCCCACCCTTATCGGCGCCACCGCAGATCCAAAAGCTTCCGAGGATCGCGGCCGCGATGACGACCACCGGCCAAGCCGTCGCCTGCATGCCCACCGCCAAGCCGGCAATGATGTTCGTCGCGTGGCCCGTTTCGCTGGCCTTGGCAATTTCTTTCACCGGAGAATAGCTCTTCGAGGTGTAATAGTCAGTGATGAACACCAGCGCCACGGTCACGAGCAATCCCAGCAGAGCCGCCAGGTAATAGCTTATCCCGCTGACTCCTCCCACCCCTTCCATCATCGAAGTCGTGATCGGGTAGAAGGCCACCGCCGCAATGCCGGCAGCGACAAACAGACCCTTATAGAGCGCCGTCATAATGCCGCCGTCCTGTCCGACCTTGACGAAGAAAATCCCGATGATGGTGGCTAGGATCGTCATCCCGCCCAGCGCCAGAGGATAGAAGATCGGCTGCGATTGCCCCTTGAAGATCGTGAAGGCCAGCACCATTGCCGCCACGGTGGTCACGGCGTAAGTTTCAAACAGGTCGGCGGCCATGCCGGCGCAATCGCCGACATTGTCGCCCACATTATCGGCGATCACCGCGGGATTGCGTGGATCGTCTTCGGGAATACCGGCCTCGACCTTGCCGACGAGGTCGGCACCGACGTCCGCCGCTTTCGTATAAATCCCACCGCCGACGCGGGCAAACACCGAAATCAGACTGCCACCGAATCCCAGACTGAGCAACGCATGAACCGCCTTCTCCTGTCCCGCCAGCTGCTGAGCAATGACATAGAATCCCGTGAGCGCGAGGAGTCCCAATCCGATGAGCAAGAGCCCCGTCACCGCACCGCCGCGAAACGCCACCGTCAAGGCTGCATTGAGTCCGTTGTGTGCAGCCTGGGCCGTTCGCACGTTCGCTCGCACCGCGATATACATACCGACATAGCCGGCCGTCGCGGAGGCCCCGGCCCCTACCAGAAAACCAATCGCTGTAAGGAGCCCGAACTTGTCGGACCAGAACCCCGCCAGCCATAAGATCGTGAAGAGACCTGCGGCGACGATCCCAACCGTCCGGTATTGACGATTGAGATAAGCGGAAGCGCCTTCCTGGATCGCCTGCGCGATCCGCTGCATCTCCTTATTGCCTGCGTCGAGCTTGAACACCCAAAGCGCCAGGTACAGCCCATAGCCGATGCCGGCCGCCGCCGACAGAATGGCAAAGATCACTACTGCTGATTCGCTCACAGGACTCTCCTCCTCTAGTTAAGTTAAGGGGCACGGCGCTCACACGCCGCCCCTCTCAGACAACCCGAAATCATCTGCGATGGGAAGATCCGCAGGATGGCACTGCTTGAAACGGCTAACTACTCGAAAAGTGAGGCCATTCTATACAGAGAGCGTGGGAGGATCAAGAAAAATGGTGGAAAGATGGCTTGGACGGTCCTCTTGTGCTCGCAGAACCCCCACGGTGAAACTGTGGTCGCTCGATGCGCGCAAGCCGAGGACCGTCCAAGCCATCTTCGTAGAGGCAGCGGCAAGAAAATTAAAGAACCCCGCCCTACCGGGCGGGGCATCCAAATGCAGTTTTCGTAATGTTTGCAATCGATGGACTGCCGTGCGAAGCTGCTCCGGACCGCCGAAGAATCCGGCAATTTCCATAACGTTGCCCCGTTCAGAGATCGGCGGCACTTTCAATACGTCGGGGATAACAAACTGCGCCGTGCCGTATTCGGCATACTTCTCCAACAGCTCGCCCAGTATCTCCTTTGCTTGCGGTCCATACTGATGATCGAAGAAGTCCTTTTCCTCTCTTCTCAGCCGGTCCGCCCGCTCTCGTCTCGTCCGCAAGGGCGCATTGAACGCGACGTGACAGAGCAGATCGAAGGGGTCCGAATCCGGCTGGCCGGCGGCTTTCGCCAGCTCGTCGAAGTCGATGCCACGCTCGGCCAGTTTTTGGATTATCTCGGCTCGCTGCTCCGGGTCGGCCCATCCGGTTCGCAACTCCGACGCAGATCGATAGAGTGTACGGACTTTCTCCGCCGTGTAGTCGGTGAACTTGACCACGCGCAATTGCTTCCCGTCCGGATCGAGCTCGTGGACGATGTGGGTGACGATCTCAACGCGGTGTTTCAGCTCCGACGTGCACCGGCGGTCCACCTTGTCCGTCAAGCGGCAGGAAGCTTACCCCCCTTTCCCCGCGAGAAATCACGCCTCTTGGTGGGGAATGCGCGTAAAGAGCTGATGGCGGAAACTCTGCCGGCTGGTTTGCGGTTCGAGAAGGGACTTGCTATAGTGCGCGCCGGAGAAGGGATCGATGGGACTCGCGCCGGATTATATCGTGGTGGAGGGACAGACGTTCAGCAAACACAAGCTGTCGCTGGATAACCATGTGTACCGCAATTGCTCGATCGACGACTGTGACATTTACTATAGCGGTGGGCCCTACGAACTGATTGATACCCACATCACGAACTCGCGCCTCATCCTGAATCAGCCGGCCAAGCACGTCTACTCCGCCATTCAGATCTTCAAGATGAAATCCCCTGGCTCGCGGATCGTCGCTGAATAACAAACAAGGCGAGGGGCTAGAGACAGGGCCCTCGTCAAGCCTTCCGACCCCCTTGCCGCGGACCTTTATCCTACTTTGCGAGCGGTATATTCTCGCTGTACTTGACGATCTGGATGGGTTGGAACACCGGGTCTTGCGACCCTTTTGAGGATTCGGCTTCGATGCGTTGGAGAAACGGCGCCGGGCCCGATATGGGCGCGTAGTTGAGGGTCACGTCGACGTCGAACGACCTGGTGTCCTTCGGCGTGGGGAAGGTAAAGGTTTCGACCCGCCGCTCTTCCGGTTTCAGAACGGTATCGTCGAGTACCTTCACAGCCTCGAAATCGAAATTCGTTTTCTGGCCCTTGGCATCGGCATAGGTCCGCCCGTACACCCGCCGTTCACTGAACACCGTCTTGAGATTTTTCCCCTTGATATCGAGGTCCAGCACCACGGAGGCCCAGGCCGGATGTGTGGTCGGCAGGTTGTGCGGTACCAGGCTCTGCACCGCCACAGTCACGATCGTCTTGTCGCCTTCGACCTTAGTGGCTACCTCCAGCTTGGCCGCTTCCTGCCGCAGCTTGCCGATTCGACCAGGGAAAGTGTGGTTGGCTACTTTGCGCTTCGCTTCGCCGTTGGCTGACTCGCCGATTTGTTCCGGCATGTGGCAGGTTTGGCATTCCTTGCCGGACTTCACGGCCTTGCTCTGATCCCAATTGCCGAGCAGATCGTTGGCCTTTCCCAGATTCGCTGCCGCTGGAACGGACTGGTGACAATTGAGACAGAGGTCCGACTTGCGGAACAGGTCGGAATCCTGCGACTGGTGCGCCTTGTTCGGCACAAAATCTTTGTAGGGCCCATAGAGGGTTTTGTTCCCCACTTCGTATTTCGGCTCCGGCGGCTGCTTGGTGCGATCGACTTGCTTGATCAAATGACATTGGGAACAGGCCACGCCGTCCAGCGAAGGGTCTCCTGATTGAGCCTGGGCGACGAAAGCCTGCGCGTGGTCGGGAAATTCGCGCACATGCGGCGCATGACATCGGAAGCAGAGCGACTTGTCCTTCCCGACCGAGAAAGTGAGATATTCGTCTAAGGCCGCCCGGAAGGCCGGAGAATGGATCGACCGCGAGAGCGGAGACGTTTCCCATTCCTCGAACACCCGTTCGTGACAGCGTTTGCACTTGTTGGAGTTGGGAAAGGCTTTCTCGATCACTGCCTGGAACTTGGCATCCTGGGCCATTCCGTGGTCGACAGCTTGGCCGACCGCCATTGTCAGCGCCACCGCCAGCCCCACACCCGCAACCGTCGCGATGCCCTTGAGCCCCCTCACCGTAGCGTGCTCCTGTTCACAGCGACTTGGCCCTGTATGTCAGCACGCGGGGCTGCACATATTCATCGAGAACCTTCACGGCCGCCGCCCGCTCCTGATCGGTTTGCAAGGTGGAGAGATACTTTTCCTTGAGACTCGCCTCAGGCTCCGGAATCAGCGCATAGCTCAATACCGCTTCAATCGTGGCCGGAACAGCGTCGCCCGCCAGACTCGCCGAGAACGGCACCCGCCTGGTGGTGCCGCCTTTCACAAAGGGATCCGGGATCGGTCCTCGCAGGATCTTGTCGTAGGGCAAACCGAACCGTTTCACCTCCTGTGCCAACACGCGTCCCTGAGCATCCTTCACTGAAATGGTGACAAAAAACTGCTTTAGGACAGGATCCCCATCAGGGAAACTATGCGGGAGACTGCCGACCCTCACCAGAATTGTCCCCTCCACAGCCGTGACGGATTTGCTCGCTTCAATATCCATGCGCGGCATCCATTCCGCTTGCAAGTTTCTGTTCTTGAGGAGGGTCCCCGGAATCACCACGCCACGGAACCAATGCCGCCCGATTGATCGCGTCATGGCGCCGCGCTTCGAAGTCGAACTGCCGGTCGACGGCTCCATGTGGCAGTCCTGACAGATGGTGCCCTGGAGAATCTCGCCGGGCAGATCGCGCTGCGTCACATCCTTCACCTTGTCGAAATGGCAGGACGCGCAATAGTTTGCCCCCCGGAACAGGTCGGACTGGGTCGCGGGGTGTACGAGGTTTTCTTCCGGATCGGCATAGGGGCCGTATAGCATGGTGCCCGGTTGCACCTTGAACGTCGGCGGCGGAGCCGGCATTTTCTCCGTCGAATTGATCAAATGGCATGACGCGCACCCGATGCCTTCGACGCCCGGCTTGCCGGACAGCACTTGGGCGGCGAGCTTGTCCGCATGTTGCGGGAACACCGTGACTGCCGGCGCGTGACAGGAGAGGCAGCGCTGCCGCTCCTCCGCCGTGGGATCGGTCTGCATCCAGACGCCGAACACGGTGCGAAAGACCGGCGATTCGAACGCCGTGCCGTGCAGCAACGCCGCGTCCACCCGGCCGAACGTTTTCAGGTCCATCGTCTGCTCGCGCATGCCTTTCCATTCCTCGAAGTGGCGATCGTGGCACTGCTTGCATTCCTCCGACCGGATGAACACCTTCTCGATCTCCGCCACCCAGTCGGCAGGAGCTTGCCCGTCCGCTTTCTGCGCGATCGCTTTCCCATGATAGATGGCATTCACCCCCACCATCAGGACCAGAAGCCCACCCACTAACAATTTATGCACTCGCCCCATCATGACTTGCTCCGAACAATCGGCTTAATCGCGCTTGCACCCGACAAAATGGAAATTCACGCCCCAGCCGACCGGATCACCGGGATCGGCCGGCTCATAGGTCCCGACCGTGAAATTGCACTCGCCCATGGCTCGCTTCAGGGCCTTGCCGAAGTCTTTCAAGTTCCTGACGTCGTTCTTATCGATTTCTTTGATGACCGATCGCACCTTGATACCGGCATAATCCGCCCGCGAGTTTCCGATCACCTCGAAAACGGCTACGCCTTCCGGCCGTTGCATCCTCAATTCTTTCTGAATCTCCTCATCCACCTCCCCGACGATAATGCCGAACTCTTCGCCGAGGCGGATCGCTTCTTCATTGGTCATCTCCCCATTCGTGGCAGCCGCGAGCGATACACCGGACAAGAACCACGCCGACGCTGTCACTACGCAGACGCACACAAAAAAAGCCCTTCCGTAGGGGAGGGCTTTTCCTGATACCGACCGATATTGGTTGCGGTCAACCTCCACCCTGGACCTTCCCCGGAATCGCTAAGACGTCACAACCGGGTCGATCAACAGTTGAAACCACGGCGCCACGGCTTTTTGCCCGTTGCGCTCCTTGTTCTCGCCGTTCCAGACCGCGAACGACACCGTCTGGATTCGGCCCGGAATAAGCTTGGCCTCGTTTTCCTGCTCGGCAATGGACAGCGGCCGTTTCATCACCACACGCCAGATGCCGTCCTTCCATACGGCCTTGCCTTGCACGCGCCCCTGTTTCTCTTTGGTGGTCAATGTGCTGAACCCGCCGCCGATCAAGTCCTCCACAGAAGAGATGCGCCGTGGAATAACTTCAAACTTGCGGGGGCCTCCCTCGCCGCTCGGCTTTTCACTGGACCGGGCCGCGCGACGGTCGATATCGCTCTGCCAATCCGCCTTCCAATGCCAGATGTTGATGTAGTGATCCAACTGGCCCATGCAAAAAAACGCCGGTGCATCGCCCAGCGGCAGGCCCAGCGCGACCCCATCGCGAAAGGTCCCCGGTGTGAGCCGGTCGTTCTTGGTGTTGTCCTGCCATTCCAGCAAAAACGCGATATCCGTCCCGTTATGCACCGACCGGACAACCAACGCGCGGGCCGTGGGCTCAGGCCACACGGGGCGCGTAATAATCTGCCCACTGAGAGGGAGCGTCATCGGTGGAATCTTGGTCCAAGCCGGATCGTCCGGAGCGGACGGGATGTCGCCTTCGATCAACTGAGACCGGATGATCATACCCCCGGAGCTGACAACGGGGATACCCAGTCCGCCCAAAACAAGCGCGCCGAGCGCCAGGATAAAAATAAAGGGAATGAGGATGGGACGTGGAATGCTCACACGCGTCAATCGTGCCATGCACAGGCCTCGAACGACCGTACCTTTGAACTTTACCACAACTTCACGCGGCGAATCTTGTTCTCCCCTCGCTCGCAAATATAGAGGTGCCCTCGCGAATCGAGGGCGAGCCCGACAGGGGAATTGACCACGGCCTCGACGGCGAGCAATCCGTCACCGTGCTTCAAGGCGCCCGCCGATTCTTTGGCGACGAATCGCGCGGCCCCACAGCCGCCCATATTCTTATCCTCGTAGCCGCTATCGCCGTTCCCGGCCACGGTGGTGATCATGCCGGTCTTCGCATCGACCTTGCGGACGCGGTGATTCATCGTGTCGGAGATGTACATATTGTCCTGCAGATCGAACACGACCGCTTCGGGAGCATGGAGCATGGCTTTGATTGCGGGCTTGCCGTCTCCATCGTACCCGTATCGGCAGACCCCGGCCATAGTCGAGATCAGGCCCGACTGCCGGTCTATTTTCCGCACACGGTTGCTGCCTTTGTCCACGACATAGACATCCCCTTTGCTATCCACGGCGATCCCGACGAGGTCGTACAATCTGGCATCGAGGGCGGTCCGGCCATCGTCGAGGTAGAGAGACAAGTCGAGTCCATCCGAACAGACCGGCATCAGCCACCCATGATCGTCGCTGAAATCGATTCCGATAGCATCCCCGGACAGCACCACAAGATTCCTCGCGACCAGCGGCTGCTCGCGCGCGTCGTCGTCCGCCGACCAAGTGCCCGCAATGGTCGAGACCATCCCCGTTTTCGGATCGTACCGGCGAACGCGGTGCGCCTGGGTATCGGCGATGTACAGGACGTCGTCTTTGTCGAAGGCGATCGCTGCCGGCCATGTGAGGTTGACCTCCAACGCAGGACCGTCTCCATTGAAGCCGTGTTGGCCGGTTCCAACCACCGTCGTGATGACACCGGTTTCGCGGTCGACTTTCCTGATGCGATTGCTGCCGGAATCACAAATGTAGAGGTCGTTGTTGGAGTCGAAGGCGACATCCAGAGGGAGATAGAGACCGGCTTCGCCGCAGGGACCCGAATCGCCGCTGTAACACGTCTCGCCGATCCCGGCGTAGTTGTGAAGCGTGCCTTCTTCGAGATTGATTCGCCGGACCCGATCCGAGCCGGATTCGGCAAAATAGAGCCACCGTTCCTCTTTATCCAACGCGGCGTGATGCGGCAGCGGAATACCGGACTTCACGGCGCGCTTGCCGTCACCCGTGCTCCGGGCTTTCCCGTTGCCGCCGAACGTTTCGATGTAACCGCAGGAAAGTTGAACGTCCGTCTCCATGAGCATCCCTGTCGAATGATCCGCTGCGCGATGGTCCTCGACCACTTACCCCCTGGGCACTGAGTGGACGGCGGCTGTTGCAGGGTCCGCCACGGGAGCGGTGGCCGGCATAGATTGAGGCGGTAGGGCTTGCGGCTGCGCGGCGCTCGCTTGTTGCTGCGCCTGCGCTTGCGCCTGAGCTTCGGCTTCGATCTGGTCGGCTTCGTGGACCGATTTCTTAAAGCCTTTGATCGCTTTCCCCAAGCCTTCTCCCAACTGGGGGAGCTTGCCCGCGCCGAAGATGATCAACACGATGACCAGGATCAGGATCAGCTCAGTAAACCCAAGACTTCCAAACATGGTGTACTCCTTGGTAAAGAACAGTGTTCAGCTTGCTTGTCCTTCTTTCGCTTTCTTCGCAAATCGCTCTTTGAGCCGCCGTCTCGCCTCTTCGGCCGGCTCGAACATCTTACACTTGTCGTACACACTGATCAGATTGTAATAAGCCAGCGGCTCGTCGGGATTGTGCTCGACGGCGCTTTCCATGACCTTGATCGCCAAATCCGTTTTCTTGTGGTTGAGCGCGATCTCCATGAGTTTGAAACTGCAATCGAGGTGCTTGGGGTCGATCTCCAGCGTCTTTAGATAACATTGGATAGCCATGTCCATCGTGTTGTAGTCCGAGACCTGAGGGTTATCGAGCTCCACATAGACCCCGCCGAGGTTGTACCAGGCGATCGGATCTTCCGGTGTGACCTCGATCAACCGTTCAAAAAACTGTCGCGCCTCCATGTATTGCCGCTTCTCCGCGCAGACGCGTCCCAGGTTGAAAAGGGCCAGGACATCGTGAGGGAACACCTCGAGCGCGCGATTGAACTCGGCTTGTGCCTCCTCCATCATCCCTTTCGTCGCATAGATGGTGCCGAGGTTCGAGTAATACATGGCCAGGGAGCGGTTCATCTCCGTGCGAAGTCCTTCGGCCATCTCGATCGCCTTCTTGACTTCAACAAGGGCATCGTCCAGCCGGCCTTTGCTGAAATAGAGTTCTCCGAGCCGGCATCGGGCCTGAAAATCATCCGGCTCCGCCGCGAGAAACTTCTCCAGTTCTGCGATTTCTTCTTCCGGAGGAAGGGGCTGTTCATCCTGATCGACGACCGCCCCGCCCTGTTCACCTACCATCGCCCGCTTCTGCTCTTCCATGGCGTCAACCTACCTGTGTCAATGGTTACGTTTGTTCACTCGCCAGCGATTGCGGAGCGCCCACCAACGGAGACTCCGCAACAGCGTCCACCGCGACCGGCACCACACGGCGCCGATCCGCGTTCAGGAGCATCAGGCCAAGGATCACCATCAACGTCAAATGCGAGAGCTGTAGCGCATAGCCGGCGATGAACATCAACCCCAATCCATACCCGGCTAAGCGCCCCATGGTGATCAGCTTGATGACCGTGTACGACCAACAGAGCAGCCCTGTGACATAGAATGCAAAGGGAAGATAGAACGTGTACCCCATCCCCATCTGGAAAATCCAACTGATTCCCTCGCCTCCCTTTCGGACGGATTGCGCCAGGGCAGGATCATACAACTCCAACACATAATCCATGAAGAGCAGCATCGTGAATAACGCGCCTGCGACCGACCAGAACCACAAGGCTCGCCGACGTTGCCGTTTATTTCGCGTGCGCACGGAGACGCCTCTGCCGTAGGCCCAGAACACGAGAATACTCGCCAGGACCATGAAGGCCTCGCCGGCCCGATTAACTTCGTGGACCAGCGGAGGCGACGCGAGAATTCCCATGAGCCCGTAGGATGTCGAGAGAGTTTGGTAATAAAGCCACCCCGAGATGCCGAGAAAGTAGGTCGCCGCCAGGACCCGATGAGACCATTCTTGATGACCAGCCAGATATTCGAGAACGAGCCACGTCAGGGCGACGAAGGCCAGGAGGTTATACACAATAGACCCCAGCATCGCCGGAGGGACGATCAAGAAACCGATGGTCAGGAGCAACAGCAGCGCGATACTGGGGACCGACACTTTGCTCCAGCCCGACAGGTCGCGGGTGGCGATTTTGTTGAACAATAGAACGATCAGCGCAAGGAACACAAAAATCGACACGATGTTCAACAGCGCGAACCCGATGGCAGACAATGTCTTAAACGTGACTCTGATCCACTCATGTTTTTCGGCCACCTTGCTCAGGTGCATGCCGAGCCGGGAAACCAGCCGATACAGCACGAGTTCAAAGAACCCGGCAAGCAACACCAGCTTGATGGTGTACTCGAAGAGCAACCCATGGTCCTCGACCCGACCCAGCATTTTGTCGGCTGTGGTGCGTGCTACCTGCACACGCTCTCTCCCTTCTCCTCGCCGGCGACACTGTCGTACGAAAAAACATTATAGCTGCCGACGAAAAAGACGGTCAATGCGGCGTCCGTTCGCGCAACGTTCTTCACACCCGCTCTCCATCACAAGCCGGTCGGTTGGGGAACTTGGCTGGCCTGGGCTTTGGCTCTGGCGATATAAAGTAGCCCGTCCGCCATGGAATAATTGAAGGGTAGTTCGCAGACGACTTCGCTGATCTTCCCATAGACATACTGGTACAGCGTCTCCGCCTGATCGGGAGTCATCCCTTCCTGCACTTCGTAAAAGAATCCCAGACTCAGGTCCTCGGCCGAGGGGCGCATGATGCGCCTGATCCCGTAACCGGCGGGATCGCTCATGATGGGCGCTTCCTTCTCCAAGTCGAACAAACAGGGCTGACAGGAGAACCCGAATGAGCCGTGGAGACGCTCGTTCTCCACGATGAAATTCATGGTCTCCAGCGCTTCCTCTTCCCGTTCGGTCGGGAATCCAACGATGATGTAGCAATGCACGGCGAGACCAAGATCGACGCAATCTTCGGTGATCCGGCGGACGCTCTCCTGCTTGATACCCTTCTTCATGAAGTCCATCACGCGCTGGTTGAAGGACTCCAGCCCAAAGACGATCTTTAAGCACCCCGCCTCCTTCATCAAGGCCAAGAGATCCCGGGTAAGGTTCTTCTCAAACCGCATCTCGCACGTCCACTGAACGTTAAGGTTCCGGTTGATGAGCTGCTGGCATAGCCGCTTCGTGGGCGAGAGCGCAAAACACTCATCCGTAAAGAAGAAGAATTGGGCGCCATACCGCTGTTTGAGCCACTCGAGTTCTTCGACGGTTCGGCCTGGATCTTTTTGTCTGAAGTTTTGATGGTCGAGCGTCAGCGCGCAAAACGCGCAATCCTTGTAATAGCAGCCTCTGGAGAACTGGACCGGCAGCACCGGTTCCGGCGAGAGGTACCGCCCAAGCGGGAAGCCGTCGTAATTGGGCGCGGGGAGCTGATTGATATTCTCCGAGTAAAACGGCTGATTGACGGTGATCTTTCCGTTCTGCCGATAGATGAGATTGGGGACCTTGCTGAAGTCCCGCTTGCCCGCCAGTTGGTTGACCAATTCAAGCAGCGCCGTCTCCCCTTCGAAAACCACGAAGTCGTCCGTGAGATCAAACAGACTCGGGCAGCGGCGCAGGTTATCCACCAGTCTGGTGAAAATACTGCCCCCAATGGTCAAGTGAACCTCCGGCGCCGCCTCTTTGAGCAGCCGACATAACGTGAGGCCTGGGATGATCTGCGACGTGGCTGTGATCGAGACGCCGATCAAATCAGGTTGCTCTGCGATGATGGAGGGAAGAAATCGCTCACGGAAGAAGTCGATGTAGGGATTCTGCTCCTCATCACGGATCGCCTTCAGAAGGTCTTTCGAGGAATAGAGGGAATAGCTGCCGAATTGGTTGTCGACCACGGTCATCCGAGTAGGGAAGTAGAGCGTCGAGATCACCTCCAACCACTTATCGACAAGAAAGAGGCTATTCCGGTACTGCTCAAGGTCATAGAACCCGTCCCCCCGAAGAGTATTTTTTGCCGGCTCGATCTGATCAACCAAGTAAGGAAACCGATCCAGGGATTCGACCAACCTGGCGTAGTGCTCGTGACTGGCGTGGCCCGTATCACCCGTCCGCTGACGCTCAAGCTTTTTTCGCTTGTCAGTCAGCCGGTAGTACAGATCTTCGCTAAACGAGCGAGCAAGCACAGAGTCAAGGAGCTCAATCCCGATATCTCGTTGGATCACGTTTGTCACACCGGCCTGGGCAAGAAAACCGGTCAGGGAAGGCAGGCTCAAATAGGGTTGCGAGGGATGCCACGTCGGTGGGAAAAGGAGAGAAATCTTCATGGGAGAATTTCAGGAGAATCTTCTCAGTAGCCGTTGGTTTATACACTCCGGTCAGGCCCAAAAGCAACCCTCACTCAGCCGGGCGGCCATTCTGCACATAGTCGGCTCAGACCAGACGCAATAAGATCGCAAGCAGCCAGCGAAAAGAGAAAGCCCCGAGCTGTTCGTCTCCACCTTGACAGGTGGATCAGCCCGGGGCTTTCCTGGAGCCGAGAAACCTCTATACCGCTATACCCTACCTTTTCACGGCAGCTTGAGAGTAAACCAAGTCGAGATGCCCTTCATGCCGTTACGCTCAACGTTGGTTCCATCCCAGACGGCAAACGCCACAGGAACAGAAGCCCCCGCTTTGAATTGCACGTCGTTCGCATCGCTGGTCTCCAGCGTCCGCTTCACGACCGTACGCCAGGTTGGACCTGAGAAACCACCGCCCTTGACTGAGCCGGACGGTTCCCACACACCGTTACCGATCACGTCCTGGTGCGCTTGGGTCGTCAGCGTGCTGAAGCCGTTCGCATTCAGATCTTCCACTGAGCTCACACGAAGCGTCGGGTCGGACATAATGTTGCCGGACCAGATGCCGGGATTGAAGGGGCCAAGGCTCCGACCGATCCGGTCAGGATAGGTCACACCGCCAGCCGGCTCTTCAAAGTAGTAGTCCCAGAAGATGCCGGGGTATTGATCGTCCACATCCCATAACCCCGCGCTATCCTTTCCGAGATCCTTCTGCCATTCGGCATTCCAACGCCAAATATTGACCGTCCCACCGGACTGCCCCATGCACTGGAACGGGGGCGCGCCGGACGTGTTGACCGGGAACTGAATGGCGGCCTGATCGCGGAAATCCTGTGGTCCGATCGTGGTATCGTTTTTGGTTTGATCGTTCCACTCAAGGCGGAAGCCAAGTTCCTTTCCGTTGGTCATCGCCTTGACAAACACCGCTTTCACCGCAATGTTCGGATGCATCGGCGTAGTGATCGTCTGTCCGCTGAGCGGCACGACCACCCCAGGCACGGCTTCCCAGATAGGGTTGGCACCATCCATCGGGATGGGGCCCTTAATCGCCTTCACTGGGATCGTGACTGGCTGGCTTACGGCCAGAGGCACTTGCCCGAGCGTCAGCATCACGCCGACAACCAGGGCAGAGAGAAGAATGCCAAACACCAAGCTTTTGTTGCGTGTCTGCGCCAGCCTCATACGAATATGCCCTCCTCTCAAATTAATGGATTTAGAACGACTCCCCTTATAATGGCTGCAACCCTCTGCTCTCGAACTCGCACAAAAAATGGGACCAGCTCTAGGCTGTTCCGACAGGCCCGCTCTCCTCCTTCTCTTTGTCCTTTTCCTTATCCTTTGTGTCCATGAACGACTGCGCCCCCACTTCGCTCAACAACATGCTCAACTCGTTGCCCTGGTCCTGCGCCCCACACTCATAAGTCTGTCCCTCCGGCGCATTGAACGTGGCAGGCCGGTACTCGGCTTCTGAATACGGTTGAGGGGTCACGCTCAAGAGCGCCGTCTCGCAATCCATCCAGTCGGTCGTCATATCGGCAATCAACTTAAACAAGCCGGTGTCAGCCTTTTTTGCCAGCATGCGACAGAATAGCGGTACCCACCGACCGATATGATCCTTGACAAACTTCTTCTGAGCGTCCACTACGATATCGGTTTTGTCGGCACCATCATGGCATCTCGAATAAGATTCCTTGTAGGCCAGGAAATGCATGAACTCAAACTCGACACTCAAATGATCGAGGCGCTCATGAATATCTTTGGATAGTTCTACCCCAAACGCTTTATAGAACCCCGCAATGTCTCCCATCACCTGCGACTGCGCAAAGACGTGGTCGTTGCCGAAAAGAGTTTCGTAGGGCGGGCAGTCCAGGGTGATTACATTACTGAATACCCGGCGATGCTCTGCTTGGAGATCGCTCAGTTGCCAGTTGACGCACTCGGCCGACACGAGTTTATCAATGTGGTCGAATTGTTTCAGCATTGCGCCGATCTTCTGTTTCGCCCGCTCTCCGCCGACACCTTCCAGCGCCGAACGAAGCCCCTCCAGCGCAGCACGCCCGTCTTCGACAAACTCGCTACACTGAAGGTAATCAAGAAATTCGTCATCCTCGGGATAGAGCAACGCCCAGGAAAGGAGCAGATAGATTTTGCTCCGATTCAGCGCTCGTTCGACAGCGGGAGAGTCTTTTATCGCGACGGGTTGAGGAATGACAGCGGCGGCACCTAGCGAAGCATTCTGCACTGTCTGTTTCGTCGTCATAATAACATCAGCCTCCACACTTGACGCTATTCACCGGTTACCGTGCCCACACTACACCGGCTTCACGCATCAAACATTCGGCCCAGGCGGGGGTATCATAGGTAAAAGGAAAAAGGATGTCAAGCACGAACTCCGCTCCGCGCCTCTTTATTGCAAGTCGCTGATTTTCAAGTTGCTTCATCAGCGCATCGCTCTCAACGCGAACTTTTCTCTTGAGAGCTTTTTTTCGGTGAACACCGTGATCATGACGAATCAGCCGGTTGCAGCCAAATGCCGTGCAGGAACTACGCGAATGGCGATGTGGTCGTTCACGGTTTTGCAGATTTGCTCACACATCCCGCACCCAACACAATGTTCCGACAACACGGTGAGCCGAAGAGCATCGAAATCCATCCCCAAAGCATTCGTGGGGCATCGAGAGACGCACGCCTGACAACCTTGGTTCGCGGTGCAGAGACGGTGCGATACAACGGCGACGCCCATTCGCACATCACGTCGGCTCTCGACCGGCAACAACGCATCGGTCTCGCACGCGGCAATGCATGGAAAATCGTCGCACAGATGACAGGGAGTCTGGTCGGGAAAGATCACCGGGGCGCCGTCTCGCTGATCGAATGAAATCGCTCCGTACGGACAGGCCTTGGCGCAATCGGAACAGCGTGTGCAGCGTTCCAGGAATAGCGCCTCAACCACCGCTCCCGGTGGCCGCAGCCAATCTGTCCGAAGCGGCGGCACCTCCTGTTTCGCAGGGGAAGCGTCTTTCTCTTTAATGAATTCGTGGGCCGCCTTCGCGACGGAGATGACCGAGTCTTTAAGAAAATCGCGTCGCCCGTAGTGGGGATTGGAGGCCACGGCAAGCTCGCTTTACATCACGCCATCAGCGCGAAGTTTATAAACTTCGACGCACCGGTCACAGGCCCCGAATTCGACATCCCAGCCGGGATGATTTTCGCGGATGAAGTCCAGCACATACTTCTCGACCTTATTCTCAAGGTCCTCCACCCAGGAGTAGGTTGGAAATCGGCACAGCGGGCAAGGAAATCCTGGCATGAGCATGATCTTGTTCTGGACTTCGGGAACTTCGCCGCCTTCAACGTCAACGGCGCGGTCCATGACCCGCAGCGTGTCCGTCGCCATCTCGATCAACTCGGAATGCGAAAACAATTCCGTCTGCCACAACCCTTCAAACACCGATTTGAGCTGAAGCGGCGGAATTTTCCGATACCATGACCGAAATTCCTTGAACCGGTCCTCCTTGTTGAGCATCGATTCTTTCCCCGCCGCCTTGAGCCGGCTGTCGATGCTGAGACACCAGAGGATGCGGTAGCGATGGAGAATCAGCGTCTCTTCGCCCGGGTTCAGACCGACTTTCGTGTCGGGATCGTATCCGAAGGCCGGATCCAGCATGTCGGAGATGTGCATGAGTTCGTGACGGCAGTAGCGCGTGAGGGCTGGATCGTAGAAGCGGCGCGGGATCAGCTTAATCCCGACACCCTTGAGTCCTTTCTCCTCAAACTGTTTCGCCAGATCGTGCTCGACGGACCCCCACTTCCGGAGAATATCCACGCCCTCCTGATCTTCCTTCAGCACACCCTTTACGAGGACGATGCCGATCTTTTCCTTGAGCGCCGGATATTCCAGGAACGCATCCCGAATGATGTCCGAGAATCCCCAAATGCCGAAAAGATACTGGTATAGTTTCTTGAACTCGCTTTCGCGATCGTCTAACGTGAACTTCTCATAGATAGGATCGGCGAGTTCGTGGAACTCCTTATAATAGGTAGGGTCTCCCTCGCGCTCGGTCTTTTCGATAAACGTGTCGATGACTTCCTGAAGGAGGGCCGGCTGAAAACGGATTTCCATTACAGACCTCGGTTAGACACGAATTGATGATTGGGAGGCAGTCACTGACTACTTCACAAGCCAACCCCCTGAAACGCGCTTCCTGTGGCTTGACTTGGCGGCTCAGCTTCTCTTACGATTCTTTGAAAGCCGCGAAGGATTATACTGGCCTGGGATTCGGATTTGCAAACCACGGGCAAGAGGCCAGACGCCGGAACCACCCGTTTATTGATGAGGAACGCACGAATGGCTGACCAGCTTTCCACTCCACCGACATCCACGATCACCGCTTCGACGCCGACTCATCCAGAGCGCCTTCAGCAACAGACCGACTTTCTGGAGTATTGGCAAACGGACCTCCGGGAGATCAAGACATTTCGCGGTCACTCGCACGGAATCTGGGCCGTCGCCTTTGCACCGGACGGACAGACACTCGCCAGTGGCGGGGTCGATCGGCTGATTCGGATCTGGGACATCGAGACAGGACGCTTGCTTCGATCATTGCGCGGCCATACGCATGACATTCGCGCCGTCGCCTTCACGCCGGACGGCCGAACCTTAGCGACCGGCAGCGAAGATCGGACAATCCGGCTGTGGAACCCGAACACCGGGGAGCCGATGAAGCTCCTGTTTACGCGCTACGACCACAACGTCGTCAGTCTGTCCTTGTCCCCGGACGGCTTGATGCTGGCTCGAGGCAGCCACAACAAAGACATCAAGATCTGGGAAATCACGACCGGCACCGAACTCATGACCCTACTCGGCAAAGACCAGTATGACCACCATTGGTCGGTCTGTGTAGCCTTCTCACCGGACGGGATTCATCTCGCCAGCGGGACGGATATCGGCAAGATCAAGATCTGGGAAGTGCTCCCGAGCGGAGAGGAAAAAATCCTTCACAACGGGCATTGGCAAGAGGCGGAAGAAGATTCGACGGAGACTCGTGGCTTCTTCATCGAAGACGACGGCGGCTTCCAAAAACCGATGGAGTATTGGATCGGCGCGATGACCTTCACCCCGGATGCCAAGTTATTGATCACCGGCAGCCGCGACACCACCATCAAGTTCTTTGAAATGCCGCAAGCGAATGAGGTCCGCACGCTGAGAGGGCATTCCGGATGGATACGGTCGCTGGCCGTTTCGCCGGACGGCAAAGTCCTCGTCAGCGCTGCGGACGACAATACGATCAAGTTCTGGGACATTGCGACCGGCCGCCCGTTCCGAACCCTCAAGGGACACGAGGGTCATGTGCGCTGCGTGACCTTTTCCCCGGACGGATTGCGTCTGGCCACGGCCTCCTGGGACCGAACCATCAAGTTGTGGGAAGGCGGGCCGGAGCCGACGGAGTAGCCGTTACTCCTCTTCGGACTCCTCTCTAGCCGACGGAATCCCGTGCCGCTTGCACTTCTCCCAGAGCCCCTTTCGGGAGAGTCCCAGAATCTGGGACGCCATCGTCCGGTTTCCGTCGACCCGCTCTAAGATGGAAAGAATGTATTCCTTCTCAAATTGATCCCTGGCCGCCGCCAAAGATGTCAGCGGCGTGTCGGCCCCTCTCTTCTTGGTCGTCAATCCTTCGCTGCAGAACCCGCAGGACTCCTGCGGGGGCCCGCCTAGATACGGACAGATCTGAAATCCGCAGAGATCCCACGGTTGCACCACATCCCGATCCTTGCCGAGCGCCACCGCCCGCTCCACCATGTTCTCCAGCTCGCGCACATTGCCGGGGAAAGAATAGCGGAGCAGAAGTTCCCGCGAGGCCTGCGAAAAGCCCCGCAAGGACTTGTTCATCCGCGTTGAGCGCGTCTGGAGCACCTGTTCGGCGATCAGAAAGACATCTTCCTGGCGTTCGCGTAGGGGCGGCAGGTTGATCTGCACCACATTGAGCCGGTAGAAGAGATCCTCCCGGAACCGTCCCTGGGCGACTTCCTTCTTGAGGTCTTTCTGAGTCGCGCAGACCAGTCGCACGTCCGCTTCGATCGTTTCATTCCCTCCCACGCGTTCGAACTGCCGCTCTTGCAACACACGCAAGAGTTTCACCTGGACCACCAGCGAGATCTCCCCGATCTCATCGAGAAACAGCGTTCCCTTGTGAGCAAGTTCGAAACGGCCGCGCCGCTGGCGTAACGCCCCGGTGAACGCCCCTTTCTCGTGCCCGAACAGCTCCGCTTCCAGCAGCGTTTCCGGCAAAGCGGCGCAGCTCACTTTGATCAAGGGGTGGTCCTTACGCGGGCTGTTCCGATGAAGCGCGTTCGCAACCAACTCTTTTCCCGTACCGCTCTCCCCGACGATCAATACCGTGGAATCGGTGCCCGCCACGAGTTTGATCTTGTCCAGCACGGCACGCATCCGATCGTTCCGGCACAAGATGCCTTCAAAACTGAACTTTTCGTCGAGCGCCTGTTTGAGCTGCTGATTCTCGCGGCGAAGAGCGAGCACTTTGGTCGCGCGCTCGACGATGAGCAGCAACTCCTCCATCTGGAATGGCTTGGTGATGTAGTCGTACGCGCCGAGCTTCATGGCGCCGACGGCGGTCTCCACAGAACCGTGGGCGGTGATCACCACCACTTCCGTCTGCGGCAATTGTTCCTTGCAAGCTTTCAAGATGGAGAGCCCGTCCGCCCCAGGCATGCGCAGATCGGTGATGACGAGATCAAACTGTCGTTTGGCGAGCGCCTCGAGGCCTTCGAGGCCCGTGGCGGCGGCATGGACGTCGTAACCCACCGCTTCCAAGGCGTCGACCATCGAAAGCCGCATCAAGGGTTCATCGTCCACGATCAGAATCGGGAGCCCTTTCACGACATCCTCCCGATGGCCGCCCGATCACGCACGACCGGAAGACACAAGGTAAAGGTTGTCCCTCGTCCGACCTCGCTTTCGACGAGGATCTTACCGCCGTGCCGCTCGACGATTCCCAGGCTCACCGACAAGCCCAAGCCCGTGCCCTCCCCCTCTCCCTTGGTCGTGAAAAACGGATCGAAGATCTTGGGCAGGACCGACGCGGGGATCCCGCACCCGGTATCTTTCACCTCGACCTGGCACATCCCCTCGACCACCGCCGTCTGCAGCGTGAGAACTCCGCCGTGTTTCATTGCCTGAACGGCATTCAAGATCAGGTTCATCAGCACCTGTTCGATCATATGCCGATCGACCAGGAGATCCGGCAGATCGCGTCCGAGGTCCGTTTCCAGCACGATCCGGTTCGGACCGAACAAGTGGTTGGTCAGGACCAACACCCGCTCGACAATATGATTGATGCCCGCCGGCGACAGCTCCGGCTCGTGCTGCTGCGAAAAATCCAACAACTGGCGGACGATCTTTTGAACCCGTCGCAGGCCGTCCTCCATCGAGACGAGATATTCTTCCTGTCTCGCCGCCGATAACGCACCCTTGCGAAGATTGTAGAGACAATTGAGTATCCCGCCGAGCGGGTTGTTGATCTCATGGGCCACGCCGGCAGCGAGCTTTCCGACCGAGGCCATTTTTTCCGAGCTCAGAATCTGCCGCTCGAGTTTCTTGGTCTCGGTCATATCGCGAGCGATCCCCAACACGCCAAGGATTCCCCCCTCGACTCCCACCAACGGAGACACGCTCACCATCACGGAGCGGGTCTCGCCGCGCTTGGTCATCACTTCGACCTCATAGACCTGCTTGGCGCCAATATCCAAGGTATTCTTGAGCCGCCGGCCGCGGTGGCGCTTCGAGAGTAACGAGAGATACGGGCGCCCGATCAGATCTTCTTTCTGATACCCCCAGGCTTCGACTTTGCCGTTGACATAGGTGAAGTGCTGATCCGGATCGAGGGTATAGATGACGTCGTTCGCGTTCTCGAGTAGGTTCTCCAGGTATTGTTTGGTGTCTTCAATCTCCCGCGTTCGCTCATGCACTTTCAACTCCAATTCCTCCCGGTAGGTTTGGAGCTGACGTTCCAGCCGCTTGCGATCCGTGATGTCTCTCAACTGAACCATGACCAAGGGTTGCGACGCGCCATCCACCCGAATGAGGTCCATCTCCACCGATGTCTCCCGACCGGCTCCGTCCCACACGGTGATCTCCCGCGTCGGGACCCGCCGTTGGCCGGCAACAATATCCTGAATCAGTCCGAACAGCGCCGTCCGGTAGCCCGGCAAGACCACCTCAAGTACCTTCTTCCCGACGACATCCTGCTCCGCATGCCCCAACGCCTGCTCCTCGCGCTTGTTGACCGCGACGATCACACCCTGCGCATCAACCATGAAAACGGAATCCGCAACCAGATCGAACAACGCCTTATACCGAGCTTGAGACGCCACGAGTTGTTCGGTCCGTTCCTGCACCACCTGTTCCAGCCTGGTAGTGTACTGCTCCACTTGCCGTTCGAGCTTCCGGCGCTCCGTAATGTCGCGCACAAACGCGCGGGAATGGACCAGGCCGCCGCCTGCCGCATCGAAAAGCGCCGTGGCGTGAATTTCCACATCGATGGGTCGGCCGTCTTGGCACAGCAAGACGGTTTGCATCGTGCTGCTACCTTGGGACACGAGCCGCTCCAGGTAGGCCAGCACCTCGGTTTCTTGCCCCTTCGGGACCAGATCCCAAAGACGCATCTGCAGCATAGCATCGAGCGAATACCCCAGTTTCTCCAGCCCCGTCTTGTTCACGTGCACAAACTGCCCGGCGCGGTTGAGCTGATAAATCATTTCCGGGGAGTGCTCGATCAGATCCCGATACTTCTCTTCCAGTTGACGCACTTCCGCCATACGCTGCTCGATGTGGCTGAAAGACAGCTTCAGATTGGCCGCCATCTTGTTGAAGGCATCCGCGAGGCGTTCGATTTCATCGCCCGTCTTCAGCTCGATCCGCTGATCCAGACGTCCGCTTCCGATCTCCCGGACGCCGTCATGGAGGATTCGAATCGGCTTGGCGATCCGGCGCGCCACCGCAATACCCGTTCCCCACAAGACCGCCAACACCAGCACGCCGTATGCAACCACTTTCAAGACGAGCTGACCGAGCGGGGCATACGTCTCCTCTGGATCCTGCCTGACAAAGGTGACCCACCGCTTGCCGCCCAGACTGTCCGGCGTCAAGTCCTCCCCTAATCGCACCGGTGCGAATCCGACCAGAGAATTCCGCCCGCCGTGCGTATCGTCCGCTGCAGTGGTCCATCCAGCGCGCGAGGGACGGACGGCCTCGATGATTTCCGGCGTGATCGAATGTTCCTCCGGCGCCAAGATCGGGCAGATCAGCGGATTGCCTTCAGTGCTCAGCAGCATGGCATGGCCGGTCTGCCCGACCGTAACTTCGGAGATCGCGTGGAAAAGGGTATCGCGGCGCAACAAGATGGTCACAGCCCCGATGGTCACGTGCTGTTCGTCGTCCAGAATCGGCGCCGAGACGTTGACCACATGAGTCCCGAACGACGGGTCGAAGAAGATGTCGCTCACATGCACCCGCCCCTGCCCCTTCTGAACCACCGACTGCCACCAGGCAGTCTTGCCGTAGTAATACTCAACCTGAGGAATCGAGCTGACTACCAGCGCGCCCCGGTTATCGGTCACGAAGATGCCGACGTAGTCGGCCTTTCGGATGTCATGCCACCGGATAAGATAATTGGTGACGATGCGGTTGATGAAGAGCGGGAACTCGCTGTGGCGATCCCGGTCACGCCAGCGCTGCTGCCAGTCGCGAATCATCCCTTCAATACTGCGCTCGTCCTTGTCTGCGTAAGTCCGATTCGCTTCCGAGACTGCCGTGCGAAGGAACGGGGTCGTGGCCAATTGCTGGGCCTCATTGATGCCGCGTGTGACCTGCATCTCGATACGGCGCGCCGTTTCGACCGCCACTTCCTTGAAGCTCGCGCCGATCGTCTCGCGCAGCGCGCGGCGTTCTTCGATATACGTCAGGGCAAGAGACAAGGTGAGAGGCAGGAGACCGACCATCACGATCGCCGCGATGATCTTGCGCTGGAGGCTGTGAGACCGACTCCAGAATGTCATATGGCCAAGAGGTTAGACAGGCGTGATTGGCATCATATCAGAACAGGAACAGCGGCTTGTAGCCTGTACCACCACGACGCATCGAGACTTAGCCCGCATTATTCATGACGGTTCGTCGCGAAATCAGCGAATAGCACGTAGCGCATAGCTCTCAAACAGAAGCGAATAGCTGATAGCTAATGGCGAATAGCATGGGAGTGTGAAGCTCCGAGCTGCCTGTCTGTCGCTACCAGCTGTTCGCTGCCAGCTACTCATTTTGTAGCGATTGCAGCAGAAGTGCTCATGAATCATGCGGGCTAGCTAGCCTCGCTTCAGGAGACGGCCAGGGCCTCCAGGCCAGATGATCAGTAGCGGGCTGGCGACGAAGACCGACGAGTACGTACCGAACATCACGCCCCACAGCAACGCGAGCGAAAAGTCGTGCAGCACTTCTCCACCGGCAAGGGTCAACGGGATCAACACGAGGACCACCGTCAAACTGGTCACGATCGTGCGGCTCAAGACTTGGTTGACACCGTTGTTGATGACCGTTTCGATATTATCCCGCCGCCGGAGCTTCAGGTTTTCCCGAATACGATCGAAAACCACTACCGTATCGGTCAGCGAATAGCCGGCCAATGTCAGCAATGCGGTCACGACGAGCAATGTAATTTCCTTGTCCAGCACGTAAAACGCGCCGAGGACGGCGAGCACGTCGTGGAACGTCGCCAGTGCCGCGGCAACCCCGAAACGCAATTCGAACCGCACCGCGATATAGAGCACGATCCCGGCAAACGAGATCACGATGGCGATCAGCGCATCCTGCTGCAGCTTTTGTCCGATGGTCGGTCCGATCTCGGTGCTGGAATCCACGACGAGGCGATTATTTGGAAACTCTTTCGTGAAGACTGCGACGACGCGCTCTGCGATTTTTTCTTCGATCGTCGTCGAGGTTTTCACCCGGATCAGCAGCTTGTTCGCCTGGACGAATTCTTGCAGTTCGGCATTCCCCAATCCGTTGGACTCCAACGCCTTCCTGGCTTCCTCGATGCGAACCGGCTGGTCGAACTTCAACTGGACGGCGGTACCGCCGGAGAAATCGATGCCGAGATTGGCAACCCCGCGCCCGATCTGAATGAGCGCCACGATGCCCAGCATGACCATGATGCCGGAGAACACGAAGGCGATACGACGTTTCCCCATAAAGTCGATGTTGGTCTTTCCAAGAATCTCGAACATGCAGGCTCCTTCTAGATGCTTAAACGTTCGACTTTGCGCCGCTGGTTGACCAGATCAAAAATGACTTTGGTGCCGACCAGCGCCGTAAAGAGGTTGATGGCGATACCGACGCACAGCGTCACCGCGAACCCCTTAATAGGCCCCGTGCCGAACAGAAACAGCGCGAAGCCGGTGATGAGCGTCGTGACGTGCGAGTCGATGATGGTCAGAAGCGCCTTGTCGTACCCGCCGTCTACGGCCAGACGGACCGGCTTCTCCTGGCGGAGTTCTTCGCGGATACGTTCGAAGATCAGCACGTTGGAGTCGACGCCCATGCCGATCGTCAGGATGATGCCCGCAATACCGGGCAGGGTGAGCGTTGCATTCAAAGCCGCCAGGGCGCCGATGAGACAGATAAGGTTCAGAATCAGCGCGAAATCCGCGATGACGCCGGACAGCCGATAATAGACCATCATGAAAACGACCACCATGGCGCCGGCGAACAGCGTCGAAACGATCCCCTTGTCGATCGAGTCTTGCCCCAAGGAAGGCCCGACCGTGAGGTCCTGGATGATCTTCAGCGGAGCCGGGAGAGCGCCGGCGCGCAAGACGATCGCCAAGTCGTTGGCTTCTTGGGTGGTGAAACTTCCGGTGATCTGGGCCCGCCCGCCGCTGATCCGTTCTTGGATGACGGGTGCCGAATAGATCGTATTGTCCAGCACGATCGCCATCCGCTTCTTCACATTCTCGCCGGTGATCCGGTCGAACTCGCGCGCGCCCTTGGCATCGAAGCTCACCGCGACATACGGGTCGTTGAACTGGCCGATCGAAACGCGGGCGTCATTGAGGACATCGCCCGCCAGCATGACCCGCTTTTTGACCAAATAGGGCACCCGAAACTCCCGGCCCGTGTCCTTCTCCACTACCCGTTCGAACAGAATTTCGTCCCCCTCGGGAATCTTCCCTTCGACCTGCTTGAGGGCTTCCGCTTCCTTTCCCTTCTGCACCCGGCCCGGCAAATCCAGTTTGAGAAGGTTATCTTCGTCGAGCATTTTGAACTCGAGCAGCGCCGTCTCCTTGATCAAGTCCTTGGCGCGTTTCGGTTCTTTCACACCGGGTAATTGCACGACGATCTGCTTGAGCCCTTGGCGCTGAATCAACGGCTCCGCCACGCCGAACTGGTCGATCCGGTTCCGGATAGTTTCCAAAGCCTGGTTGATGGCCGAATCCTTGATTCGTTTCACTTCGGTATCCCGCAACTCCCACACGAGGCTGTTGGCTGTGCCGAGGTTTTCGACCTCGAAAAATGTCGGAAAATCTTCCGAGAGAAGATTCTGGATTTGCGCCTTCAGATCGGCACTCTGAAAAGACAGGGTCACCTGGGTCTGGGTCGTGCGCTTGACCGACTCCACAGGAATCTTCTTATCCACCAAGAGATCCTGAATCGCGACCACCGACCGATCGACGGCAATCTCCACCGCCCGATCTTCTTCGACTTCCAGCACGAGGTGGATGCCGCCCTGGAGGTCGAGTCCCAAGGTGATCCCCTTGTTGGGGAGCACCGTCCGCAGCCAGTAGGGAAGCGCCTTATAGAGCGGCTGGTAGGAAGGTAAAAAGAAGATCACGGATACGACGATCACCAACGCCAACAACGCGAACCGTCCGCCAACCTTTTTCATGCGTCTGCCGTTCCTTCTTCGCTAAAAGCCGGGAGCCTTTTTCAGCATCCTGCTCGTGAACTTAGTCCTCATCATCGGCACGAAGCCGCGAGATGAATTCCTTCTGGATCTTGATCTTGGTGTTGTCCGAAACCTGGAGCGTGACGGTGTCCTTCCCCATATTGGTCACGGTGCCCCAAATACCGGATGAGGTGACGACCTTATCTCCCTTTTTCAGCGCCTCCAACATCGTCTTCAACTGCTTCTGCTTTTTCTGCTGCGGGAGAATCAGCAGGAAATAAAAGATGACAAAGATGAGAACGAACGGTACGAGGGACAATAAACTGCCAGCGCCGGAGCCCGTGCCCCCTCCTGGCAATTGTGCCCATGCAAGTGACGTGACGATCATCGATGCCTTTCTCAGCTCATTCGGCTTGAGGACCATTCATCAGAGGTGGCCGATTCTTCGGTCTCGGCATGACCCACATCCCCTCCACGACATGCATAGAATTCGGCGCGATAGTCCGCAAAGGTCCCGTCATGAATAGCACGGCGGATTCTTTGCATGAGGCAGGCAAAATACCAGAGATTATGGAGCGTGTTGAGGCGCACACCGAGCATTTCCTTCGTCGCAAAGAGGTGATGCAAGTAGGATCGAGAATATCGCCGGCAGACCGGACACCGGCAGTCCAGATCGATCGGGCGCTCATCGCGAAGATATTGCGCTTGCTTGATCACCACACGGCCGAAGGAGGTAAACAGCCACCCCGTTCGACCATGCCGCGAGGGCACCACGCAGTCGAACATATCGATCCCTCGGACCACCCCTTCGATGAGATCTTCCGGCATGCCGACCCCCATCAGATACCGGGGCTTGGCCGCAGGCAACTCAGGAACGGTCGCGTCCAGCATGGCGTACATATCCGACTTGTCTTCGCCTACCGATAACCCGCCGATCGCATAACCGTCGAAGTCCAATGCGACGAGTTCCCGCGCCGCGCGAATCCTCAAATCCGCATCCAGCCCCCCCTGAACGATTCCAAACAGGGCCTGATCCTCCCGACGCTTCGCCATTAAACATCTGCGCGCCCAGAGCGCGGTGCGCCGGACCGCGTCGCAGACCAGTTCAGGAGATGACGGCAACGCCACACACTGATCGAACGCCATGATGATGTCGGCTCCCAGCGCCTCCTGGATCTCTATGGCGACCTCGGGCGTGATGAAATGGGTTGACCCATCAAGATGCGACTGAAAGCTCACTCCATCATCCGTCACCTTGCAGAGCTTGGCCAGGCTGAACACCTGAAACCCTCCGCTATCAGTCAGAATGGCGCCGGGCCAGGTCGTAAACGTATGGAGCCCTCCCAATTCGGCGACGATCTTGTGCCCCGGACGCAAATATAAATGATAGGCGTTGTTCAGCATCAACCGGAACCCAATCGCTTGAAGATCATGTGGATCGATGCCCTTCACAGGTCCGAGCGAACCAACGGGCATGAAAGTCGGGGTTTCGACAACCCCATGGGCCGTGTGAAGCACCCCGAGCCGGGCCCGGCTCTCTCGATCCGTCTGCGTGACGTGGAATTCCATCATGCGCGAGGCTTTCTTTTTCTAAACCCTGCTACATCTGCTCCGGTGCGGAGACACCCAGGATGCTCAGCCCGTTCCGCAAGACCTGTTGGATCCCCCACATCAGAGCCAGCCGAGCCGCGGTAAGCGCGGGAGTCAGCTCCTCGCGACACGAGGAATCTCCACCATTCTCCGTTCCTATTTCTACGCCGGCCCCTTCTGCCTCCACTGCGGGAGGAAGGATACGATGTTTGTTGTAGAACGTGTGGAGCGAACCGGCGACTTCTTGCAGATAGTAGGTGATCCGGTGCGGCTCTAATTCAGCCGCAGCTCCTTGCAAGACCGTCGGATAGGCCGACAGCTTACGAATCAGCGCGAGTTCATCGGGGTCCCGCAGGACACGCAAGTCGGTTTCACTCGGCTTCGGGCAGGCGATGCCTCGGACACCTGCAACGCGCCACAAGCTCGAGATGCGCGCATGGGCGTATTGAACGTAGTAGACCGGGTTCTCCGCCGACCGCCGCTTCGCCAATTCGAGATCGAAATCGAGATGGGTGTCCGATCGGCGCATCAAGAAGTAGAACTTCGCGGCATCGGCGCCAACTTCGGCGATCACTTCGCGCAGCGTCACGAATTCTCCCGCACGCTTCGACATCTCAACTTTCTTTCCGCCCCGAAGCAGATTCACCATCTGCACCAGCACCACCTTCAATCGGTCTTTGGGATATCCATAGGCCTGCACGACCGCTTGCATGCGCGGAATGTAGCCGTGGTGATCCGCCCCCCACACATCGATGAGAAGGTCGTAACCGCGGTGCAATTTGTCGCGATGGTACGCGATATCGGACGCGAGATAGGTGTACTCGCCGTCCTGCTTCCGGACCACGCGGTCCTTTTCATCGCCGAATGCGGACGACCTGAACCAGAGCGCTCCGTCCTGCTCATGCAGTAACTGGCGCGCCTTGAGCTCTCCTAACACCCGTTCGACCGATCCGGTGGCAAGGAGCGAGGCCTCGCTGAACCAGGATTCGAACTCGATTCCGAACGATTGCAGGTCCTGCCGAATGAGTTGCAGCAACCGTTTGTAGGCCAGTTCCTGACATCGTTGTTCCGCCTCGCCAGGGTCCAGGTCTAACAGAGACGCCCCTAATTCCTCGGCGATTTGTTGCGCGACCGTCCGGATGTAAGCGCCGTGATAACCATCCTCAGGAAACGACACCTGGCGGCCGAGCAATTCCTGGTAGCGCGCCTGCACCGACGTACCCAACAACTTCATCTGGCGGCCCGCATCGTTGACATAGTACTCGCTCACGGCATCGTGCCCCGTCGCCTTGAGCAGGTTGACAATCGCGTGGCCGACCGCCGCTCCTCGGCCATGTCCGACGTGCAACGGCCCGGTCGGATTGGCGCTCACAAACTCGATCAGAACTCGTTTCCCCCGCCCAAGCTCGGAATGTCCATAGGCCATTCCTTGGTGCTCGATCTCGCGCAACACTTCCAGCCACAATTCCTGTTTGACCGTCAGGTTGAGGAAACCAGGTCGGACGATCTCCACGCGATCGAACAAAACATCCCGCTGTTCGATGTTGTCCACGATGATTTGCGCGATATCATAGGGAGGACGTTGTTCGGAGGTGGCCAAAGTCATGGCAACGGTAGACGCAAGATCTCCCCATTCCGGACGTTTTGGCAAATCGAGGCTGACGGACGGCACCGTCTCGATCCTCAGTTGCCCCCGCTGCTTCGCCAGGCGCAGTGCCCCGACCAGCGCACCGTTCACTTTCTCTCGAACAACCCCCTGCGACACCACGTGATTTCCTAAGTCTGCAGTCTGAAAGACAAATTAGCTGGCCAATCTAGCACACCTGAGCCCATGACCACAAGGCAGCGGCTGCGCGCTTATCGGCCTGAGCCGCTTTGGATCATCTGGTTACAAGCTGCCATGATACTGTCCGTGGGGATCTGCAAACAGGATTTCGCCTCACACCGCTGCACAGCTTTCCAGGTTTCGCATTGACAGTCTGATCCCGTAAGCACGGTGACATATCTGCCCCTTGGAGCCCATCGTTTGGGATCCGTAGGCCCAAACAGAACAACCGTAGGAACGTGCAGAGCTGCGGCAAGATGTGACACACCCGAGTCATGACCAACAACACACGCCGCATGGGCCAACACCCCGGCGACCGAGACAAGGTCGAGATTCTCTAAGATGATGGGGAGCGTTCTACAGGCGCGAGCGACCTCGCGAGTGGCTCCTTTATCGGCCGGCCCCTCCAAGAGCACCGGCACGGCTCCCTCCTGATGGAGCCGCTCGACCACATGAACTAGAACCTCGGGCCGGCAACATTTGTGACGGCTCCCACTGCCTGCGTGTACCACCACGACGGGCTGCCGCGTTCCGCCAATCATCTTACTGAGCACTTGCGCACCGACTTGACACACGTGCGCAGGAAGACGGAGGTGGGTCTCCTGTCTCGATACCTGAACAAGACCTCGAATTGTGTCCAATATTCGGTCTGCCAGGTGAGAGCCGCTATCCGGGATGTCGCTAAGGGACCGCGCGATCACATGGCTACAACCCAGCTTATGTAATGATCTGGTGACGGCGCCTCCCCCGTCCGCCATCCAACAGACTGCCGACTGACAGCGAGACAGCCATTCCATCACATCGGGGGTCACAGCCTCAGGTCCGGTGAACAAATCAGCCAGCACCCGTGATTCTACCGGAAAGAGCCGATCAATAACCCGGCACTCCCGCAGGAGCATACCAACCGCTTGCCCGGCGATGATCCCGATTTCATGCCGAGGATATGCCGTGCGAAGCGCCTGAATCGCCGGCAGAGACAACAGCACGTCGCCCAAGGCGCCTGGATGAACGATGAGGAAGGTCGGCTGTGCCACGTTCAGAGTGCAGGTTAACGACACCTACGAGAGGAGCCTCTTGGCGCGTTCAAAGTCCTCCAGGGTATTGATATTAAGAAAAGAGCGAAGATCAGGATCAAATCGGACGAGATCGGCTTCGGGGATGAGGTGAACCGCGAGCGTGGGGTTCTCGGTAAGCTCATGGATTCTGAGGCGTTTGCTTCTTGCCATCTCCTCCAACACCGGCGCACAGCGAATCGAGTAGACAGCGTGCATCGGCTGCAACCCTGTTGCCAACTTCGGCATTACTACATCCGCATGGGGATCCACTTCCACGAGATAGCGAATGATGGCCTCGTTGAGAAATGGCATATCGCAGGCGCTCGCAAAGACCAGTCGATTTTTCGCGTGTGCTAAACCCGTATAGAGTCCGCCGAGACTTCCGCAATCGGGGATGAGATCTTCGACCAGAAGAGAGTTTCGCACGCGCAAGTCAGGAAATTTATCCGCCACCACGACAATCACTTCAGAAAATAGCGCCTCCAATGTGGTGAGTGATCGATCCAGCAACGTCCGCCCGCCGATTTCAATAAATCGCTTGTCCAGACCCAGACGGCGACTCTTTCCGCCGGCCACTAACACCGCACTGATATCAATTAATTTCGCGCCCATGTTGTCCAACACCAGGCGTAAAAAGAAAGAGGGGGTGGGCTTGCCCCCACCCCCTCTCCTGACGCAGACTTTCTAAAACCGCTCAGTATGTTTTTCCCTTCTTCTTATTAGCCCGCCGTGTAAGCACCCAACCTTCCAGGAACACGACACCGAACGCGATCACAGCCGGATAAATGTAGACTTCTCTAGGAATTGGCGGCTGAAGGAACGTGTAGTAGAAGGCGGAGACTGCCATCTTTCTCCCGGCATCGCCGTTATGACCATCCCATGCAAAGAAGACGGTCGGGATATATTTCCCCACCTCAAAGAAGGTGTCTTCGTCGTAGTCCTGATCCTTCTTGTTGCCACGCGGACGCTGAATCATCACGTACCAACGGCCATTCTTCCATTCGGACTTAAGAACCTTAATATTTTCCTCATAGGTATCGCGCTCTTCAAAATCCTTGTCCCATCCAGTGCCTTTGAAAGCCCTGAGAGACCCGTCTGCTTCCCACTTGACGATATCAACCGGAAACTGTTCATTCGTGCCGAACAGATAACGCGGCTTAATAGGTGCGGGCAGTTCCTGCCATTTCACAGGAGTCTCAATCGCGATCGCGTCGTTGTAGACGGCATACTTGTTTTGATTGGCGGCGATGGAGCCCTCCTCACCGGTCTTTGGCTCCTGCTCCTTGACACCATACTTCTCGACGTTCACCTCAATCGGGGCCCATGGCAGTTTCTCAGTCGCGACACTCTTGGTACGGTCATCCCACTCGAACAGATAGACAATACTCTGGTCGTTATAGAGAGACTTCACCCAGATATCGTCGATCCGGTTTACGAAATTCCTGGGTTTGTGCGTAATCTGCCCCCCCATCGCAACATAACGGCGACCCTGTTTTTTCCACATTTCATTTTCAGGATCGTTCGCGATCTCCCCCTCGACAAAACCGGCTGGAACAACGAAGTTAATTTTCGGCTTATCGGTAAGCGGATCGATCGGCAGTGGTTCTCCATCCGCATCTCGCTCACAGAGAGACTGAACGAAGTTCGCAATGTGCCAACGCTCTTCTATGGTGGTGCTGTCAGCGAACGATGGCATGGGAGTGCCGTTGATGCCGGTCGAGAAGGTCCGGAAGATGTTCTTCACGTTGTACGCATCTTGCCGGCTTCCCCTGAAATTCCAACACTTATGCCAGTCGGCTGGCTGGATCGCAAAACCCCAGTCGTCCTTCAGGTTGAACGCGTTTCCATCGCCGCGTCCTTCCGTGCCATGACACTCGATGCATTTCTTCTCAACGATCAGTTCGGACCCCCTCTTGAGGCTCTCTTCGGTTGGTGCCACGGGTTTAATGTCGCCGAGCTGCAGAACCGTCACCGTTTCGGTCTCTTTATCCGTAAACTTCCGGTCCTTGACCAGTTGAGTCGTTACAAATGCCAAAACCTGCAGTCGCTGTTCATCGGTCAAGATGCCCTCCCATGAAGGCATGGCAGACCCTGGCAATCCGTGCGTAACGGTCTCAAACAAGTCATTCTGGCCGGGGACGGGTTTCTTGGCGTCGAACAACGGCAATTCACCGCTCGCCGTGTGCCGAATTTTGAATGTCCCCTGGTTAAAGTTGCGCGGCCGCGGCCACAGGCGATCCGCCCCTGGACCGTCGCCGGCTCCGTCAACGCCGTGGCACCAGACACACTTCGTGAAGTACACACGCTTACCGGCCTCGATCATCTCCGCCGGAGGCTCAGGAGCGAGCTGACCTTGCTTGAACCCCTCCGGTAAGCCACCGCCTTGTTGTGCGAATGTCCAGACTGCAGTGCTGCCGGAGACCATCGCGATCCCCAGCGCAGCAGCCAAGACGAAACCTGATTTTCTTTTCAACGACAGATTCCTCATCGTCAACCTCATCTCATAATCTAATTCATCGATCGATGACGGCCACAGTGCTCAACAGTCAATTAGTCCCACGTTCTTGGATAATACCCAGTGTGCCAATACTCGAACAGAACGACTTTCCAGATTTCATCAACCGTCAGGTGCTGCTCCCAAGGCGGCATGACCGAGGCCCAGGGGAAGCCTTCGTTCGGCAAGCCGATACCACCCTTGGACACGCGCCAGAAAATGAACGTCTCTTGTAACTGGGCAATCGTGCCCGGGTCGGTGAAGTTCGCCGGAATCGGGTTGAACGCAAAGGCGTGCAACCCGCGGCCGTTCAGATTGTCACCGTGGCAGAAGTGGCAATTCTGGAAGAAAATTTCGCCGCCCTCGCGCACATACTTCAAATACCCTTGCGCATTCTGGTCCCACGGGTTGGCGTTCGGCTTCATCAGCCGCCCCATACCCTGCTCAACGATATTGGCATTGGTATATTCCTGATCATACTTCCCTTCGGGATTCACCCGGTACGGATTCTGGGAGGTCTGGAGGACGTAGGTCTTCCCATGCACCTTGGTGCTCGCGGGAGGAGCAGGATGCACCGTCCGCAATTCAATCGGCTCTTCGGAACTCGGCTTCATCGCATTGAAAGAAAAGCCTCCGATAATGATGGGAAGCAGCACTAGATAGGCGTATCGGAGGAGCTTATTCCTCCCACTCTGCGCATCGAGCACGTTGAGAATCGGCTGCTTGAACTTCTTCCAGTCTTCCTCATTGCTCGACATCCACATAAAGACGGCAATGAGGGAGACGGTCCCATACATCGCCCGCACACTGAACGGGATGGGCGGATAGACCCGGAACTTCAGATAGAGCAGGATAAAAGCCCAAAACATGATCCCCTGGAAGAACCGGGGGATCGCCATGCCCATCGAATTCAACATGTAACTGAGACCCGTAAAGCCGGCCACGAAACATGCGAGCTCGAAGAGCATCTGCATGGGCATGTAGCCTTCTACCAAACGAACGGTGTTGGAGGGAAGTACTCCGAAAATCATGCTAATCAGAAGGAGTAACCCTACGACTCCTACCACCGCACCAGCACCCATTAATGCTTTCATCGGTGAACTCCCTTTGCTTCGCCTAGAGAACAAGTTTTGATTAAGAAATCTTGGGCGGCTCCTTGCCTTCTTGCACCTGCGACAAGTAATCGACGATCTTCTTCAAGGCGCCGGCGCTGAGCTTTTGTCCAAACACCTTAGGCATCGTGTTGTCCGGGAATGGTTTCACCACATAGGCGCTTGGTGAAACAACCGACTCCATGATGTATTCAGGAGTCGACTTAGCGGTCCCTTTGTACTCTTTGTCCTTCAAACGCAGGGGAGCGTTCGTTCCCTCGACGAGTTTGGGACCGATCGTGCCGATTGCACCGGGGATTCCAGGAATCGTGTGACAGGCCACGCATTGCGCTTTCGCGAAGATCTGATCAACCGGCTCAGAGCCGTCAGCCAGCAACGCGCTTGCCGCACCGGCAGGCTTATCTTCTTGCATCTTCGGACGATCGGCTTCGGGAATGAACTTTTCGTACGACTTAATAATCTCTTCAAATGACGGCGCCTCACGTCCTTCGCGGACATAGAGCCAGGTATCCACCGCCGCCAATTCCGGCAGGGAAAGCGAGATCGGTGGCTTGTGGATCTTCGGCATCGGACTTTCTTTATCGTTGGTGCCCTTCACACCGTACCCTGACACGACATAGCAACTTGGGCAGGAGTGAGACTCCGCGATGTACTCTTGACCGTTCTCGGCAGTGCCGCAACCAGGACAAGCTTCCTTCTCGGCATATTCACGCTTGGCTGGATTACCCTTCGAATACTTAGGATCTTCCAACCGTTCCTTACCGGCTCGCTCCGGAAGTCCCAGAAGGTTGGGAGCCCGTTCGCCGAGCATGCCGGCGTGGAACGCGTGACAGAGTGGACACTGGCCCTTACCGATTGCGCCCTGTACCTTGTTCTGACCGATACCGCCGAAGATGATCTTTTCACCTTCGTCGGCCAACTGCTGCGGCGTCATCGAGCTGAAGTCCAACTTCTCTTCCTTCGGGGGAAATCCACCTTCTACCTGCGGCAACCAGTTCCCATAGCCGGACAATGCAGCCGCCACGAGGAACATGAATCCGCCGATCTTGAGGAGAGCGCTGATCTTGGCGAAGTACAAGGCCATCATGAAACACAATGCGGTGATCATCACGAGAGAAACCGGCAGGAGACGAGATTCCCCAAAAAAATTGACCTTGTAGTTCGCGATCGCCATAAACAGCAGCAACGTTGCAATCATGCCGATGATAGTCTTGAACGATGCGCGCCGTTTGGCCTCCGGCGCCTTCCCTGAAACCTGAAAATAAATGAGTAAGCCGGCCAACATCGCCAAAGCCGGCCAGCCGATCTCAATAGCTTGCTGCAACAGATCAACCACGGTGTAGTCCTCCCAAGGAGAGAGGGAGGAGGCTTACGCCCCCTCCCCCAGTGAGTCGGATAGAAATTGGTCCACCTCAGTGCCCGACAGCAGGCTGCGGCGCGCCACCGGGAACCGGAGCTTTCGCCTCGGCATGCACGGCCTTTTTGCCAAGGGTGCCCAACCAGAACACGAACATGATGCTGATCCAGAAGAACATCACGTTAAACGAAATCATGTTCGCCGCGAAGCCCACGGTATGCGTGTACGCCCAAGGTGAATTATCACGCATGATTTCATTCACGTGCCAGAAGAGCCGCACGGATGAGCGGATGTAGCCCATCAGTCCCATCATCCAGGTAAAGGCCGTTGCCAGCATGATCAGGGCATACTGCGAGCGGGCGGAAATCTTGCCCCATTCAATTGGCCCCATCTGCTTGGCGCCCTTCATCATGATGCCATTGAGCGTAAACATGAAGAAGAGACAGGAAAGCGTCGTTGCCACTTGCGGCACTGACAGCCCTACCCGAACGTTTGCCGGAATGTAATAACCGTAGATGGCTAGCCAGATAATATTGGCGTAGGCGAAGAAGAAGAAACACCCCATAAAAATATTTCCGAACTTCGACCACGAGACGGTCGAAACCTTATTCCCACGCATGTACCAGACAAAGCTCAACACGGTGGTCGTAATAATGACGTTGATGCCACCGTTTTTCGCAGACATCACGCCGTAGTTGCCGAGCACCGGGTGCTGCTGACCACCCATCGCCTTCAGCTCTGCCGGAGTCATCACCATGGTGTGTGGCGTGATAAACACCAAGAAGCCGCACACCAGAATGAATACGAGGTATTTAATATACCGTTGATACTTTTCCGCCCCCCGCATCCGGCCGAGCGCCTGCCAGAGGTAATAGTTGGTGCTCAGGAACAGAATCCCGATCATCGTCGCCTGAATGATGAAGAGCCACGCGAGCAACCCACCCATGAGCGTGATCCCCATCTGCTGACGATAAGCATAGACCTCGCGCATCAGCCAATATCCCGCGAACGGCAGCGGGATCAGGAAGGACACTCCGAGCGCCATTGCGATGTAACCCATCCAGTCATAATGAGCCCGATCCTCTTCGGTCTTTGCCGATAAGAATCGGTATGCCGCATAGGCAGCCACCACACCACCGCCAAACGCCATGTTCCCTAAGATCCGGTGCAGGTTCAGCGGGTTCCAGAGCGCCGTATGGATCACGTGCCAGATATTCCCCAAGTACCGCCCCTGCTCATCAACCCCTGCCGGCGACATCATGAAACCGATCCAAGAATTGGCAAGAAACATCAACAATGTCCCGATCACGTTCAAGATGACGGACATGCTGAGATGAACCCACTTCAGCAAGCCCTCCTTCATCTTGTCCCATCCGTAATAGTAGATATAGAGAGTTCCGCTCTCCGCCACGAAGGTCAGCGCATAGATATGCATGACGGGGCGGAAGATACCGGAAAGATACCCGAAGAATGCCGGATACAAAGTCAAGAAGGTGAAGATCAAGATGCCGCCCAGAATAGCCGTGAGCGAGTAGGCAGTCAGACTGATCTTGATGAAGTCGTACGCCAACTGATCGTATTTCTTACCCAAAGCCTTATCCTTCGACACGACGCCCATAAACTCGACAATCATGCAAAAGATCGGAACCGCCAACACAAAACTTCCATAGTACAGATGCTGCTGATTGGCGAACCAGAGAAGGACTCGGCTTTCAAAGTTATAACGTGGATAGTCTTTCGGACCGTCCGTCGTCTTCGGAGCGGGAGCACCAACCACAATCCCTTCGGTCTTGTAGTACACATCCCTCGCTTTTTCGACCTTCGCCTCGCCACCTTCTTTCTTCGCCGCATCTGGCGCAGCCCCAGCCGCAGGAGCCTCACCGCCCGCAGCCAATGCCGGAATAGAAACAAGGATGGGCAACAGGAGGAGGCCAACCATTGCGCTCAGCGCAACGATCGACAACAATTTCTTTCGGGTTACCGGACCCATGGCTTACCTCCTTAGATACATCAGAAGATACATCAGATACATCACGATATGATTCACGTAGCCTTGATACTCGGCAGGATACTTGCGCAGAACACCCACGCAGTCACCAAGGATCGCCTCACTTCCTGAACAAGTACCAGTAATCCAGCCCCTGCATATCCATCAGGAAATGATCGATCGCGGTGAAATACACAAGGCAAATAATCACCGACACAAGAACGTAAAAAATAGTCTGCCCCATGTCACACTCCCCCTTCCTTCACTCCGCCTTGGCTTGAATCAACGAAAACTCCGGGCAAAAAAATTGCCCGTGATCAACACGGGCATTGAATTCCTGCAAACCAGTAAAAGAACCAAATACTCACGGCACAGGTGACATAAAAAATCATTTTCCCCATCTTTGTTTTCAGATCGCTACCCGCGGCTTCCATTTCTTTCTCTCCCCCTCCTCGATTGCTCGTATGAGATGATGCCTCACCCAATTCCTTGACAGGCCAACATGCGTATGTTAATGAATTCCCCTCACTTCAACTCTTGTTCAGGAGTGTAAAAGTAGCATGAAGAAAAGCTCAAAATTGTTCGACATTATAGTTTTGGCTGGTATGGTTGTCAATATAATTTTGGCCGTATTTCTCATTCTCTACTACTTTGATTTTCTATAGCTTTCTCCTCCCTCGCCACCCTCTCCACATCTCCAACTTTTGCTCCTGAAGCCGCACAACGGAAGCCGATTGTTTCATCCCGAAAATCAGGGATCATCTTGCTCCGACTCGTGATTCGCAGATCAGATCCCGTTGTGGTGTACCCGCCCCCTCTCAACACCTTATAAACGCCATTTTCAGGACTTTGCGGATTTCTTTCCGCCGAATCTTGATAATAGGTCTCGCGATACCAATCATCCACCCATTCGATCACATTACCTGCGCCGTCCATGACGCCAAAAGGGCTTCTGTCGCCCTCGAACGTCCCTGCCGAAGCCGTCACCTCATACCCATCATTGACTCGTGCCCAATTGGCGGCATTCAATTGTTCCGCATTCCCCCACGGCCACAAACGGCCGTCGACACCGCGCATCGCCTTCTCCCACTCGGCTTCCGTCGGCAAGCGTTTTCCCTTCCATCGGCAATAGGCAACGGCGTCGTCCCATGATACATACACCACGGGCTGATTGAGACCTCGCATCCGCACCATGTTCTTCGCATACCGCGAAGGCGGACCGGCCTTGCGATGACCAGTGGCAGCGACGAATTGCTCGTACTGATGATTCGTCACTTCATAGCGATCGATCGAAAACGCATCTAGAAAAATGCTTCGTTCTGGTTGCTCATCGAAACCCCCGCGATTCGTTCCCCGCACAAATGGTCCTGCAGGTATCAGGACCATATCTTCAGGAATCGGGTGCTCGTCCGCAACGACCCCGGCGACAGAGCTATCGGCAGTGTTTCCCGTCGGAGGTTGTCCCATCTCTTCAAATGGCGTGCGTATAGAACCTCTGAGTATGCCTATAATGGGCATGCTGGCCGCTACAAGCACGGCGAGCAACAGAGCTACCTTGAATTTCTTATCTAACATCGCTCACGAGCTCAAGGCGAACGCACTTGCTCACTCCAAGTCTTTGGCGCAGCGAAATCCGATCGTGATGTCCGTTCGCCAATACTTCGCCTGGAACCGTTTCGAGAGTCTGGCATTTTGTGGCGTCTCCCGCCACGACCCGCCGCGTATGACTTTATGTTCACCTTCGTCGGGCCCCTTCGGGTTGCGATAAGTACTTTTCTGGTAATAATGTTCTCCGTACGGATCGGCGACCCATTCGGCGACGTTGCCGACCATGTCATACACTCCATAAGGACTGCGGCCCGATTCGAATGACGCCGGTGGTGCGAGGTATTGATACCCGTCCTCGCTCCCGTCGAGATTGGCGTGCCCGGCACCAAACTCATCTCCCCAAGAATATTTTCTCTTTCCCTCTCCCCGTCCGGCCTTCTCCCATTCCGCTTCCGTTGGCAAACGTTTGCCGGCCCACTTGCAATACGCCTCCGCGTCGGGCCACGAAATCCCCATAACCGGCAACTCCGGCTTCAGAATCTTGGCCTGGTCATCTTCAAACACCTCGACAACCGGCTTGCGGCGTTTCGTCATCTTCCAGAACCGCTCATATTCTTCTTGCGTCACTTCCCTCTTATCGATGTAATAGGCTTTCAAATAGACTTGATGTTCAGGGGCCTCATCGGGATCGCCGTCTTTGCTGCCCATCGTGAAGGGCCCCTCCGGAATCTGTACCATCTCACGCCCCTCGTCCCCGACGATGGTTTTGTACATCGAGTAGTCTTGCTTCACGGGTACGCTGACCGGCTTACTCTCGGTCTTGATGCTTAGCGCGAGCTCTCGAGCTTGTTTGGCTTTGTGCGACTCCCACACCAAGCCCACGATCATCAGGATAAAGGAGGCAAACACGAAGATGATCGAACCGATGAGCACCCCTTTATTTTCCATAGCCCTCCACCGACGACAAGATTCGGATCTCAGGCGCGCACGAGCAACCAGGAAGGAAAAACCGATCAGGCTGGCGGATCGGCGAGTTCCGTCGACGATTTGCGCGCCGCACGCATGTCCAGCAACATCGAAATCTGCACGCCCAGGAATCCTCCCATGGCGGCCCCGGCGCCGGCTCCGACAGAAACCTTCTCAGCGCCCGCTACGAGCCAGGCCAATGCGCCCCCCATCACGGCGCCGACAAGGATACTGACAAGAAAGCGCCGCCCGCCCAAGAACCCGACCACCGCTCCGAGCACAAGGCCGGCTCCCACCGCAACAGGCGCGATCGAGCCCCCCATAACCAACCCGATCATCGTGCCCACCGTGCCCATCACGACGCCGCCGAACACCATGTCGATGACGCGCCGCATGGGAAATGGCGTGACCGGTGTCTCGTTCATGTGGGTAACGAGGCTCCTGTGCGAAGGCTACCGAACGGAGCTGGCCGTGATCGGTCCAAAATCGATCTCGACGCTGGGGCCGGTCAGGATCGAGATTCCCCATGCCTTCGGGGCCGGTTCGTGCTGATGAATGCGCGTAAAGTCTTCGTAGACATTGACCCGTTCTTCAACCCATTCGCCGATAGGCTTCATGCCGCTCTGCACCACAATCTCGGACCCGCTGAACATTCCCCCCTCCGTGAGCGAGCCCTCAGGCTTGGTGGCGCTCCAGGTATACTTGGTGAACACGGGAATAAACATCAGATCGGTATCCAGTGACGCATAAATCGCTGCAATGGGCTCGCTGTCGTTCGGAGCTTTGTGAAGCCTCCATCGCCAGGTGAGGATTGGATAAGCTCTGGGATCCCAGTCGATTTTCTTTTTCTTGATCCGTTGCCCCGCATCCTTCGCAGCCAGAAACATTGCGCCGTTCTCCGATTGGACCTTGTAAGCGTCTCGCCCCTTCGCCTCGCTGCGCTGTTTTTCATGCTCCCAATCCGAGGGGAACCCGTCCGGTTCCTTCGCGCGAAAATCTTCCAGCACAATCGAGACAGGAGCCTCCGCACGGACGACCGGCAGCGAGAGGTTCGCCGCAGCGATCACTCCTGCTCCAACGACCACGCTCCATCGAACGAACTCCATCGACATCAGCGCACCCCTGTTCAAGCTAAACCTCCTGTGAGGGTGAGGGGAGAAAGGCGGGATTCTTCTCCTCCCTCAACTCCTCTTCCCGCAATACCGGTTGCTGTCCTCGCTGGGACATCCAGAACAGCGCCAGCACCGCCACCCAGAACACAACCATGTTCAGCGTCACCATCTTGGCTGCAAACCCGAGCGACGGCGTAAAGGCCCAGGGCGACACGTCGGACATGACCTCGTTCACATGCCAGGAAAGCCGTCCCGACGAGCGAATGTAGCCCATCAGTCCCATGACCCAAGAAAATGATGCAGCGAGAGCAAAGAGCCCGACCATGCCACGGACTGACATCTTGCCCCATTGGATCGGCCCACGCACCGTCGCCCCTCGCAGCATGAGATGATTGATGAGGATACCGACCACCACGACCGTGAGGGTCGTCAAGGCCTGCGGACCAGAGAGCGCCACGCGAATGCTCGCCGGCACGTAAAATCCGTAGATCGCCAGCCAGACGATGTGCGCCATACCCAAGCCGAACAAGGCAGCGAGCGCCGCGTTGCCTATCTTGATCCACGACACAGTCATGGTCCGGTTCGCGCGCCGATAGAAGATGTAACTCAGTGCCGTGAGGCAAATCATGACATTGACGGCCCCGTTCTTCGCCGACATCACGCCATAATTGCCCACCACCGGATGCTGGGCGCCGCCCATGGCCTTCACCTCGCTCGGAGACACCATGACGGTGTGAGGGGTCAACCAGATGAACAAACAGGCCATCAGCCCCAGCAGGAGAAACTGGAAAAACGGCTGGTATCGCTCGCCGCCACGAATCCGTCCCATGCTCTGCCAGAGGTAGTAATTGATCCCCAGAAAGAGTGCGCCGATCAGCAGCGCCTGGACGACGAACAGCCAGGTCAAGAGCCCCCCCATCATGGTCACGCCCATGCTCTGACGAAACGCATACACCGACCGCATGAGCCAGTAACCCGCGAACGGCATCGGCAACAGCGCGCACACCGTCACGAACAGAAACACGTACCCCACCCAGTCATAATAGGCCCGCTCCTCCTGGCTCTTACTGTTGAAGAATCGGTAGCAGGCATAGGCGAGGACCACGGCCCCTCCCGACATGATATCCGCGAGAAAGCGATGCACGTTGAGCGGGTTCCACAAGGCTGAATGGAGCAGATGCCAGGTATTGCCGAGAAAGCGCCCCTGCGCATCCACGCCGGCCGGTGCCATCATGAACGCCGCCCAGGCATTGGCCAACAGCAACAGCGCCGTCCCGAACCCGTTGGTCACGATGCCGATCGCCGAATGGATCCATTTGAGACCCGGTTCCACCATGCGGTCCCAGCTATAGTAATAAAGGATGAGCAGCAACGACTCTCCGACGAAAACCATGGCATAGACCGGCATCAAGCCCTTGAAGGTGTTCCCCATATACTGCATGAAGCTCGGATAGAGCGTAACAAACAGACTTAACATCAGGCTGCCCACGATGGCCGTGATCGAGAGCGCCAGCAACGCAACTTTCAGCAGATCGCGCGCCAGTCCATCATACCGGAGCGACAACGCCGGATTGCGCGTGGCAAGACCCATAAATTCCAGCAGCACACAAAAGATGGGCAACGCCAGCACGAAACCGCCGAAGTAGGTGTGTTGCTGCGTGACGAACCAGACGAGCAACCGGTTGTCGAGCGAGCCATACCGGGCATAGACGGTTTCCTGGGCGTTGGGGGCCGGCGGCCCAACCGGCGTGCCTTCGGTTTTGTAGTACATGTCGGGAGCTCTCTCCACCCCCACAGGCCCGGCTTCCGCCATGTGATTGTCCGGAAACCAACCGCTCAGAAGGAACAAGGCCGCCGCGGCGACCACGATGCGGTAGAAACGCACGTCGAATCGTTTCATGTTGCGCTCATGCTTTCGGTCCGGTTTTTCCGAATGCGACGCCGGCCGAGGCGAGGCCGATCCGGCCGGAGAAACTCTGCGATTTTCCTAAAATGCCCATGACGAAGGGGCAGCGGAGCATGGAGGCAGGAACGGTCTGTTGCGCGCGATCTTCGACCTGCCGACGGTGCCCAAGGTAATAGCCGTACAGTGCCATCACCCCACCGACAAGGCCGCTCATCGCACAGCCTCCGACGACAGAGATCGACTCCGCTCGGGCCAGGTAGAGCACCGCTCCGGCAAGCACGAAAACATATGTCGCGGCAAATGCCAATCCCGGCCACCACCAGAACTGGAACAACTTCATCCAACTCGTGCTCACCATCGCCCGTACCCAACCACCGTCCCGTTGCTGTCCGGCAAAGTAGGCGCCGACCGTGACGGACCCAGCCGCGATCGTAGCACAGGCGAGCTGTACCAGCACTCGCGCCGTTCCCTGATCGACGATCGCACCGAGCGCTGCCGAACCGGCACCGGTCCCCAGACCGATCGCCAACCAGGGAGCGAGTTGCCGCCCTTGCGTGGCAATCATCGTCCGGAGGGACATGCCATCCGGGAACGTTGGGAATGGTCTCCCTGCCGCCTCCAGCCGGCGCACGCAGCCGATCTCAAACGCATCGCGCGCCACGGCCGTGCAGGCGATGATGATCGCCATCATGGCCGGTCCATCCGGATGTTTCAGATAATCGTAGCCGACAAGCCATAAGAGGGCGAGCACGAGGAGAGACAACTGCACACCGTAGGCAAAGCCGATCCAGCCGAGCAGCCATATCACGCGTCGAACGCCGTCGGCCTTCACCATATCGGGAAAGGACAGCCTCCGTCCGACCCGATAGGCTCCGGCTGCCGTCAATAACGCAATCATGCCGCTGACCGCGAGCAGAATCATCGGTTCGGAGAGAGGCAGCAGATGTTTGGCAAGACGGTAGAGCCCGAAGGCAATCAATCCCGGCACGAACATGACCAGACGCTTGTGCTTCCGAACCTGGTCTTCCGTCACAACCAGACTTAAACTCGGAAGCACACGAAGAGCGAGTCGATGCAACATCTTCTAACCAGTTAGTAGTAAGTTGTAAATGGTAAGTGGACTGCGACTTGGATCCCCGGCATTTTCACCTTACCACTCACCGTTGACCCCTTAGCGCGCATTATTCATGACGGTTCGTCGCGAAATCGCGCAGTCGCGTCGCGAGACGGGCACGCGGAGCCGCTTGGCCCCAAGGCGTACTTGAACAGTACGTCGAGGGGGCAAGCGGCGAGCCTGCCCGCCGAAGGCTTGTCGCAGCAGCGAATGCGCGATTGCAGCAGAAGTGCTCATGAATAATGCGCGCTAGCCTTGTTGCGCGGCCATGCCGAAGTAGCGTGCCTTCACTTCTTCCATCAATGCGACGGTCACCCGAGATCCGCCACGCTCAACCGCTGTCCGTTCGAGCTCAACCCGTGCCATCGCCCGGACAGCACCGGGAACATTCTCAAGGCGTCGCTCTGCTTCGGGATCCCACGTCACAAGATCTCCGGCCTTCGCTTGTGCGATCAGATCATAGGTGATCACGCGCTGCTTTCGAAGCCGCGCAAACGATTCCACGTCCTGTTTAATGAGCGGAGCCACATACGGAGGGAGACGGTCCAGCCGATGGCGCGCATCATCCGTCCATATCATGCGATCGACCAGACCTTCCTCCTGACCGGCCGGCACATCCACGCCGACCCGCAGGCCGCAGCCTCGACATTCGGACCGCACGAACCACGTCGCCTCGCCCGTGGACGTCACACGCTCCTCCACTCCCTCCGCATGCATCCACCGCCCGCAGCCGCACGTCAACATCGCGAAGCCCCGTACTGATCACCCATCACTCATCCAATTTTCCCCGGATACAGAATATAGAGCATGGTGTACGTCGTCGTTCCCGTCACGAACAGGATGCAGTAGATGATCATGGTAAAGCGGCCGAGCGCCCGATGCCGGTGCGCGCCGTTCGGCCAGATGCGCTGAATAATCATCTCGATTGCGAAGACAATCGCCACCAGTACCAGCAAGCCGATGTAGACCGTGAGCTTGCGCAAAGAAAATCCTGCAGACATGACGCGGAACAGGAATAGCAACAGCACCAGCGCGGTGATGCCTCCCAAAATAGTCCCGACCCTTTCCCAGGACGTTTGCAAGAGCGTCTCTTTGAGCACGCGTTTGCCGCCGGCCATGGCTTGCGCACGAAAGCCGAGCACAATCATATAGACCGCCATCACCAAGCCGATGACGACGAGGATGATGTGCACCGTCAGCAGCGGAATAAAGACGTTGTCGTACAGAGCCTGTGATCCGCCGAAACCTGCTTTTCCCTCGAACGCCAGCACCCCGAGTTGGCGGAACAGGTAATAGCTGGTGAAGAAGCCGAGCATGGCGACCATCCCGCCCAGCATCAACCAATGGTGGGTATGCCCTTGATGCCGTTTCGCCTGGAACCAACCAAGCACGAACAGCCCGGTGAACAGGGTGGCCATGAGTTGACTCAGGTCAGCCCCGATGGTCGCGTGGGTTCCGATGAACCCCGGTTGTTTCAGCCACTCCACCATACTTTACTTTTTCCTTTTGCCTTTCTACTTCTTACGCGGCTTGGTGCCCTGCACCACGGCGGTCTGCTCCAACTCGGTTACGGATTCAAAGCCTGCGTCGGCCATCCAACGCATCGCGTCTGCCGTGCGGTAGCAGCCGCCTCTCTCGGTATTCACAAGAATATGCACCGCAAACGCGGTCGTCCACGCCGGTCCGGTGCCGGCTGGGTCAAGAAATCGATCCTTGATCACCAGCCGGCCTCCAGGCGCGAGGTGCGCGAAGACCTTTTTCACAACGGCTGCATTCGCGTTGAAATCCTGATAGTGGAGAATGTCCGACATAAGCGCTAGATCATACGGGCCGCCCAAGGGGTCTTGATTGAAGTCCCCTGCCTTGAGCGCAATGCGTCCTTCCAGGCCTGCTTCCTTGACGGTCTTCTCTGTAAGAGGCAACGTCGCCGGCAGATCGAAGATCGTCGCGGTGAGATTGGGATAGGCCGTCACGAACGCAATGGCGTTCGTCCCAGCTCCTCCGCCGAGATCAAGCAATGTCCTCGCCTCATGCAACGCCAGCCGCTTCGCGAATTCGGGACCGCTCTGCCGGCCGATACGATGTAGGACTGAGAGGATGTTCACGCCCAAGTCCGGATCGGTTTCGAAAACGTGCTTCGTGACCGGCGAACGACCCGTGCGGATCGTCTGTTCCAGCTTCCCCCAGTTGTCCCATTCAGCGTCGTGAAGCACGAGCAGATGCCCGACGTACTGGGGCCCATGCTTCACGAGATAAGTCCCGGCAACCTCTGTGTTGGCATAAGAATCCCCTTCTTTCGTCAGCAGGCGCATGGCTACCAGGGCATTCATCACCAGGGTTAGCGCCCGCTCATCGGCGCCCAGTCGGTCGGCGACCTCTTTGGCAGTTCGGGATCGCCCATCGATGGCCGAAAACAGGTCGAGCTTGACGGCGGTCAACAGGATCTTGGTTTCCCAGTAGTAGCCAAGCTGAAAGATTTCTGCGAGAGAGAGTTCCCGTGGCAAACCAATCTCCTGATATCTCTAGAAATTTTGATATGATACCTAGACCAAGAATCGAAAGGCAAGGAGTGCAGGTGACCGAAATTCCGCGGAAACACAAAGGGCCGTGGTTCGACGAACCACGGCCCTTTGCCTTCGCGGGTTACCCCGCAATCTCAATGGATCAAGCGCCTTACTTCTTCACCTCGGCCTTCACGTTGGCCGTACCGCCCTCAGTCACATCCACTTCCGCCTCGAACTTCCCGGCGAACGGATGCCAGGCAATGATCTTGTGCTTGCCGGCCGGCACATCCTTGATCTCGAATGAGCCGTCATCCTTCACGACAACGTGGTAGGGATTCCACACCGGCAGGAAAAAGGACTGCATGAACTCATGCTGGTCGCACTGCAGCCGGTAGGTGCTGCCGGTCTTCTCCTGACCGCCCTTAAATTTGACCGGCTTGTCCAGCTTGGAGCCCTTCTCCGCGAGGCCGATGTTGAAGTCAGTCGAAGAGGAGGACCCCTTCACGAAGAAGCTGTGGGGGTTGTGGAGCACACCCTTCACCGACTTCGGATCATCCGGATCGGCATCCGTATTCTCAACACGGAAGCTCTTTTGGGCTACCACTACTCCAGTGAACGGCAAGAATTCGCAGAATGCCGCGGTCACATCGGTACCCTTGTAGCCATCAACGAATGCCTTATCCTCGATGTCGGTCACAGCAACGACGGCTCCCTTGAGCCCACCGTCTTTACCGACCTCAATGGTCTTGAGAAAGCGCTTGTCCCCGTCTATCAAGCTCTTATTGGGATTCTTCGGACAGAACTTGGGGTTGGGAAACTTAGCAAAAGAAAACTCTCTCTGAGCAGACTTCCCCGCAAACGTCACCTTACCGGCAATCGTTCCGCCGGCATACGAGGTGAGGGGCGCGGCGACAAACGCCACGGCCGCCACACCGAATACGACTGAGAACACACCCTTCTTCATGTGACTGCCTCCTTGTGATTAACTAACCCCTGCTGACGCTCACCACTAGACCCCTGCATACCGTTTCCGCACGTACAGAGAGACCAAGGGAGACTCCCTCCGGCCATTGTCACTCGATCGCGGGACACAAAGATGGCGAGGCCTGGATTTTGACCGCGTGTGTATACAAGAAGATGAGCCCCTCTGTCAACCCGAAACAAAAGCAAGGGAACACCGGGGATGCCCAACTCGCGGGCATCAGGTCCAGATCCCCTCCGCGCAGAACCCGTAAGACGGTCGCGACCTTCTTCTGCAAAGAAAAAAGCAGCGTCGTTCCGCTCTCGGCTTCACCATGTACACTACTGTCACTGTGATGAGGGGGCAGTCCGGCGACCGCGGAAGATCAAGTTGGAAAGGGCTTAGATTGCCTAAGAGGGGGAAAAGGGGGAAAAGTATTCGACTCGCACCGTTATTTCTTGGAGTGACTCCTCTCTGCCAGGAGGCGGCCCAACGCTCCCCCCGCCGTCGCTCGCACGGCTTCATTACTGTCCCTGAGCGCTTCCCGCAGCATAGGAATCTCTTCCTCCCCGCCAATATGTCCCAAGGAGCGAATGGCAACGATCCGGGGACCCGGCAGAGGATCCGCTACGAGACTGCGGGCTACTTCGATTGCACGTGTCACATTCGCTTTCCCCGCTTTCCCCATTGCATGGGCCGCCGCGGTTCTGGCCCCCGTATCGGACTGCTGGAACAACTTCTGAACCGCTTCGGCGACCAGATCATAGGGTTGATCGAGTTGCAAGAGAGCGGACACCGCGGCGGCTTGCACGGAATACTGGGGGTCGGCCAGCATCTGCTTCAAAACCGGTACCGACTCTTTGTTGCCCATTTCTCCGAGGCTCACGACCGCAGACTCACGCACTGCCGGGACCGGGTCACGGAGAACCGGCTGCACAACCTCCATCAGCTCCGGCTTCCCCAGATGCCCTAGCGCCCTCGCCGCGGCTCCACGAACGGACGGCTGGGAATGGCGCAAGGATTCTGTGAGCATCGGAACCCCTCTCTCATCTTTCAGTTCTCCCATCACACGCAAAGCGGCAGACCGTTCGTCGGGATTGGGGGCTGTGGCGGCCCGGCGAAGGTGCTCCCAGGCGTCTTTCCGTCCAAGCCGGAGCAATGCCCCGCACGCCGCCACACGCACGGACGCTTGTTCGTCCTTGAGAGCATCTTCAAACACCGGAATCATGGAGCGATCACCAGCCCGCCCCAAGGCTTTGATCGCGGACGCCTTCACCAACGCCGCCTGATCCTCGAGCGCTTTTCTCAGTTTTGGCGAACGACGTCCGCTTTCAAGACGACCCAATCCCTCAACCGCGAGCACGCGCACGGCCCCGGATCCATCGCTGAGCCCATCTTCAAAATATGGTACTGCCTCCTCTGAGTCGAACTCTTTCAGAGCCGTATAGGCCGCGCCTCTCATCTGGTCGCGCATATCCTTGAAGAGCGCCGTGATGAAGCCCATCGCCACCTCGCGCAGGAGAGTTGTGTCCTCCTGTTTAGCGGCGTGCTCGAGCTGTTCGTATTCAGCCAGCGCGTCGGTGGAACGTCCCAGCTTCAACAGGGTTTTCACCCTGAGTCGCCTCGCTTCTACCGAGGGTGCGCCCTGCTTGGCCAATAGATCCAGCAATTCCAGCGCCTGCGCGTACTGCCTCTTATCAAACTCAACCTGCGCCTCGTGGAGAGAAGGAGCACTCTCTGCTACCCCGACTTTCCAGGCGAACAAGCCCACGGCCAGCGCCAGAACAACCGCACATCTTGTCATCCAACGGCTATCTCGTTGCATCGGAAGATCTCAGGGATTTTTCGGCTAGCGCTGGTGTTCCACAATCGGACGGATCTCGACAGGATAGCCCAACGTGTCCGGACCGAAGCGAGGATTATCCATCACCTTGTAAGCTGTACGGTTCCCCGTCGGCGCCGACAATGTCACGTGCTCCATGGTAGTGCCATCCGGCATGACGGTCACGGTGCGGACCACTCCGGGACCCGATTGAGGATGCCACACCACCATGTTGTAGGTGCCGGGCGGCACATCATCGATCTTGTACGATCCGGATTGGTCAGTCACTGCATAATAGGGGTTGTTCACCGCCATGGCCCAGCTTTCCATGAAAGCATGGAAGCCACATTGCATGTAGAAGGTTCGACGACCTTTGTTGAGGTAGATAGGGCCGACGAGGGATTTGCCGGGTGCGTGATTGTGCGTGGCCATGAGATCTCCCCGGCGATGCTGCAGGTTCAGGATGAGCGGCGTATTGAACAGAACCCGCGCACCGGCCTCCAGGGAAGTTTCATACCCTTGAATGTCATGCATGACCGGGTCCATGTTGATCACTTCCACCGCGTGACCGTTTCGCACGATCGTCACCCAGGGGGTGAACATGCAGTCACGCGATTCAATGAGGGGCACTGACAGCTCGAATGGCTTCCCTGCCTCGATTCCCTCGAGGACCACGACTGCGTCTTTGAGTCCTCCATCCGCGCCCACGACGAAATCGTGGAGCAATCGCCAGCCCTTTCCGTTGGAAATACGGCCGCAATAGGCAGGGTCCGGGAACGTAATGAGGTTAAACCCTTTGGGTTCCGGTACAGGCCCACTGAGAGTAATACGTCCCGTTACCGTCCCACCATGTTGGACCTCGACTACCTCATAGGCCGACGCATGGCTCCCAAGGCAAAGGACAAAAGCAAAAAGGAAAAAGTAGGGACGACACTTCTTACTTCTCATGTCTCACGCCTCACGGTTTCTGGAACTTTACCAATCCTAACAAACTCGTACTCTAAAGAAAAAGGGGGAAGCCTTGCGGCTTCCCCCTTGTCTCCGACATCACCGGCCCGTGCAGGCCGTCCCGATCTACTTCACAGCGACGGGAATCACCTGAGCCGCCGGCTGTTCGACTTCAGCGCTCTTCACGCCGAGGCCTGCGCCATGCAAAGGCAACAGATGCGTGTCGCCGGCCGGCAACACCCGCACATAGCCCCACTGTCCGGATTGGGAGTACGGCAACCGTTGATTGCTGTACACATAGTCGCCGGACAGACGGTAGGGACCGCCGGCTGAGGGAATGAACGCATCGAGCGTTTCGGAACCGGAATATTCGACCACGCTGATCTGGTCGGCACCTCGCATAAAGGGTTCGATCGGCCATTCATGCTTCTCGACGCTGAACATTCCGTTTTGTTCGTTGCTGGCGCCGATCACGTGGATACGCACCGGGTCGCCCGCGTGCGCTTCGATGATCGGCGTTGCAGGATCTTCCGGCTTGTCCGCCACGCAGGGCTGAAAGACCTTGCCGAGCGAGCAGCCGAGTTCCTCACGATATTTGTAGGGTTCCGACCGATAGTTGACGCCGGTCAGACCCGCGACGTTTTGGACGTACGGCATGAAACTGGTGCCGATGATGTTGTCTTCGTCCTGGAAGAACAACGCCACGTCGCGATAATTCGGTCGATTCTCGTGACCAGGGACCGAGCGATCGATGATGACGTCGGCCGCCCAGGCGTTCTTGTTGGAGAGATCCGCGCCGGTCTTGGGATCGCGATACTTGGATCCCTTCGGTCCGACAACGAGCGCTCCGAACAGGCCGTTCCGCGGATTCGTCATCACATTGCCCCAATCCCATACCAACGACGTGGTTTCTCCGTTGAGCGGGTCCGCGTAATAGGTATAGGTGCGCTCGCCGTCCGGAGCAATCGTCTGGTCGCCGGGGTTATTGCCCACGTTGGCGCCCAGCGAGTCTTTCGGGTCGAACGCCAACCCGATCGCCGAGAAAGACGCCCGGCTCGTCTTCATCTTGTTCTTGAGATTCACCTTCACGCAGTCCCCGACATTCACACGGAGCGTCAGCGGCATTGGGTGCGCCCCGCCGGCAACCTTGGAGACCTCTTCTTCCAAGGTATAAATCTTCGCCGCGGGGTTGGTCATCAATATCTTCCGCTCGAAGTCCACCTCGATGGCTTCCGGCGCCTTCGGGTTGAACCTCATGGCCGGATAATCCATCGCCACCACGTTGAAGTTCTTGACCGGCGCATCAGCCGGGCAGACCGGCAACGACTTCGGAATCTCGCTTCGACCGGAGAACCCGGCCGGCAGCTTCTTCAGATCCGGCTGCTCCTTGTCATACACCCGCAGAATCCCCCAGCCTCCCTCGGAAAACTTCGAGGATCGGCCGTTGAAGTGGATGTAGTCGCCGGGCTGCAACCGTGGTCCGCCGGCTTGCGGCACCACCAGGTCATAGCGCTCCGCGATCCCGATGTGGATCGAGTTCTTGCGGTTTGCATCGCCCGCATACCGCTCGGTCAAGAACGTATGGCCGGACAAGGTCCAGACCATGGACTCGTTCATGAGGGTATGCAGGAGGCGAAACACCATCGTGTCTCCGACGTAGGCCCTCAAGAGCGGCGTGTAAGGATCGCCGTGAATCTGGCTGTTGAAAATCTGGGATGCTTCAGGATTGGTCGCCAACCGTTGCGCGATCGGGCCCGCCCTGAAGTTCAAGCCGCTGCCGGTGGTGTGCGTGCCGCCGTTCAGGAACGGCATCGGCGTCATGTAGATCTTCTCCGGCATCATGAAGGACACGGTCTTGCCCGCCTCGAGGGCGACTTCCACCGGCTGCCCGGGAGGATTGCCTGCCGTCACGATGTTGACGGTGTGCGGGACGGTGTCATGCACCTGCACCATCAACTCGCGGAAGCTGTTGTTCACGCTGTGACCGACCGGCTCGTTCGTGCGGATATCCGCAATGGGACCGCTCCAGACAAGCTTACCGGTCTTCGGATCGTGATAGGTCGAACCCACCGGCTCGGCGATGAACGTCCCGAACCCGCCGTGCGGCCAGGTGGTCGCGCCGAACGCATGGTCGTGCCAGAATACGGTCCCCACGTCGGCATCGACCCAGAACCGCTGGCGCACAAACTCCACCGTCACGATGTCGTTCGCCGGGTGATCGTGTTTCAGCCCCTTGTTCAGGGTAACCGTGTTGCCCTTGATACCGGTGATGCGGACGATCTCGTTGCCCTTGACGTTATCCGCACCGACGAGAATCAAGGTGTTCGCGTGGAACTGCCCGGCATTCTTCACCGTGATGGTCTTGGCGCCCTTCTTCACCGGCGCGGTCAAGACCGTGTTCATCGGAGCGGGCAATCCCTTCTTGTTCTTCTTCTCCAACATCGTGAACGGACGGACCGACTGCTCATAGGAAAAGCCGGAGATCACGCCGTCCGATGCCTGGTTGTCGAACTGCAGGAAGTGCCAGTGCGTGTTGATCTTGGACGACTGGAAGTTCGTGTAGTCGTCGTCATCCCACTCGCTGGTCAGGGTCCAGTCCACACAGTCGTAGATGTTGCCGCGAACGACCAACGGATACTTGAGATCGTCGTTGGCGCGGATGGCGGCCTCTTCGTCATGGAGCACGAAGATCAAGCCGTTCGGATCGATCACGGCCGGCTCTTTCCCTTGAGCCTTGGCGATCTTGATCGGGAGCTTAATGAAATGCACATTGTAATTCTTGCGGCCTGCATTCTCCGGACAGAGGCTCCAGCGGCCATTCTCGCCCGGAAGCGATTGGTCCACACTCTCCTCACCGTTGGCGTCCCGGCGAATCATCTCCAGCCAGGGTGCACCGACGTGGTTCGGCGAGAACATCACCCGGCGACCAAAATGCGGCGTCAGATGCGGCCAAGCCACCTTGCCGGTCTGCACCTCGAACATGATCGGATGCCGCTTGCCGGGATGGGTGGACTTGTACTTGGGATTGTCGACGGTGCTCTCGCGTTCGCTCATGGCACGACTGCCTTCCCAGGCCCAATCCAGCACCGTGGCGTCATAGGCCAAGGTCTGCCCCTTCTCGTCGTCCTTGTGGCCCGGTTTGCCCATCGTCGGGAGCTGCATCTCGACCCAATCCTTGATGGTGATCGTGGCCGGGTTGCTCTTCCAATCGCTCTTGCCCTTGTCGACGATCTTGAACTGCTTGCCGAACCAATCGACGGTCTGGCCGATCAGTTTGTCGGACGACACCGGAAGCTTGATCCGGCCCTTCCGGTCCGGTAACTCGCGCAGGTCCGGCATCACATCGTTCCGGTACTCACCGACTTGCAACGTGTTGTACACCCGCCAATACCCCCACATGCCGGCGACATAGTGATGCGCCACGTGGCAGTGGAACAGGAAATCGCCGGCCAACTGCTGGCAAAGCCCGGAGCCGCACTCCGTCTCCAGATCGAGTGCTTCAGAAGGACCGATCACTTCAACGTCAACGCGATCCGTCTTCGCCCGGATTACGGGATACTTCACGGGTCCGTTGACGCTGGTGGCCCACAGGTTCATGTCATCGATCGCCCGTGGGCTGCGCGGCCAACGGATCGAACCGCCGTGGGGATGGTGCGAGTGAAACACTTCGGAGCCACCGTGCACCAGGCGGAACTTGGCCGGATCTCCCATATAGGAACGAGGAATCGTAGGAGATGGATCTCCGAATGTGTAGGAGCTGTACCCCATCGACTCGTCCTCGAACCCGAAATACTCGTGCTGCACATGCATATTGTTGATGCCGAACGGCTCGCTGCGATAGTTGATCGCACGGCCACCCGGACGATAGGCATCGGTCAGCGGGTCGCGCTGCGGCAGGAAGTCGCCCTTCTTGTTCACCGGCCGGAAGGCCTCGTCGCCGACCTCATGGTAGAACAACACGAATTCGCGGAAGTCCGGGCCCGTGCCGTTCTTGATCATGACCTGCCAACCGCTGGTCGCAGGCGTCGGGTCACCGGCTCCAAGAGGTTCCCAATACGAAGACCCACGGGGCTCGACGACGAAAGAACCGAACAATCCCATCACCGTCAGCTCACGATCGTTGCTGTAACTATGGAATTGCCGCACACCCTCTTGCGTGTTGGGGTGAATGTACCACTCCAGCTCCACATTCTTGTCCTTGGTAGCAATCGTGTCCGGATTGGTCGTTGTGGCAGGCTTCCCGGTGGCGCCGACCACCATGCTCGACCCGTGGATGTGGAGGCTCACCTCCTCCCCGCCCTCAAGTTTGTTGCGGAGGGTAATCTTGACACAGTCGCCCTGATTGCCACGGATCGTGAGCGGTTGGATCCACTGGGCCTGAACACCGGGAATCACAGCACCGGGATCGAATCCTTCCTTCTCCCGCGCTGCCTTGTTCTTCGCTTCCTCCTCGCGAACTTTGTCGAGATTCTCCGTCAGCGTGTACATGTAGCCAGGATAGTAATCCAGCCACTGATTGAGCGTGATCTCCACATTGATCGCGGAGACATCGTATGCTCTCACGGGCGCGGTCGCCGGGCACTTGCCGCCCGTCATCGCGGCCACCGGTTCGACTCGCGGGTCAGACATCAGAAGCATATCCTGTCCACCGGCGCCGTATTGGTGCATCATCGAGGTGGTGTTGAACATGCCCGTGTTGACCTGTTGAGCCTGCGGATCATGCGCCAGGTGTTCCATGACGCGCTGGTGGTGCTGCTCGACCATCGCAGCGCGATCCGGCTTCCCGGCCATCGTGTCTTCGACAACGGTTTGACCTTTGAGTTGCTCCGCCCACGCTGGAGCTTGATTCGCTATGGCCGAGTGCTGAGCCACCACATGATTGCGGCCTGACGAAGACGGTTCCGCGAAAACAAATGGCGGGAACCACAACCACGTGGCACCCGCCATTGACAGGAGAGAACAGAGAAGATAACGAACAGACAACCTACAATAATGCATGGACCGGCCTCCTTGCATTTGGATTAAATCTGCGATGCGAAAGATTGATGTTAAACGAGGCTGGAAGTGTTGGTGATCTTTACGGGCTCCCTCCGTACACTAAAAAATCAATCACACACGTTGCTGACAGCCTTCAGCGGGTGCGTACCATACTGAAGTTCCGCTTGCTCTGTCAATCCTTTTAATCCCCTCCTGTTAATCCCCTCCGAGTTGCAGCGGTTATTTCAGGCGCAACAAGTTTCCCTCAAACCTTGTTCCTTTCACCAACTTGGAAAAACTTTCTTTCAAAACATCGTTGATCAGGGTCTGAGCATCATCCGGGTCGAACCAAAAGACGCTGCGCATGCCATCCCCGGCGAGTATCATCCGAACCGTCGTGCTATCCGCCCGATTGATTCCTTGGACCATGATCTTGATCGTGGATGTCATATCGGTTGAAAACCACGTGCTCCTTGCTTCCACACTCATCTCCACAATCTCAGCGGTCAGCATCACATCCGGAGAGTCCGCAACTCCGTTCTTGATGCTGCTTGCCCGCCAGCCCTGGCTGTTGAGGTAGTTCGTTAAAGCATCCGCCGCAGCCTGCCCCACATCTCCACCGCTGACGTCGAAGACGAACGAGTCCAAGGTGCCTACTCGGCCTATCTTTATGCCGAGCATTGCTTTTTCCCTGCGCCTATCGTCAAACCGATGCACCCCCACGGTTGGCCCGGCATCACCTCTGGCTTTGTCGTTCGCCGTACCTCGTGGATCGGGAATCGCCAAATGAATCACATCGCTTTGTCCTGAGCACCCTATTAGTAGGCAGAGCATGCATCCGGTCCATAGTCTCGCACAGAGTGATCGCCCCATGATGCTCCCCATTACACAAAGGGCCGGGCGCCCTGACGGACGCCCGGCCCCCTGCCTGCCTCCAGGCGCG
>JBBIQV010000009.1:0-88678 GCA_037442105.1 Nitrospiraceae bacterium | reverse complement strand
ACCCAGGGCCCTCGCCTTAAAAGGGCGATGCTCTACCGACTGAGCTACCGGCTCCTTGGGGGAACGTTATTCGTCAATCGTCATGCGTCAACCGGACACCGTGAATGTAAGCCGTTCCACAGAGGAGCGCCATCTTACCATTGACAAGTGCCGAATGACCATCGACGATTTTCAGCGGCGTCTGCCGCGCGAGGACGTCAGCGGATTGCGCAGAACGATGGTTTCATCTCGTCTGGATCCGGTCGAGATCATATCGATGGGACATTCGACCAGTTCTTCGATCCGACGGAGATATCGTTTAGCCTCAACGGGCAGGCGTTTGTAGCTCGTCACGCCGGTCGTCGCCGTAGACCATCCATGATGGGTCTCATAGATCGGCTCACAGTCGTTCAGCGCTTGCAGATCAGCGGGCATTTCCCGATACAGGCGTCCGCCATACCGGTACCCCGTACAGATCTTGAGTTCTTTGTGTCCATCGAGCACATCCAGCTTGGTCACGGCGAGCGATGAGAGCCCATTGACCCTCATGGCATGCCGGACCAACAGGGCATCAAACCAACCGCAGCGACGAGGCCGGCCGGTTACCGACCCGAACTCTTTCCCTCGTTCCTGGAGCAACGTGCCCGTCTCACCCTTCAATTCTGTCGGAAAGGGCCCGCTCCCCACACGCGTCGTATAGGCTTTGGCAATACCCAGCACGGCATCGATCTTCGTCGGCCCGACTCCGGTCCCCGTGCAAGCTCCACCCGCCGATGCGCTGGACGACGTCACATAAGGGTAGGTGCCGAAATCCACGTCGAGGTGAGTCCCCTGCGCGCCTTCAAACAAGACGGTCTTTCCGGCCTGTATCCCTTTGCTCAACACCGTCACCGTATCGATGATGTAACTCTTAAGGCGTTCAGCGTAGTCCATGTACTGCTGGTACACCTTCTCGACTTGAAACCCTTCCACCTTATAGAGGCGTTCCAAAAACCAGTTGATTTCGACGAGATTCTCTTCCAACTTGCGACGAAAGAGCGGTGGATTGAGCAGATCGCCGACACGAATTCCGATGCGAGCCATTTTGTCGGCGTAGGACGGTCCGATTCCCCTGCCGGTGGTGCCGATGCGGCGCGCCCCTTTGGATTGCTCGGCAGCTTTGTCGAGTGCTTTGTGGTAGGGCAGAATCAGATGCGCGCGGTGACTGATCCCGAAATTCTTTCCGATCCTGACGCCTTTTGATTGGAGCTGACCCATCTCCTCGATGAGATCGCCCGGATCCACCACGACACCGTTGCCGATCAGGCAGAGTGTACCGCGATAGAGGATGCCGGAGGGAATGAGACGGAAGATGAAGGTGTCGCGGTCGTTGATGACGGTATGGCCGGCGTTGGAGCCTCCTTGATACCGCACCACGATGTCCACATCGCGGGCCAAGATATCGACGATCTTGCCCTTCCCTTCATCGCCCCACTGGGCCCCGACGACGACGAGATTGCCCATTTTCTTAGCTTTCAGCGAATAGCTGGTAGCTAATAGCAGGTAGGCAGAGCTGAAACCTCTTTGCTAGCCGCTACTTGCTGCTCGCTATTCTCTTTTTCTCTCAAAAAAACAGCCCTGACCCGAAAGAGATCAGAGCCGCGCGGGGGCTCATAGTAGGGCCGGCATCACCCTTTGTCAAGCAACTGTACGAGGCGGTAGAACAGCGGCCATGCGCAGCATGGCATAACGCTTTGTTACTTCCTGTCCAGCAATTCGCGGACTCGTCGGGCCAGCGCGTTCGGAGTGTACGGTTTGGGCAGAAACGCCAGCCCGGCCGTGCTCACGTCATAGCTCCTGATGACGGTCGCCGTATAGCCGGACACAAACAAGACCTTGACTGAGGGCCGGCGGCGCATGAGCGTATCAGCCAGTTGCCGCCCGTTCATTCCCGGCAAGATCACATCCGTCAACAAGACATGGATAGCGTCCGGATAGGCATCGGCCAGCCTGATAGCCACTTCGCCATCGGGGGCTTCCAACACCGCATACCCCAGATCTCTGAGGGCGGGAGCGGCCACTTCCCTCACTAATTCTTCATCCTCCACGAACAAGACGGTCTCCTGGCCCCGTAGATTGATGACACTGGGAGGCGCCTCACACGCCGGCGCGGCTTCACCTCCTGCCCGAGGAAAGTACACATGGAAAACCGTCCCTTTGCCCACTTCACTTTCGACTTCCACAAATCCCTCAGCCTGCTTGACGATCTCATCGACCATAGCAAGCCCCAGTCCCGATCCTTTCAACACCTCTTTCGTGGTGAAAAATGGTTCGAAGATCCGGGATCGAATGTCCAGCGGAATCCCCTTCCCCGTGTCGCTGACCGCCAACCGGACATAGGGCCCCGGACTTGCTCCATGATGGAACATGACACCGTCCGCATCGAGATCGACGTTCCGAGTCTCCAGCGTCAACCGGCCTCCATCAGGCATGGCGTCACGGGCATTGATGGCTAAATTAAGGATCATCGATTCAAGTTGAGCCGGATCCGCTTTGATCTTCCCGAGCGCATCGCCCGGGACAATGGCGAGATCGATGGGTTCTCCGAGCGTGCGCCGCAAGAGCGACCCGAGTTCGTCGAGCATCCGGTTCAGATCCACGACCTGCGGTTCCCCGATCTGCCGCCGGCCGACCGTGAGCAACTGACGCGTCAGGGCTGCGGCTCGTTTGCCCGCTCGGGCGATTTCGCCTATATTTCTGGCCTCCAAAGCGGTCGCGGGCAACCGGGCCAGCAGCAGTTCGGCATGTCCGAGAATCGGCGTCAGCAGGTTATTGAAATCGTGCGCAATCCCCCCGGCCAACTTGCCGATGGCCTCCAGCTTTTGGGCTTGCTTCAACTGCACTTCGAGCCACCGGCGTTCCGTTACGTCCCGTTGTACTCCCACAAAGTGGGTGATGGCGCCGGTGTCGTCCCGGATGGCGGAGATTGATTCGTCGGCGACATAGAACTCCCCCGACTTCTTGCGATTCGTGAGCGCGCCGTGCCACGTTTCTCCCGACAACACCTCCTCCCAGATCATCTGATAAAAAGCCTGGTCCTGCTCGCCGGACTTCAGCAACTGGCCGGGCGTCTTGCCGATCGCCTCCTCCGGCTTGTAACCGGTGATCTTCGTAAACGCCGTGTTGACGTACTCGATCACACCGGCCCGATCCGTAAGTATCACGGCATCTTCCGTCTGCTCGATGGCGCGCGCCAGCTTCGCGGCCTGATCCCTCGCTTGCCGTTCCTTCTCCAGGCTGGCAGCCAACAGCCGCGCGCGATAGACGAGGAGCCCGCTTGTCACGAGCCCCAGCAGCACGGTGACTACAATGACGGCTCCAAATAAGCCTCGTAGCCACACACGGTTGGTTGCGAGGAGCATCGTCGCCCGCTGTTCGACCTCGGCGCCGGCCGCCTGAGCATGCAGGACGACCTGATCTATGGCCGCCCGATGCGCCTCATATTGCGGCGTCAGCACGTCGACAAGCAGCCGGCGCGCCTGGTCCTGCCGGCGGTCGCGAAGCACAGGCATGAGCTGCCGCTCCACCGTCTCCCAGAAAGCTTGGCCCGCTGCGTACGACCGGTTCACCAGCCAATCCCGGACCGGTCCCTCAGGAAGCGTCCGTGCCCAGTGCTCGTGCCGCCGCTCATAGTCGTCGTGAAGCTGTTTCAGCCGCTCGGGCAACTTATTCTCTCGAAACTCGTCATGCCGATCCACGGCCTGCGTCACGACTAAGAAAGCCTCGACCAGATATTCCGGCGGAGGCAGCACATCCGCCACCACGTCTTTCGTTTGGATCATCTGCTCATAGAGGGGGCCGTGTACCTGGATAATGTCGAGCGCGCGGAACGTCAGCAGGGCCGCCACCGTCAACATCAGGCCGATCAGGCCCCACAACGCGACCAAGGCGCCATAGAGCGAACGCGGCAGCCGCTCAATCATAAGGCTCTTCCTGACCACGCTCATACCGCTTCCTCGCTTTTTTCGAGCGCCCAACGGCGGAGGACCGCCTCCAGGTCTTCAAGCTTCACCGGCTTGGCGAGATAATCGTCCATGCCGGCTTCGAGGCATCGATCCCGGTCTTCCCGCAGGGCGTTGGCAGTCATGGCGATAATCGGCACGTGACTGGGCACGGGGCGAGAGGCGAGAGGCGAGGGGACAGAGTCTGGGTCCTTTTCCTTTCCGCTCGCCCATAGCCCATTGCCTCGCGCCTCGCGCCTGCGGATTTCACGCGTGGCGGCAAATCCGTCCATCTCCGGCATCTGGCAATCCATCAGGATCGCCGCATAGGGGATGCGCGACAGCGCTTCCAACGCTTCGATCCCATTGTGGGCCACATCCACAGCGTACCCGAGTTTCTGCAGCATCCGGACGGCCACCTTCTGGTTCACGACATTGTCCTCGGCGACAAGGATGCGGGGATGCGACCGTGAGCGCGCCTCCGCAAGGGTATGGCGCGTGATCAGGGATGCCGGACGCGCAAGCCGAGGCGAGGGACACCCGGACAAAATCGTCGCCAAGCAATCGTGCAATTCGGTCTGGCGCACGGGTTTCGTCAGATAGGCTGCCGCACCGGCCTCTTGCGCCGCTTGGGCGCAGCCTCGCAGGCCGATCGAAGAAATCAGGATCAGCGGAGTGGCATGAATCGACGGATCGGACTTGATGGCGCGGGCCAGCTCCAACCCATCCATCCCGGGCATCTGTACATCGAGCAGCGCCAGATCATACGGCGTCCCGCGAGCCGCTTCCGCCCGTAATGATTCAAGCGCGCGAGGGCTATCTTCGACGCTCATACTCTGCACGCCCCGCTCTTGCAGATAGAGTCCCAGAATCCGGCGATTGGTGGCATGGTCGTCCACGATGAGCGCTCGGCGACCGTTCAAGTCGGCTCGCGCAGGAGCGAAGGACGGCTGGCCCGGTTGTTCCTCCAATCGCATGGTGAACCAGAAGGTACTGCCACGCCCGGGTTCGCTGTCGATCCCGATCCGGCCGCCCATGAGTTCCGTCAGTTGCCTGGCGATAGCGAGCCCCAGACCGGTGCCCCCGTACTTGCGGGCCATGGAGCCGTCGGCTTGGGTGAACGGCTGGAACAAGCGGGATTGCGCATTGCGGGGAATCCCGATGCCCGTATCCGTGACACTGAACTTCAGCGTCACGGGCTCTTTGTCTCCAGCCTCTAGCCCCTCGCTCCGCGCCCCGCACCTCGTGCCTGTGTCCGCCGCCGCCTCGACACGGACGACCACTTCCCCCCGCTCGGTGAACTTGATCGCATTGCCCACGAGGTTCATCAGGATCTGCCGCAGCCGGCCCGGGTCCCCGCGCACGGCCGACGGCACGTTGGCGCAAATCAGGCACGCCAGTTCCAGCCCCTTCGTGTGGGCCCGCTCGGCCAGGAGCGAACAGACATCTTCTACCGTTGTGCGCAGATCGAAGTCGAGGGGCTCCAGCGACAGTTTGCCCGCCTCGATTTTGGAAAAATCCAGAATGTCGTTGATAATCGCGAGCAACGCCTCGCCCGAACCGCGCACCGTTTCGGCGTAGTCGCGTTGTTCAGGCGTCAGGTCCGTATCGAGCAGGAGGCCGGTCATGCCGATCACACCGTTCATCGGCGTGCGGATCTCGTGACTCATGGTCGCGAGAAATTCGGACTTGAGTCGAGCGGACTCCAGTGCCGCATCGCGCGCTTCCACCAATTGCCCGAACAAGGCGCGATTCGCAAAGACCAGCGCCAGGCCGTTGGCATAAAACGTGGCCAAGTATTCGTCGGTCTCGGTAAATCCCTCAGACCCTTCCTTCTCGCACAGATACAGGCGCCCATAAAGGGCATCACGTCCGGCGATGGGGACTCCCAGGAACGAACGCATGATCGGATGCCCCGATGGGAATCCGCAACTTCGCGGGTCTTGAGTGAGGTCGTGCAGCCGGATCGTGGCACAATCGCGCAACAGAGCGCCCAATAATCCTCGCCCAACCGGACGCGACCCGATGCGGGCGGCCTCCGTCTCGGTCATGCCCACATACAGAAAGTCCCTCAGCTCGCCGGCGTCGTCGGTCAGCCCGAGCGCGCCATACCGGGCACGCGTGAGACTCACGAGCGCGTTCAGCCACCGTGTCAACACCTCCCGTGAGGGCGCGACGGATGGAACCGTCGCAAGCAGATCGCGGGCGACCTCCGAAAGGGTCTGCGCCGCTTGGTCACGAGCCGCCGCCTGCTGCTCCAAGCGCTCCGCCATCCGGTTGAACGTGTCGGCCAGCTCGGCGAGATCCCGCTGGGGCGGAATTCCGACTCGCACCGATCGATTCCCACGCTCGACCGCACCGATCATCTTCGTCGCCTCGGCAAGCGCCTGAAGCGGGCGCGCGAGCGTGCCGGCCGCCAGAGAACCGGCCAGAACCGCCAAGACGCCCGTTCCACCGGCCATCGCCAGAATCAGAAGCGAGAAGCGGGCAACCCCCGCGAAAGCCTCCTGTGCATCCTGCTCGACCACCAGGCCCCAACCGAGATCATGATGCGTGCTGTACCCCTTCGTGCGGGCAAACCCGATCAGAACCGGACCGGCCTGATAAAGATGCTGCCCTTGAATGAATCCATAGGAACCAGGTATGCCGGTCACCGCACGTTGCACGGCCGGATGCTCGCGCAGATTCGTTTTCAGAACATGATCGGGATACAGGGCGGCCAACACGAGCCCATCGTGCCGCACTATGGTCAGATCGACGCGGCTTCCCTCTCGTTCACGCACAACTTGAGCCGCCTCGCGTAAAATCGACTCGACGACTGACCAATCAAAGAAGTTCGACCAGACACCGATGACCCTTCCCTCAGCATCCTTGACAGGCGACGTGAAGTTCACGACTCGTCCCGGATCCCGATATAGCCGAGCCACTTCGGTATCTTCATGCACGTCACCGATCTGAACATCCCCCTCCGGCAGTCCTTCGTCAACGGCCGCCCGAAACCAGACTTCTCGACTCACATCCTTCCCGAGGAACGATGCCGAGTCCAGGCGTTCTCCTCTCGCCCCCTTCGTATTGACGGCCAGCACTCGACCGGATCGGTCCGCCAGAACCATCAGGCGATACATAGGCCCATACGCCTCGACCATCCGGTCCATGAGCCGCGCCACGCGCTTGGGATCGCCGGAGCGAGCCGCCTCGCTTTGAACAAAGGCCTGCACGTCGCCGAGGCGTTCAAACAGCAGTCGATCTATCTTGTCGGCACAATGGAACGCTACACCGGCAAGCCGGCCACCCACGGAGCTCTCCAAGGCGGATGTCCCGGTCCGGTAGGCCAACAAGGCGACCGCCAGGACCGGCGCAATCGCCAGGACCAGGAACCAGAGGGCCATCTGTCCTTTCAAGGTAGCGAGCCGCCGCATGATGAGGAACACACCGCCCCGCCGGTCACTTACCCCGCAGAGGCACGCTCGGCTGATCGGGCCGCATCGGCGTATTCTTCGTCTCCCCTTCCCGAATCATGTTCACGCTTCGGGACACCTCGCCGACAGCCGCTGTTTGTTCTTCCGTCGCCGTCGCGATCTGCCTCGTGCCGTCCAGAACCTGCTGCATGGATTCGGCGATTTTCTTGAGAGCCGAAGATACGGCCTGTACCTGGACCGTGCCCTTCGCCATCCCCTCCATCCCGGCCTCGATCGCATGGACCGCTCTGGCCGTCCGCTGCTGATTCGCGGTGATAGTCCCGGCGATCTCCTTGGTCGCCTTGCCGGTCCGTTCGGCGAGCTTCCGCACCTCATCCGCGACCACGGCGAATCCGCGCCCCTGGTCGCCCGCCCGCGCCGCTTCAATCGCCGCATTCAGAGCCAACAGGTTCGTCTGGTCTGCAATGTCGTCGATCACCTGAATGATCTTGCCGATTTCAGCCGAGGCCTCCCCAAGTTCCCGGACTACGGCGGCGGTTTCACGGATAACCTCTCCCAGACCGTTCATTCCGGACACGAGCTCGCCGGCCACCCGTTCTCCTGCCTGCACGTGGCCGGCCGCTTCCATGCTTCGCATCGACGCGTCCTGGGCGCTCCGGGCGATCTCGCTCACAGTCGCCGTCATCTCCTCCATGGCCGCCGCCACCTGAGTAATCTCGTGCTGAATCAAATTCTGGTAGCGCGTTTGAGCGGTGACATCGATCCAGGTCGCCACAATCCCGACAATCTCGTTGTTGCGGTTGGTCAGGGCATGGCTCACAGACCGGATGACATGGTCCCCGACGGGAATATCGGCGTTGTGACGGGATTCGCCGGGCTTCAAGCCGTGGAGGATCTGGCGGATTCGATCGGGATTCTTGTGAAAGGTGTGGATACTGGCTCCCTGCAGATGGGCGACATCGACCCGATAGTCCCGTTTGATCTCCGGCGCCCAGTCGGCCAGCGTAGACTTGCCCGAGCGGTTCATATAGTAAAGCCGGTTCCCTTGGGATGTCGCCGACGGTGGGCTCATGTCGCAGATGAATACTCGTTCGTGGGTCAGCATATCGAGGATCTGCCACGCCTGGTGCGCCCGTTCTCGAGCTTCCTCCAATTCCGCCTCCAACTGCCGGACCCGTTGGTCAGTCCGGCCATCCCCTTGCCGCAGCGTTCGGCTCATCGCCTGCATGAGGCTCATATGCTCCTCCTCTCCCGGTTGTACTCCGCGGTCCTTAGCCCGCGTCGTAATCTTCGAAGTCGGATGGTCATGAACCCGTCTCGGTCACTGTTCCCCCATGAACATCGACTTCCGGACATGCGAATCTCATGACTTCCTCGGAGAGGAGGAGCAAAGAATGAATGATGCTCGTCACTGATCGGATGTGATTGTTGTCACGCCCGTCGAGCCGGTCTTCGCCAGGCTCCGAAGGCGGTCGGACGCGAGGATGCGGATACGCCGTCCCTTGAAGGCAATGATGCGGTCTCGCCCTAACCTCGACAGGAGTCGGGCGACGGTCTCTCGAGAGGTGCCCAGCATATCTGCCAACTCCTGACGGCGGACCGGGAGGGTGAATTCCGTTTCGACTCCCTGGTCGCTATGGCTGTCAGCGGGTCGCATGAGCATGCCCGACCCGTTCGACTGCGCAAAGGAGACGAGCAGCGAAGCCAGCCGGCGACGGGCTGGCGCTGCCGTTTCCTCACGAAAGGTTCGAAGATAAGTTCCTAATTCATCAATCAAGGTCTTCATGACCAGTGAGACAAACGTAGGATCTCGTTTCATCAACCAGCTAAACCTCGATGTGCTGAGACAGGCGATCTGGGAATCGGCGATGGTCTCGCATGTCACCGAGTGAACCAGCGTACCCAGCGCCGGCTTATCAAGGATCTCACAAGGGGAAGAAGAGGCGGAGACGAGACGGATGATTTTCGAAGTCCCCTGTCCCGTAGTCAGTGAAAGCTTGACCTCGCCTTCACAGAGAATATATATGGTGGAGGCCGGTGTGCCCTCATGAAAGATGGTCTGGCGGGTCTTGAATTGGTGCAGCGTGCGAGCCTGGAGAAAAGACGCCCATCCCGACTCTTCGAGCCGGCAGAGCGCCGTACGTTGATCCGTCCGGCAATCCTCGCACCGTGGTTTCACTCGGAGATATCCTCAATACGAGCGCCCGACTTTGTTCGAGGTGAACGAATGCGCACGAGCCTGTGAGCGCGAGGCAGAACTCATTGTGTCTTCTAATCGCATACAATGAGTATGCCCATCAAGTACTTTTTTGTGGCAAAGAGCCATCCTTTTCATTTGGCCGGTATTCCAACAAATGCTGCAATCATGCAGAGTGCCGGGTGTGCCGGATTGCGGAAAATTGCACCACCGGCAAAGTAGAGGCTGTGGCGAATTAGTACTCATAGAGTTCGCTGCTCGACGATTCGCCGTCTTCTCTCGCTCTGGATAATTCTCACTTTCCTCATGTTCTTGAATAGTGATATTGTTTTGTGTCTGTTGTAACAGTGCTCATCGTTTCTGGGTGACACAAAAAAACCGGAGTAATAATTGCACTCTCCTCGCATAGGAGAGGAGGCAGAAACACTCCATGGAAAATATCCGCACGAAACTGGGACGAAGGGTCCGCGATCTACGCACCAGACGAAAATGGTCACAGGAAAAACTGGGCGAACAGGCGAATCTTCATTCCACCTATATCGGAGGGATCGAGCGAGGGGAACGGAACGTCTCTCTCTTGAATCTTGCCAAGCTGTCGGAAGCGTTTGACATCACTCTGGCAGAATTGCTCCACTTTTCAGAATCGGAGAAAGACCGCGACGAAAAGGCTATTCAGGCCCTCATTGCCGGAGAGGATGAATTAGCATTGGCCTTTTACTCGGCCTTCTGCCAGAAATGCCAATCCTTGAAACGCTTCCGTGAGCTGAAAGCCCTAGCGCCCCCGCCGAACGGCTCGCTCTCAAGCACTTAACCCGCATTATTCGTGGCCGAGAGTTTCTTGACTGCCCCCAGGTCGCGTGTTAGCATGCGCAAGTCTGCAATTTTGAATTCAAAATTTTCAACTCACAATTTACAATTGTCTCTTGGGTGGGGCTGTGGCGCAGTTGGGAGCGCGCGTGAATGGCATTCACGAGGTCGCCGGTTCAATCCCGGCCAGCTCCACCAAACCTCGCTAGCGCGTGCCGCCGCCTATTCAGGGTTTCTTGTCATTGAGGCGGCGGATAAACACCTCACGTTCATCCCCTTCTAGTCCTATTCGTTGTTATGCTCCAAATCGAAGCGGTCAGTAAACAATACTCCACGAAGATCCTCCTCGCGGATGCGACGGCGCACCTCCGTCCGAATTCGCGCGTGGGCCTGGTCGGCCCGAACGGCGCAGGGAAGACCACGCTCTTTCGCATGATCCTCGGCGAAGAGTCGCCGGATGACGGCGCCATTCGCAAGCGCCCTCGCCTCAGGATCGGATACTTGCCTCAAGAACTGGACACGATCACGGGGAAAACGGTGCTCGATGCCACTCACCGTGATCTGTATCCCGAGCACGAAGCGAAACGAATCCTTTCCGGACTCGGATTCGCCGAGCACGATTTCGGTCGCCCCATCGAAGCCTTGTCAGGCGGGTATCGGATGCGCGTCGCGCTGGCCCACCTACTGCTGTCGAATCCGGATGTCTTGCTCCTCGATGAGCCGACGAACCATCTGGACAAGCCGACGCAGCACTGGTTCGAGCAGTTTCTGTTGGATTCCCCCATGACGTTGCTGGTCATCAGCCATGACACACGCTTTCTCGATCGCATCGTCACCCATATCTGGGAAATCCGACACCACACGATCCAAGAGTACCGGGGAAACTATTCTACGTTCCGCCGGCTTCGTGCGGAACGGGACGCCCAACAGCAGGCCGCCGCGAACCGCCAAGCCAAAGAGGTGGCCCGCGTCCAGAAGTTCATCGACCGGTTCCGCTACCAGGCGAACAAAGCGAGTCAGGTCCAGTCGCGCATCAAGCAACTGGAAAAGGTCAAACTGATCGAGATCCGGCGCGATCCGCGGCGGGTCCGGTTCAAGTTTCCTGTCCCCGCCGCGAGCGGGCGACAGGCGCTGGAGTTGCAAGGGGTCGCGAAGCGGTACGGCGAGAAGGTGGTCTATGAGTCGCTGGACTTTTCTGTCGAGCGTGGCCAGCGCGTCGCGCTGGTCGGGGAAAACGGCGCCGGGAAAAGCACGCTCCTGAAAATATTGGCCGGGGTCCTGGCGTTCGAGAAGGGCACCAGGACGGTCGGTCACGGGGTCACCTTGCATTACTTCGCCCAGCACCAGGCGGAAACCCTCAATCCCGAACACACGATTCTCGAGTCGCTCTCGGAAGTTTCCCACCAGGCTGAAATGAATTTCTTGCGTGGAATCGCAGGCGCGTTCCTGTTTTCCGGTCCTGATCAAAAAAAGCCGATCAAGGCCTTAAGCGGCGGGGAACGCAATCGCGTGGCGCTGGCGCGGATGCTCGTGGAGCCGGCGAACACGCTGCTCCTCGATGAGCCCACGAACCATCTCGACCCCGCCTCGGTCGACGTGCTGACAGATGCATTGACGGAATTCCCGGGCACGATCGTCTTTATTTCGCACGATCCGACATTTCTGGCTCGAGTCGCCACCCGCGTCGTCGAAATCGACGAGGGACAAGCCCGCAACTTCTTCGGCGATTACGAATACTACCTGTGGAAGAAAGCGCAGGAGTTGGAGTCGATCAAGGAGCAGAGCGAGGAACTGGGCAAACCGTCGCCCGGCAAGTCCGCTGCGCCCACCAAAGCCATGCTGTCACAGGTCCCCTCGAAATCAACGGCCGGTGATCGCCGGGAGTGGGGAAAAACCCAAGCCCGATTGGAAAAACAGGTGACGCGCGCGGAGGGTGAGATCGCGGAGCTGGAGACACGAATTCGCGCGCGAGACCAAGATCTGGCCGATCCCGTGCTGTACCAAGACTTCGGCCGCTGGAACGAATTGCATGAAGAACAGAACCATTGGAAGCGGGAGCTCGAGCGATTGACGGCTCGATGGGAATCGCTCTCACAAGAACTTGAAGGAGTCAGGCAGAAGCTGGAAGCGCTCAGCTAAACGGTCGACTTGAGAGTTTCTTCGAGGTAGTAATACAGCCAGCGGTTCTTCTCTTTCGTCACCAACTCGTCCCAGACCACTCCGACCAGGAACCCTTTCTCCCAGGGTTTGACCCACGCCACAGCGCCATCTAATTTCTCTTGCTGTTCAACGTGATCCGAATCGAGGAACGCCAGGGACACCGTCACCTTTTCACCGATCGTCATCCGCTCCTTCGTATGAAGCCCCGCCCCGATCTTATTCACGTTATCCAAGACCGCCGTAATGCCGCGACCTCCGCTTCTTGGCGAAATCAGAGCCGAGCCGACAAGTGTCGCGCGGACAAAACGACGGCGTTCGCTGACGGCGAGAGTCGATCCAGTGCTTCCCTGTCTTGGTTGGCGTCGCATACGTTTCAGTATAACGAATTAGACCGATTTGTCTACCCCCTAATTCGGCCCACAGATCAGGGCCGTTTAGGCCGGTAATAGCGCCTGTCCCTCAGTTGATCCGGCAAGTGACTCTGTTCATTCTGCGCCGAAAGGTCGTCGTGAACGTACCGATAGCCCTGCCCATAGCCAAGATCCCGCATCAACGACGTCACGGCATTGCGGAGGTGCATTGGGACGCCTAAGTTGCCGAAAGACCTCGCATCCTGCAATGCTTCCAATAAGCCGACATACGACGCATTGTCCTTGGGCCGAGAAGCCAGATAGGTTGTGCCCTGGGCCAGGTTGATCTGCGCTTCCGGCAACCCCACGAACTGCACGGCCTGGGCTACTGCATTGGCCACCATGAGGGCCAGCGGATCGGCATTGCCGACATCCTCAGACGCAAAGATAACCATGCGCCGGGCAATAAATTCCGGGGCTTCCCCTCCTTCGAGCATACGGGCGAGCCAGTAGAGGGCTCCATTCGGATCGGAATCGCGCAGGCTCTTAATGTAGGCGGAGATGAGGTTATAGTGCTCTTCACCCGCTTTATCGTACCGAAGAGCCTTCTTTACCAGCGCGGCATCCAGCTTTGCACCATCGATCAGGCGTGTTCCGTCAGGCCCGGCCTGCGTCTGCTTGACCACGAAATCCAGCACCGTCAGCAACGCCCGTGCATCGCCATTCCCGAATGCAATGAGCCGCTGCCGGGCTTCGAGTGAAAGGCGAACCTTCCATTTTCCCAGTCCAACGTCAGAGTCCATGAGAGCTCGGTCCAGAATGTGCCCCAACGCCTCGGCCGACAGAGGCTTGAGCACGATGACCATGGACCGCGACAGCAGCGGGCTGATGACTTCGAAGGACGGATTCTCGGTCGTCGCGCCGACCAGAATGACTGTGCCCCGTTCGACATGAGGCAGAAAGGCATCCTGCTGGGCTTTATTGAACCGGTGGATCTCATCGACAAAGAGAATCGTGCGCTGGCGCTGGATCGCCAGACGCTGTTCCGCCGCTTTGATGATGGCGCGCAACTCAGGAACGCCGCTCGTCACCGCCGAGAACGGCACGAACTGCGCCTTCGTGTGGCGCGCGATGAGATAGGCCAGCGTGGTTTTGCCGGATCCCGGAGGCCCCCAGAAAATAACGGAGGAGAGCTGGTCGGCCTCGATCGCGCGGCGCAACGGACATCCAGGCGCAACAATGTCATCCTGCCCGACCAAGTCCGCAAACTCGTTCGGCCGCATCCGTTCGGCCAGAGGAGCCTCGACCGCCTCCACTCCTTCGGGAGAAGCGAAAAGATCAGGAACGCTGTCGTGACGCGTCGCCATGAAAGTGCCTCTGCAACCGCTGATGATTGTATACGCCTGCCGCACACAGCGCAAACCGCATAGCTCACAGCCCATAGCAAACAGCGAATAGCTGATAGCAAAGGGCGAATAGCCGGCAGGTAGCAGCTCGGACTTCCGAGCTACTCGCTGCTCTCTATTTGCTGTTCGCTTCATTGCTATGGGCTGTTCGCTACCAGGTATTCGCTCCTTGGCCTGCCTGCGTGCGAGGCACAGGCAGGCGATCACAGCAGAAGCGTTCATGGATAATGCGGTGAGCGGGAGGGTAGCGTTATGAGGTGACTTGATCGAGGGTGAGCGCGCCGTTCTTCTTGACCAATCGATAGGGTCCGGTGGCCGGGTTGATTGCTTGAATCTGCGCGACGCCTTGCTCGACCAGCGCCTGGACCTCCGGCGGCAATGTCGGCTCGCATGTGATCTCGGGTCCGACCTGGCACACGAAATCCGCCACGTGGCTCACAGCCGGTCTGAGTTGAGCCATCCACTGACCAAGGTATTGATAGAGAAGCTCCTGACGCTGCAAGACTTGTTGCGCAAGTCGGTGATCCAGCTCCCAGCGATGCTGCTCTTCCGTCGGCGATTGGTTATCGACCGGTCCCAAACTCGGCTGGGCAAAGGGCCTGCGGCGGCCGGGAACATCGAGGCCGGTGGAATGAGATAACGCGAGCCCTTCTACTTGTTGGAGCGCATCGCCTTGGGGCTGCTCGGTTTTGATCGTGGGAGCGGCTGACGCTACAGGGAGGGACCGATCTGCCGGCAATGCTGGAGGGCTCGCCTTGACAGGTCGCGTGACAGCTCTTCTAGACGCCCGAGTTCTTGAGGAGACGGATATTCGCCCGTTCGTCCCCTGGCGGACGATATCGACCATGAAACGACCGGAGCCTGAAACCGCGGGGGCAGGGAAAGTTTGTTTCAAGTGCTCGACATACTTCAGTGCCCCTCCGACGACGAACGCATGGATCAAGAAGCTGAGCAGAATAGCGGTGACGTCCAGCTTCATATCCGATAAACGACAACGGCACCTTTCGGTGCCGTTGCTCAACACATCCTCCACGGGCTTCTACCTACTTACTGAACGACCCCATGAATCACGGCCGGGATCGAGGTTGAGAGACTCGGTTCCGCTCCTGTCGATGAGCGGGGATCGGTGTTCGAGGTCGGCAGCGTGGCCGTGGTCGGCAGCGTCAGCCCCGAACAATTGGACGAAGCGACTTGGGCCAGCCGCAGCTCACGCTCCAGATACTTGATCCACTTGGTCGTCGCGCTGACCGTTACCGATGTCGCATCCCTGATACTGAACGAAGGCACGAACCGAACCTGCATCCCGCCGCCGAGGTTGGTCCCGCAATTGACGGTCTCGTTGGTCGCCGGGTTGACGCAGGCGCCGGGAATCCCTTGCAGTTCCCCGAACCCCGCGTACTGGAGTTGGATCGTGCTCCCGATCATAGGGCTTCCCGACGACAATCCGGTTGTATTGGCCGTCGTCGGCTGGAAGGGAATCATCGCCGGGGGATCGAACGTGACGGAAGCCCCACCGGCACTCAACCCAAGATACTGATTCCACGGATTGGGGCCGGTCTCCCATTCGTAGGTCACGTCCGCGGCATCCACCAGCCAGGGACACAAAAAGGAGCCCGAGGCATTCGGGCTTCCGTCGCTATTACAAGAGGCTTGGCCATAGGACGTAGCATCGCTAGGCGCCACCAACCGTCCGGAATGGAATCCATATTGGTACTCCCCAGAAAGGGAGAGACCGCTGGCATCCACGTTTCCGGTCGTTCCGCTGTCGTTGACCATGACCCCGCCGGAAAAGCTATAGGACACGGCGCTGGCTTTCGCCACGGGCGCTCCAAAATTATTCGCCGTGGCTCCCGTCTCATACGGCGATCCGCCGCTGAAGTTCCCTGCCACGAGACTACCTTTGGGACACCGAGAAATACATTTCAAGGATGAGGGCTGCTCGGACGGCGCCACTACTGTTCGGGTCCGATAGTACAGCGTCGTACCGCTCGAAAAGTCTCCTGACGAAGGCACCGGCACCGCGATGTCGCCTCCCAAGCTTTCCGAAAAACCGAACAACACTCTCGTCCCGCTTCCGTAGAGTGTGGCGGCGGACAGGGTGCAAGACGACGTACATTCCGTCGATGAGCCTCCGGAAAACGTGCGGGTGATGATCAAGTTCGAGCCGTTCCACTGTATTTCCCTCTCTCCACTTGTCATAAAGACCCGCATCGCTTGCCCCTGAGCCGCGCCCAAGGTTGAGGCCTGTCTTGTCAGGCGGAACAGCTTGCCGCCCGCCTTGGTCACGGTGTAAGGCGTCGAGGTATTGGTGGCCGGATCTCGCTTGGTCAGGATCGAGCCGGTCGTCAGTTCCGCGATGACCGTATTTGGAAAGTACACGCCCCAAAACCCGGCATAGCCGTAATGCATCGTGCCGTTATTCGCCGTATAGGTCACGGGGAAGCCGGGATTCGCAAGCTCATACCGGCTCCCGTTATCGTTGTAGAGGCCATACCGCCAGGTCGAGTAGCCGGCTTGAGCATCGTCCCGGCTGAAACAGACAAGAGAGGAACCGTCGGTATTGCCTCTGTAAAAATAATTCGTGTCATAGGCAAACACCTGATCGAAAGCCATCCCGCCCGTCCCGGCGAGCCGCCCTGATCCCGATGTGCTGCCGCTTTGGTTCAATGTCAAGGCCGTGGTAGAAGGTCCGCCAAAATTGCCCGCTTCGTAAAAGGTCATGGCCGTGCCCTTGGACGCCAAGGTCCCCGCAAATTGGCAAGGGTCTGTCAGCGGAGTACTCGACGCAGCGGACACGCCGCAAAAATTCATGGTGAACACGCCGTTCGGATTGGTCGAGCTGGGAGCCGAGGTGACGGTTGTGTAGGTATAAATCAGCTCGTTGCCGGCCGGCCGTACCCAGGCTTTCACGATCATGGGGTCGGTGTTCGAGGCCCTCGTCGATTGAACGATCGCTCTGGCGTAATTGACTGCGGCTGATGCGCCGCCGCTGCCCCCCGTATCCGCAGCTCCTCGTCCATTGCACTGCGATTCATCAACCAAGGCTAAATAGGAGCCGGCGTTGACTTTGGCATCGGCGCGCAGGTTTCCCATGAAGCACAAGATCATGTTCACCGTCGAGACCCGATCAAGCACTTGATCTTGAACAAATTCGTTTTGAACGTCGGTGACGTAGGCTCCTGTAGAGGGAGCAGCGAACACATGATTCCAAGGGACCAGCAGTGTTGACATAGCGAGACAGATGCCCCAAAGTCGGTCAACTCGTTTCATCTCGATCCTCCACGTTCTTGATCGTTGATATTCATTCGCCGATCTTAATTCGCCGTCACGACATTCACCTGGGATGGCACTGTAATCCCGGACACTGAACCTGACGACGTCGAACTCGGTGTCGTCGAGCTGTCGGGACACCCCGCGACGGCCAGGGCTATCCCGAGCACAGCAACGAGTGAGAGAAGCCGAAGCATGTCCATATTTCCTCCTTGGTGCTGGTTAGTACATACCATTCTGCCTTGAGAAACAGATGCACCCAGGTATCTTGTGTCGGCTGTACCGCTGAAAAACTTTAGAGTCTGGCGCATCACCCAACACTCTTGACGGCGACCGCGGGTGATGCTACGAAGGCTCGGCCCTCTGAAGAGGACGTCATGCAAGCTCAGGTCAATGGCATCACGCTCGCCTACAGTGACCGAGGGGCCGGATTGCCCATCGTCTTTCTGCATGCCTTTCCCCTGAACCGGACCATGTGGGCGCCGCAAGAGGAAGTGCTCGTGTCACGGTTCCGGGTGATCACGGTCGATTTACGAGGGCACGGCGAGTCCGCGGCACCCTTGTGGCGTTACACCATCGAGCAGTTTGCCGACGATGTGGCGAGCCTGCTCGATCATCTCTCGATTCAGAAGACAGTCCTGGTTGGTCTCTCCATGGGCGGGTACGTAAGTTTTGCCTTCGGCCGAAAGTATCCAGACCGAATCAAGGCGTTGGTATTGGCGGACACGAGAGCCCAGGCAGACAGTGAAGAGGGACGGAAGGGTCGTTTCAACATGGCGCAGATCGCCTACATGAAGGGAGCAAGCGCCATCGCCGAGATCATGTTACCCAAGTTACTCGGTACCACCTCGCTCCAGACCAAACCACACCTTGTGCAGCAGGTCCGCACCATAATTGAGCGTAATCAGATCAGCGGCATCGCCGGAGACTTGATGGCGATGGCCGAGCGGCCCGATTCAGTCCCGATCCTCCCCACAATTGCCTGCCCCACCCTCGTGCTCGTCGGCGAAGAGGATACGACCACCCCGCTCGCCGAGTCCCGCCTGATGGCAGACCGTATCCCTGGCGCCCGGCTTGAGATCATCCCGAGGGCTGGCCACTTGAGCAATCTCGAACAGCCTGAACGCTTCAATCGGGCTGTGGTGACGTTCCTCGATCCATTCGCGTGATTCAAGAGAGAAGTCGAGAGGCAGCACGAGAGGCGCTGTGTCAGCGGAAGCAGTGTCGGAACGGAAGCAAGGCGAATCCTTCCTGTTGAGTGTCGGTCAGTGGCCTTGAACCGACCACCTTTGCCCGCATTTCGGACGATTCGTCGTAAAATCGAAGGCACGTCAGGCGGGGGGCGAGAGGCCGGTGGCAAAGAAACCACCGAGCAGCAGAAATACATTGTGGAGTTATGCGAGACCTAGCTGACGAGGCCGACGCGTCCGCCGCGGATGAGCTTAAGGAATTCTTCGCGGGTCTGCTGCTGGTTCCTGAAGTCACCGAGCATGGAACTGGTAACCGCCACGGCATTCTGCTTTTCGACCCCGCGCATCATCATGCAAAGGTGCTGAGCCTCCATCACCACCCCCACTCCATGCGCATTGAGCTTGCGCTGAAGCGTTTCGGCGATCTGCGTCGTCAACCGTTCCTGGACTTGAAGGCGCCGGCTGAAGGCATCCACAATGCGTGGAATCTTGCTGAGACCGACAACTTTCTTGTTCGGCAGATACCCGACATGGCACTTTCCGAAGAACGGCAGCAGATGGTGCTCGCAGAGGCTGAAGAAGTCGATGTCTTTCACAATCACCATCTCGTCGTACTCGATCGGGAACAACGCGCCGTTGAGAAGATGGTCGATATCGTGCTGGTATCCCCGCGTCATAAAACGTAGCGCCTTGGCGACCCGTTCGGGTGTTTTCTTCAAGCCATTCCGGCTCGGCTTCTCTCCAAGCATGACCAGAAGACGTTCGACGAGGTCTTGCAAGGCGGCGAGGTCCGCCGGATGACCGTTCCCAGTTACGAGCTCTCTTCGTCCCGCCGGCACAATCGCTCCTTTCCGCTTAGCCATGATGCGCTTCCGTGGACAGATTCACCGGCGTGACCAATCCGGCATACTCGAAGTAGTTGTCCCTCGTCTCGACCACGCCGACTTTTTCCAATCGTCCGCGGGGAATTTGTTTCACGAGAAGGTCCCAGATGAGCAGCACGAGATTCTCTCCGGTCGTCGTCCGATCGGCGAACTCGGGGTCGTGGTTCAGGTCCTGATGATCGAACCGGCGAATGACCGTCTCCCGGACAACCCGATCGAGCTGGTGGAGATCGACGACCTGTCCCGTCTCGGGATCCGGGTCACCCTTCACCGTCACCAGTACCACATAATTGTGGCCATGCCCGTTCGGGTTATTACATTTCCCGAACGCGGCGCGATTCTCTTCCGGAGAGAGATACTCCGTATGGAGGCAGTGCGCGGCGCAGAAACGATACCGTCGCGTAACGCAGGCCTCAGCCATGACGATACACCTCCGTCTTTCATCGGCACAAATGAAGAAGCCGAGACCGCCTGCACTCAGGTGACGATCCCGGCTTGTTCAACCATTCGAATGCAGTGATGCGATCACCGCTTATGCGCTGAAGGAGCTCCCGCACCCGCAGGTCGTTTTTGCCTGCGGATTCTTGATGGAGAAGCCGGAGCCTTGCAGGCTGTCCACGTAATCCACCTCGGCCCCCTGAAGCAGCGGGGCGCTCTGAGAATCGAGGATGACTTTGACGTCTCCTTTCTCAATCACGGTGTCGTCATCAGCCATCTTCGATTCAAAGGCCATCCCATATTGGTAGCCGTGGCAGCCACCACCACGCACGTAAATCCGAAGGCCGACGACTTCTTTCTCCTCGGCCATCAGTTCCTTGATCTTTTGCTCTGCCACCTGCGTAATCGTGATCATTGCGCGCCTCCCTCTATCGCTTCTCCGATTGTGTACGAGAAACAACCTTACGCTGCCCGCTTATTACCTCTACCAGACAAGCCCCTCATTTATCAATCGCCTTCGCTCCGGCCGGTGCCGTTGAAGGCGCGGCCCACTTGGTCTCGGGGACCCGGACGACCACATCGCCAAGCACCTTAGCCTGGCAACCTAAACGATGCCATGGCCCAGTGAGGGCTTCCCGATCCAGGAGGTCCTGCTCATCAAAGTCGACCTCCGACAGATTCTCGCCGCCGGCCTGCACTTCGACCCGACAGGTAGTGCAGGACGCATTCCCGCCGCAATCGTGGTGCAGGGGAAACCCAAGGGCCTTCGCTGCCTCCAGTAACGACGTATTGAGGTCGACCTCGCCGCTCCTGCCTTCCGGATGCAGAAATGTCACGCGCGGCATCGTATTTCGTCATTCCTCAATTGTCACCCGTCAATCGAGTCAATGAGAAAGATGTCCTCATTTCACGAACAACGGATGACGATTGACGGATAGCGCCCCTCTGGTTACACCGCCACTGCCGCGGGCTTATATGGACATCGTTGCAAGCGGATGTGTTCCTCAAACTCATGCCGGAACAACCGCACGCTGCTCTGGACCAACACCGCTGCGCCAGTCACCAACGTGCAATACCCTGTGCCCTTGACGAATCCGCACAACTGCAGCAGCGCATCCAGGTCCTTCTGCGTGCCCTCGCCCCGCTCAATCTTCGCCATGAGCGTTGCCAGATTGAGCGTGCCCATGCGGCAGGGCGGGCACTGCCCGCAACTTTCGGCTTTGAAGAAATCGGAAAATTTGAGCGTCTGTGCCACCATGCAGGTTGCGTCGTCAACCACGATCATGCCGGCAGAACCCAAGCCAGTCCCCGCTTTCTTCAAGGAATCAAAGTCCATGGGAAGATCGAGCTGGTCCGCCGTCACCATCGAGAAGGCCGGCCCACCCGGAAACACCGCCTTGATCTTGCGTCCGCCCGGCACGCCTCCGCCACACTGCTCAATGAGGTCCCGGATCGCTATGCCCAGCGGCATTTCATAGACACCGGGTTTGTTCACCGCCCCGCTCAGAGAAAAGAACATGGTGCCCGGACACTTCTCCGTCCCGACCTGTGTAAACCAGCCAGCGCCGTTCTTGAGAATACGGGGGATGTTGCATAAGGTCTCCACGTTGTTGACCAGCGTCGGCTTGCCGTAGAGGCCGAAGTCCGTAGGATAGAACGGAGGCTTTTGCCTGGGCATAGCTGGACGGCCCTGCATGGATTCCAACATCGCCGTCTCCTCGCCCGCGACGTAGCTTCCCTGGCCGGAAAACACCTCGATATCCAGATCGACACCGGTGCCCAACACGTTCTTCCCCAGAAACCCGCGCTCCCTGGCCAGCGCGAGCGCCTTCTTCAGGTTGTTCTGTTCCTCATGATACTCGTGATTCACATAAATGAACGAGGCCTTCGCCTTAACCGTATGGGCAGCAATGAGACACCCTTCGATCAATTGATGTGGGGCGTGCTTGAGGAGATAGCGATCCTTGAATGTCCCCGGTTCATGTTCGCCGGCGTTACAGACGAAATACCGTTCCTTGATTCGGTGGTTCAGAACCTTATCCCACTTCGTGCCTGTCGGGAACCCAGCCCCTCCTCTTCCCCGGAGTCCGGCCTTCTTCAGCTCGTTGACTACATCCTCGGCGGTCAATTCCTTGAGACACTTCTGCCAGGCCTGATACCCCCCGATTTTCAAATATGCGTCGATATCGGACGGGTGACCATCGAGTTTCTGAAGCACCCTTACATCGGTGGCGGTCATGGAGCTCCTTTTTATACAACCTGCCGACTGCACCGCAGGGTACTATAAGGCTCGCTCCCTCAGTTCGTCAAGCGGAAGGACAGAGAATAGGCCTGAATCTCAATAAGTTAGGACCAGCGGTCCTGCATCAGACTGGGCACAAAGGAGCATACGGCCCAGGGAAGTCATCCAGGAGGAAACAGGATGAGCAACAGGAGGGTCGAGGCAACCCCAGAGAGTCGGAGCTACCTCGACTCACGCCCTTTCTTATTTGAAGTGGCTACCAGCCCCCATGAAGAAGAGCATCGGGATCGAGAGCATGAAGTTGATGCGGGAGGCGAGCAGCGCCGTCCGGCCCCACTGGACCATTTCAGGCGGAGCTGGGGTCCCCTGGGCGGCTGCGCTGACCGCGGCAATAATCTTCTTCTGGTTCGGCCAGATGATGGCATGGACATTCGCCATCATGATGATGCCCAGCAAGCCGCCAATGCCCAGCGCGATTGCGCCGGTTCCACCCGTCCAGGCCCCACCCTTCACGTAATATAAGCCGTACAGGGCAATCCCGGCTAACACCGTCACCGTGGCGCCGTGGCGGAACCAGTTGAGAGCCGCGGGCATCAACCTCGGAATCACGACATTCTTGGTGGGTCCATCCAAACTCTTCAAGAACGCTGCGTTGATAAGGTTGAAGAAATACAGCAACCCGATCCACGTGATGCCGGCCAGGAAGTGAAGCCACCGGAGCACCATCCCCGGCCAGTCCACATCAACCCCGCCAACCATCGCCGTAAACACAATTATCAATACGACAGCGAGCGCAAACCCGGCGCCCATTGTCTGAAACGGATCTTCCAGGAATTTCATTGCACCCTCACTAAAATAGGTTCACTGCTAGGTCGAATTCTGTACTGCAAGCCACGCTGGAATGTCAAGCAATGTAGACACGGCGAAGGGCGCGAGGCAGAGGGTTACACCATCATCCGATCCACGACGGCGCAGAGTTCTCGCACGGCTGCGGCAGAAGCGTTCAGAGCCGCACGTTCTTCAGACGTGAGTTCATATTCCACGATCTTCTCAGCGCCGCCGCGCCCGAGTTTCACCGGCACACCGACGACCACGTCGCGCAGCCCATATTCCCCTTCGCACAACACGGCGCACGGCAACACGCGCTTCTGATCCTTCATGATCGCTTCCACCATTGCAACCACCGACGCGGACGGCGCGTAGTAGGCGCTGCCGGTCTTGAGCAGGCTCACGATCTCGGCCCCTCCATCGCGCGTCCGTTTGACGATAGCCTCCAGTCGCTCTTTGGGTAAAAGTTCTGTGATCGGTCTCCCTTTGACGGTCGTGTACCGAGGCAGCGGCACCATCGTATCCCCATGGCCGCCGAGCACCATTGCTTCCACCTCACACCCGGACACTCCCAATTCCTCCGCGATAAAGGCGCGCATCCGGGCCGAGTCCAGCACGCCGGCCATCCCTATCACCCGCCCCTTCGGTAGACCGCTCACGCGCCTGGCCACATGGACCATGGCATCCAACGGATTGGTCACCAGAAGCAACGTCACGCCGGGCGAGCGCGACAGGAGTTCTTTCACGACCGACTGGACGATTTTCGCGTTCGTCGCGAGCAATTCATCGCGACTCATGCCGGGCTTGCGGGCGATCCCCGATGTAATGATGGCGATCGAGGATCCAGCGGTTTCCTCATAGCCGTTGGTACCGACCACGCGGGAGCTATACCCACACACCGGCCCGGCTTGCATGATATCCAATGCCTTGCCTTGCGGAACACCTTCGACGATGTCCACCAGCACGATGTCGTAACAGTCCTTCTCCGCAAGCCGCTGAGCAGCCGTGCCGCCGACGTTCCCCGCGCCCACCACTGTTATTTTCGGTCGCCCCATAGTCGCTCCCTGGTAGAGCGAGCAGCTAACAGCAAACAGCCAGCAGGTCCGAGCTATTCGCTATCAGCTATTCGCTAGTTTCGTGTCCCGTCCACCCACCCACCTTGAAATTGACCGTACACACGAAATTCTCACCGTCGTAGAAGTTCACCTTGATCTTTTTCTTGCCGTAGGTCTTCGCCAGGAACTCTTCCGGCCCATCGATCAGCGGCTGATACGTGCCGGCCGCATGCTCGCCGAGTTCGACAAAAGTGACGATCATGCCGGATTTGACCTCTTGCAGAATCTTGACGGAGCAGCGCGGATAGATCTCCCAGAACTTGGCGTCGATCTCCTCCTTTGTCGGCTCGGGCCGATCGTCACCCGGCTTGACATCCCGGTTTGCAAACTTGGCCTGTCGCCGGACGTAGGGATACTGCTGGCCGGTGAACAATTTGTACAGCCACGGCGGCACGGTTCTCTTCGTTGATGATTCAGGCACACTCTACCGCCAATGCAAAATGTAAAATGCAAAGTGCAAATGCTTCATTTTGAATTTTTCATTCTACATTGCCCGCCTCACATCGTGAGGCGTTGATACAAGCGCGGTAACCGTTCCGGCAACTGCTCGATGTGATCGATCACGAGGAACCGCACGTCCCCATACATCCGCCGCAGATAGCCATCGGCCTCCCGATCGATCGTGATGCAAAACGGATCGATCCCTTGCATCCGCGCTTCCCGCAAGGCCATTTTCGTATCTTCCAGCGCGTACTCGTCCTTGTAGGCTTCATCGAGCGGCTTTCCGTCGCTCATCAGCACCAGCAGCCTGGTCTTCGCCTGCCGTGCAAGAAGCTTACGCGTCGCATGGCGGATGGCAGCCCCATCCCGATTCTGCCGGAGCGGCACGATCCCGCCCAGGCGATGCGCGGTACGGCCTCCGATGCGATCGTCAAAGTCCTTCACGACGAAAAAATCCACGCGGTGCCGTCCCTGGCCGGAATAGCCATAGACGGCGTACTGATCGCCCACCGCTTCGAGTGCTTCACAGAGCAAAACCAGCCCTTCTCTTTCGACATCGATCACGCGGCGCCCGCTTTCGATCTGACGGCTGGTGGACCCGCTCATGTCGATGAGAAAGGCTGCGGCCACCTCCCGTTGCCGCTTTTCCCGCTTCACATACGTGCGCTCGGAGGGTTCCACGCCGGCCACCAGGTCCGCCTGACGTCGAATCGCGGCATCCAGATCCAATTCTTCCCCATCCGCCTGTCCGGGCACGCGGCGGAATCCGGGCGGACGCAGGCTCTCAAAGTATCGCCGCAGGAGTTTGACCGCTCCGCTCTGGGAGGCCAGCGTCGCCTCGACGACATCAGGGGAGCCTTCACTCGCCGGCTGCTCCACGACTTGGCACCAAGTCGCGCGATAGTCCTGGATCGCCGCATCCCATTCCGGATACCGAACGACAACCGGACCCTCCGCCGACACCCGAGGCGCGAACGGCTGCTCACTTTCGAGCGCCAGCACTTCTTCCACGAGCGGCGGCATCGTCCACCCCAGCGCCACCTCGTCTGAACCGGCCTGGTGCGATCGTGCAGTGCCTCCTCGAGACGCTCCGGAGCCGGACGTACCTGCGAGTCCTGAACCGAGGTCTTCCTCACCGGTATCAGGAGCCACATCCCGTCGTTCGGGCGAATCAGCCTGTTCCCAGACCATGTCCGGATTCATCGCCCCGCGATAGCTCCAGTTGGCCACCGGTCGGTAACCGCTTGTCGTGTCATCAGATGCACGCGGACCCATTGCCTGGTTGGTCCGGTCAGACCGGCCGGATTCGTCCGCCACCTCATCGAGCTTGGCCGCCAGCAGTTTATCCATCTCGATATAGATGCAATGGGCCACACGAACCGCCTCCTCAGCGGTCGCCTCGGAGGTCAACATCGTCTTGGCCATCGGCCAAAGTCGCTCCACGATTTCGGCAATAGCGTCCGGAATGGCGAAGGCACTCCGTTCCGTCGTGGTGAGAAGCAGGAGCGTATCCACCACCATCTCGCGCACCGTCAACCCATGCGCGACGGTTCTGACGCTCACTGCCTCCTGGGCCAAGACAGCGAGATCACGACTCAAACCTGGATACTCTCGCCGCAACAGGTACTCCACACGCGCGTCTTCTAGAATCGTCCACAAGTCCCGCATGAGCGCCGGCTTGGGATATAGAGCAAAGACATCCGCCAATGTTTCAACGGCCTTCTCCGCCGGCCGGCCATAACGCGCGCGAAGGTCCTCGACGACATCATTCAGTCGTCCTACCGGTAGCGTATAGGTACCGAATTCCAAGTGTCCCGCTTCGTGCGCGGTCATCACCAGATAGAGGCGGAGATTCTCCTCATAGGTCGGATAGCGGCGCAGGATCACCGGCAGGGAAATGCTACGCCCATCGGGGCTGACGGTTGCGCGAACCGGCTGAGCCCCCGCTTCCAACGCGTCCGGCAAAGATTGGATCGCCACGTCCGTTCCGCACATTCCCTGTGCAAAGAGCTTGACTGAGCGCGCGATCCGGCGGAGTGGTACGCCGCTCAGCGCCTGTTCGACGGACGCGACGGCCTTCTCCGTCTCAATCGCAAAGTAGGCCTTCGCCCCCTCGACACTGTAGCCAAGGATCTCCATCCCCGCCTTGAACCACTCATCGAACCGAGCGATGGCCTCTTCCGATAGACCGATCAATGCCAGGATCTCCGGACTACGCCGGAGATAAGCCAATGTCGCCTCCGCATCTCGTTCGGCAATGAGGGTGCCATAGCGCAGCACGCGCAACCGCCACTCTTCAGACGGCAGACGGCGGAGCAACGACGGCGACTCGGCCAGGCAGGCAATCGCCGCCTCAATCGATCGGTCCGCCACCAGCGACCCAAATTCGACGAGAACCGTGCGGACCCGCACCTCCTCGATATCACCGAGAATCGCCGGGCTGGTCCGGAAGAATTCCAACGTGCCGAGATAATCCATCTTGCCCAAGCTGTTCTGCGTGACCAGCTTTGCGCCGAACCCCACCCAGGCACGGACTCGGTCGACCGGAAGCACCCTGGCGATGGAGCCCATCTGACGGATGAACTCGACTCCCAGTACGAAATCCACTTGCGCCAACTCGATGCCGAGGACGGTCCATGGTTTCAGTTGGTCTGGAGCGAGTACGTGAAGAATTTCCGGCACTGCCCGCAGGAATTCCAACGCGACGGTAGCCTCGCTCTCGGCCAGCTCCAGGCTCAGCGCCAGCACGGAGTGCCGGGCGGCTGGCGGTTCGATCAAGCTGATGAGAAGCGGGCTTTCTTTGAAATACTTGAGTGCCGTAGCCCCCGAGGATCCGGTAATAGTCAGACCAAGATCGAGCCACGGGACGACATCGACCAGCTCGCCTCGGCGTTGTAGCTCCGGCAATGCTTCGATCGCAGCACAGGCCGCCCTGGCCGACACTTCTTCCAGCTCAGCGAGCAAACTCCGCACCGCTTTCACCTGATCGGACCGCACGGCAGTCCTGACCAGATTGTCCACCAAGCTGGTTGCGGACATCTGACCAAGTACTGGTTCGAGCCGGGAGATGAGTTGCGCAGAAGCCTTCTCGTGCACCATAGACTCCCAAATCCCCACAGAATCGCTGAATTGTAAAGAACCAGCGGACGCTTGTAAACTACGTATCTGCGGTGCGGGCGAGCCGCGAGCGGCAATAGGAACCGTAGCCAAGGAGATCGAGATGGCCGAGCCCAGCAAAGAGAGCCTCGATAAGATGTGGAAGTATGCGAAGGGGTTTGCCGCAAAGAGCGGGACTGCGTTTCACCCCAACCCGGCCGTGACCGAAGCAGTGGTCAAAGGCCTCGCAGCCAATGTGGACGAGCTGGGCAAGCCGCTCTGCCCCTGCAACTTCTATCAGGACAAACAGGCCGAGGCGAAGCTCCGTCGCTGGATGTGCGCCTGTGATGAAATGCAAATCTACAAATACTGCCATTGCCTCTTGTTTGTGCGGGAAGACGGGATGCCGATCACGGAGTATCTGCCGGAAGGTCACGAAGGGCGAGAGATCTATGGCGTGATCACCGATCCGACACCGGAGAAGGGGCGGGCGCTGAAACATAAGGCGCAGCAACCGCTCGCTCCGGCATCCGTTTCCGATCCAGAGATACGGCCGGACCGTTCTTGACATCGCTGAGCGTTGCTGTCACTTTTTCGCTTGAATAATCCCAGCCACCTTGCACATAAAGAATGATGATCGCCACGAGCAAGGAGTTGCTTCGCACCAATCCATTCCTGGCCGAGATCGTCCAGAGGTTGGTGCAAACCTTCCAACCTGAACGAATCTACCTGTTTGGCTCGCAGGCGCGCGGGGAAGCAGGCCCTGACAGCGACTACGATATCTTGATGGTCGTCAAAGCCTCGCCGCTGCCAAGGTACCGGCGGGACCAAGCCGCGTTCCATGCGGTGACGGGCGTGGGGGTCTCGAAGGACATCCTTGTCCTCACGCGCGAGGAGTTCGACCGAGGCCGGACGGTTCTTTGTTCACTCCCCGCTACAATCGAACGCGAGGGCAGGCTGTTATATGCGGCCTGAAAAGATCGCTGAGATCCAGGCATAGTTTCGTAAGGCGGCGAACGACCTGCGAGGAGCCGAAATAGACCTCGCAGCTTGTCCACCCCTGATTGAAGACGCGCTCTTCCACTGCCAGCAAGCTACTGAGAAAGCGATGAAAGGCTTTCTCACCGCCCATGACCGCATCTATCGCAAGACTCACGACCTGGACGAATTGGGCAGAGCGTGCGAAGCCATCGATGCTGGCCTTACCGCGACGCTCACACCAGCGAAGGATTTGACCATCTTTGCATGGGAGTTCCGCTATCCCGGAGACAGCGCAGTACCCACGGTCGAGGAGGCACGTCAAGCCCTGACGATAGCACGTGCGGTGTACGACGCCCTGCTGGCTCGTTTGCCGAAGGATTGTTGGCCGTGAGGGCGAGACATTCCTGAACCGTGAAGACAGCGTCTCGGCCATGGGATGCCCGCGGAATCGAAGGAGAAACTGTTCAATGCTCAACCCGCTCGACAAGACTTTCGAGACGAACCTGTGAGCACATCCTAACATATCAGAAAATAGGGGGTCCGTATGCCCCCCCCCCGAGCACCAGAGCCCTGCATTTGAACCGCAGATTGAGAGAACAGCACCGAACGATGGTTCGGTCACGAATCCAAAGAATACGATAAGCTCTCCCTTGCGGGGGTGTGGTGGATGGCTAGCGGTCTTTGCGTTCATCCTGGTTGTAATTGGTCCTGTCCTCACTCTGGTCAGTTGGGTCGGCCTTTTCAGTGAGGTAGAAACCGTGGCAGCTCTGAGCGTACTGCGCGAACGATTTCCATCGTTTTATTCTTACCTGTTAGTCAATTGTGTCGGAAGCTTGTCGTTGGTGGTATTCGGGATATGGGTGGGAATACGCGTGTATCAGGCTAAGCCAAAAACCATCAGAATCGTTAGGAATTTGTTGCTGGCGAACGTAGCGAGGTCGCTTCCAGCAGCAGCGCTTTTGTGGACAATTAGTGACGCTGCTCTTCCTCTTCGTGATTTTCAGAAGAGTTTAATGACACAGGCCATACTTGAGGTGTTCAATAGTGGCATCTTTTCGGGAGTCTGGTGGGCTTATTTTTCGCTTTCGAGACGCGTATACAACACGTTCCCTGGGGAATAGCCCATTTCATCCACCAAACCATTGCGGTCGAAATGATCGTGGTAGCGTGCGTCGAACGAGCGATCTTCCTTTCTTGGCCTCCTCCCATGGTGAAGCGCGATAGGCTCACTTCCACTGCGCCTGTCCACCCCGCATCCTTCTGAGCATGAGGCGTGCGAGATCACAAAGCTAGCCCACGATTGGTTCTCGCTTTATCTCTTCACCACTCTTTAGGTTTCGCAGCCAAAGCAATCCCCATTGCGGCCGTCGAACGAGCACTGCTTCATCGTGCGCGTTCCGGGAGCACAGGGATTGCTTGGCTGTGAAACGATCGCTCCCACCTCGTCTTGTGAATGGCTCACCCTTGCAGCGAAGGTGCGCGGCGTGGGAAGCTGAAACTGTACCGGGAATCGTTGTCGAGACCTTGCCGCGATGATTGCGAACATAGACTGCGGGCAGCTGAGCCTGCATGTTCGGCCCCTTACCGCTCTCTCTTGACATACCTTATATGGTATGGCTACGATTCGACGCGTGTGGGAGATCTATGAGCATCGTAAAGTGGAAAAGCAGCTGGCGGCGCTTCCGCGAGAGATTCTAAAGCGCTATGAGAAGTGGAAGGACATTGCCATGCTTTCAGGACCGCCGGGGCTCCGCCTCATGAAGGGGTTCCATGATGAGGCCTTACTCGGGGAATGGAACGGCTATCGATCATCTCGACTGGGGTTGCAGTACAGGGTCATGTACGGCGTCTTGTCGAGCGATCTTATTTTCCAGGTGATGAGCATCACCGCGCATGACTACCGGAGGAGATAACATGAAAGGGTTCCGCCGGGCTCGCAAAAGGATTACCGTGTCTGTTGGAGAATCCGTCAGGATTATTCGTGAATTGCAGGGATACAGTCAGAATGAATTGGCGCGACGGACCGGCATTCCTCAGGCGACGCTGTCCGGGATCGAACACGATCGCGTCAGACTCGGCGTGGATCGCGCCAAGATTCTTGCGACGGCCTTACGTTGCCATCCGGCTGTGCTGGTTTTCCCTGGCTGGGAGATCGGGAAAGTGCCGGCAGCGTAATGGCGATATCCGAAAATGTACCGGGAGTCTTTTCTGTGTGTGCACTGAGAATCTTTTCTTGCCCTCGCGTTACGCAATGCGCTTGCCGTGCGTACGGAGATACCCGAGGAAATTGGAGGGTCGGGCTTCGGCGAGATCCTTGGCTCCGAAGAGGTGCAGTTCGACGGGCGCATCGATCTGCCGTTCCACTTGGGCGCTCAGGCTGGCCCGCTCGGCAAAGGTCATGACGTCGACGGCGAGGCTGAAGGCTGCAATATCGATATCGCTGTCCTCACGGGCGGTGCCCTCCACGTGCGATCCGAACACATACGCTTGCAAAATAGGAATACGGGCCTGCACCAGCGAGAGGGTGCGCTGAGCGATCGCCTCTAGTTCTGCAACGTCTCGAGCCATGTGACCACGTCTTTCGTTTGCTTCAAGAGCTGCGTGGCCACCTCTTGGGTGGCCTCTCTGGAAAGCAGACTCACTTCTTCGGGATAACGGGTGCCGATATAGTACTTGGTCAGCCTCCGAAGGAACAAATCCTGCTCCTCTCCAAGCTGAAGTTTGGCTGCCTCAGCCAGCCTGCTCAGATCATGGGTTCGCGGCGGGAAGACATCCGTTCGGTCTACGATCAGGCCCTTCAGTCGTTTTTCGACGGCCTGCTGGCAACAAAAGAGCACGTACAAATATCGTCCGGAGCCAACATCGCCTCGGCGGTCACCAAGTCATAGCCGGCCAACTCGTTCCATTTCTCTGCGTCGGGATTCACGTCGGGGAGTATAGGCATCGCCGCCGCGCAAATCAATGAACGGCGCGGTTATCGACGCATATGGCCTTTGTGCTGTGTCACTCTCAGATATCCCATTCGCCGTCCTGGTTCGCTCCAGTGTGAGGATCGACTTGCTCTTCTCAGATTCCGGCACTACAGCCGGTATTAGGACCGTCACGCCCTCTTTCGCGCTGAGAGAACCACGAACGCACCTTCGCCGTAGCCGTCGCGAACTTCCAGGTCCCTCGCCCCAAGGTCCTCTGGGTCGCCCAACAGAGTTTCGCAGAATCGCAGTGAGCCAAACCCCGCTTCCTTGACCCAGGCAGTGACATCCTCGACCGAATAGAACCGCGCGTCCCGGTAAAACGCGCTTGTCTTTTTCCGGGATTCATAGGACCGCCCGAGCGCACTGTTCCGGTTGATGAAACCGATGATGAGTTGTCCACCTGGCTTCAGCACTCGACCGAGTTCCCGGAGCAAGGTCGGCACATCGTCCACGAAACAGATGACGGTAACTAGCAGAACCAGCTCGAACTGATCGTCTCGAAAAGGCAGCCGCTCTCCGACCGCCTGGCAGACTCGAAGGCCACGCTGCCGAGCGATGCGCAGCATGCGCCGACTCGGATCGATTCCATATCGGATACCCAGCGGGACCGCAAACCGCCCGGTTCCCACGCCGACTTCTATGCCTAGGCCAGTCGTAGAGACAAACTTCCGGAGCGCTGCAAGCTCGGCCTGATAGATCGGTTCGTGCGCATCGAACCACCGGTCGTATTCCTCCGCGTGCTGTTCAAAGACCGTCCAACTCATAGCATGGAGCAAATAGCTAATGGCGAACAGCTCCGATCTGTTTGCTACTCGCTGTGTGCTACTTGCTACTGTCAGAATTCATACCGCACCGTGACGGCGAGGTTGTCGTCGGCATCGAATTGGCCAAAGAAAGTGGTGGTCTTTCGCCCACCGAAGATGTTCCCCACGACCGCCACCCACAGATTGTCGCTGACGCTATACCGGACTTCCGGAATCAGGTAGTAATCCTGGTCGGTCGGGCTGTAGAAGGCGAAGAGGCCCACCCGCAGAGTCTGATTCCAGAACAGTTGCGTGAGCCGGAGGGTCATGAGCTGCCGGTGCTGGTCCTGGAGCGGAAAACCGGACGGCGCCGAGGAGCGATACGCATCATAATGGAGCATCAGCTCTCCGTAATATTGCAGCCCTATTGTGAAATCCTCCCACAGTTGCCGTTGATAGCCCGTCAGATAGCGAAAGGAACTGTTCGGAATCGCCGAATCACGGCCGCTTCGATCCGAGAGCGAGTCGTAGTAGCCGACCTCCGCGCTCACCACGCCGCCCAACGCATTGCCCCTTGTGCTCGCGCCATAGACCGCCAGCCTGGGAAATGTTGCGGTGACCAGAGTCGGTGCTGTCATTTGGTTGGCCTGGAGCGCCGGCATGCGAAAGAAACCGTGGTAGAGGTAGAGCGCTGTATCGAATCCCCCCGCGCTCCCGTAAATCCGGGCGGCCCACTCCGTGTTTCCGTACCTCATGTCAGGCTTGTGCTCGGTCCGTACCACACCCGGAAACGGATCAAACTGATAAAACCGGTCGCGAGAGGGGAGTTTGTCGGCTTGAAAAAACGGCATCGCGACAATCTCGGCGGATATCCCTCCCGCACTTAGATCCAACTTTGCTGTGTCCTGGGGCACGCGGAGATACTCGACGGGTCTTCCGGAAAAGAAGGCACCCCAGTCCTTGGCGAAGATGTCATTGATGAACAGGTAATCACCGACTCCCCAGATCAGGAGCTGGCGTCCGACCCGCACATCAGATCCCCCCATGCTGGTATCCACATACGCTTCCCGCACTTCGAGATCGGGTCGATTGGCGACGGCGTCGTGGAAGAAATCGGTTCGAAGAAACAGCCGCCCCTTCTCGCCGGATTTATCCAGCCTTACTTGGAGCCGTTCCTCCCCAAACAGAAGGTCGCCGCTCTCCGGGCCGGGCGGCTGCAGCCCTGTGACCCGCGCCGAGTAGTTAGCCTGTAAGAAACCGTGGAGTGGGAGTTCCTCGGCCACAGCAGGTGAGGCGTAAGGGGTGAGGGGTAAGGCGTGAACACAGAGGAGCAGGAAAGGGGTCAGGAACCATTTGCCGGGACGGCCCGGAGGGTGCTGCGCACAAATGGTTCCTGACCCCCTGATTACTTGAGCCATTTTTCAGGAGGCTTCCGCAGCGCCCGTTCGGTGAAGATTTCCTCGCCGAGTCCCAAGTTGTAGGCCACGTTCTCAAACGTCACTTCCGTCTTGTGCCCAGTCTTCACATTGGTCATGGTCCGCTTCGTGGCAGTGGGAAATCCCTGCACCTCCCGGATCTCGTCCGCCGTGAAAATCTTGTACAGCGCCCCTTGTAGGTCGTAGTACTCCTCCTTCAACGGGAGGGAGGTGGCCTGCTCGATCCAGGAGAGCTTCTTGCTGTAGTCGGCCTCCCGTGCCGGCACGCTCTCGATGACCACAGTCTGCCGGTTTTCCAGCGCCTCCGTTCGGAGCACCTTGTGGGTATCAGCCTCCACGTCACGGCCGGAGACGTCTTCGTACGAGAAGTCGGAGCCCACGAAGCTGGAGCGGCTATCGCGCGCCGCCACGCGCTGGACGAGGTTCAGCGCCGGAAGGAACAGCCAGCGGTCATCTTCCTTCATTGGATACTTGTAGACCATGAACACGGTGCCTCGCACATCGGCCGGCCCGTGAAAGTACAGATAATACCGCTGGTCGCCTCCAGCCTCGTTCTTCCTCAACATCGTGAGGTCTCGGAGGCGCTGCTGGCCCTCTTTTGTGAGCAGCGTCATCTTGACGCGAGCTCTAAGGTCCATCCCGGCAGAGTGGAATGCCTCTTGAGATCGGCGAACCACGGAAGCGGCATCCTCGCCAACAGCAACACTTGTGGCCAGGACCAACGCAAACATCATCAGCAGAACATGTCTAGCCATAGCGGCTCTCCTTGGAAAGAAGCACCCGTTGCAGCAGCACGATCAGGGCAGGCAGCATCAGCAGTGTAGCAAGGGCGCCCACCAACATGTCGATGGCGGTAAAGCCGCCCACCGTCACATAGGGGGTGAGCGGCGCCGCAAGCATGACCGCGAATCCCAGGAAGAGAATGAGCGCGTTGCGGAAAATCCCGACTGCCGGTTCGCCGAAAGTCCAGAGCAGGCTGTTTGAGAGATCCCGCTCCTGCCGATAGCGCTCGCGAAACCGGAAAATGAAATGAATGGCGAAGTCCACGCCGATCCCGAGGGCCAGCGAAGAACAGACCGCGATCGGCATATCAATCTCCTTGCCGATGAAAAACAAGACCCCGTACGAGACGAAAATAGTGGCGAGCAGCGGAACGACCCCGATTAGCGCCCAGAGCAGGGACCGGAACTCAATCGCCATGATCAGGAAGACCGTGAAGACCGAGCCGGCGAAGGAGCCCAGCATGCCGGTGACCATCACCTGCTGCCACACCACGTTCACGTACGTCGGGCCGGTCATCTCAAAACGGACCCCTGGGAGCGGGTGCGCCGCGATATAGCGGTTGACCCGCTCCATGACCTCAACCATATCCCGGTTGTCTCCGGTCTTCAGTTGCAGCCAGATATTGAGTCGCTGGTAGCCGTAGTCCACGAAATTGTCCAAGCTATCAGGCGAGCCGCCGGAGGAGAGATAGAGAAACAGATACTGTGCGGCCAGTTCCTGGCTGGAGGGCAATTCGTCTCGTCCCGTCAGGACTCGGTTAATCCACCGGAGGATGTCCGTCAGGGCAGTGCTCTTGCCGACCCTGGGATCCTGGCCGATCTCCCGCTGGAGCTCGTCAAGATAGTGGAGCACCTCCGGTCGCGTCGCGGCTTCCGGTTGATCCGCCTCCGCCACCAGGTAGGCCATGTAGGTGCCCCCGAATTGCTGGTTCATGAGGCTGTTGGCCTGCTGGATGGGGCTCGACTCCTTGAACCACTTCACCGGATCGTCATTCACCCAGTTGTGCTGCATACCGTAGGCGGCCAGCGCAAGGACGACGACGCCGGCAAGCAGCACCATCCAACTCCTGGTCATCCCCATGCGCCCCAGCCAGTCGGCCACTCTGACCAGCACGCCGCCGGCCGCCACCTCATGCTGCCAGCGCCGCTTGAGCGTGTCTTCATTGAGCAACATCATGAATGCCGGGAGAAACGTCACAGTTAAGACCCAGGCGGCAAAGACCCCGATGGCGACGAACAGGCCGAAAATCCTGACCGGCGGAATGTTGACAAGGGACAACGATCCGAATCCCGCCATGACGGTATAGGACGTGTAGAGCACGGGCGAATAGAGTTCCTTCATCGTTTCGAGGATGGCCGTCCGTTTCTCTCCATAGCGGGGGTAGACGTCATAGAACTGGCTGAGAATGTGAATCCCGTCGGCCAGGCCGGTCACCATCAGAAAGACGGGGATCATCGAGCTCATGATATGGACGGGCAAGCCGAGCCCGATCAACAACCCCATGGTCCAGAGTACGCTCAGCATCGAGACGATCAGCGGGGCCACGATGAGCCGCCAATCCTTGAAGAGCATCCACAAGCCCACGGCAATGACCAGCATCACCAGTGGAGACAGCACGCCCATCAGGATGAACATCTCTTCGCCGAAGACCATTTCCGCCATGGGCAGCCCTGCGATCTTGGCAGTGATCCCAGGTTCCTTATCGACCAGCGTCTGAATCTCCTTGGTGACGCGCGCCGCGATCTCTTTCCGCTCGATGGGGATGTAGAAGGCCACCCGCCGCCCGTCCTGGGAGATAAGCTTTTCCCGGAACAGCGGATTGCCCAGCAGGGTTTCCTTGAGCTGCTGAACTTCTTCTTGCGTCTGGGGTGGGTGTTCCAGGAGTTTTCTAATCTCCAGGGTGTCCCCGCTCTTCCGCATCGTGTCGGTGGTCACGAGGCTCAAGACATCGGGAATGATGACCCCCTTGATGTTCAGGACCTCGCGGTTGATCCGGAAGAGCTTGGCGAGATCTTCGACGTTGAAAAGATCCCGCTCGCTTTCGAAACCGACGACGATCAGCTCATGGATGCCGAAGGTCCTCTTCGCGGCCTCGTGGGAGACCCGCACGGAGGCGTCCGGTTCCAGCATGTTTTCTGGATCGGTGTCGGTGGTGATCTTAGGCAACTGGATGACGGCCCAGAGGGTGAGGAGAAGGATCACGCCGATCGTCAGCCGTGGGAAATCCACGCACAACCGGAGGGTCGCTTCTACTGCCCGCGCCGATCTGCCTGGGACGGTCTTGTCCGTTGCCGTCATCGGCTGCTCACGGCACGAGGCCTTCTGCAAATCACGTGGTTTCGCATTCTTGCAACTGCCGGGCAAAAAAACTTACCGTTCCCTCAGCCGCTTCGCCAGCCGCTCACCCGCCTCAAGCTGCTCGACCAGAACCTGCCGCATCAGATTGCATGCCTGGATAATTTTCGGATTGGCGATCCGGTAATAGACGCTGAGCCCGTCCCGGCGGGTCACCACCACTTTCTTCTGGCGCAGGACGGCGAGGTGCTGTGACACATTCGCTTTGGGAAGCCTCAACCGAGCCACAACCTCGCTGACTGTCAGCTCTCCCCTCCCCAGCGCTTCAATAATCTGCAGCCGCTTGGGGTGCGAGAAGATCTTGCACACTTCAGCGTGAAGCTCGAACAAGGTGTGCTCTGATCCAGGAGTTTCCATAAACGCTCAAAGTTTCGGGGTTGCTATGTTTCGCAACCAGCTTAGGATAAGATACCTTCTCAGTCAATGCTCTCCTCCCGGACGAAATTTTCTCAGAAATGTCGTTCAACGCACGCGTGGTCTCGACCCATCACGGCTTGTGCCGAACAATCTGGCGAGTTCATCCACGGCGAAGCGGGGTACGGGTCGTGGTTTCCGGTTGCCTGTCACCATTTTCACTCCCTGCCGCGCCGGTACGACAATACCGATGCGAGTCGCGACGATTCCAGCGCGAGCAAGCCGGCGAAGGATGGCGGTCTCATGCGCTGGATTCGCGCAAATCAACAACGAGCCGGACGCCATCGCACCCAAGGGATTCAGGCCGAAATCCGCGCAGAGCTTTGCACCCTCAGGAAGGATTCGGATGGCGCGCTCCTCTACCAGCACACCGACACCGGCCGCCTCGGCCAGCTCATAGAGCGCTGCGCTCAATCCTCCCTCGGTCGGGTCATGCATGGCATGGACTCCACCGGCTGCCAACGCAATCTCCGCATCCCGCACCACACTAATGCCGGGGTTGTTCAGATAGTTCCGACAGCGAGCCACGAAAGACGGCGAATACCGGCGGCGGAGTTCCGTTGATCGATCGCGCGCCAGGATCGAGACCGCCTCAATAGGAATGCCCTTCGTCAGGAGGATGGCATCGCCGACGCGGGCTCCAGCCGTAGTGATCAGCCTGTCTTTGGGACATTCTCCAAGCAAACACCCGACGACAACGGGACGAGTCACGGCATCGGTAATCTCGGTATGTCCGCCGCAGAGCGTAATCTTCAGATTCCGGCAGGCCGCATCGACGTGCGAGAAGATGCGGGACACATGGGCGGGTGTCGTCGCCCCGCCCGGCAGCAGGATTGTAGCGAGGAACCACCGAGGCGCCGCCCCCATCGTCGCCAGGTCGTTCGCGTTGATGGTCAGCACATACCGGCCGATCTCATCGGCCACAAAGGTGATGGGATCCGTTTTGACGATGAGAAACCGGTCGCCCAGGTCAATCGCAGCGGCATCCAGGCCGATACCGGGACCGACAACCAGTTTGGACTTGCTCGGGGACACTGCATGACCAGAAACATAGCGCCTCAGCAAATGACGAAGCAGGACAACCGGAACTTTTCCAATCTGAAGGAAACGGCCCGAGAAACGATTCGGCTTCCTTCCGATTGTGCGAGGTTTCATGTTTCGCAGCCAAAGCACGTCCAACTGCGGCCGCCGAACGAACACTTCTCTTTTCCTCACACCACTTTGTGACGGGGAGATTGGGGTGGTCGCTATTGCGCGCGTCGATCGAGCACTCTTACTTTCTTGGCGCCCCTCTTGGTGGAGCCCGACAGGTGAGCTTCAACTGCGCGTGACCACCGAGCATGCTTCCGAGCATGCGGGGTGCGCGAGCACGAAGCCCACCCGTCGCGCTCCACCATCTCTCAATTCCAGCCCGTCACTTCATACCCCCTCTCCTGTAAGCACCGATTCACAAAGTTGGTGTAGGCCTGGGGCGGCTTGGAGGGCCCGGCCGCTGCACGCCACAGTCCCATTAACAGCCCCCACACGGCGCCACTCGCCGCCCCGATCGCCGACCCGCTGCCGGCAGCATTCACGATGGCTCCGCCGACTGCGCCGCTCGCAGCGCCGACTCCTGCGCCGACTGCCGTACTACCAGCGACTTGCCCTGTTTTTCCAGTGCTCTGTTCCGCGCCGGCTGCTTCGGCCATCTTCTGACAGTCCTCGATGTCGTGCTCTGCCGCTTGCTTCCCGACCGATTGCAGATGGGCATTGGGATAGAGGATCGGCTTCGCGCTGGAACAACCTCCGAGCAGCAGCACCAGCGCCAGCGGCACCAGCGGGAACCATCGATTCCGCGTCATAGCTCGATCCTTTTCAGAGGTTGAACGCGCTTCTCACACGTTCGCTCGACACGCCCTTCAGCAGCACCCGCTTGTGCCTAGCACCGGCACCGGAGCAAATCTCGACGGCGCTCTGAGCGACCCCCAGTTGTTTTGCGAGGAACCGGGTGAGTTCAGTATTGGCGGCTCCTTCGACCGGTGGCGCCGCCACACGAATCTTCAGCGCCTCTCCGTAGAGACCGGCCAACTCGGTGCGAGACGCTTTCGGCTGGATATGAATCGTCAGGATGGCTCCCTTTGCCGTATCCTGAACAACCGCAGGCTTCATCTATGACGAGGTTGAGCGTAACAACGGTACTGCGACAAAGGAGGGATTCTTCTCGCTCTACCCGCCACCGGCTGCGGGCCGCCCTGGATTGGCCCATCTGCGGCCGTCGAGCGACCACTTTCTTAAGTGGGGGCTCCGGGAGCAAGGGCCTATCCTGGGCGGCCCACAGCCTGCTAAAAAATCGCCTTCACGAGTTCAGCGATACTTCGGTGCATGTCGGGATCGTCCGTGATGGGCCTGCTGACAGCCACCTCACAGGCGCGAGTGGGCGAGACGCCTTGCTTGATCAAGATGCCGGCATAGATGAGCAATCTCGTGCTCACGCCTTCTTCCAGCCCATGATTTTTGAGATTCCGGACTTTCTCGCCCAGCTTCACGAGCTTCTGTGCGATCTCGTCGCTCACACCGGCTTCGCGCACGACCACCTGCATCTCGATCGCCGGTGTCGGGTAATCGAACTCGATCGCCATAAACCGCTGCTTCGTGCTCTGTTTCAACTCTTTCAGCACGCTCTGATAGCCGGGGTTGTAGGAAATCACGAGCATGAAGTTCTCGACCGCCTCGATGATCTGGCCTTTCTTCTCGATCGGAAGCACGCGCCGGTCGTCGCTGAGCGGATGGATGATGACGGTGGTGTCCTTACGAGCCTCGACGATTTCGTCCAGATAGACGATGGCCCCGTGCTTGACGCCCAGGGTGAGCGGTCCATCGACCCACACAGTCTCCTGCCCCTTGAGCAAGAACCGTCCGACGAGGTCGGAGGCCGTGAGGTCTTCATGGCAGGCGACCGTAATCAGCGGCCGGCCCAGCCGATAGGCCATGTGCTGGACGAAGCGCGTCTTGCCGCAACCGGTCGGCCCCTTGAGCATCACCGGCATCCGGTTTTTCGCGGCGATGCCGAACAGGCCGACCTCGCCCCGCACCTCCGCATAGTACGGCTCGTCGCGGACCAGATACTGGTCGATGTCGAGTTCCTGCCCTTTCATGAGCAGCCACGATAAACCGGAACCTGTGGCAAGATCAAGCCGACACGGCGAGCTACAGGTTTCTTCCCCTCACTCGTCACGCGCCGCTTGTCACGCGATTGATACTGTCGAGGACTTCGCGCACTTTCTGAACCAGTTGGTTGGGCGCGAACGGTTTCTGGAGGAAGGCGGTGTCGGTCTTCACTTTTCCCTGTGAGAAAACCGGATGGTCGGGATAGCCGGACATGTAGAGCACTTTCATCGCCGGCCGGACGACCAAGAGTTTTTCCGCCACCTCCGGCCCGCTCATTTGCGGCATGACGACATCGGTCAACAACAAATGAATCGGTCCCATGTGTTTCGCGCCGGTCAGCAACGCCTCAATGCCGTGGCGTGCCTCCAGGACTGTGTAACCATGTAACCGTAAGGTTTCCTGCACCAGACCGCGCACTCCCGGCTCATCTTCCACGACCAACACAGTCTCTTTCCCCCGTGCCTGTTCGCCACCGCCGGCGCCATTGTCGTCTCTGTGCACCGCTCCCTCAACCCGCGGGAAGTAGATCTTGAACGTTGCCCCCTGCCCAGGGCTGCTCTCGACCGCGAGGGCTCCTCCGCTCTGTTTGACGATACCGTACACCGTCGAGAGCCCCAGTCCCGTGCCCTTGCCTTTTTCCTTGGTCGTAAAGAATGGTTCGAAGAGGTGCGACTTGGTCTCCTCATCCATACCATGACCGGTATCGCGCATGCTCAGCAGAACATAGGGACCAGGCTCGATTCCCTCCGGCTGGCGACGGCCCCGTTTGGGAATGTCCACGTTGCGGGTTTCGATGGTGAGTTGGCCCCCGTTCGGCATGGCATCCCTCGCGTTGACCGCAAGGTTCATGATGACTTGCTCCAGTTGGCCTGGATCTGCCTTGATTTGCCCTACTTCGGCATCGAGCACCGTACACAACTCGATGATGTCTTCACCCAACAACCGGCGCAACATCCCGTCCATATTGGAAACGACGGTGTTCAGATCGATGATTTTCGGCGCGATGAACTGCCGCCGGCTGAATGCCAGCAGTTGCCCGGTCAAGCCGGCGGCACGGTCCGCCGCTTTTTTGACCTCTTCCATCTCTTTACGCAGCGCATCGCCTGCCGCAAGCCTGTTCAAGATCAACTCGCTGTACCCGCGGATCACTGTGAGCAGGTTGTTGAAATCGTGGGCCACCCCGCCGGCCAGCCGTCCCACCGCTTCCATTTTTTGCGACTGGCGCAACTGCGCCTCTGTCTGCCGAAGCGCGTCTACTACGCGGGTACGTTCGCCGAATTGGCCGATCTTCAATCCGATATCCGCCACCATTTTCAGCAGTTCGTCATCGGGTTCCCGCACTTGCCGGTTATAGAGTTCGATCACGCCTTCCACCTCACCGGCGACACGGATAGGAAAGCCAAACGCCCCATGCAGCCCCGCTTTTCCCGCAACATCCATTCGAGGGTAATTGCCGTCGGACATCACGTCCGGAATCCACATCGGTTCACCGTTCGCCCACACTCGCCCCGGTAGCCCGGTCCCCAGAGGGAAGGTCAATTGCCAGGTCGCAGCGATGAATTCGTCGGCCTGAAGCGATGGAGCGCGCCACAGATCCAAACAGCGCAGGACATTCCCCGGCTTGTCCACCTTCCAGAAAACGCCGAGTTCCCATTCGAGATTTTCGCAGATCGCCTGCAGGATCTTGGGGCCGGCCTCTTCCAGCGTCGCCGATTCCGCCAGGACCCGCGAAACGGCATACTGCGATGCCAGCCGGCGCTCGGCCAGCTTCCGTTCCGTGATGTCGCGGATGAACGCGCTGAAGATGTGCATGTCCCCCACTCGGGCCGGCGAGACGGCTAGTTCGACCGGGAACTCATGCCCGTCCCGGTGACAGGCGATAATTTCGATGCGTTGATTGAGGATGGGTCCTTTCCCCGTGGCCAGGAACTCTTGCAAGCCCCGCTTATGGGCGGCCCGATCCCGTGCTGGAATGACCGTATCGGACAGTATCCGGCCCAATGCCTCTTCGCGTGTCCAGCCGAAAATCTTCGACGCCTGCGCGTTCCAATCCGTGATCACCCCTGCTGCATCCATGGTGATCACTCCGTCGAGCGCCGTATCGACGATGGCGCGATTGCGTTCCTGGCTTTGGAGCAGCGCCGCCTCCGCCGCCTGCGCCCACTCACCCTCCTGCTGAGCCTGCCGGTATTGAGCCCGTAAGCGGCTGGTTGCCCAGAACAACAGGGCCACCAGCGGCAACCACACGAGGGCTCCGGCGATCGCCACCGCTGCCAACGTCGGTTCTTCGCCGGTGTATGCGACAAGGCGCTTCTCGACATAGTAGAGCAGCAGCGTCCCGATCATCAGGATGACGATGGTCACGGCCGCGGTCAACAACGGGAGCCACCGGTAGGGTGGTTGTTCCGCCGAACCTGAGGTGTTCATAGGTCGATCCCTCGTGTCACACGGTGGCGATCCAGTTCGGGATCAGCTCGATCGGATGGTACTCTTGCTTCGACTTGGCCAAACCGGCAAGGCCGGAATCATCCATCGTGTTGATGAAGTCCGCTCCCTGGGCCTGAGCCCTGGCGCAGAATTCACGGAACAGGAACTGAGCGAGCCCAGGAATGGTCCGATCCGCTGCTTCCAGCAACACACAGAAGACGGAGGGCGCGAGCCAGTATCCGAATGTGTAGGCACGAATCGCTCCCTTCACACGCACGACAGCGCCGGCTAACCCCAACGCCGTATAGTGCGCGAACGCCTCGCGGTGCGCCGCCTCGGAATCGGCCAGCAACGATCTCGCAGATTCCTCCATCCCCTTGGCCAGCTTCTGGTCCCGCCAGTCTCGGTAAAGGGCGAGACATTCGTCTTGGTCCCGACTTTCATACGATTCCAGAAGGCCACCCTGTTCCCGCCCAAAACGATTGCAGGCCGCTCGCTGCGATTTGTAACGATCCCCGGCGAGAGTCACGAGATCGGCGGCGCGATAGAAATAGTCGACATCCTTCGGCGCGAGCCGGTACCCAGCCCGTTCCAACTCCGCCTTCAGTCCAGCCGGTACGTTCTCGACCCGCGTCACAGCCCTGCCGCGATTCCGCTCCTGCATGATCCGAAAGGCTTCGGCTACCGCACCGGTAACCGGTCCAGTCCCCAGCGGCGGCAAGGGCATGAATACCCCGTCCGGCGACTCGGCGAAAAGACATAGATGACCGTCGATCTCGATCCACCAATAGGAGAGCAGCGCCCGCCAGATACAATGGTAGGGGAACGAATAGGCCGCCAACGGCCCACCGCCGATCCATTCGATGGCCGCAAACGCTTCTTCAAATCGCGGGCGGTCGGCCAACGTGAGGGGACGGTGAGGCGTGAAGGGTAAATGGTGAGTGGTCAGGGGTAAGGAGTCAGGCGTCAGGCGCTCCGTCACCTGCAGAAGAGGCCGCAGGACAACAACGTCCTCCTGAAACCTACCGATCAACCGTGGATGCTTCACGAAGGTATCCAGCATCTCTTCTTGTTCAAGCCGTTCCGCAATCCGGTTGACGTACATCCAGACTTCGGGTGAAGCGACCCCTAACGCCTCACGCCTCACGCCTAACGCATTCTCGCGCATGAAGGGACATTTCGTATCCCATCCGAGAACCACTTGGTCGTGTTCCGCATTCCACATCACCGCCAGCGGATACAGTTGGCAATCGAGGGGCCGCGCCTCGTAGAGGCGGCACTGAGATGTCGCCGGGTCGAAAGCGGGACAGAGATAACCGTCCCCTTGCCGGCTCGGCACGACCGTCACTTGCGAACCAGCCGGATCAGGAAACCAGCCGGGACTCGCCCCCTGTTCGACGGCATGCATGATCTCCTCACCGGTGAAATAGGGACGCAGAACGCTGTCCCGTTCGGGAAACCGGCAGCAGACATCACACACCAGGCAGGTCCGGCTAGGAACTACCTGGGGTAATGGGTGACGTGGACTCATGGTTATGCGACTTGTTCCAAGGAGAGCGACCGGCATGGGATCCTTCGAGGAGTTGTTCGCCATTGTACCATCGTTGTCCAACGAGTCCTAACGCTTCATCACTTTTCCGGCTCTGTCGGCGCTGCGATGAGAGGAGAGAACGCACCATTTTCTTGACCGAGCGGGACATCAGTGGAACACTGCTTACCTGACACTTGTCGTGCCCGTGAATCAACCATGTCGACACCCAAAGAACAACAACCCGTTCACTATGATCCGCAAACCCTCCTCAACAGTCAGCCGGTCATCTTCACCATAATCGACCCTGCTTCGCACAAAGCCGTCTTTCAGAACAAGACATCCATCTCGAAATTCGGCAACATCTCCAACCAGACATGCTACGAAAAGTTGTTGGGCCGCTCGACCCCCTGCCCATTCTGCAAAATGCCGGAGGCGGTGCAGACCGGAACGATCACGACCAACGAAGTGCCTTTGCCAAATGACGAACATCTCCTCATCCAATGGTCGAAAGCCGAAACGATCGATGGGCGCATCCACGTCGTCGAGGTCATCACCGACATCACCGAATTGAAACGTCAACAGATGCGCACCGAGCTACTGAATAAACAGCTCGAAGAAACCAATCGAGAACTCCTCTTTGCCAACCAACAGCTCCAAGACCGTTCGACGCGGGACGGTCTCACGGGTCTCTACAATCACTCACACTTCCAAGAGACCCTCGTCATGATGATGGTCCAAGCTCAGCGCACCGAGACACCGCTGTCCTTGCTGTTCGTGGATATCGACCACTTCAAAACGATCAACGACACTTACGGCCACGCCGCCGGCGATCAAGTCCTCCGCGAGATGGGCTGGTTGCTTGACAGCCACCAACCCATCGTCCGAGCCCAGAGGGGCGGGCGTCCATCCGACGTCGCCGCCCGCTATGGAGGCGAGGAGTTTGCCGTGGTGCTGGCGAACGCGACGGTGGACGGAGCCGTCACGGTGGCGGAGCGCCTGCGCCATCGCGTGACGACCTTGATGCTGCTGCCTGAATTAGCAACCATCATCTCACCCCAGTTTTCACTCACGTGCAGCATCGGCATCGCCACCTTCCCCCTCCATGCCTCCTGCCCGTCCGACCTGATCGCAGCGGCAGACGCAGCCGTCTACACGGCGAAGAAATCCGGCAGAAACTGTGTCCGAGTCTTCAATCCGGAACAGACCTCCCAAGCAATCTCTGCTCGCTAGACACCCCACTCCATCCCCACGCCTGCCCCGCAGGTCCTCTTGTGTGAGCCGCCAGCCCATGTTACGATTTCACCGGCATGCAGAGGGAACCGTCCTGCCTCTGTAGGCGTGATCAAGGTATCGAGGACACAATCATTGGCACTGACACAGCATCTCTCCGAAAAGATAGGGTCCGACACCGCCCACCGCCGCTGCTCCACCATCCGTGACTCGCTGATCCGAGCCGGTCTCTTCGCCGCCTCGCAAGCGGACGAACCGGCTACGGCAAGTCTCCCACAAAGGCAGGGGATGGTCCCTCAGTGGCGGATTGCGCCAGCCCCGTTCCCCCTATCCCATGAGCAAGTGTCGTTCTTCCATGCTCTGGGGACGGACCTGCTCGCATTCTATCGAGCTCTCAACCGGCTCTATCAAGAAAGCGTACGGGGAACCCAGCCTGCGTGGGTAGCAGCATATCTCGACCAGGGCAAGCCGGAATCACTGGTTACATTTAGTCGCATGAGACGTTTCAAGGATCTCTTGCCTGCCGTCATCCGTCCGGATGTCATCCCGACCGCAGACGGCCTGGTAATCACTGAACTGGATTCGGTTCCCGGCGGCATCGGCCTGACCGCCTGTATGGCACAGGTCTATGGGCAATGGGAAGACAAGGGGGCCTTGACTGCACCCTCTGCCCATTGTCCATCGCCCATCGCCCATCGCCTATTCGAAATCGTCGGCGGGCGTGATGGCATGGTCCGGGGATTTTCCGCCATGTTGCGCGCTCAACAGGGCACGTCGCCAGGCTGCGTTGCGATCATCGTCTCGGATGAAGCCAAAGACTACCGGCCCGAGATGACTTGGCTCGCCGCACGGTTGCGGGAATCCGGCACGGAGGCCTATTGCGTCGAGCCTCGCGACGTGCGCTTTATAGAAGAGGGCCTTTTTCTCTCAACCGACACCGGCGAATGGCCAGTCGGCCTCATCTATCGATTCTTTGAACTGTTCGACCTGAAAAATATTCCGAAAGCCGAACTCGTCCTGTACAGCACGAAGAAGAGCCACGTTGTGGTAACCCCACCCTACAAGCCGGCGCTGGAGGAAAAGCTGACTTTCGCTCTGCTCCATCACCCTGTACTGAGACCATTCTGGCTGCGCGAATTGGGAGAAGCGATGTTCGCCAATCTCTCCACACTGATACCACGGACCTGGATTCTCGATCCACGCCCCGTGCCCCCGACCGCGACGATCCCAGGACTCGAGCTCGGTGGCCGCCCAGTGACCGATTGGCGCGAGCTTGCACGCGCGACCCGGAAAGAGCGTCATTACGTCATCAAGCCTTCCGGATTTTCGGAGCTGGCCTGGGGCAGTCGAGGCGTCTCTGTAGGACACGATCTGCCGCAAACCGAGTGGACCGCGGCAATCGAGCATGCCTTGGCGTCTTTCCCGACCACCCCCTTCATCCTCCAGGAGTTCCACAAGGGGAAGGTCTATGAGATGACCTATCTGGAACCTGCGACGAACGAGGTTGCGTCGATGTCCGGGCGCGTGCGGCTCTCGCCCTATTATTTCGTCACCGGCGAACAGGCGGAACTGGCCGGCATCCTGGCCACGGTGTGTCCCTCGGACAAGAAAGTGATTCACGGCATGAAAGACGCAATCATGGTGCCGTGCGCCGTTCAAATGCAAAATTAGAAATATACAATGCAAAATCGAGGATCAGACCTCGTTAATTTCGCATTTTGAATTTTTCATTTTTCACTATGGCGCTCACGCTCTACCACGTCCACTGGTGCCCTGAATGCGCGCTGGTGCGCAAGAAATTGTCGGAGTTGGGCCTTGCCTATGAAGACGTCGTAGTGCCGGACTTTCGCCCTATGCGGAAGCAGGTGCACGACATATCCGGCCAGTACTATGTGCCGGTGCTCAAAGATGGGGATACCGTCCTGACCGAGACGTACGAGATTCTGACTCATCTGGACGAGCGGTACGGAAAGCCCGGTAATGGGCACGGGGCGATGGGCGATGGAGAAGAGGCTCCTTCCTGCAGCCTATAGCCTGTTGCCTCCTGCCTTTCGCCCCGCACCTACCAAGGAGTTATGCATGGAGGAATGGAGACAGATACTCGCTGAGAGCGTCGTCAAGCCAAAAGACCTCGCGGATCGCCTTGGCCTCGACGCAAAAGAAATCGAGGCCGTGGTCGGCGATTACCCCATGCGTATCACTCCGACTGTCATGGCCACGATCAAGGAGAAGGGCGACGCCATCTGGAAGCAAGTAGTACCCGACAGCGCGGAGACGGCGGACGCGGATGCGGAAAACGATCCGCTCGAAGAGGATCTGATGAGCCCGGTACCACATCTCGTGCACCGCTATCCCGACCGCGTTTTGCTGATGGTAACGAACCAATGTCCTGTCTACTGCCGATTCTGCACCAGGAAGCGGTTGGTGGGAAAACCGGGGTTCCTCAAGAAGGGCGAGTTGGATCGGGCAATCACCTACCTCCATGAGCATACGGAAGTTCGGGATGTGATCCTCTCCGGTGGGGACCCGCTGCTGTTGCCGGATCACCTGCTTGAACGAGTGCTCAAGGCGCTGCGGACGATCCCTCACCTGGAGCTGATCCGCATCGGTTCGCGTGTGCCGGGTACCTTGCCCCAACGGATCACCCCCAAGCTCTGCGAGATGATCAAGAAATACCATCCGATCTATCTGAACCTGCATTTCAACCATCCGGACGAATTGACGCCGGAAGTAAAAGCGGCCTGTGGCAGGCTCGCCGATACCGGCGTGCCCCTCGGCGCGCAAACGGTGTTGCTCAAAGGAGTCAATGACGACCCGGAAGTAATGAAGCGGTTGGTGCACCAACTGCTGCTCGCGCGCGTCAAGCCCTACTACCTCTATCAAGCCGACCTGACAAAGGGCACCAATCACTTCAGGACCACCATCGAAACCGGCCTCAACATCATCAAGGCGCTGCAGGGACACACCAGCGGAATGGCCGTCCCGCATTTCGTGATCGATGCTCCTGGCGGCGGTGGGAAAATTCCGTTGCTCCCCGGCGATTACCTGGTCCATATGGACGACGAGGGCGCGATCCTGAGGAACTACGAGAACAAGACCTTCCACTATCCGCAACCTCCCCTCTCCCTCTCCCTCTCCTCTGAGGGGAGAGAGAAGGGTGAGGGGACACGCCGCGAGCTGCCGATGGTGGGCGCCGGCCCGTCGTGGGCTGGGTGCAACGACGGCGGGGGGCTCGACGACCTGTGAAACGACCGGTACGAGTCCAGGGCATCCTTCCCTTTCAACACATCACGAAACTGATCGTCAGCCGCGTCATTCAGTCGGAGATCCCGATCGAAGACCGCCAGATCCAGCCGGCGAGCCTGGACCTACGCCTGGGCAGAAAAGCCTATCGCCTCATCAGCAGTTTTCTCCCGGAACTTTCGGATATCACCAGCCGCCTGAACGTGCTCGACTTCTATCAGTCCGACCTTGTGATGTACGAGATGGACCTGACAAACGGCGCCATCCTGGAAAAGGGACATGTCTATCTCGTGCCGCTGATGGAAAGCCTGCACCTGCCGAAAGACCTGCGTGCGCGAGCCAATCCGAAAAGCACGACCGGCCGGCTCGATGTCTTCACGCGCGTGGTGACGGATTTGAACGCAGGGTTCGACGAGATTCGCACGGGCTATCGCGGTCCCTTGTACCTGGAAGTGGTCCCCCGGTCCTTCACGATCAAGGTCAAGACCGGGTATTCGCTCAATCAGATCCGCTTCATCCAAGGGGAAGCGACCGTGCCGGACGACGCACTCCAGAAGCTGCACAAGACCACACCGCTTCTCTATCACAACCTACCGTCGGCCAAAGCGGTCGGTAGCCGTGACCTCCGAACGGAACGCGGGTTGTTTCTCCGGATCGATTTGAAGGGGGTAGAGCGCGACGGTGAGCCGGTCATCGGGTACCGTGCGAAGAAGAACAGCCACGTCATTGATCTTTCCAAAGTCGGCCACTACGCCGCGCTGGATTTTTGGGAACCGATCCGCCCGCACCGGCGAGACAGTCTCCTGCTTGAGCCCGAAGAATTTTACATCCTGGCGTCCAAGGAGCGAATTCGCGTCCCGCCCGGCTATGCCGCCGAAATGGTGGCGTACGAAGCGGCCTGCGGCGAACTCCGGACGCACTATGCCGGCTTTTTCGATCCCGGATTCGGCTATGGCCAAGGCGAGATCCACGGCACGCAGGTCGTGCTGGAAGTCCGCCCGCACGACGTACCCTTCCTGATCCATGATGGACAAACCTTCTTCAAGGTTGTATATGACAACATGCTCGCCGTTCCGAGCCAGTTGTATGGAACGGCGCTCGGTTCCTCGTATCAGCGGCAAGGGCTCACGTTGAGCAAACACTTCAAACCCTAGCTAGTGGCGAACAGCGGACAGCTAATAGCTGAAAGCACAACGCTGAAGTGCAATGACAGTTCATCATCAGGTATGAGCTATTCGCTACTCGCTGCCAGCTACTTGCTTTTGGAGTGACCGTGGCACCGACCGACCCGCCCTCGAAAGATCCTGCTCAGAGCTCGCCGCCGCGCCAACCTGACAACGACGCGAGCAGCGAGATCCACTTGAATGTGGCCGGCATGATGGTCGGCACGGCGCTGATGTTCATCGGCTTCCTGAACGTGTTCCTCTCGATCAGCGGCGGGTTTGAAATCAATGTGGTGCCGCTGCTGCTCTATTTCGCGGGCATTGCGATCTGGGCTAACTCCGTGATCGAAAATCCCACCATCCGCTACTCGGTCATGGCGGCCGCCCTGCTCTGTGCGTTAGCCTTCTTCCACTACGGCGAAGTGCTCTTCTGGCATAAGCAAGTGGTGTTTTGGAGCACCATCGCCGTGGTGATGTGGTTCATGTTCCGCGAGCCCAAACCCAACAAGTAACGCCACGCGCAGTGACGGTCACCGTCATCATTCCCACCCTCAACGAAGAACGCAGCCTCCCGCATACCTTGGCCCACACCGTCGCACTTGGATTCGATCAGATCATCGTCGCGGATGGAGGCAGCACCGACAGGACGCGAGAAGTGGTAAAAGAATGTGCGCCGGCCGGCGCCAGAGTCGTGCTGGTTGACTCGCCGCCCGGGCGAGCCATACAAATGAATCGGGGTGCGTCCGAAAGCCGAGCCGATGTGTTGCTCTTTCTGCACGCGGATACCGAGTTGCCGGTCAATGCGAGACAGGCGGTTGCCAACGCTTTTCGTGATAACGCCTGTGTTGGCGGGCGCTTCGATGTGCAGTTCGACCACCGGTCCCTGCTCGGTTCCGTAATCAGCACGTTGATGAATCGCCGTTCGCGCTGGAGCGGCATCGCGACCGGCGATCAGACCATCTTCGTCCGCCGAGCGATCTTCGAGCAACTCGGCGGCTACGCAGAAATTCCGTTGATGGAAGACATCGAATTCACCGGACGACTCAAACGGACAGGGCGGGTGGCCGCGCTTCATGAGAAAGTCACCACCTCCTATCGCCGCTGGAAGACCTGCGGCCCAATGCGAACCATCATGCTGATGTGGACCCTGCGCGCGCTGTACTGGCTCGGCGTGAGCCCAATCCGCCTGCAGCGGTTTTACGCCAGCGTCAGGTAATGGGTATAGGCAATAGGCGATGGGCAATGGGCGACAGAAATCGTTTTCTCTTATCCATCGCCCATCGCCTATCGCCTCTAGCCAAGCTTCACGCCTTCATCTGCAGCGTGCCGAAAGCGCGCTGGTCATCTTCGCCAAAGCGCCGGTGCCGGGGCAGGTCAAGACCAGGCTCTGCCCGCCGCTGACGCCGGATGAAGCCGCAACGCTCCACGGCAGTTTCGTGTTGGATACGCTGGAGCGGACGAAAACCGCGGTGACCAAGTTCCATCTTCCGATGGATCGATTTCTGGCCTGTGCGCCGGCGGCCGCTCATGTGTTTTTCAAGATCATGGAAGAGCGGCATGGAGTGCAATTAATGGATCAGGTCGGCGACAACTTGGGCGTGCGGATGGCGCAGGTCTTCAGTACGATCTTCTCGCGCGGTTACAAGCAAGTCCTCATTGTCGGTACCGACGTGCCGACGTTACCGCTGACGCACTATCAGCAGGCACTGTCGCTGCTCACCGAACATGACCTTGTGCTCGGACCGGCGCAGGACGGCGGCTATTACTTGATCGGGCTGACGCGACCCCAGCCGGACTTGTTTCGCAATATGCCTTGGTCCACGGAACGGGTCCTGTCGCTGACAAGACAGAAGGCTGATGCGCTTGGCCTCAAAACGGCTCTCCTCTCGACATGGCGAGATATCGATACGATCGACGACCTGCGGGCCTTGATCGACGAGTGCCGCCAGGATATGAAACAGCCCAAGCAGAACCGCACCTTCTCAACTAGGACGGCCGGAGCCCTGGACTTAATGGATAACCGGCTTCGATCGCGTCAGACTTAACGGGAGGCATCGTTATGAATCGAGTGGCACTCATCACAGGCGGAGCAAAAGGCATCGGGCGAGCTATTGCGCTGGATTTGGCAAGTCAACACTGGTCGGTTGCGATCTGCTACCGAACCAGCGAAACGGAAGCAGCACGGACTAGCGCGGCCACCATCGAACGGGGTGGCCAGGCGCTGGCCGTGCGTTGCGACGTGTCAGACCCAACCGCCGCAACAAATCTCGTCACCCAGGTGGAGCAGAAGTGGGGACGGATCGACGCACTGATCAACTGTGCCGGCCCCTATCACCGCGTGAACCTGATGGACGAAACCGTGGAAGGGTGGAACGAGATGTTCAACTCGAACTTGCATCCCGTGTTCTATCTGAGCCAAACCGTCGCCTCGGGTATGAAGGCGAGGACGTATGGACGGATTATCAACTTCAGCATGGCCAACGCGGACCAGATGGTCGCACAACCGGACGTGACAGCGCACTACATTGCCAAAGCTGGTGTGCTGATCCTCACCCGCACGCTCGCCAAACTGCTCGCACCGCACGGCATCACCGTGAATGCCATTTCGCCCGGCTTCATCGCCTCCGGCAGCGCCCCCCCCGAGGAACTGGCCAGTATCACGAAACGCATCCCTGCCGGTTATGTCGGCGAAGTGAAGGACGCGGTCTCCGCTGTCCGATACTTATTGTCGGATGAAGCACGGTACGTGAACGGTGCCAATATTCAGATCAGTGGAGGCTGGGGAATATAGGAAAGCGATAGTTAGACAGATTATTCGCGGTCTGTCCCCAAATAGCCACTACAACGCCCGCTTATTGGCAAGCGCAGGATGCAGAATCCCGCGCCAAACAAATGCAGCAGCCTATTAAGGCTGCTAGGGCCTGCCTTTCAGGGGCGAACCTACCGAAAAGTCCAACGCTTGTCCACCACGTAACTCTGATCGATCTGCAGTGCCTCCTGCGGGGATAGCCCCGCACCCCTTGCTGGACCCTCATTCCCTGCATCCACACCCCCAAAAAGCTCACAACTCCAACTGCTGAATTGTTCTGACATTCTCTCCCTCTTCTTCAATCTCGTTCAAAGGCACCTGAGTTGCTGATGCCGCTCACCAACAGGGCGAGCGGATCACGGGTGGGAAAGGAGGTGAGAGAAAGGCCGATGGCAACATCCGGTAACGTTCCTGCCCCCATGACCATTGACCAATGACTACTGATCATTTGCCACAGGAGGATTGCCGTCATGCAGAAAGCACCATCGCAAGTTGCGTCAGGCAACATCGCCCCCGCCATCGCGGGGCCCAATAAGGACATGAAGGATGTATACGTGCTCGCCGGATTGGTTTTCGTTCTGGCGGGTGTCATCGGAGCCTTTTGGCTGTATTCACAGAACCAGCCGGTTTCGCCGATCAACTCGAAGGAACAACTCAACGGCACGCAGGTCTCCACCGCCCTGAAGAACGCAACCGCGACCGGTTCTATCAGCGAGCCCATCACCAGGGCTGTGGAGACGTCGGCCTCTGCCGCGATCGGGGACATTGTCCATTCGGACATCTATTTTGAAGTCGGGCGCAAGGACCTCACGGATGAAGCGAAGTCCATGCTCCAGGCTCAAGCCGACATCCTGAAGAAGGATGCGGACTGGGGCGTATTGATTCAGGGTTACACTGACCAGCAGGGACCAGCCGGTTACAACAAGAAGCTCGGCCTGAAGCGGGCGGAGAACGTGAAGGAGCAGCTTGTGGCCCTCGGCGTTCCTGCTGCATCCATCAAGGTCGTGAGCCTCGGCGAAGAAGGAGTCCTCTGTGCCGATAGCAGCGACACATGCCGGCAGATGAATCGGCGCGTGCACTTGGAATTGCGGAAAGTGGGGGCGGCGCATTTGATTCCGGCTGCGCACGAACTCTCCTCAGGGACCGATAGCGAGAAGCCTGGATCACAGGGCCGATCCGCTCCGAGCGAAATACTTCCCTCGACCGACACAACTGTACCGATCGCGGATTCGGTAACGCAGTCGAAATCGACCGGCGAGCCGGCCCCGATCCGTTGAAACAGCCGGAAAAACATGAAAGGCCCGGTGGAGACCGTTCTCTGCCGGGTCTTTCGATGTAACGTTTGGGGACTTGGTTGTGGAGCCGGCGACTGGAATCGAACCAGCGACCTGCGGTTTACGAAACCGCTGCTCTGCCAACTGAGCTACGCCGGCGCAGGAGACGCGAACTGCGTTACGAAACGGGCCCATCTTACTCAGGAGGGGAAAGAGCTGTCAATCAATGGAGAGAGTCCGCGGCAACCCTCATTTCACCTTCGCCAACGGCAGGATTCGAACCGGCACCCCCTGCCCGGCGCTCGGCACACAAACCGGCTCCTGTGCATTCCCGAATTCTTTCTTCGCGACCGTCTGCACCTGACTCCCAACATACGCACACAGCTCTCCGGCAATGACCATCCCATCATGATCGACATCGGCCGCGCCACGGAGGCCCTTGAACACATGGTATGTGAAGAGCCCGTGCCGGCCTTGTTCATACGCATGTGCCTCCTGATGCAAACGGTTGCCGACAAGCCATAGAATGCGTTCTTTACCAGGTTCCGACTCAGCACCATCCCACACAGGCGCCGCGCTCTGTCCTGGATCAGCTCCGGGAGACGGTTCCAGCGAGACTTCGAGGATGATGATCGCACGCTGAGCCGCCGATCTGGTGAGCGCCCCTTGCAAGCGTCGCAGTGAGTACAGCCTCGCCGCCGTTGAGGTGGTCCCATCAAACGGCACCAGCGAAACAGCACCCGTGGTCGCGTCCACGATCGCGCGCCCGGAAAAATAGATCAGCACCGGCGCGGACGGATCCACTTGCTTGGGTAGCCACTCCTCGAATACCTCGGCCAGGTCATCCTTCAACGCATGGCGGTCCACGAGCAGCCGCACGCGATTCACAGGGATCCCCGATACGGTTTTGAAATACCCCGCCATAATCTCGGCATCGCGCGCCGCAAATTTGACCCGCGGGACGGACTCTTCCCTGAAACTGCCCACGCCGATTGCCACGCCGACGGCTTTAGGTTGCAGAAGCCCCTTCCCCGCTTTCGGCAATTGATCCACATCCACCGACAGCACCTCCACCTCTTCTCCTTTGTCCGGTCGGATCGCCACAAGGAATTTCTTGGCGGGCGGGATCTGCACGCTGGGAGAAGAGGCGTGGAGGGAGAGCACCAGTTCGGCCTGTTCTACATCATTGATAGCAGCCAACGTCGCACTGGAGGTCACCCGCTTGATCTCGCCCGGCTGCAGATCGCCGATCTCCACAGAATCGGGAAACTTCGCTATCACCGCGGGCGTCCCGCTAATGGAGACCGTCACTCCCTTGGCCGACGACTGCCCTTCATTCTTGACCTCGATCTCGATCGCCACGGTCTCCTGCTGTTCCAGCACCTGATTGCGATTCTCATCACGAATGATCGCGCGGAAGGATAATTTGGTCGGTCCCGATGACTCCTCGACGGACCGGGCGGTTGGTGAAGCCGGCAGAGCCTGCACAGACGGCGGTGGAGCAGCCTCTATAGCAGTCCCGGTCGAGCGAGATGCTCCTTTCGCCGCTTGAGCCAACTCGCGAATTTTGGTCGCGCCTCCCAGTTGCACTGCGACTCCTTCGGCCAGCTTGGCAATCGCATCTTCCGCAACTTTCTCTAGTCCTCGCACGTCACAGGAGTCGTTGTCGGTCTCAACGTCACCTTTGGCCACGGCCTGTAATTTCTTCTGATGGAGTACCGCGCCGTTCGTATCGATGAAGGAAAAGTCCGTGCCGAGTGAGATGGTGGCCGGATAGGTCCGTTTACCTTTTCGCACGCCGAAGAGTTCCATCTCCTTGAACCCCAGTGCGACATCCACGTAACCATCCGGTGGTTTCGCCAGCGGCCCAGAGCCGTCCGTCTGAAGCCGCTCGAACACGGTGCCGACGCGCCGCGTCAGCGCCTCTTTCAACTGCGCTGAGATCTGGAAGGTTTTTGGCTGCCCGCACGCATCCTGGTAGTCCAACACCGCGTTGGTCATGCTCGAATCCAGTCGCAATCGGGCCGCGAGGGGAAGCCAATAACCGGAGGTGACGCCATCGCGCTTCGAAAACAGATTGCAGCCGGTCAAGCCGGCCACACACGCCAGGCACAGCGCGAGGCAAACGTGTGAGAACCTCATGGAGGGAGAAGACGCCGTGAACGGCGCGAAGGCACACACAATGAATTGTTTATACCCAAAACGAATATGCATGACAACCGGACGAGCCGAAATTGACTAGCGACACCGCATAGACGTGTCAGGCAGAACCTGATAAGGTCACCGCCATGTCACGCCAGGAGACCAGCCTGCCTCGCAAAGCCGGTCCTCCGAAATTGTCCTGGCCGGTTGTGAGCCGGCTGATCCGCTTACCCAACCAGTCCGGCACATTCCTGCTGATGCTACCGACCCTGTGGTCGCTCGTGCTCGCCTCGCAGGGCCGGCCTTCGTTCAAACTCCTGGCGATTTTCGTCGCCGGGTCGTTCCTGATGCGGAGTGCCGGCGTCGTGTTGAACGATGTGGCTGACCGGGCGTTCGATCAACAGGTCTCGCGCACGCGATCTCGGCCGTTGGCCGCAGGGGAGGTGACCGCACCACAAGCCTTGGGCATCGCCGTGCTGCTGCTTGCCGCCGCAGCCGGCCTGGTGCTGCTGCTCAATCCTCTGACCGTGTTGCTGAGTCCGATCGCGGTGGCCCTCGCCGCTTTGTACCCGTTTGCGAAACGGGTGGTGCATATTCCGCAAGCGGTGTTGGGAATCGCGTTCGGTTGGGGCACCGTGATGGCTTGGGCCGCTGCCCGCGGCTCCTTAGACGCTCCAGCCTGGTGTCTCTTCGGGGCCACAATCTGCTGGGCCATAGCCTATGACACGATCTATGCGATCCAGGACATGGAGGACGACCGCCGCATCGGGGTCAAGTCATCGGCCATTGCATTCGGCCGGCACACCTGGTGGGCTGTCGGCATCAGCCTGGTCGGCATGCTGGCATTCCTGTCCACAGCGGGAATTTTCAGCCACGTAGGTGCGCTGTATTTTTACGCCTTGAGTGGGACTGGAGGGCTGTTTCTCTATCAGGTAATGCGACTACGAGGCTCGATCGCTCCGGACACAGCCTTCGCGATGTTCAAACAGCACGTCCTGATCGGATGGGCCATTCTAGCAGGAACGGTCCTCGGCTTTGTGCCAGTCCTGATCAACTGACCGGCATGTCGGTCGGCTTTTCCGGTTTCTGCATGCGGAGGGTGTTCAGATAAACAGTGACCGCTTTCGCGTCAGCATCGCTCAATCCGAGCGCAGGCATTCTTGTTTCCGGCTTCATAGCCTGGGGATTCTTGACCCACCGATAGATCCATGCCCCGTTGAGACGAAAACCGGCCCGATCCAAGGCTGGTCCTACCTGGCCACCTTCCTCGCCGATCCGGTGGCACCCGTTACAGCCGTACTTATTGATGTAGAGCCGCTTCCCAAGTTCGGCTTGTTGCGTCGCCTGTTCAGGCGTGATGTTCAGATCCGGTCGTGGGATATTGAGCCCCTTGCCGGGCCTAGTGGAGAAATTGTTCATTGCCACTTGCGTTGCATCAAGTTCTTTCTTCGCTTGAGCCATCGCTTGCTGTTCCTTGGCATAGGAAGCGTCATCCACTTCGGCGTTCTTCTTTTCAGCCTCTTCGCTGGCCTTTTTTTCGGCTTCTTCGTAAGCTTGCTTGGCTTGATCGAACTTCTGCTGGGCCGCCTGCAGATTGCTGGCGAGTTCTTTCTTTCTCTCCTCGATATTGAACTCCAGTTTTCTCCCGTGCAGCGTACGGACAAATCCGACGATGGCCCAGATTTCTTCTTCAGATAGAGTGTATTTGAAGGTCGGCATCGTCGGCACCGCGAACTCGTCGTCGCCGATCTTGTCGCCACCGGGACTCGTGTCCTTCATGTCCCGAGAAATGGTGTTGAAGATATCCTCATCCTTGAAAGTCCCCATCTCTTCTTTGTTGGACAAATCTTTTGGCTTGGGATCGGACATGGAGGACCAATTGAAGCCCTCGTTCTGGCGCCCATGCTCTCCATGACAATGCATGCAGTAATGGGCGTACAGTTCCTGGCCCTTCTTTACCTGCTCGCTTTGAAACAGCGAACACCCCCCGGTTCCAACAACCGCCCACACTCCGATGAGTCCTGCCACCAATCCCATGACTTGCAGCCTTGCCGCGCTCATGCCGACTGCCCTTTCTTCAGTTTCCTAATCAGGACGAATTGGAATCCGACTGCCAGCCCAACCGCTAACGCGGCATATAGATACGCCGAGTAATCGGGCGGAGGTTCAGCGCGGAAATACCACCAGGAGGACACGGCCTTTTGCGACCCCTTCTCCACGAGATCCCCTGCGGCATCCTTCCTGCCATCCCAGACCGCAAAGGCGATATTGACGAACTCGCCCGGCTTCAACTGCGTATCCTCATCGGGATGGTCGGTCGCAAGGCTGCGTGAGAACACGACCTTCCACGTCCCGTTGGCATAGACGCCCTTGGCCGTCACGTCTTGATGGGACTGGGCCTTGAGCGTGCCGAATCCCTGGGCGTTCATGTCGACGGCTTTGCCGTCTTTGTTTCTCCAAAACCAGATATTGACCGGACCGCCTTCGACTTGCGCCATCGGCTGGCCATGGGCGAAGTGGGCTTTTTTGTCCCCAACCATGAATTCCAACGCAGCGGCATCGGCCGGATCTTCGGTGGGATCGGCATACTCCAACAGTACCGCGACCTGTTTTCCGTCGTTCATAGCACGGACTTTCAAATCCTTGACGGTCACTTCCTGAATCCGATTCTGCCAGTGAACCTGCGGCGACATGGGGAACTGAGCCTGCGGCGCGCTGTTCCAAGCGGCGGCGCCGGGATCGTCAACCGGCAACGCCCCTTTCACCATCACGGCGCGAACCGCGACGCTCTCTTGGGCGAAGCTTTCTGTTGTGCCTGCCAGCAGAAGCGTGCACAGCACACCGGCCGCCCCGATCCCGAACCACGTTGCGTGTTCCTGCATCACCCGTGTCATACGCGCCTCGTGACTACTGATGGTTACTCCCACGTCCTCGGAGATTGATGGGCTCCGTCATACTCACCCATGATGATTTTCCAAATCCATTCGTCCGGGAGTTCAACCTCCCAACGTGGCATCGCGGACTTCCACGGCATGCCCTCGATCGGCAATCCCACTCCCCCTTTCTTGATCCGCCAGAACAGGTAGCTTTCCTGCAACATCGCGATCGTCGTCGGGTCTGAGAAATTCGCGGGAGGTGGATTGAACCCTCGTGCCGCCGGTCCTTTTCCGTCGAAATTTCCGCCGTGACAAGGTGAACAGAAGGCCGCGTAGAACCCCTTCCCTTGCATAATATTGTCGGGCGTCTTGGCCACGGGATTCGATAAACCTGTATATTCACCAGGCGGCGCCGGATGGATGGTCCGATTCTCCGCCGGTGGCTCGTCACTGGGCGCCGTGCTGGTGAATGTCTGCCAGCCGACGAGCAAGGGGAAGAGGACCAGGACGGCATAGCGTGCGGCCTGAAGAGCCCCGATGTTCTCTCCGCTCAGGAACCGAAAGATGGGGCCAAAGAAGGCATCCTTCGACTCGCCGCTGAGCGTCTGCAAAATGACGATTCCGGTCGCCGTCAGCGCGATGTAGAGGAAGATCAAGCTGGCAGGAAGCGGCGCCGTGAACAACGGCATCCCGAATTTCAGGAAGACATACATCGCCGCGATGATGATGATCGGCCTCAGCAGTGCACCGCCCATGGTTCCTCCTGCTCTCATGGTCTGACTCAAACTACGGTCAGGCTTGTGCCTCGTTTTTCCGCATCCGGTCAGCGCACTTGCACCAGTGCGACCGGCGCGGTTTCCGCCGACTTAGTCGGCGCCGGTGAAACGGGCGTCGGAGCTTCAATCTCCGATGGACTTACCGTGATCGGTTCGCCGCTCATCTGTTGCAGGAAGGCGATCACCGACAGGATTTCATTTTTCGACAGCCCAATCGGGTTCTTATTAATGTATGGCATGCGGGCCGGGTATTCTTTGGGCGGTCCTTCGTGGCGAAAGTCCAGATAAATGTACGCCTGCGGCTGCGTGAGACTCTCAAAAATAAATTCACGGGTCAGTTTGGCGCCGATACCCTTCAGGTCGGGACAGCGGGCCGATTCGCTCGGCCCGATCGAGTGGCAGAGCGCGCACTGACCTTTGCTGAAGAATATCTTCTGCCCGATCGCCGCCATGTCCGCCGCGGTCTTGATGGTGGAGACGTCGAACTTCTCTTCCGCCGGCGGCAAAGACGCCATCTGTGGCACCGACAACGCGACCAGGGAAAAGAGCCCCAGCACGATCGCGACGAATCCGATGACACGAACGAACTGGGCCCCGATGAAGAGCAGGATGACGACTCCCGTCCCCACCACGCTCAGGCCGACCAATTGTAGGAATGCGACTTCGCTCATAAGTCCTCGTTTGAAAGCTATCAGCTATTTGCTATCAGCTCTTATCGAAGCCCGGCGATCCGCCCGCCATCGCTGGTACAGTCCCATGAGGCAATTCGCCTTTGATCGAATGCCCCCCTCCGCCGGCTTTCGCCTTATCCCCCATCGTGGCAACCCAGAAGATGAAGGCGACCAGCATACAGAAGAGGAAGGTACACAACGCCATGAGCACGGCAGCATAGCCCAGTGCCGGTGAATAAGCATACTGCGAGGAGTCGCGCATGACGCCATAGATGTGCCAATGCACGCGAGATGAGGACCGCGCATATCCCATCAGGGTCATCAGCAAGATGACCATCACGGCGTTCAGGACAAGCGCGTAGCCGGCACGCGGCGGCATCTTGCCCCACACCATTTCGGTCGTCGTCCTCGCGCTCTTCAAGAGGAGTGCCGTCAACGGCGTGATCGTAAGCATGACGAAAAGGACGATCAACACCTGGGACGTCGAGAAGTAGTTGATCCTGACAATGGCCGGAACGAAATAGCCCCAGATGCCGAGCACCACGACGACGATTCCCGCAATAACGAGGACGGCTCCCATCACGGCCTTGGCCAACTTGGCCCAAGTGGCGGTCTCTTCCTTACCCGCGCGCCAGTACATGATGAAGCTCATGAAGGTGACGAGGATCATGAGGTTCGCTACCGTCATCTTTGCCGACATGACGCCGAAGACACCTAGCAGCGGGTGATGCGTGCCTCCCATCTTTCTGGCTTCCTCCAGACTCGCAACCAAGGAGTGCGGCGTCATCCACACGCCTAGGCAGAGCAGCAGGATGATCAGCATCGCCATAATAGGCTTCTTGTACTTCATTTCCGAGCCGGGGATCCGGTGCGTGATGCCGAGCCAGAAGTAATAGTTCGAGCCGAGGAACAGCACACCGATTAACATGGCCTGCAGGATAAACAGCCACGACAGGAATCCACCCATCAGGGTAATACCCATCTGCTGATTGTACTGATAGATCTCGCGCATGAGCCAATAACCGGCGAAGGGCAGCGGTAAGAGGCCGAAGACGCCGATGAAATTGCCGACGTATCCCATCCAGTCATAATGTTCCCGCTCCTCCGAGCCCCTCGCCGCAAGATAGCGGATACCGGCATACGCGCCGCACATATAGCCGCCGAGCACGACGTTGGCGATTAGCCGATGAATGTTGACCGGCCACCAGGTTGGATTCCAGGTTGCGGCCCAGGCCCGCGCAAAATCGGTCCCTTCGGAAATCACCACCGGGCTCGCTTGGAATGTGGCCCAGGAGTTCGGCACGATCATGATGAAGAAGGCGAAGACGTTCAGCAGGAAACCCAAGAACAGGTGGAATCCCTTCTTCCCGTCTTCGGCCATCGCGTCCCACCCATACCAATAGAGATAAAGCGTGGCCGTCTCCAGAAGAAAGAGAAGACAATAGACGAGAAACGAGGGGAAAAAGATATCGGTCAGGTACGCCATCAGCTTCGGATAGAAGCCGATCAACAGAAACAGCAGGATCCCTCCGAACAACGCCGTCGTTGCGTAGGACGACGTAAGTAGCTTGGTAAATTCTTTCGCCAGCTTGTCGTACCGCTTTTCTCCGGTTTTCCACCCGACGACTTCGCAGAGCCACGCGAAGATCGGCACGCCCAAGACGAAGCCCGCCAACAGTAAATGAAGTTGCGCAATCACCCAGATGAGATTCCGACTGCCGATACCGGGAATATCGCGGTAGGCCACGGCAGAGGCGGTCGCATCCTCCGCCAGACCGAGCGAGGGGAAACCAAGCAAACCTGCCGCCATCAAGCAGGCGGCCACGAGGCCGGTCCGCCCTGCGATTGAACTCATCATCCTTGTGAGGAACCCGCCCTGGTGCACCATGAAGCTCACCTCACCTTCGCCCAGGTTACTGTTTCTCGCTTTGAGGAGCAGACGGGGCAACTTTCGCCGTGGCCGGAGCCGCTGCCGCTGCCGGCTTCACCGGAGCCGTGGCCGGAGCCCTCTTTGCCGCACCCGCATCTTTGCCCGCCGCATTGTCTTTCCCGCCCTTGCCCTTGATCTGCGCGTCCTCTTCTGCTTTCTTCTCAAGTGCGTCGACGGCCGCCTCGGCTTGAGTCAAGACTTTCTCTGACTTGTTCAACACCTCAATCGGCTTGAACGGAGGCTCAACCTTGGCCGCCGGCTGCTTATAAGACTCATGGGGATGCGGGGTTGTGACCGGCAACGCGGCCCAGAACAGCAGGCCGAGCAGAACGCCGGTGCCGGTGAACGCTGTTAATGTGAGCCCCTGGTCGGCTGGGACCCGCATGAGATCCCAGCGGGAGACCAACGCTTGATAGGTCTCGGACGCTGGAGCAGCCTTTGCAGCCTGTCTCATTACGACGAAGCGGCCGACGAGCCACAGTCCGAAGAGAAGCAGCGCCAGCAATGTCACGGCTGATACGCTCCCCCACAGCGCCAGTTCTACGCTGATTCGTTCCGCCACCGGGAACGCTTTGAGCAGTTCCAGCTCCATAATCAAGTGCGTGATCGACTTCGCTGTGTCCGTGACTATTCCCTCGATGAACCAGAGAAGCGGGAGATAGATGGCTCCGATTAATGCAGACTGTCCCCACAGGATCAGGCCAAGCCGATCGGGAGGCTGAGCGCGGAGACGTTCCAGAAACACGGTTCGTCCCACCAAGCCAAGCGCCCAGATATCGATGGGAATCGAGAGCAGAAACAGTAGGGCCAGGCCAACGCCTTCGGCGACATGCACGTCCAATGCAGACGTCAGTGTGGGATAAGCTCCGACCGTCACGGGGCTTGCGAGAAGGAGAAGAAAGGCCACACCCGCCTTGGCCTCTACCTGCATCATCCCCGTGGCAAGCACCAGTAGGACAAAGACCAGCTTGATAGGCAAGGCAGTCCAGAACGCGGGCCAGAGCACGGAGAGGCCTAGCTTCACTGGAGACGTGGTTGCAGTCTGATCAGCCATGCCCCTCGCCTGTCATTCCAAAAATTCCCGGTTGATGATCGCGGAAACCGTGAAGATGAGGATCGACGTCATCACGACAATCCATCCGATCAACGCGATCGGCCGCTTGAAGATATTGCGCTCCGGGTTTCGATCAATGAACGGCAGCGCGGCCAGGAGCGCCATGAAGGCTCCGGGCAATGCGATCGCTCCCAAGAACTGGCCGAACTCGCCGGCAAAGATTTTCAGACGCAACAACTGAAAGAGAAATAGGAAATACCATTCGGGCTCCGGGTGGTAGTCGCCAGGGTCCGGCGTCGCCTCCTCGAGCAGCACGACCGGCTCCCAAAAAGCCAGACTGCAGATTGTGAGGAACACCGCACCCATCGCTACGATGTCCTTCCATATCTGCCTGGGGAAGAAGTAGTCCGTTTTCGCCTTCAGCTCTTCCGGAGTACCCCGAAACGGTCCTGCTGGCCCGGCCGTGCGGAAAAGGAACACGTGCAGTCCGGCCAAGCCCATCAAGGCCGCAGGCAAAATCATCACATGGATCACGAAAAACCGGCTCAACGTCATCTGTCCAGGAGTCGGTCCCCCCTTCAGAAAACGAGCCATAAAATCGCCGAGGATCGGCGTCTTATCCATAATCTCCACGCCGACCGTGGTAGCCCAGTAAGCTCGCTGATCCCACGGCAACAGATAGCCGGTGAAACCGAAGCCCATGACGATGCCGAAGAGTGCCAATCCAACGAGCCAGATCATTTCGCGCGGCTTCTTATAGGCTCCCCAGAGGAACACCTGTGACATGTGCGCGAAGACGCAGACCACCATCGCCGTAGAGCCCCAAAAGTGGTAGCTCAACAGGAACCAGCCATAATCCACTTCGTGAATGATGTACTGGGTGCTCGCATAGGCGTGGTCCGCCGTCGGCACATAATAGAACATGAGTAGGATGCCAGTGACCGCCTGCATAATGAAAATGAACAGGAGGACGGACCCGAACACATAGGCCCAGCGCGAGCCTCCCGGTACGGGCTCATTGAGCATCTTCGCCTGGATGGTCTTCAGACCGACCCGCTCATCGACAAATGCGATGACTTTTTCGAGCGCGGTCGGCTGCTGGTCGGTGGAGGGTGTCGCGTCCATTTAGACGATCCTGACTTGCGCTTTCGTCCCCGCCTTAAATTCCATGTCGATGATCTTGATGTCACCACCGGCAGAAATCTGAATCGGCAACGCATCGAGCGGGCGCGGCGCCGGCCCGTCCAGCACTTTCCCCGACGAATCGTAGATGCTTAGATGGCAGGGACAGAGAAACACCTGCCCCAGCATCTTATGCGTCCGCCACTTGTAGCCGCATCCGAGGTGCGGGCACTTGCCGGAGAAAGCCACATAGGGCACCTCTTTCTTGTTGGTCCAGACCACGCGGCCGGTGGAATCCCGGAATTCCATGTCTTTGCCCTTGTAGACTTTTTCCAGCACCGCCGGCGTGGCCCTCAGAACCCAGACATTTTTGTCGATCTCTTGCTCGGGCATGTAGGCTTCTTTGACTTTTTTCTTGTACTTGAACTGGATCCCGATGTCTTCGGTCTTGATCCGGCTCACGTTGCCGATCTTAAGCCAGCCGTTATCGAACGGCTGATACATAGGCTTCATCAAATAGCGCAACACGGGGAGGATCAGCGGCAATCCGATCAAGAAGCCGATCGCGTGGGTCAGGTTCGCAAAAAAGGTCCGCCGTTTGACGCTCTGCTCCAATTCAGGCAGCGGCACCAGCACTTCGCCTGGCGTGACGTGGATATGCTCTTCGAGATGCGCGATCTCCACTTCGTGCGTGGTCACGAAGTCGCATCGCCGGAACGAGGGCATGGCGGAGAATTCCACCGCCGACGCCCGGAGTTCCACAAAGTTATCCGTCACGCTCTGCACATGGCCCATCGGCACTTGGCGCTCTGCCTGGCCAAGGCCGTCGCCGCCCACAACGATGTGGCTGACCTCATGAGACAGCGGGTCCATGATGACCCGCGTCACCTCTCCCACTTCGCGGTCGGTACAGCGGACTTTGGATTTGAGCTTAGGCTGCTGCATGCTACTTCTTTTGGATAGGCTTGGGCGTGTTCACCGAAGTGTTTTTGAATGCCGCCAGCCACGTCGCAAGTACAACCACGTCTTTCTCTTCCATCAAATCTTTGTACTTGTCCGGCATCTTGCCTTTCTCGTACTCCTTTTCGAATCCCTCGGCCATCCAGCTCTTGGGATCGAGAATCTTTTGCTTGATCTGATCCACCGTCAGGTAGCTGCCGATGTTATCCAGCTCGGGCCCTCGCTTTTTCCCGCCCTCGCCTCTCAGCTTGTGGCAGTTGTAGCATTCCTGGAGCTGCCACTGTTCCTCACCGAGCTTGGCGACGTCACCGGTGGCGACGACCCCTCCGCTCGCAGGCGGCGCACCAGCGCCCCCGGCTGCTTGGTCTTGAGGCGCCTGATCCCCGCCCAGCGCCTTCAATCGCTCGGCGAGTGCCTTCGCCTTCTCATCTAAAGCCTTGGCGCGAGCGATCAATTCATCGGCTTTCCCCTGCTCCGTGAGTTTCCGTTTCGGCTCGAGAATCTTCGCGATCTTGCCCTTCTCATCCTCCGGATCGTATTGCGGCCAAAGCGAGGCACCGGCGATGTACGCCACACAGAGCACGACGTAAAAGACCACCAATGCACCGAGGGCCTTTACCCCGCTCATCGGTTTGATCGACGGTGCGTCAAGCAGCATGAAGACGGCGGCTCCTAATATCGCGTAGGCGCCAAACATCATCTGAAAGACCGATGGGAAGTCCAGTGCCTTGGTGACTCCAAAGAGCACTCCTCCGACTACCAGGCCCACAACCAGTTTCTTGATCATGTTGCCCATGCGCGTCCTCTTTCCTCAACAGGCGTTGTGCGGCCCTTCGGTCACTTGGCCCCAGCCGGAACGGGACTTCCCTCGGGCGCGTGACTTTTGGCCTCCGATGCCCTCAATGTCACCAGGATGGCGAAACTCACAACCAGATAAAAAATCACCGTGATCCCCGTAATCCACCAGGCCGAATACGCCAGGGTCGGCGTAAACGACTCGGCGGTAAAGTCCGGCAGCAAGTTGTATGTGTGAAAGTATTTCCGCAACAGCGATCGTACCGCCCCCATAAGCCCCATCGTCCAGATCGCGCTGAACGCGAGGAAGATCAGGACGAACTGCGACGCGAAGTCGATCTTTCCCCAGACAATCGTGCCTTGGCTGATGGCTCGGTTGTAAATGATGTAGTTGACCACCGTGACAAAGACCAGCGTAAACGCCGCCGAGTTCTTCGCCGGCATCAACGCAAGGAAGTTCCAATCCGACGGCAGTTCCAATTCAGCCACCAACTTGGCACCGGTCGGCACAAATCCGTGCGGCGTCAGCCAGATGGCGTCCCCGACGACGACCATGAGGAATCCCACCTTAATAACCGTGCTTGAGGACACGGTCAGCGGAATAAATCGCCCGAGAACCACGGGCGCCAGTGCGAGCGGGAGAAGAACCGCCAGTGCCCGCGGATCGGGCACGGGGAAGATCGTCCAGACGTAGGTCATCACGAAAGGCAGCGCCACCATCACCACCGGAGCAAAGATCGTCATCCGCACTCGCTCCACACCTTCAATGCGTTTCATGCTCAGCCAGATATAGTAGTTGCTGGCCAAGAAGATGAGCCCGATCATGGCGCCCTGCATCTCGAAGAACATCGAGAGCTGGTCCGCCATCATGTAGGGACAGATCGAGGCATCGTAGTCGCAGAGTTCGTAAGCCAGGAGATAGCCCATGAAGGGAAGAAACAGCAATGCCCCCACGCCGATCAGATTCCCCACGAATCCCATCCAGTCATAGTAGGCGCGTTCTTCTTCCTTCTTGGCTCCCATATACATATAGGCCGCGATCAGCCCCGCGATGAACCCGCCGAACGTCACATTGCCGACCAGCCGGTGCAGATTCATGGGCATCCAACTGTAGTTGAAAATCTTGTCCCACAGCGTGGCGGTCTGAAGAAATTCAGCAGGAGAAATTCCTTCCGCCTTCACCGGCGTGTTCATGAAGGAGGTCGGGCCGTCGATGACGAAGAGCGTGACCGTCCCGATAATGTTCAGCAGCACCCCCAGAGCGATGTGCCGCGCTTTCTTGTCACCTTTCCATGCGTCCCACGTGTAGAAATAGAGGTACAGGACGATCGTTTCCCCGATGAACAGCAGCGGATAGACCACTGCAAAGAGCATAAAGAAGTGATTGATCAGCCAAGTAGTGAACTGCGGATAGGTCGCCAGCAACACGAAAATAAACAGGCCGCCGGTGAGCGCCGTCATGCTGTAGAGGATGACCGTGACCTTGATCACCTCCTTCGCCAGCCGATCGTAGCGGGGATCCTGCTTGCGATACCCCAACCACTCGGAGATCACGACGAAGATCGGAGCCCCCAGAATGAACGCGGCAAACAGGATATGGAGCTGGGCAACGATCCACACTGCGGTTCGATTCCCCGTGTATGGAAACTCCACGGGAGGCGCGCCCGGAGCCTGCGCGTAGGCTACACCTCCGAACAGCGCCACAAGCGCACAGATGGCCAAGAGACTGCGCTGCCACATTTTCATGATGTCTCGCCGCCCCTCCTCCCCGAGCCCGATTCAAAATGTCACAAGGAAAATCTCAAATAGCTTCACTTCCCGGCCGCTGGAACTGCAGGCGCCGCCGGCGCTGCGCCATCGGCAGCGGGAGCCGGAGCTGCCGCAACGGGAGCCGCTGCAATGCTCGCAGCATCGACCCACGCGTTCTTCGCCGGATCCCAGCCTTTTCCTGCCAAGCCGAAGGTCCGCTCGAAAGCCATCACTTTCCAACGGTCTTCCTCAGAAAGCTTGGTCTTCCAGGCTTTCATCTTGGTGTTGGGAACTCCCTCCGAGATGCGCCAGAACCACACAGAATCGGCGTAGAGCTTCATACGCTCTGTATTGCGAAAGTCCCGTGCTCCAGCCTTGACCGGCTTGCCGTCTTTCCCATGACAACTGGCGCAGTTCACATCCGGATTCTTCTCGCCGATGTAGATCGAGCGGCCTTCATCGATCATCTTTTGGTCGGCCCACCACCCGGCCGGCATATGTTTATCGGCGTACTCGGCAGGAGCCGGCGGAGGCGGCACAATCGGTCCTTCGCCTGCTTCACCGCACCCAGATACGACCAGCCCGAATCCCGCCATACCAATCAAGAGTCCAAGATGCATCCACCCATTGCGCTTCATAGATAATCACCCACTCCTTTCTTCCTGGGAATCCGATGCCCATACACCTTCCCGATCCCAGGGATGACAGAAAAAAACGCCTTTACCGAGGTTCTAGTCAGCCTCAGCAAAAGCGCCATGACTTACGAGTCCATCGAGGTCACGTGCGTATTTCCCCCGCCTTGTCCCGACACCCGATCCGGCGAGGTACTGAAACGCCCCACGGACCGCTTTCTATTTCTTCCCTTTCCCCTGCCGTTTTCCTCGTTTGCCCTGCTGCTTCTGCCAAGAGCGAAGTACCTTGAAACCGACCAAGCCGCCGATCGCAAGAACGCCTCCACCTAACCCGTAATAGACCCACCGAGGAGTACCAAGTTCGTGCTCGCAGCCGCTCCCGAAGTTGACCTGAACCCTTCGTTCAGTCTCAAGATCGTTGGGATCGAACGCTACCTTTCGATGTTGTTCTTCGCCTCCTGCGGCAACCAGAAGGGGATCGCCTACATTATCGTTATGAAGGTGGAGGGTAACTTTGTAGTACCCATCCTCGTCCGTCGAGCTGGTCTGGCCAACTGAAACCCGTGTGTCCTTAACCAAAACCTCGACGTTCGGAGCAGGCCTTCCATCCTTTCCGCACACGAAGCCTTGCACAGTGAACCGATGATCAGCTTCATGCGTGGCATGGAGTACAGAAGGAGATGAGATCGCCCACACGCCTAGCGCGACAGAGCTGATTCTCCAGAGCGCGTTCGACCTTCCCGTTGCTCTCCCTCGCTGCCCCATTCACCCATGTCCATTCGGTCTTCCCCTTGTCGAGCACGGCATTGATGCCCGGCAACGAAAAGCCTCATCAACACTGGGCATGCCCGATTTTGAGGCGGAAACATTTAGCATACAGGTTCTGCTTTGTCAATAACGAGGAAGCGCATTCATGGCATAGAGACTCATCACATTTCAAACGATTGGGGTCTGACTTTCCGAAGCAGGCTCGCGTGTAACGGAAGGAGAGAAACGGGATGTGTCGGGATGGATGGGAACGGAGAAGTGCTTTATCCGGGCGCGCTACAAGTGTCCTCGCGCCTTCGCCTCAGCCGCAACTCGTTCGGCTTCAGCGCGACGCTCCGATTCCTTCTTGGCCGCCCAGGCTTCCCATGACTGGCCGGACGCAGTGTCCTTTCCGCTAAAGGAGATGGCCTCGATATCGGCATAAGACACGGTGACCGTGCCGGGTTGATCTTGGGGAAAGAGTTCGAGGCAGGGATTCGTCCCACGAGCATTTCGGTTGAACACATAGCCGACCAGACGCTGTCCTGATTTTAGATTGAGCGTCACATCCCCACGATAGTCAAACGCAAGTTCGACTATATCGGCAGCCTCCGCCAGATTCGCCGGACGGAAGACCCGCCCTTCGAGCGAGCCGGCGCCACCAGCCGCATGGTTTTTTGTGTCGGTCATGCCAGAAACTCGTCATTCGTCGATCGACAACCGTCAATCGTGAATTATCTGGTAAGTTCTCTCGGATGACGCTTGACGCCTGACGGCATTTATCGCGAAGTCGGGAGTAACGTCAGCTTGGCAGTCCGCGCAAATCCGGAGACGCTACCGAATGTATCTTCGACCGCCGATGCCTCATACCCGCAATGCACCATGCAGTCGGCGCATTTTTCGTTCCGGCCGTTGCCATACCGCTCCCAGTCGGTCGTCTCCATCAACTCACGGAACGTCTTCGCATATCCGTCTTGCAGAAGATAACAGGGCTTCTGCCACCCGAAAACGTTATAGGTGGGATTGCCCCACGGCGTGCACTGATATTCCCGCCGCCCCATCAGGAAGTCGAGGAATAGCGGCGACTGGTTGAACTGCCAACCCCGTTTGGGGCGGCTGAGGATTTTTGAAAACAGCTCGCGCGTCCGAGCGCGCTTTAAGAAGTGCTGCTGATCGGGCGCCTTCTGGTAGCTGTACCCCGGTGAAATCATCATCCCTTCGACCCCGAGCTGCATCATTTCGTCGAAGAAACAGCGCACACGCTCCGGATTGGCGTCATCAAACAGCGTCGTGTTCGTAGTGACCCGGTGGCCGCGCTTTAGGGCCGATTTGATGGCCTTCACCGCTGTGTCATACACCCCGTCCCGGCAGACAGCCATGTCATGCTCGTCGCGTAACCCGTCCATATGGATGCTGAACGTCAAGAACTTGGAGGGTGTGTACTCGTCCAACTTGCGTTCCAACAGAATCGCGTTGGTACAGAGATAGACATACTTCTTCCGCGCTACAAGCCCGCGAACGATCTGCGGCATCTCCGGATGGATCAACGGCTCCCCACCGGGAATGCTGACGATCGGCGCGCCGCACTCGTCGGCCGCCGCCCAGCATTGCTCGGGTAAGAGACGTTTATCGAGCACATGATCGGGATACTGAATCTTCCCGCAGCCCGCACAGGCCAGGTTACATCGAAACAGCGGCTCGAGCATCAACACCAGCGGATAGCGCTTCACGCCCCGAAACTTCTGTGCGAGCACGTACGTGGCAACTGTATACATTTGGGAGACTGGAACAGCCATCCCTGACTCCTTCTGCTAGTGAGATTGTCGTGATATATGCTGACCGGCTGAGAATTCCAGCCGCAACCGGAGGCTCGTGTGACGCGGATTCTAGCACCCGCCTTCTGAGATCGTCAATTGTTGAGGCTGGGACCCGCAGAGTTAAGCGACCCAATGCATGTAAGATTTCCTGGAGGAGCGTATCCGGGCGCATCATTCGCAAAAGCGCCCGGTCGCGCAAGCCGATCTAGCAAGAAGTTCACTTGAGGGTTTATCCGATGGCCTTCATTACGCTAAGAGAATAAAGAGGACATCGGTCGGGGCAGGCAGGGTATGGAGGCGCCGAGCGGGTTCGAACCGCTGCATCGCAGTTTTGCAGACTGCTCCCTTAGCCACTTGGGTACGGCGCCCCGGCGGGCATTATATTCTGGGCAAGGGGTAAGAGGCTAGAGGCAAGGAATGGAACTTACCGTTTGTTTGAGAGAACAGGGATGTCTTTCCCGAGAGTCGATGGTTGGTCGGATGTAGGCAGGAGCGGCTCCCAGCCATTATCTGCCTGACTCGTTCCTTCGGATTCAGTGGCTCCCTCGGCCTCTTTTTCCTTGGCGAGAAGTTCGACTTCCTGAGTCAGTGCCTCCATCAGTTCGGCTATCGGGACCTTGCGGACCAATTTGCCTTTCTTGAACAGAATGCCTTTCCCCTCGCCTCCCGCAATCCCGATATCCGCTTCTTTCCCCTCGCCGATTCCGTTCACCACACATCCGAGCACCGATACATTGAGCGGCGTTTTGATATGGCCAAGTTTCTTCTCTAATTCGTTGGCCATGCGAACCACATCGATTTCGACTCGGCCGCAGGTTGGGCAGGCGATGACGTTGATGCCACGATGCCGCAGCTCCAACGATTTCAAGATTTCAAAACCGACTCTCACTTCTTCCACCGGATCGGCAGCCAACGACACTCTGAGCGTGTCTCCGATTCCCTGAGACAGCAGCCAGCCAAGCCCGATAGCCGATTTTACGGCCCCGGTCATCGCAGTACCGGCTTCGGTGATGCCGATGTGCAACGGATAATCGGACTGCCGCGAGAAGAGCCAGTAGGCATCGATCGCATGGTGCACATCTGAAGCTTTCAGAGAGACCTTCATGTTCGTAAAACCGACATCTTCCAGCGCATGCACCGCGTTCAAGGCCGACTCGGCCAGTGCCTCCGGTGACGGCCATCCATATTTCTCCAACAGCGGGCGCTCGAGCGACCCGCCGTTCACGCCGACTCGCAGCGGAATTCCTCGGTCGTTGACGGCCTTGATTACTTCAGTCACTTTCCACCATGCCCCGATGTTGCCCGGATTGATCCGCACGCAATCCACGACTTCAGCGGCCTTCAGCGCCAAACGGTGATCGAAGTGAATATCGGCAATCAACGGCACAGTCATCTGCGATTTGATCTTGGGCAAGGCAGCAGCAGCTTCATCATCAGGAACCGCAACGCGGATGATCTCGCAGCCTACGGCCTCGAGTTGGCGGATCTGCTCAACGGTGGCCGAGACATCCCGCGTGTCGGTCGAGCACATGGACTGGACCGATACCGGCGCATCGCCGCCGACCTTGACCCTCCCGACCTTGATCTGCCTCGTTTTCCTGCGCGTAATGTGCATGGCGCCCGCGTATTCGCTACTTTTGCCCTTTTACTTTTTCATTTTGCATTGGCTTAGCTCCCTTGCTCATCACCATGTGGCAAGAGATCGGTCATCGAAGCAAAGGGGAATCCAGCGGAGACCGACGAATCCTTTCCAAGGAGTTCCTTGACGCTTTGATAAATCCCCTCGGCGGTCAGACCGTACTTTTCGCGTAGCAGATCCTGTGGCCCCTGCTCGATATACCAGTCCGGCAGCCCGACCAGTTTCGTGGAAAGATGGCTGATGCCGGCTTCGGATAGCACCTCGAGCACCGCTGAGCCGAACCCGCCCATCTTCGATCCCTCTTCCACCGTCACAAGATATCGTACTTGCTTGGCTATGGTGGTGAGCAGGTCCGCATCCAGAGGCTTCGCAAACCGGGCATTCACCACTGCCGTAGAAATTCCTTCGCCTGCCAGCCGCTCCGCCGCTTGCACTGCCTGCCACACAGGGACGCCGATAGCCACAATGGCCACATCCGTCCCCTCACGCAGAATCTCTCCCTTGCCTACAGGCAGAGCCACTGGTTCCGCATCCATCCGAACGCCGAGACTCACCCCACGGGCATAGCGTACGGACACCGGTCCATCGTAAGTGAGGCATGTCTTCATCATGTGCTGTAGCTCATTTTCGTCCTTCGGCGCCATCAGCACCATGTTGGGAACATGGCGCAAGTAGGCGAAGTCGAATGCCCCGTGGTGCGTCGTCCCGTCTTCCGCAACCAACCCCCCGCGATCGATGCAGAAGGTGACCGGCAGATTTTGCGTAGCGACATCGTGCACCACCTGGTCATAGGCCCGCTGCAAGAAGGTGGAGTACATCGCCACGACCGGTCGTATCCCTTGCGCGGCCAACCCCGCCGCGAAGGTCACGGCGTGCTGCTCCGCAATCCCCACATCGTACAAGCGGTCGGGGAATTCCTTCTCGAACGCCGTCAAGCCTGTGCCCTCCCCCATCGCGGCGGTAATGGCCACGATCCGTTTATCCTTCCTCGCCAACTTCACCAAGGTATCCATCGCAATAGCCGTGTAGCTCGGGCGCGCAGGTTTCTTAGCCACCACCCCGGTCTCTCGCACGAAGGCCGGGCAGGCGTGGAACCAGACCGGATTCTTCACAGCCGGCTCGTACCCCAATCCTTTCTTCGTAATTACATGGAGCAGCACCGGTCCCTTCAGCTTGAGGACGTTCTCAAGCGTGGGGAGCAGGTGCTCGAAGTTATGGCCGTCGATGGGACCGACGTACTTGAAGCCAAGCTCTTCGAAGAGCAGCCCCGGTAGAATCACCCCTTTCGCCAACTCTTCCGCCCGATGAGCCAGCTTCTTCATATCCTGCCCGATGTGAGGAATCTTGCTGAGCAGATATCCCGTTTCTTCCCTCATACGGGCATAGAATTCTCCAGTAAAGGTCCGATTCAGATAGGCCGAAATGGCGCCGACATTTTTAGAAATCGACATCTGGTTGTCGTTCAGGACGACCAGAAAGTCCTTCCCGAGCCCACCGGCGTGGTGTAGTCCCTCGAGCGTCATCCCGGCAGTCATGGCTCCGTCCCCGACGACGCAGGCGACTTTATGCTTCTGGCCAAGCCGCTCGCGTGCTTCGACCATCCCGAACGCGGCGGAGACCCCGGTGCCCGCATGACCCGCATTGAACGTGTCGTACACGCTCTCCTCACGCTTACAGAACCCGCTCAATCCTCCGTACTGCCGCAGCGTATGGAACTGTTCCCGGCGACCGGTGAGCAACTTATGCGCATAGGCCTGATTGCTCGTATCCCACACGATTTTGTCTTTGGGCGTATCCAGCAGATAGTGCAGCGCCACGGTCAGCTCCACAACCCCCAGGTTAGAGGCGAGGTGCCCGCCGACCTTCGATACGACGCTGATAATGAGTTCCCGGATCTCCTGACACAGCTCTGGAAACCGAGTCGGTGGCAACCGCTTGAGATCAGCGGGGCTATGAATCGTCTTTAACAACGACATCGTGCTCTCCTTTGTCGAGAATGGTCCCTTAGCGCAAGGGAAAGAAACCGGATAGGGACGTCACATGCAGCAAGACGAGGCTAGCTCTTCGTAAGCCGCGCACAGTCTCACACAGAGTCCTTGATCTGTCAAGCGGTTAGCCCACCTGAGCGCTGCGTCTCACGATTCAAATCGATACATCACCACCGTGGAGAGGGTAAAATCGGCCGCGCCGCCGGTAATGAAATCTACGTTCTCGACGCCGTAGACCTGCCACAGAAGGTTCGGCCTCAGCCGATAGCTAAACCCCGCAACTAATTCTGTCACCCCTCGGTCCAGAACCCTGATCCCGGTTCCGTGAAAGGCCGACGAGTAGTAATCGAACTGCGCTGTGAAAGACACATGATCGGACCAGAGATACTCCAGCGCTGTCACGGAAGAAAAAACCGGTTGAGGATGCAAGCCGGCCACCTGCCCGGTCGGAAACATTTCATTGGCATTGACATAAACGATCCATCGAGATGCAAACGTCTTCTCGATCGCGAGCCCCACTCCGACGTCCGGGTGCCCGCTCCCGAATACCCGACTCGCATCCCCGGTGGGCGCCTTCACAGCGACCCTCATCGAGATAGCCGGCAGAGTCTCGCTCTGCCGCACCAGTTGGTACTTGCTCGTGAATGACATGTCCCCCAGCCCCAGTTGGTCTTGCCCCCCACGGAACAACGTGTTGCCGCCTTGCGAGACCGTGTAGGCGTACCCCGTCTGTTGCAGAGCCTTCCGCACCGGCGCCAGTCCCGTGGTAGCCCTCTCTGTCATGGTGATGACCCCTTCCAGAGTTCCCCGAAACCGGTATAGCGCCGGCACCTCCATCGCAACCTCTAGACGGTCGGTCAATCCATAGCGCAGAAACAACCCGGACCGGAGCGTTTCCAACTTCATCACCGCGCTAGATTGAGGATTCTTCTCGTTGAAGACCGTACTTGTATCCGCCAGCTCTATGCGAACATCGAGAGTCCCTCGTTTCAAAACGGTCGCGCGATCTCCCGGCATCCCAAGAAACAGGAGCTGAGTAGGTTGAAAATTTCGCACCGGGAACGGCCCGAATCCGTCGGCGAAGCTCATACCGGGCCATATCCAGCACCCCATGGCCGGAAGCAAGTATACGAGCCAGCCAATTAGTTGCACCGGCGGCGACTTCTCTCGACGTTCAGTACGGGAAATCCAACCCTGCGAAGACCGCGCCACCTTCTCGGCTAAAACCATAGTCCACACGGCCCACCACATTCGGCCGAACGAGTCCTCGAAATCCTATGCCGGGGGTTATCCGGTAGTCTTTGAAACTGACATCCCGGTAGTTGTTGAATACCTGACCCGTGTCGATAAATGGAGCGACCTCAAAATCAGCGGTTGTCCCGGCGATCTTCGCGCGCATGACGTGAATCCGTTCCTCCACGCTGGCTGCAATAAGATGTTTGTCGATATACCGATCCACGCCAAATCCCCTGAGATTGTTCTGCCCACCCAGAGAACTCTGCTCGTAGAACGGCACCTGAGTGCCGATGGTCGCTTGAAGGTCTGCGCGTACGACCAGAATGGCCCGCTTGGATTCACTGGGAAAGAGCTTTTTGACCTCTAATTCATACCGAGAGTAGATCGGGTGAGCCTGGTTTCTCAGATTTTGGTTGAGCTCGGCATACGCTGTCACCTGCATGCCGTCGGTCGGTGTGACAAGGTTGTCACGGGTATCGTAGTGAAACGTGACGCGATGCCCGACGACCGCCGCGCCCCCCATACCATCGACGGTCGGGAACTGTTGGACTGCAAAGGGGAATGTTGTCACCACACCGCGCTGAACTTCCATTTCGCGATACCGTTGACCCACGGCGATCTGCGTGACCTCGTTCGCGTATAGGCCGAACTTCCAGTTCGCCCGGATCTCTCGGGCCGTGTAGTTAGTCTGGTCCGACTCGATCGTGGTCTGCCCCAGCCCGAAGAATCGCGATGTGGCGTTCTTGAAGAATGCCCCGCCGACACTCAGCGAATATCGCCCATTGCTGAAGGCGGGATCGATGTAACTAAAGACCAGCTTGCGCTCGATCTTCTCGGAATAGGAACCGATGAATCGCAACTCACGACCCCCAGGCTCGTACCGGAACAAGTTCAACGTCGCCCGCGGACCGACAAACGAGTTGACGATGAACATCGGTGCCACAATGTACTTCAGCTCGCCATCCGGTTCGGTAATGAGGATGGGAGCGATAAGGCCGGCGTCATTGCCGTCATTTTTTGACGTCGAAACCGAGGGAATCGGGAAGTATTGCGTCTCCGCCAGCGATGATCGATCAAAGAAGAGCGCCGTGCATGATCCGAGCACGAGCATGATCAGGGAGGGGAGGTGGCGCGCGGGGTGCATGGTGCGCAGCCGGCGGCTTACGACGCGGTTTTGATCTTGTCGGACTTCTTGCGGAGCTGCTCAACCAGATCGGCGTATGAAGAGGAGCGGAGTATTTTGGCAAACTGCCCACGGTAGTTGTTGACCAGACTGACACCATCGACCACCACGTCATAGACCCGCCAATCGCCGGATTTGTTGAGCAGGCGGTAGTCTAACGGAATCTCGGCTTTTCCCGACACCACCTTCGTGCGGACCTCCGCATAGTCTTTCTCGGTCCGTTCGTTCAGGTATTGCACTCCTTCGCCGGAATAGCCCTCGACTTTGTCGGCATAGGAATTGGTCAGGAGCGTCCGGAACAGTTGAACAAACTCTTGTTTCTCTTGATCGTTCAGTTGATTCCAAGGCGCACCGAGCGCTCGCTTCGACATTTCTTCGTAGTTGAACCGTTCGCCGACGACTTTCTCCAACAGTTTCCGTCGCTCATCTGCGCGAGCCGGCTGCTTTAAGTCCTTGTCCTGAACGATACGAAGCACTTCATCAACGGTGGACTTGACGGCATCGGTCGCCGCTCCTGCATAGACGGGACGGGCGAGGCCGACGAGTCCCGCCAGCGCCGTCAACCCAGCCAGCAGCATCACGACGACGCGGTTCGGTCTTGCGAGATGAAAACCCTTTTTGCCGGTTTTGCGCTCTGCAGCCAACACACCGTCCATCCCTCGAACCCCCTTTTCGATCATCACGCCTTCCGCCTTTCGACGATCTATTACTTTACCTTCCCATGCACATATTGGCTGACCAACTCTTCCAGGTCCAGACCGGACTCAGTATCCCGAATCGTGTCGCCCGGCTTCAACGGATCGCCTCCGCCCCCGGGCGAGAGTGCCATAAACTTTTCCCCGATAATCCCGCGCGTCTTGATGGACGCGATAGTGTCCGTGTACAGCTTCACCCCGTCATGGATCGCCAGTGTGACCGTCGCTCGATCGTCTTTCAGAGCGATCGCCTTGACTCGCCCGACCTCGACGCCGGCGATTTCCACGGTCGATCCCGCTTTGAGACCGGAGGCGGAATCGAACTGCGCCTGCACGACATAGACATCACCGCCGATCACTTCCAGCTTACCGAGTTTGATCGACAGATACGCCAGGCAGACCACTCCCACCAAGACAAAGACCCCGACGATCAACTCCAACTTCGTCCGCTCCACCTGGCAACTCCTCTTTTAACTTCTGGGTGCAGCCCCGATCAAGGGGACCGTGCCACCTACAGAGATGAATTCTCGAATCTCAGGATCCGCAATCCGCTGGAAATCGGGAGAAAGCGCCATCGCAACGATCTTCCCATCCTTCAACATGGCCACCCAGTCGGAAATCCCGAACACCTCGGGAATCTCGTGACTCACCATCACGGCTGTGAACCCGAATTTCTGCTGCATCGCCACAATGAGGTCATGAATCGTCTTTGCCATCAGAGGATCCAAGCCCGTCGTGGGTTCGTCAAAGAGAATGATCTCCGGCTCCATCACGAGCGCGCGCGCCAACCCTGCCCTCTTTTTCATGCCACCGCTCAGCTCGGCAGGGAACTTGTGGCCCATGCCGGCCAGCCCCACCTGTTCCAACTTTTCCTCCACGCGGCGCGTGACGTCCGGCCCCTTCAACCGCAACTTCTCTCTCAACGGAAACGCCACGTTCTCGAACACGGTCAGCGAGTCGAATAGCGCCGCGCCTTGGAACAACATGGCGAACCGTTTGCGCACTTCGTTGAGTTCCCGGCCCTTCAGCCGGGAGATCTCGATACCATCGACCCAAACTTCCCCCCGATCCGGTTGAAGCAGCCCGATCATATGTTTGAGCAGAACGCTCTTGCCTTCCCCGCTTCGGCCGATGATCGCCGTGAGCTTGCCTTTTGGAATCTCCAAGTCGATGCCGCGCAGTACCGGCTGACCCCCGAGAGTTTTTTCCACACCGACGAGTTTGATCATAGCTAGCGAACAGCGAGCAGCGAGCAGCGAATAGCTCAGAGCTATTCGCTATTTGCTGCTGGCTACTGGCTTTGTTTACAACAGCACCGACGTCAGAAAATAATCCCACACCAAAATCAGGACGGACGACAGCACCACCGCTTCCGTCGTCGCAGTCCCGAGCCCTTCCGCGCTCTGTTTGGTGTAGAACCCTTTGTAACAGCAAATCCAACTGACGATCAGCCCGAAGCTGATCGATTTGAGGATGCCGCCATAGACATCCTTCCATTCCACCGCCGACTCGATCGAACTCCAATAGGACCCCGGATTCACGCCCAATAGATCGACGCCGACCACATAGCCGCCATAAATCCCCACCACGTCGAAGATGGCCACCAACAAGGGAACGCCGATCAGCCCCGCTACAAGTTTTGGAGCGATCAGGTACTGGAGAGGATTGATCGCCATGGTGTCCATGGCGTCGATCTGCTCGGTGATCCGCATGATGCCGATTTCCGCCGTCATGGCCGATCCCGCCCGCGCAGTCACCATCAAAGCGGCAAGCACGGGACCAAGCTCGCGGATCATGCTCAACGCCACCGCCGACCCCAGCACCGCTTCCGACCCGAACTTCCGCAACGTGTAATACCCTTGCAGCCCCAGCACCATGCCGGTAAACGCGGCCGTCAGGACCACCACGAACGTCGACTTGTAGCCGATGAAATGCAGTTGCTTCAGGATTTGATACAGTCGCGCGGGGGGACGGAGCAGCCAGGCGAAGGACGACAGGACGAAGATCAGCATCCGTCCCATTTCCTGGATCATGTCCAGCGCAGTCCGGCCAATATGCACGACCATCGTCATACGCTTTGCTTCTCCTAATCGTTCAGGCTCCTGCCACAGCGCCGAGCTGATCCAGGAATCGTTCGTAGAACCGCGTGAGCTGCGACGCGGCCTTGGCACTCTGCGCCCGCAACCGCCACAAGCCAGCCATCCAGCACGGGTTCGACAGACAGGCCAACGCGCCCTGCAGCCATCCAGTGGGCCTGAGAAACAGGTTGAAGTCAAGAGGGAGATTCTCATCCACGAGATCGGAAACGGTCCTCACGACCGCAAAGGGAATGCCCGTCTTCTTGGCGACACCGGCCAGCGCACCGCTTTCCATATCAAGACCGAGCCCGCCGGTCGCCGATGCGGTGTCCTGCTTTTGCTGAGCACGCCACAGCACCTCCGGCACCGTCACAAACCGCCCAGCCTGGGCAGCAACACCGGCGACTCGAGCCGCATCGAGAGCCGCCATTCGATAGACCGTCGCGCAGTCGACCGCTTCCCAGTCTTGCGTCGCCGGCGAGCGACACACCACGTCGGTCCCGATCAGTAGATCGCCGATTCTCGCCGGCACCAATGCACAAGCGAAGCCGGTCGAGATCACCACCGAGAACGAAGTCGCCGACGTGACAGCGTGGCCAATCCGTCCAGCGCGCTCTGTCCCAACACCGGTGCGAATCAGCCAAGACGAGCAGGTGCCGCGACGACCGATGAGACACCGTACTCCATTCACAATCCGCTCGTCTTCCATCATCAGAGCCCGTTTGACGGCATTCAGCTCCCATCGAGTGGCCACGAAAATTCCAACCGGGTTCACCGGGAATCTCCGAGAAAACGAGGAGAGACAACGGGCTGTGGCGAACGCGTACCGGTCAATGATCGAACCGATACCGCCCGGAGTCGCGGGCCTGCTCACACAATTCGTCAGCCCGCGTACGGCCGCGGGTCCTGAGATTGCGATACATCGCAAGCGCCCATAGGGGGAAGTACTGGCAATACCAATGATAGCGGAGATAGAAGACGCGTGGGAATCCGGTACCTGTGTGGCGGACCTCTTCCCAGGATCCGTCTTTCAATTGCTGGCGAAGCAAGTATTGAATCCCGCGCGCGACGCTGAACGAATCCGAGGCACCGGCCAGCATGAGGCCCATCAACGCCCATGCGGTCTGCGACGGAGCGCTCTCTCCCTTGCCGCCTTCGGCCGAATTCACATAAGACAGGCAGGACTCGCCCCACCCGCCGTCTGAATTCTGCTTCGCCTCCAACCAAGCGACCGCCCGCCGGACGGAGGGGGATGAGAGGTCTTCTCCGATCGCCCGCAAGCCCGCGAGGACAGACCAGGTTCCATATATGTAATTGACTCCCCACCGGCCATACCAACTCCCGTCTGCTTCCTGTTCCTTCTTGAGGAACTTGAGCGCGGGAGCCACGGCTGGATGGGTCCTGTCATAACCGAGCGTAGCCAACATCTCCAAACAGCGTCCGGCCAAATCGGAGGTGCTGGGATCCAAGAGCGCCCGGTGGTCGGCGAAGGGGATGTAATTGAAAACGACACGATTATTGTCCTTGTCGTAAGCCCCCCAGCCGCCGTCCGAACCTTGCATTGCCGTCACCCATCGATAGCCACGACGGATCGACTCGTTCTGCGACGCTTCTTGTTCCATGCGGACCTTGGCCAAAGCCATCAACACGACGGCAGAATCATCGACATCCGGATACATCTCGTTTTCGAATTGGAAGTACCAGCCGCCCGGCTCGGCCTTTGGAGAAGACACGATCCAATCGCCGACAGTCCTCGCCTGTTTCGACACGAGCCAGTTCGCAGCCTTGACCAACGCCGGGTGATCCTGCGGCAGGCCGGTCTCGACCAATGCATTCAGCAACAGCGCCGTGTCCCAAACGGGCGAGAAGCAGGGCTGCAGATGCAGCGACTCGACGCGCTGATTCCCCTCGCTTACGACATCGTAGACTTCCAGCTCTTCAATTTCTCGAAGCGCTTTCACGACCAGCGGATCGTCCGTGTCGTAGCCCAGGCACTTGAGCGCCACAACAGAGTTCGCCATCGCAGGGTAGATCGCTCCCAGCCCGCCGCTCCCCTTGATATGCTCCAACATCCACGTCGCGGCCTTGTGCAAGGCCTTCTCGCGGAGCCAGCCGAGCGGCATGCGATCGTACCACTTCAATATGCCATCCAATGTGATGAAGAAGTTTCTCGCCGTGAGCCACGTCCGATCTTTCTTGAAGGGCGGCACCTGACCGTACGAGACCTGGCTGCGGGACACCAGATAGAGCTCGCCGATTCCCTGTTCCTCCGGAATGCGACACACAGGACGATGGGCAAAGACGATGAGCAGCGGAATCAGAACGGCGCGCGACCAATACGAGATCGCATAGACGCTGAAGTAGAATCGCTTAGGCAGCAGCATGAGCTCAGGCGGCATGCTTGGAATTCCCCGCCAATCGTATTGATCGAAGAGGGCGAGCGCGATCTTCGTGAACACATTCGCACTGACTACGCCGCCCTTGGCAAGAATGCAGTCCTTTGCCCGGCGCATGAAGGGTTCGCTCGCCGACACCCCGCTCAATTTCAAGGCGAAGTACGCTTTGACGGATGCGCTGATTTCGGACGGACCGCCGTAGTAGATCGGCCATCCACCATCCGGCAACTGAGTCGCTTTCAGATATCGGACCGCCTTCCGTTCCCTTTCGGGGTCAACCCGATCCAGAAAGCGACGCAGCATCAGATATTCGGAGGTGAGGGTCGTATCGGCCTCCAGCTCCGCCACCCAGTATCCACTGAGTGCATGTTGCCTGGCGAAGAACCAGGCTTGGCTGCGGCGAATGGCTTCATCGAGCGCATCAAGCTGGCCGGCGGGATGGCTGCCGGGCCGACGAGACGTTGTCTCTCCCTGATTGGTTGCGTGAGACTTCTCCGACACGAGGCGGAGGGAGGGGACTTGAGAGAGTTCCGACACCGTCCGCAACGTCCCAGGGACGGCTGTGGACAAGCTATCAGACAGGCGATGCAGCAAAGCCTTGAGCAGATTCATCGTTGGTCCGTGGACGACAGGGGATGGCGGGATTCTCTATCGCGGTAGTTCCATATTCTGTTCAAGACCGGATGGAACTCCATCATCCATCCCAAAGGCAGCACCGAATCGGCTTATAACAGAGCCCCCTCTGCAAGTCAAGCAAGAGGGTCGGCAGACCTTGAACTATGGAGGGTTTCGGCCCGGCTGAGATTCACCTAAGCAGGCTGCAAGTCCGCCAAGCGCACTGACACCAACGCAGAGATGCCCGGCTCCTCCATCGTCACGCCGAACAAGGAGTCGGCCATCGCCATCGTTCGTTTATTATGGGTGATCACCATGAACTGGGCGCTACGGGCCAACTCCTTGAGCACCGATGTGAAGCGCCCGATATTTTCCTCATCGAGCGGCGCATCGATCTCATCCAAGATGCAGAACGGGGTCGGGCGAATCAAGAAACTGGCGAACAGCAGCGCCATGGCGGTCAGGGTTTTTTCGCCGCCGGAGAGCATCGTAATGCTTTTCAGGCGTTTGCCGGGCGGTTGAGCCACAATGTCCACACCGGGCTCCTGCTTGCCATCGCCTTCTATGCCCTGTTCCACCGGCTCATCGACCAGGACCAGTTCGGCACGCCCGCCGGGGAAGAATTGCGTGAAGACGTCGCCGAACTTCTGCTGCAATTCGTTGAACGTCGACAGAAACATATCTTTGGTCGTGCGATTGATCCGCTGGATGATCTCCTTGAGCGAGCCGATTGAATTCGACAAATCCTGTTCCTGGGAGGACAGAAAGCGGTAGCGCTCCTCCAGTTCCCGATGTTCCTCTATTGCGGCCAGATTGATGGGACCCATCCGATCCAAACGTTCCCGGATCTTCCTCAGTTGATCCCGCAGCTCATCCTCACTGTGATCTACCACGCTCGACTCGCTTGGCGCACTGACCGTTCCTTCACACTCCGGAGTCGACGACTCGATCAGCATGGCAGGTGTGAGCTGGTAGGTCCCGGAAAGCGTGCCTTCGACATTCGCAAGTTGGGTCTTCACTTCCGCCTTGCGGACCTCCGCCCCCATCCGCACCTCGCGGAGCGCCGACAAAGCCTTCCGCACTCCTGCCAGCGCCATTTCGACCTGATCGGCGACGGCCATCGCCTGAACCTGCCGCTCCTGGGCGGCCACCAGCTCGGCCTTCAGGCAATCAACTGTCAGGCTTAGCTCTTGGCACAGAGATTCCTGTCGTTGGCGTTCGTCCCGACTGCGCTCGATAGCCGCTGCGAGACAGGCGATTTGTTCCTCCAGCGCGCGGGCCCGCTCCTCCGATTCCCGTTGCTGTTGATTCAAGCGTGCGAGATCCGCCGCCCCGTGCTCGCGACGCGAGCGCGCGCTCTCGGTCTGCAGACGGGCGTCGGTCACGCGCTGTTGAAGCACACCCAGTTCCTGTTCCAGATGCGTGAGCCTGGCCTTGACACGGCCCAGCTCGGCTTCCTGCCCGCCCTTTTCCTTCACCCACTGTTCCAATTGCGCCTGGCCTGAGCGAACATCCTGTTCGACACGCGCCTGCTCGTCACGTCCTTTCCGAACCTCATCCATGACCATCTCAAGACGCCTGTCGATCTCAGCGAGTTGCCGATTCAGGCCCGCCTCGTCCTTGTGGAGCGAAAGGGCCGCCATCTCCGCATCTCGAATATGCTCTCCCGCCCGTCGTTCCTCGTCCCGCAGCGTGGCGGTTCGGGCTACCAACTCTTCCCGGCGTTGTCGGGCCAGCTCAACCGCGCCGACCAACTTCTCCCGTTGTCCTTCGAGCTCCAACACCTCTCGCCGCCGCTGGAGCAGTCCACCTGTGGCAGCCGAACTCCCTCCGGAGATTGTCCCCGCTGCATCGAGCACCTCACCGGCCACGGTGACCAAGACGGGACCGTCCGGCGCCGACCAGTCGTGACGCTCCCACAATGAGACCGCCGTGTCCAGCGTTCCCACGATCACAATCCCATCAAACAGGTAGTGGAGCGTCGCTTCGGCCTGGCTCGGAGCCTGCACCAGATCGATCGCCAGCCCGATCACGCCGGGTCGCTCCGCCAGAACAGGCCACCAGGCGGGAATATTATTCGCGTGCCCAGCCGTCCACCGGGGAACCTGCGGCATGAATGTGCCGCGGCCTAATTCCTTGCGCTTCAAGAACTCGACCGCGCGGCAGGCGGCAGATGGATGATCCACCAACCAGCCTCTCAGTCGTTCCCCCAGAATGGCCTCTACCGCCCGATCAAGTCCCGGCGGCACCACCAACCATTCCGCCAATGCCTCGCGCACCCCCTCACAAGACTTCAACGCGGTGCCGTCTTCCCCTCCGCGGCCATATCCCATTTCTTCGAGCAGGACACTCTGGAGCGCGCGCAAGCGGGAATCCACCGCCGCCAACTCCTCCGCTTGCCCGATGACTTGGTGCTCGGTGTCTGCCGATTGTGCACCCACCTGCTCGGCTTCGGCGAGGAGCTGCAACCGCTGTTGCGTGAGTCCCACGAGTTGCTGCTCGGCCTCCTGCCGTTGGACGATCGCGCGGTCGCGTTGCGCACACAGCGAGAACCGATGCGATTCCAGTTCTTCCTGCTCGCTTGCGAGCCGGCTTCTACGCGTCGCAATCTCTTGTCCACGGGCTGCCAGTTGCAGCAACGTCTGCTCCGCGTTGGCCACCAGTACCGTGAGATTGACGATGTCGAGGCGTCCGCGTTCTTCTTCTGCCGCTACAGCAGCCCGTTGGGCCGCTGCTTCGCGCACGATCTGATCCAGGTCGGCCAACGACTGTTCGCGCTCGGCCATCTCCTTCTCGAGTTGATCAAGCGTGGCCTGCAGAGATGCAACCTCGGCGGCAGTCTCCTGCCGCTCCGTGGTGACACGCGAAAGTTCTTGAGCAGCCTGACCGCGCTGCTGGTCGAACAGCTCACTCCGGTTCCGTTCCACTTCAGCCGCCGTGAGTGCCTGGGCCTGCGCATGCTCCACCCGACTTAATTCCTCACGCACGCCATGGATCGATTCGGCCGCCGCCGCGATGCCCAGCTTAGTGGTTTCAAGTTCCGCTCCGAACCGGGCCTGCTCCGCCGCCTGGCCTGTTTCCTCCATATCCAACTTGTGAATCTCCGCCTCCACGGTCTCCAACACCAGGCGCAACGCACGGTATTCTCTTGTGAGCAGCCGGATTTCCAGCCCTCTCGCTTCCTCCTGGAGGGTCTGGTAGGAACGCGCCTGCCGCGCTTGGCGTTCGAGCGAATTGAGCTGCTTTTTCACTTCCGCAATGATGTCACGCACCCGCAGCAAGTTCTGCTGCGTCGCATCGAGCTTCCGAAGCGCTTCGGCCTTCTGCTTCTTGTACCGCACGATGCCGGCCGTTTCTTCGATCAGCTCGCGGCGATCCTGCGGTGACGCATTGAGAATCTGGTCGATCCGGCCCTGCTCAATGACCGTGTGGCCCTTCGAGCCGGCTCTCGTATCCAACAGGATGCCCCGAATATCTTTGAGACGGCAGGGAGTCTTATTGATGAGATATTCGCTGTCCCCGTTCCGATAGAGACGGCGGGTGATCATCAGCTCCTGGAACTCGCTCAATTGGGTGGACAATCCGGACAGGCCGTCCAACTTCTGGTTGTCGAACCCCCCAATAATCAGCGAGACCTCGGCCATCCCCAACGGCTTGCGCACGGCCGTGCCGTTGAAAATGACATCTTCCATCCGCTCGCTCCTCAAGGTCTTGGTGCTTTGCTCGCCCAGAACCCAAAGGATGGCATCGACCACATTGCTTTTCCCGCTTCCGTTCGGTCCGACGATTGCGGTGATGCCCTCAGGAAATTCGATCTTGGCTTCGGCGAAGGACTTGAATCCCACCATCTCTAAGGACTTGAGGTACATCCGGTATCCCTCCAAGAATAGGTCCGCTGGATTGGCTACCTGAACAGATAAAATCTCGGCCCTTGTACCACAGCGCCAGCGAGGAAATCAAAGAAAAATACTGGATATAGGGGGAAAGACTTCCTTATCCCCCTATAGATTGGGAGATTGGATCAGAAAGAAGTTTGACATGAGTTTGGGTCTAGATTGCCGCCTGACGGGCGAGTGGCTCGATGTTCACGAGCTCTCTGGGGAGCAGGAACTCGACATCCTCTTCGACCACCGTCAACTCATTCACTTCAGCGGGCCCGTACCCCTTCAGATAGCTCACAACCTCGGTGACGAGGACCTCCGGCGCCGAGGCGCCGGCCGTGATACCGACCGCTTTGGCGCTCGCGAGCCAGCCCGGGTTGATGTCCGCTGCCGAGTCGATCAGATAGGAAGGAATTCCGCAATGCTCGCCTAGCTCGCGCAGGCGGTTCGAGTTCGAGCTGTTGGGCGACCCAATAACCAGGATCACATCCACCAATTTGGACAACTCTTTCACCGCATTCTGGCGGTTCTGGGTGGCATAACAAATGTCTTCCTGATGAGGTCCTTTGATGTTGGGGAACCGACGGTGGAGCGCATCGACGATGTCCCGGCATTCGTCCACGCTGAGCGTAGTCTGTGTAACGTAGGACAAATGCCGTCCATTCTCGACATGGAGCGTTTCGACGTCGGCCACCGACGACACGAGATGAAACTTGTCCGGAATCTGGCCGAGCGTGCCGATGACCTCGGGGTGTCCGGCATGGCCGATGAGAATCAGCTCAAACCCCTGCATATGGTCGCGATTCACTTCGTTGTGGACCTTGATGACCAGCGGGCAGGTCGCGTCGATCACTTTAAGCCGGCGGCTTTCCGCCTCCTCCCACACGGACTTCGCGACACCGTGCGCGCTGAAAATCACCACCGAGCCTTCCGGCACTTCATTGAGCTCCTCCACGAACACGGCCCCCTTCTGCCGCAGCGAGTTCACGACATGGCGGCTGTGGACGATCTCGTGGCGGACATAGATGGGCGCGCCGTATTTTTTTAGCGAGAGGTCCACGATGTCGATCGCCCGATCGACGCCGGCACAAAAACCACGAGGATTCGCGAGGTATATTTTCATGATCGCATCATCTCCGTTAACATTGCGCCTCACCATACGTCAGAGGCTGGGCGGTCGTCAACAGAGGTGACTATGGAAAACTGTGGGGCACATCGTAAGTGTCGTGGACAGCAAGCCCCCGCCCCCTTAGTTTTCTCCCACCAAAAACAAGCCGGCTGGAAGAAATAGGGAGCAGACCATGCGGTACGCCATCGTGATTGAAAAAGCGGCCTCGAACTTCGCAGCCTACATTCCCGACCTGCCTGGATGTGTCGCGACCGGTG
>JBBIQV010000008.1:0-90089 GCA_037442105.1 Nitrospiraceae bacterium | reverse complement strand
GAGCCGCGTTCGGGGCCTGCGGGAAGTCATCGAGACGAAGGGGCTCTTCAGTTCCCTCTCTACGGATCGGGGCTCGCATTAGTGGTACACCGACGAGGCCGGAGGCAAGGTCGATCAGCCTCGGCTGACACAGGTCCATCGCGCCTTGCAGCAACTGGGGATCACGCTGATTCCCGCCTATTCGCCGGAAGCGCGGGGCCGGTCGGCGCGCGTCTTTCGCACCTTGCAGGATCGGCTGCCCAAAGAGTTGGCGCTCGCCGGGATCACCGACATGACCGCGGCCAACCAGTATCTGGCCACGCAGTTTCCCCCGGCCTACAACCGGCGCTTTGCGGTGCCGGCCGCCGAAGCCGGCACGGCCTTTGTGCCATGGAGCGGCACGCCCCTCGCCGATCTGCTCTGTGTCCAAGAAGACCGCGTGGTCGCCAACGACAATACGGTGCGGGACTCAGGGCCGGAGTCTGCAGATCCCGCCCGACCCCCACCGCTTCCATGATGTGAAGGTCACGGTCCGGGTGCACGAGTATCCGGATGGGACCCTGGCGGTGTGCCAAGGTCCCCGGTGTCTGGCGCGCTATCACGCGGATGGCCGGCTGATCGAGACCGGACGAGCCCACCGAGGCCAGACCCGTGGGTCAGACCGTCCCGCTGATCGTCCATCCTAGGCCCATTGTGGGCGAAACAATTTCGGCGTGCGGCTGAAATATTCGAACGGAACAACCGGACAGATCATGGGCTACATACACCGGACAAATTAACTTGCCATCTACACTCAGCCTGTTTCTCATGCTCGGCAGACGAATGCGGATCAACGCTCTTGAATATAATCCGAGTTACACCGGGCATGGCACTTCGTGAAGGATGACGGTTCGTTGAGCTGCGACGGACGCGCTCATGGGGAAAAGCGGATAGCGGGTGGGATAGCAATCGCTCAGGACGAGTTGCTTGCACAACGATGTCCGTGGATTCATCAACAACGGCCCGCGCAGGTTGGCGGTGATTCGAGCCGGGTCTTCAGAGGGAATTGTCAGGATGACCGCAAGCGTAAGGTCGTCCGACTCCACGCCTTTGACTTCGGCCAAGGCCTCCGCCGAGAGCTCGACCGAGTAGTCACTCTTGAATAGCGCGGGATCCATGACCACGAAGGCCAGGTCCGGTTGCTCCACGCATTGCAACCACTTGAACGGTGCGTCCGTATCGTGGTCCAGAATCACATAGCGCGTCCAATCCGGGAATCCAAGGATGCCCGAAGGAAAGGTCAGGACGGCGTCGTGGCGAACATCCACATTCCCGAAACGCGTTGTGGAAAACCTCATGCGTTGCCCTCACTTGTTTCGCCGGCCATGGACCTCGACCAGGCGCCTGAATGCATCGAGCGGAACGACCTGCGTCATGGCCGCAATCCGGTTTTCTTCCTGAACCCTGGCGAACACCTCGTCGCGATGGACTTCCACCGACATCGGGGCCACGATGCCGAGCCGGACTTGGCCGCCTTTGACGCCCAGCACGACAACCCGGATATCCGGACCGATCGTGAGACCTTCACCACGCCTGCGGGTCAGGACCAGCATGATCGCCTTCCTTGGCTGATCGCCTACTGATCTGTATCGGCCGATTTTGGAAAAACTTAATCGCGGATTACCTGAGGAATTTGAGAAGCGTGTTTTCAAAAACGCGGGTGAGGGTTTGGCTGGCTGCCTCCAGAGCATATTGCTGCAAAGTGAGGTCCGAGATCGCCTTGACCAGGTCCACATCTTCCGTCTGGGACAGGGTCTCCGTGAAGAAACCCTTCGCCTCTTCCAGCCGGTTTGACGTCGCGGCCAGGCGATTCGACAAAGCTCCCACTTCCCCCTGCACTGAACCGATTTGGCTGAGGGAGAGGTTCGTATCGGTCACCCCCTGCGCAATACCGCTGCCGAAATTTCCCCGGAGCGCAACGGTCAGGTTCTTGATGGAAGCGAGCAGATCGACTGAGGGACCGGTGAATACCTGGTTGCCGGGCACGTTGGTCTGAACCGTCTGGTCCGTCCCCACCTCGATGTTGTGGATGCCCGCGTCTCCCTGGTACTGCACTCCCGTGAGAATGGTGAAGCGATCGCCGGCAGCCGGTGAACCGGTTCCGTTCGTGATGGCAATGCGGAGCCCGTCGAAAGCGATAGCGGCACCGGTGCTGTACGTTTGATTGGCCAAGACGGTTCTGGCATTCAGCGAGACAGTGAAGGTATCGCCGGCTTGGGGGCCGCCGCGATCCCCGTTCGTCAACACAACCTGCAGCCCATCGAACGTGATGCCGTTGCCGGGCACATAGGTGTTCCCGCTGGACAGAGTGGTCCCGGCCGTCGTGTCGACGACGGAATACTGCGTGCTGGACGTGAATTGAATCTGGTAGTTATGCAACGTAACTTGCGAAGCGTTCACCACCCCCGCATCGGTCTTGATGACGCCGCCGGTATTCGCCGGGTTCACCGTCACGCCGACCGGAGCGGCGAGGTCATACACGTCGTAGGTCGTTGAAGAGCTGAACCGGATAAGGTAATCGTCCAGGGTCACACGGTTCTCATCGGCAATGCGACCCTGCGAGACCACTCCCCCGCCCGTATTGGAGGACGCGGCGCGGGCGGTGGCCGTCAAGGCGAAAGGAACGGCGCCGGTGGTGGTACTGCCCCCGGCCATTCCGAGAGAGGACCGGCTGGTGCCGCCCGTGACCTCGACCGAGGAAGCGGGACCGTAGCCGTTGGAGACAATGACGAGATGATCCGTATCGAAGGTAACCGTGACGCTCTTCCCTTGGCTACTCAGAGCCGTGTCGGCATTGATCCGGCTTTGCAGACGCGAGGCGAGCGCGGTGCCGCTCAACGATTCCGTTCCGGAAGTCAGGTCGATGGTGCCGCTGGTCGTCCCGTCCACGACGAGAATGAGCGTGTCGTTGGTCCCGTTGGTCAAGGTCACCGGCGTAGTGATCGACAGGCCGGTGGAACGGCCGTGGGTACTGGTACCGGTGAAGATCGCGCGCCCGTTGAGTTCCGAATTGGCGGTCTGTTGCAGTTGCCCGAAGATCTGCCGGACTTCCTGTGCACCGATGGTCCGCTCGGCCGGCCCATACACATCGCTGCGGAACCGGACGGCAAGTTCTTGGGCCCGCGCCAGGCTCAATGTCGCATCGCCGAGAACCTTATCGGTGAGATCGAGGCGGGTTCGGCCGAAGTCGATGTTTCGGAGGCGCTGCTCGATGGATGACAGCGAGGCCTTGTCCAGCGCGATGTGGTTGAATGCGCTCGGGTCGTCGGAGGGCTGACGGACGCGTTTTCCCGTCGACACCTGTTGTTGAGCTTCCAAGGCTCTGACGCGGGACCGCTGGAGGTTGTTGACGAGAATGCCGAAGGTCTGTTGTTCGGTCACTCGCATGGCATGTACTCCATGTCTATCGCTTGATCGAGAGCAGCATCTGGAACATTTCGTCCGTGATCACGATCAATCGGGATGCCGCCTCGAATCCTCGCTGATACTTGATGAGATCGACCAGCTCTTCGTCGATCGACACGCCGGACACCTGTGCACGAAACGTGTCGATCTGTTCTCTGAGAATGTCTTGAGCTTGCAGCTCTCGGTCGGCGGTCTGGGCCGTCACGCCGATTCCGGCGGCCGCGTTTCGGTAGGCGTCGCCCAGCGTTGCTGTGCCCAGGCCGGCAAATGTCCGATTCTGGAGGGCCACCAACGCCAAGACGTTGTCGTTATTGCCGGGGACACCGGTCGGGCTTGACGACGCCGCGATCTTCGCTCCGCTGGTGAGCGCCACACTCACGTTCCTGGCGGCATCATCGTACGAATTGATCGTGAAGACATCGTTGGCTGCGGGGGTGCCGCTGAGTGTGAGGCTCAGGCCGTCGAACGCCAGCGTCCGCGGGCCGCTATAGGTTCCGGTGGCGGCCGTGCTCGTGCCGCTGACCAGACCGAGAGTGGCGCGGGCGGTTCCACCGGTCACGTCGACCGCCGAGGTCGCGCTCGTCGAATTGGACGTGATGACGAAGCGGCTGGTCGTGGTGTCGTAGGTCACGGCAACCGTACGGGCGGCAGCCTGCAGCGTTGCATCGGCGTTGATTTTGTTCTGGAGTTCGAGTGCCAGTGCAGCTCCTGAAGTGTAGGCCTGACCGGGCGATGCGGCTCCGGCGAGGGTGATCGTGCCGGACGTGGTGCCGTCGACCGTTACGGTCAGGGTTTCGTTGGAACCTGTGATGATGGAAATCGGGGCATCCACTGTCGGAGCCGTGATGGCCGTGCCTGTGTAATTGCCCCTGATGGTCGAGCCGGTCGTGGTATCGACGATCGAATAGGCGGTCGCTGAGGTGAACCGGATCTCATAGTCATGGAACGTGAGCAAGTTGTTCGCTGCGATAGCGGCATTGCTCAAGCTCCCGCTCCCCTGATTGTCGGCATCCGCGTGGGTCGTCACGGCCAGCGGAGCGAAGAAATCGAGCTTCGTCGATCCATCCAACCCATACCCCTGCCGGTGAATCTGGTTCATCTCGTTCACCAGCGTGGCGGCTAACCGATCGAACGACCGCTGAAGGTCCGGAATGGTCGTGTCTCGCACGTCGAGTAGTCCCCGGAGTCGACCGTTCGTGATCAATGACGCGATGTTCAGCGTCCTTGTGCCGCCCGTGTCGTACCCGATATCGACGAGCCCGTCGTTGTCCAACGATTCAACGGCGGCCAACTGGCGCGTCGTGCCTCCTTCTACGATAACCTGCCCGCGAGCGGCAAAGACGGAGACGGCACCGGTCCCCGATTCGAAGGTCGTCATGTCGATGCGCTCGGCCAGGTCGTTGAGGAGCACGTCGCGTTGATCGCGCAAATCGTTCGCCTGTTGTCCTCCCGCCTCGGCGGAAACGATCTTGTCGTTCAGCTCGGCGATCTGCTTGGTCAGGCTGTTGATTTCGGTGACGGTCTGCTTGATCTGTTGATTCAGGGTAAGACGGGCGGTCGAGAGATCGGAGGCCACTTGATTCAGACCCGCGGCGAGGAGCGAGGCTCTTGCCAAAAGAACCGAACGGGGGGTCACGTCGGCCGGGCTGGAGGCGACGTCCTGCAATCCCATGAAGAATCCATTGAGCCGCGCGCCGATGCCCTGATCGTTCGTATCGCCGATTATGGCCTGGAGTCGGAACAGTTCTTCTCGGGACAGCGTCAGCCGGCCGAGAGTCTGCCGGACGCCGGTGAGCTCCCGGTTCACGAATTGATCAACGACGCGCCGGATGCGGGTCGCCTGGACTCCGGTCCCGATCATGCCCGGCTGACCGTACAGCGGCGACCGCTCGGTCAGGATCGCTTCCTGCCGGGAATACCCCGGCGTATTCACATTGGCGACGTTATGGCCCGCGACGGTCAGAGCTTGTTGAGTCGTCGTCAACGCACTCCGCGCGATGTCGAATAGTCCGTTAAGTCCCATATCGCTTACCCTCGCTGCCGCAGAAGGGCGCCGGTCCCGTCCGGACGACACGCTCCGGACGATGAATAAATCCCTTCTTTGGGCGCCGCGTCGGTCCAGGCGTGAAGGGCTTTTTTGATGAAGGTCTGGATACCGTCGATCAGCCGCGCGTTGAAAGCAATCTCCTCGCGTGCAGCGCGAATTTTTCCCGCCAGCCTCGTGTGCTGCTCTTCGAGCCCCTGGTTTCCCGACGTCTTGAATCGATCGATGACAGCCTGAAGGGTCAAGGAATTGGGCGGGGCTCCCCACATCTCGGCAAGATGATCCATCGCATGCCGTCGCTCCGCCTCAATCTCGTCGAGAGAATGCAGAATGTTAAGGCGGTGCTCGTTGATGGTGCCAAAATCTGAGAGGGTCAGCCGGCGGATCGCCGTGCGCTCTTCACGAAGCGTCGCCAGAAGCCGGTCGCATTCCGCCTCCTCACGGATCAGGATGTCGGTGAGATGTGGAATGACGGAGGATGCGCGACTCATAGGATTCTCCTTGCCGAGGTGCGTCGGAGTTGATTCGGTCCTCTGGCCACCCCTCTGAATCAAGGAGAAGGCGGATCAAAGAACCGTGTCAGTCAGCGCGTGACGGATAATGGCATCGCCGACCGACCGTCCTTGGACCGTATAGGTTCCGTTGTCGATGGCACGCCGCAGCCGTTCGACGTGCTCGGCCCGAGTCTGATCCGGTTGGTTGGTCAATGCCTTGATCCGCTGCAGTTCTTTCGCCTGCTCGGAAATCTGAACCCGATCACTTTGCCCTTCGGCCTTGGTGTATTTCTTGGTCGTCGGCTGGTCTGGCTCCTGTACGCCGAGCAAGAGTTTCGCAAGTTCCGCCGCGCGGCCACGCCCGGAAATTTCCATGACTATCTCCTCTCTTCTTGTTGTACCGCGTGTCGCTGCTGGTTCAGCCCATCCAGCATGAGGCTTTTCGCCTCGTCGAGGTTCTTATCGGCAAGAGAGGGAGATAACTTTAGCGGGATCTTGTCCGTTGGTGAGGAATTTTTTTCAATATATTCTTCGATCATGGTACCCAGCCCTAGACCTCCCGCCTGGGCGGCCAATCGCCCGATTTCTTGGTCATAGAAGGAATAGAACATTTGCCCAGCTTTATTCTCCAATGACCCGCTTGGAACGGTTTCTCTCATGATTTTAATGAGATAGGAGATAAAAAACCCTTCAAACTCGTGGCCGGCCTCGCGGATGCTGTTCGCCCTGGGCGGGCGATTCGTCTGTTGCAGCAATGCCAGTTTATCCATAGAACCTGGCCCAGGAATTTCAAGTGATGTCATGGAGTGAAGATATGGTTCCATATAGTCTTAGTTAAATAATCTCAAGATTAGCTTGAAGTGCTCCAGCGGCTTTCAGTGCCGACAGAATAGCGACAAGATCTCGCGGCGTTACCCCGACTGCGTTCAGAGCTCGCACTACTTCTCCGAGGGTGACGGTCTCATCCACAACCATGAGACGGGTTTCTTGTTCCTTAACATCAGTCTGCACATCAGGAGTGATGGTCGTTTGGCCGCCTGTCGATCCAATCAGAGGGGCGGGCGGTTGGGAGACATTCAGGGTGTTTTTTACCGAGATGGTCAGATTGCCATGGGAAATGGCGCAGGTCGAGATGCGAACATGCTCACCGAGAACGACCGTTCCCGTCCGTTCGTTGACGACTACTTTTGCGGGAAGGTCCACCGCCACATCCAAGCCTTCCATGGTGGCGATGTATTCCACGATGCGGCCCTGGAAGGTGGAAGGGATCGATGACTTCACAAGGCCGGCATTGACGGGCACCGCGGTGCCCCGCCCAAAAACATTGTCGATAGCCTCGGCCGTGCGAATGGAAGTGGTGAAATCCGCTTGCCGCAGCAGGATGGAAACGGAATCCCAGTTCTCAATGTTGACGGCGATTTCTTTTTCGACGATGGCGCCGCTGGGGACGACGCCGGCTGCTTGGTGGTTCTTAGTAACCGTCGCGCCCCCTGCCCCCCCCGTACCACCCAAGAATCCCCCGATCGAGACCGGCCCTTGTGCGACAGCGAACACTTGCTGGTTGGGCGCTTTGAGCGGTGTCAATAGCAGGGTGCCTCCCTGAAGGCTCTTCGCATTGGCCATGGAGGAGACGATTGCATCAAGCGTCATGCCGGGCTTGGAGAAGGGCGGCAGCTTGGCTGTCACCATGACCGAGGCGATGTTCCTGGTCAACAACTGGATCGGATCGATCACGAGATTGATCCCCATTTTGTTGAGCATGGACATCATGGCCTGAATGGTGAACTGGCCGCCGATGACCTGATCGCCGGTACGATCGAGCCCAACGACCAGGCCATAGCCGATGAGTTGATTCTCCCGGACTCCTTCGATGGAGCCGATGTCCTTGATCCGGACTGCATCGGCCGGCCCCGCAATCAGCGAACAGCAGAGAGCGAACAGCCAACAGCGCCTAACCAGCGAATAGCGAATAACGAATAGCGCATGGCGCATTGTGGTTAGCCTCTCCTAATTCTTGCTGTTAGCTACGTGCTGTTGGCTGTTAGCTCTTCATCAGAACGGGTAGATCCAATCCAGAATCCTCACGAGCCAGCCCGGCCGCTGCACGTCATCGACGACTCCGAGGCCCGAGTATTCGATCTTCGCGTCGGCGATGGCCGACGACAACACCGTGTTTTTCGTATCGACATCGACTCGCCGAACGACGCCGCTGAGGGTCATCAATTGCTTTTCGCTGTTCACCGTCACCTCACGGCGGCCCTCGATCCGCAGATCGCCGTTCGGCAGGACGTCCGTCACAATAGCGGAAATCGTGCCGGTCAATGTATCCTCGCGCGCCGTCGCGCCCTTCCCCCCGAACTTGTTTTTGGCGGATGCTTCCACGCCTAAACCTCGCGTGGCTTCCGCTCCGAGTCGCACTCCGGGAATTCCCAGATAACCCGCTCCGGTTCCGCTCAAGCCGTTCTCGATCGTCGATTCACGTTCCGCTTTCGTATCGGCTGACTTGGACCCCTTGTGCTTCTCAACGATTTTGATGGTCAGGATGTCTCCGACTCGCATTGCCCGGAGATCTTCGTAGAGATATGCGCGTCCATTCTCTTCCTGCCACAACGACCCGACGGTTTTCGGAGGCGGGAGCGGCGCCACGACCAATTTGGAATGGACCGTGGGCATCGACTGGCAACCGGCCAACCAACCGGCGACAGCCAGGAGGACCAATGGTTGGAACGACCCGTACTTAGAATTCAACTTGCACGACTCCCGGCCCGATGACCTTGGCGCGAATCTCTTTACCGGAATCCACGTTGGTCACGGTCACGATCTGGCCCACCTGCCCGCCGGACTTGGTTGTGCCGACCGTTTGAATGGAGAGCCCTCCTCCGCGCGCCTCGATCGTGACGCGATCGCCTTTGCGAACCGCATACGGTTTCTTGACGGACACGAGTCTGACCGGTGCCTGGGCTTGCAGGGGGCGCGCCGCGCTCTTACCGACCACTTCATCCATATCGGTGACAAATTGCTGCTTGAGATCCAGCAATTTAACGCGGGAGAGCGCGACGTCGTCCGCTTCGATTACTTCGTCCGTCTTAATAAAACGTGTGGGGACGACGACGTCGAGGAATCCCGCTACGTCTGATGTGACCTCCACCGTCTCCACAGGCTTGCCGTTGACGGTGAGTTGAATGTGAAAGAGACGCCGGCCGAGTCCTTCGTCGAGAACGCTGGGGAGCACCGCAAAGTCGAGTCGCCCCATCGGTACCGCCAGGGCTTCCTGTGGCTCGATCAGCGACACATGCACTTCGCGAACCTTCCCCGCCAGTTCTTGCTCCAGGTATCGCAGAATGGCCCGGCGGAACTGCTCCGGCTGTACCAATTGCCGGTTGCGTTGAAGAAGATCGCCCTTCATCACCGCTTTCACATGACTCGAACGTTCGGCCATTTTGTTGGTGGTCGGGGCAATGACCTGCTGCGCGAAGGTCCTTGCCTGCGGATATTCCACAAGCAGAATGATGATCATGAGGGCGAGGGGCCGGATGAGTTTCACAAGCGCGTCTCCTTCCTAAGAACCCGTCCGCCGGCTGCGCGGGTTACCTCCGCAGGTTATTCGCGATCGCCATCATCTCGTCCGAAGCCTGGATGGTCTTCGAGTTAATCTCGTAGCTGCGCTGCGCGATGATCATGTTGACCATTTCCTCGGCAAGGTTGACGTTGGAGCTTTCGAGAAATCCCTGCTGGATTGCCCCGAAGCCGGTGGAAAATCCGCCTGTCCCTTGCAGCGGAGGGCCGGATGCAAAGCTGTCGAGAAACAAGTTGTTCCCCATGGCGACCAGCCCGGATGGGTTATCGAAACGAGACAGTTGGATCTGGCCGATCTGAGAAGCCTGCGTGACGCCCGGCAGCAGGACCGACACGGTACCGTCCTGACCGATGTCGATCTTCAGGGCGCCGGAGGGAATGGTGATGACGGGGTTCAGCAAGTCCCCATCCCCCGTGACAAGGTTGCCGACGTTATCCCGTTTGAACGAGCCGTTCCGCGTATACATAATTGTTCCGTCCGGCCGTGACACCTGGAAGAAGCCTGGTCCATCTACCGCCAAATCCAGTTCGTTGTTGGTCTGCCGCATATTCCCCTGCAGCCATTCCTTTGCAACGGTGACCGGCCGGACGCCCGCTCCGATCTGCACGCCGACGGGAAAGACACCGACGTTCGACGCATTGGTGCCCGGCAGCCGTTGAATCTGATACAAGAGATCGGCGAATTCCGCGCGACTCCGCTTGAAGGAGTTCGTGTTCACGTTCGCCAGGTTGTGCGCGATCGTATCGACGTTGATCTGTTGTGCCGTCATGCCGGTCGCGGCAGTCCACATGGCCCGGATCATTGCTTTTCTCCTATGCTGGCAGCGAGTAGCTGGCAGCGAACAGCCGGAAGCTCTTTGCTATTCACTATTGGCTATTCGCTGCTCGCTGTTCTACAGCACCCGTCCGACGTCCTGAATGGCGACTTCCGCCATTCGATCGATGGTCTGAATCAGTTTTTGCGCGGATTCGTACGTCCGCATGCCTTGGATCATCTTCACCATTTCGCCCAATGAATTGACGTTCGATTCCTCAATGTGGCCGGGCTGCAGCGTCGGGTGCGGCAGGACTTTCCCCTTATCACCGGCGAACAAACCTTCGGCATGCTTATGCGGCATCTCCTTGTCGCTAAAACTCACGATCTTGATGGTGGCCACCGTCTGGCCGTCGATCTGGATCGCCCCGACGCCGTTGATCTGAAGAGTGCCCGGCGGAATCTTGATCTCTCCGTTGGTACCCATCACGGGATAACCCGCGTTGGTGACGAGCCGGCGTTGGTTGTCGAGAGAGAACATTCCGTTCCGTGTATAGCGTAGGCCCTGCGCCGTTTTGATCTCGAAAAAACCTTCTCCCTGAATCGCGATATCCAATGGATTGCCCGTGATGCGGATGCGCCCGACATCGAAAGTAGTTCGCACAAAATGCGGGGCGGCATAGACACGCTCGCTGGGACCGATCGGAGCGGACACGATCTGCTGCGCGATGGTCCGGACACCAGGCGTGAATGCCGGACCGGCGACGCGGCGAGCCAAGACCGCTTGGAATCCCTGATCGTCTTGTTTGAATCCGGCGGTATTGACGTTGGCAATGTTGTTCGCGAACACCTGAAGGCGGCGTTCCTGTGCGATGGCGCCGGAGAGTATGGGATAGATTGCGCGGTTCATGCAGTTGTGTCTTTGGGACGAACGTGTCGAACAGTTCAGCAACATACATGCCATCCCACAGCGCCGCATGCCCGGCACGGCACCTCCATGGTCGCGCCCGACAAACATCTGAAAATGCTGTGTGCTGTGGATGAAACGGGCTGCCTTCGTCCCACTGATCAAAGGGATGATGACTCGAAGGCACCAAGACACAGTGGCCGACTAGGAAAAGGCTGCCGGAACAGGGAAAAAAGATCGCGAAAGGAGTCGCTGGAGCGATCAGTTACAACTCGCGCGCTCCATGCGATGGGACCGGTGAGAGTGCTGCCGGAGATGCCGACATGGTGCCCGTGGATATGAGTCGAACCGCCTGCCCTTCAGCCTTGGCGGTCTTCACGGCCTGGATGGCCTGATCAATCAGTTCCTCCCGATCCGTCGCATCGTGTGGATAGAGGGCCACTCCGATACGGCAGCTCAAGAACAGCTCGTGGCCGTCCAACGTCAAGGGAAGTCCCACCGTCGTTTGCAGTTTCTGCACGACGGCGGTGATGTCGTCGGGGGAGGAGAGATTGTCGATGATCATCGCGAATTGATCCTGCGCCAGCCGCGCCACCGTATCCGTTGAGCGCAACACGCTCTTGACCCGGGCTGCTTGGACTCGCACAAGCATGTTGCCATTCGCTTGGCCCTGACTCTCAGAGACCATCCTGAAATGGTCCAGTTCGACCACCAGGAGTGCGACGGATCGGCCGGTTCTCGCTGCCCGGCTCAGGGCTTGGCCCAGCAAGGTCGAGAACAATCGTCGTGTGGGTAGACTGGTGACGGAATCATAGGCCGAGACCTCGGTTGATTGCGCGGCAGCGTGCGTTCGGCGGGGTCCATGTTGACGGCGCCGTCGCACGATCCAGAGTCCTCCGAGAATGAGGACACCTGTAAGAAGAATTCCCGCAAGGATCGCCGCCGGTGCGAGCAGCAACATTCCGAATCCATCGCCTACGGCGGCGGTTTTCGAGATCAGCGGAAAGACTCCCGGACCCACGAACGGATGTGCCATGCGGGCTATAGCAAGTTCCGACAGCATGTCAGCGACAGGTCAACCATCATGCATGTCGGTTGATGGAAATGAAAACTGTAGCGAGGACGGACAACGGACAGCAACAAACATCAGTAGCGTCGAACAGAGAACGACGCGTGCCGGCGGCAGGAGAGGAGAACCCGGGCTTACTGCATGACTTCGAGTTTGGACTTGAGACGCAGAACCGCTTTCGTGTGAATTTGGCAGACGCGGGATTCTGTGACTCGGAGGAGGCTGCCGATTTCCTTCATCGTGAGTTCTTCATAATAGTACAACGTCAGCACCATGCGTTCCTTCTCCGGGAGTTCTTGAATCGCTCGGCCGAGGAGTTCGCGCTCCCGTTCGTTCACCACCGTTGAAAGCGGATCCGGATGCTGATGGTCCGTGAGCATCTTCAGAATCTTGTGGCCGTCCGGCTCATGAATCCCCAAGTCATCCAGGCTGATCAGGACGGCGCCCCGCGCACGCGACAAGAACTCATCTAATTCGGAGACTGACATCTTGAGCGCACCGGCGACTTCCTCATCCGTAGGAGGACGCCCATACCGGTTCAGCAATTCGGTCTGAGTCCTTTGGAGAAGCGAAATGCGTTCATGCACGGACCGCGGAATCCAGTCCATGGCACGGATCTCGTCGAGCATGGCCCCGCGAATCCTGAACTCGGCGTAGGTCTTGAATTTCGCCTCCCGCGAGGGATCGTACTTGGTCATGGCATCCATCAGTCCGATGATACCGACCGAAATCAGGTCCTCTGCATCGAGGTACGCCGGAAGGCGGAAGGCGAGGCGATGCGCCATGGCTTTGATCACGTGGGCAAATTCACGGATAACCCGTTCACGGGACACGTCGTCCGTGTCCATGTAAGCCGCCGGTTGTCGTGCGTCGGTTTTATTCATGATTCCTACGTCAGAATGAAAGATATGATGATGGATGAATGTCGAGTTACCTCAGGAGGCGTTGCCACAAGAACTGCACGGTCCCTTTGGGAATCCCGGCCGGTTCCCATCCGGCGACGACGGAAGCCAGCCGACTGAAGGCTTGGCTGGCCGGGGCCCGGGGAAAGAGATCGGCCACAGCTCGTTGCTGCGTGACGGCGAGCGGCACATAATCGTCCAATGGAATGAAGCCCATCCATTCGAGCGAGATGTGCAGAAACCGATCTGCCGCAACATCCAGCTTCCGGAACACGTGCAAGGCGTCCCGCTGGTTCCTGGCCATGTTCACGAGGATGCGGAACCGCCGCTCTCGATATTGCCGGGCGAGGACCTTCATCAAGGCATAGGCATCCGTCAACGAGGTCGGTTCCGGTGAGACTACGATGATGATCTCGTGAGCCGCACCGGCGAAAAACGTGACGTTCGAAGAAATGCCGGCCGCCGTGTCGATCAGCAGCAAGTCGAACGACTGGGTAAGCCCTTCGATTTCATCCTGGAGCAGGAGCTGCTGCGTTTCCGTCAGCGCGGTCAGTTGGGGGAGACCGGAACCGGCAGGGAGAACCTTCGTACCTCCCGGGCCATCCAACAAAATGTCCGCCAGCCGCTTGCTCCCGGAGAGCACATGCTCGATCGTCCATTCGGATACGAGTCCCAGAAGCACATCAAGGTTTCCAAGCCCGAGGTCCGCATCCAGCACCAAGACTCGTTTTCCGGTCCGAGCGAGGGCGATGGCCAAGTTGGCGACGACGTTGGTTTTTCCGACCCCGCCTTTCCCGCTCGCGACACTAATCACTTGCACCCGAGGAGCGTCAGCCAGCCCGGTTAATCCAGCCGTTCCGAACTCCTCCACCCTGTAGCTCATCTGAATCCTCCTTCAACGTAATGCCGGGTCTCGCCGTAGCACATGGCGGCCCCGGCGGATTCGAATCTCCCTGTGTGCGCGATATCCTCGCTGATCCTCTCAGATGAAAAGCCCTGGCCCTGCAAGGTTTCGCCGAGCAGCAAACCGGCCAGCCGCTCGGCGCCGGCCGGCTCGAAATCGACCGGAACGCGCGGACCGGTGCTGAAATACGACAGCGGAATGCCGGTTTGCTCCTGAACGGTCAGAAGACTGCCGACGCCCAGCGTCTCATCCAGTTTGGTAAACAGCAGCCGATCGACCGGAATGCCGGCGAACCGGTGCACGGCTGTCAGTAGATCCTGCTCGCGGGTATTGGCCGCCAGCACCAGATGGGTTTCGACCGGCTGATCGAGCGCCGTCAACCCGCGCAGGTCTTCAAGGTGTAACGATTCCGTCTGATTCCGACCTCCCGTATCGATCAAGAAAAGCTCTGTGTCCCGGCGGCGCTTGAGACACTGGACGACTTCGCGCCTGGTGAGCGCAACATCGAGAGGGATGCCGAGCGTGGTGGCGTACAGGCGAAGTTGTTCCACCACCGCCAGGCGATACGTATCCAAGGTAATAATCGCAACGGAGCGATGTTGCTCCATCCGGTAATGCGCGGCCAGTTTCACGATAGCGGTGGTTTTACCGGCGCCGGAGGGTCCGAGAAAGAGAGCGGTTTTCTTGGGCTCGCCGGGCGTGAGTAACGGCCGGCTTGTGCTAATCCGTTGGGCCAGGATTCCATAGAGCACCTCACGGAGCCGGCTGCTTTCAAATAGAAGAGCGCCGGGGAGACGGGCATGAATCTCCTGAACGATGGATGTCGCAGTCAGGGAAGAGGCGCCCCGCCCCACGAGGTCTCGATACAGCGACGCGACCCGATCGGGAACGGACTTGGGCACGGCGATCGTGTCTCCCGGATAAGCCTTTACAAGGTGCTGATGAAGAGCGCGCAACTCCGTTCGAATACGGACCAACTGGGGAACGGTCGCGCAGCTGAGTGGTCGTCCGATTTCCGATCTTGGTGAAGGATTTTCTACGTTGGTGTGCGGGGGCTTTATCGATGCGGCGCCGTGCATCGCGCCAAGCAAGGTTTCATGAAACTCCGGCTTCCCTTTTTGCCGGACGGTAGCCGATTTAGGAGTGGGCCCGACGACCGGCGTTTCCTTCGAAGACGGATGGCGGTCGATGGCCGCCGTGACTTCGATAAGAGGCCGGCCGAACCACCGCGTGAGCGCCTTTTGTTTGGGAATTTCCTTGGTCGACAGTATCACCGCATCCGGTCCCAACTCGGCTTCGATCGCGCGAATCGCTTCCTGCATGGTGAAGGCGTGAAAGATTTTGACCTGCATCGCGATTTTCCCCGTTAACGATGTTCCAATTTCAACATCTTGCTAAGCGCTCCCGAGTTCGAGCCGGACAGTCTCCACCGCCTGTAACTTGGCCATCCCGTCGATTTCGTTCAGCCCCAGAATCGGCACCGAGTGGAGAACGCGATCCGTCAATTTGCGAAGATGGCGTCGGCTGGCCGGTGAGCACAGTACGACCGGTTGATGGCCTTTCGACGCAACCCGTTCCGCCGCCTGCTTCAGTGCCGCAACAAGTTGTTGAGACAACGTGGGGTCGATCATGCCGGTGGCCCCGCCCTGCGCCGGTGCAGATTGGTCCGCAAGCGTCCGATCCACACGCGGGTCAAGGCTGATGATCGACAGCGTGCCGTCCGGGCCGAGGTATTGCCGCGTGATGGTCCGCGCCAATGCGTGCCGTGCGACTTCGGTCAGCACTTCAGGGTCTTTCGTGGTCTGCGCATGGTCTGCCACCGCTTCCAGGATCGTCCGGAGGTCGCGGATCGGAACGCCCTCCCGAAGAAGATTGGCCAGAATGCGAACGACGTTTCCGAGGGATAACGCCGTAGGAACCAGTTCTTCAACCAGCTTGGGATGGACTTTCGCCAGTTCGTCGAGCAAGCCCTGAACTTCCTGTCTTCCAAGCAGCTCGTGTGCGTAGCGCTTAATGACTTCCGACAAATGAGTGGCAATGGCGGAGCTGGCATCCACCACCGTGTAACCGGCCAACTGGGCCTGCTCGCGAGCGGACTCCGGGACCCACAGTGCCGGCAAGCCGAACGCCGGCTCCTTCGTGGCAATGCCCTGCACACCGCCGCGATGGGCGGTGCCCGGATCGATGGCCAAGACATGCGCGGGCAGGACTTCGGATTTGGTCAGCTCCACGCCTTTAAGCACGATCGCGTACTCGTTCGGGCGAAGTTGCAAGTTGTCGCGAATATGGATGGGCGGAATCACGAACCCCATCATTTCAGCAAACTGCCGCCTGAGTCCCTTGATACGATCCAGCAACGCCCCGCCGTGCTGACCCTCGACGAGACCGATGAGTCCGTACCCGACCTGGACTTCCATGAGGTCCAGCGGCACGACGCGCGCAATGGGCTCTTCCGTCTTGGCCGGAGCCGCCGGCGGTTGCGGGACAGCCGGCTCCTTGTGTTCGCGCCGGTGTAGTTCATAGGCAATCCAGGCAACCGCACCGCCAAGCAGCAGGAAGGCAACATGCGGAAGACCCGGCACCAGCCCCAACCCCAATAAAATGCCGGCGGCGGTCCCAACGGATTTGGGCGAGGTCAGAATCTGCCTGGTGATTTCAAGACCCAGGTTGCTCTCGGACGCGGCGCGGGTGACGACAATACCGGCGGCGGTTGAAACGATCAGCGCGGGCACCTGAGCGACCAAACCTTCCCCGACCGTCAGGAGCGTGTAGGTCTGCGCGGCGGCGGCGAGCGTCATGCCTTGTTGCAAGACGCCGATGGTCAAGCCGCCCAAGATATTCACGAGAATGATCACCACTGCGGCGATCGCATCTCCCCGCACGAACTTGCTGGCGCCGTCCATCGCACCGTAGAAGTCCGCCTCCTCGGCAATGAGTTTCCGGCGCCGCCTGGCCTCCGCTTCGTTGATGATGCCCGCGTTCAGATCGGCGTCGATGCTCATCTGCTTCCCGGGCATGGCATCCAAGGTAAAACGCGCGGCCACTTCCGCGACCCGTCCCGCGCCTTTCGTCACGACGACGAAATTGATGATGACCAGGATCGTGAATACGACCAGGCCGACGGTGTAATTCCCCCCGACGACGAAATTCCCGAAGGCGCGGATCACCTCTCCTGCGGCCATGACCCCCTCGTTGCCGTGGAGCAAGATCAACCGGGTTGAGGCGATGTTCAAGGAGAGACGGAGCAGCGTGATCATCAACAGGATGGAGGGGAAGACGGAGAATTCGAGCGGCCGCCTGACTTGCAGTCCCACAAGCAGAATCATGATGGACAGAGTGATGTTGAAACTCAGCAGCAAATCGAGCAGAAACCTGGGTAAGGGCAGCAGCATGACCATGAGGGTGGCCACGACACCCACGGACATGAGGATATCCGGATGCTTGACCAGGGATGTCTGCGAAGCCGCTTGTGTCTCGCCGCTCATTGATCGGCTCTCGATGTTCAATTACCGAACAGGAACCTTGCCGCGCACCCGATAGACAAAGGCCAAGATCTCGGCCACGGCGCGATATAGATCGGAGGGAATCTCGCGGCCGACCTCCACCAATTTATAGAGGGTACGGGCGACGAATTTGTTCTCGACGACCATGACCCCGTGCTCTCGGGCGATCTCCTTGATCCGCTCCGCCACGTATCCGGCGCCTTTCGCCACGACGACGGGGGCAGCCATGCGGAACTGGTCGTATTTCAACGCCACGGCGAGGTGATCGGGGTTGGTCACCACGACGTCGGCCTTCTTCACATCGGCCAACATGCGTTTGCGCGCCATATCGCGTTGCAGACTGCGGATGCGCGAACGGATGTGCGGATCGCCCTCGGCCTCGCGGTGCTCCTCTTTCACCTCTTCGCGCGACATACGCAGGTTTCGCTCCCACTCGAATCGCTGATATCCGTAGTCGAGCGCGGCAACGAAGGCGACCGCGATGGAAATGGACAGCGCGGTTTTAATGATGAGCCACCCGAGCGTTGAGAGGATGCCATCCAGCGGGTACTGCACCAGCTCGGGAAGGATTGCAACGTCGTTCCGCACGGCATAAAAGCCGGCCGCGCCGATGAACAAGACTTTCAGAACCGCTTTGCTCAGCTCAGCGAGGGAACGGAGCGAAGCGATGCGCTGTAAGCCCGGCCAAGGATTCAGACGGCCGAGATCGAATCCGAGACCCTCCGTTTTCCAGATGAACCCCGTCTGGGCCACCGTAGACCCCACACCGAGCACCGCAATGCCGGCCACGAGCGGAAGAAGCAGGAACAACAGGTCCGACCCTGCCTTCGTCACGATCTCGTGTACATGATCGACCGTCAGCCGGGACCGAACGCCGGCATCGGCTGCGGAGATCAGCCACTCCTTGATGAGAGCGCCTAGTTTCGTCATCGCCGCATGCGTCAGGAAGTACAGCAGTCCGAATCCACCCAGCAACACGGCGGCCGTGGAAACGTCCCGGCTGACCGCGACCTGTCCACGCGCTCTCGCCTGTTCCTTTCGTTTCGCAGACGCTTGTTCGGTACGATTCAGGTCGCGATCAGCCATGACCTAACATCCGCAAGAGTCCTTGCAAGGTCTCGTCCAGTCGAATGAATTCCGATTCGTACAGGTCGATCGAATACGGAAGCGCCAGACCCATCACAAAGAGCCCGGCGGCGATGGTGAGGGGAAAGCTCATGATGAACACATTGAGCTGTGTCACCGTGCGTCCGAGAATTCCCATCATCACATTGATGATCAAAATCGTGGCGAGTACGGGCGCGGCCAATTTCATCGCCACCACGAACATGTGTTGAGCCAGGTGTAAAATGTCGTCCGCCAGCCCTGCGGACAGGTACGCTCTGAAGGGAGGAATAATATCGAAGCTCGTTGCAACGGCGCGGACCACAAGATAGTGTGCATTGAGCGACAAAAACGTCAGCGAGGCCAGAATCGTCTGATAGCTCCCCACAAGAGGCGTTTGTTGAAACGTATGGGGGTCGATCAAGTGCGCGACGCTGAAGCCCATTTGGATGCCCATCAGCTCGCCGGCTAATTCGAGAGCCGCAAAGAACAGTCGCACGGCGAGACCGATGATCAGTCCGATCATGACTTCGTTCGCGATCCCTGCTCCGAGCAACAAGATGTTTTGCGGGATGGCCATGGGAGGCAGAAACGGCGTCAACACCAGCCCCAGCATGATCACCAGTCCGACTTTGATCTGGAGCGGCATAACCCGGCTGCCCAGGACCGGCAAGGCAGCCAGCATGCCGGCCACTCGAAACATCACGATCAGGGCCGATTGAAAATGCGGGATGGCAACTTGAATGCTCTGACTCATGTACGCGCTCGTGTCATCCCCAGTGGGCTAGGAAGCCCGCACATAGTAAGGAATGTTCGTCAACAAATTCGTCATGAAGGTCACCAGCACCCCCAACATCCAGGGGAAAAACAGCAGGGTGGCGACGAACACTGCCAACATCTTGGGCACGAACGTCAACGTCGCTTCGTTGATCTGCGTCATCGCCTGGAAGAGGCTCACCAACAAACCCACCACGAGGCTCAACCCCAGCATCGGAGCAGACACCAACAGTGTGGTTTCCAGCGCTTGCCGTCCGATCTCCGCTACCATGTCGGGCGTCATCCCTTCTCCTTGGCCATCAGCTATCAGCCATCAGCAGTCAGTCTTGACGCTAAACGCTGATCGCTCAACGCTGACAGCTTCGCGTCACTGAAAGCTTTTCACCAGCGAGCCCACGATCAAATACCAGCCGTCGGCCAAAACGAACAAAATCAGCTTGAACGGCAGGGAGATGACGACCGGCGGTAGCAGCATCATGCCCATCGACATCAACACGCTGGCCACGACCATATCCACGATCAAAAAAGGGATATAGATCAGAAAACCGATCTGAAAGGCCACGCGCAACTCGCTGAGGATGAAGGCCGGGATAATCACGTGCGTCGGTACTTGCTCGACGCTCGTCGGTTTCACCGGCATCTTCGCCAGGTCCAGGAACAGCTCCAAATCCTTCTCGCGCACCTGCCTGAACATGAAGGAGCGAATGGGGACGATCCCCCGGTTCCAGGCGTCTTCGTGACCGATCTGCTCGGCAAACAGCGGGTGCAGGGCGTCCGTGTAAACGGCCTGACCGACCGGAGCCATGACGAAGACGGTCAGAAACAGAGCCAGGCTGATCAACACTTGATTGGGGGGAACCTGTTGGGTGCCGAGGGCCTGACGGAGAAACGACAGCACGATCACGATTCTCGTGAAGGAGGTGACCATGATAAAGAAGGCCGGCGCGAGCGACAGGACCGTCAGCAGCGCCAGGATCTGAACCACGACCGCGGTTTGTCCGGTTCCCGTTCCACGTCCCAGGTCGATCGTGATGGACGGGCCCTCGGCGGCCGCTGCCAAGCTCGCGGTCAAGGCCGATGTTACGACCAGGGTCAGGATGAAAGTCGAGGTGCGGGTCATGATTGATCATGTTCCGTATTGCGTGCCAACCTCAGTTCCTCGCTTGCAGCTTGAGTCTCAGCCTTAACCTGTCCGTCCCTGCCTCCCAGAACTAGGCGGATCTGCTCGGGGTCGGTGATGTGACCCAACGGGATCAGTTCGGTCTGGGTCGTCCCAAGGATCAGCAGTTCACCGGCCACAGACACCAGCGCAACGCTCTTGCGAGGGCCGAGATACCCGCTCCCCAAGATCCGCACGAGCGGGGCCCCGGCGGGAGCCAGGAGCCGAGCGCCCAACACGCGCTTGGCTACCGCGACAAGAATCATCATCAAGGCCAGGACGATGGCGAGGGCCGACGCCATTCTGATCACGCTTTCCCACAGGTCCATTACGAGTCCGCTCCTATCCCAACTGTTGAATGCGTTGTGCTGCGCTTACGACATCGGTAAGGCGAATCCCGAACTTCTCGTTCACGACGACCACTTCCCCTTTGGCGACGAGCTTGTTATTGACCAAGACTTCCATCGGTTCGCCGGCGAGCTTCTCCAGTTCGATCACCGAGCCCTGCCCGAGCTGGAGCAAGTCGCGGATCTGCATGCGAGCGGACCCAACCTGCACCGTGACCTGCATCGGGATGTCGAGGATGAACTCCAGGTTATTGGCGGACGGGACCGCGCCCGACTTATCCACCGGCGGAAAGGCCGCCGGTTGTGCTGCTGGGGGGCCGGCGGTGGTGGCATCACCCGGCGGGGGACTGACCTCGACGTTGGCCATAGGACATGCTCCTTGTGTCGGCTCAGGCTCTCAGTTCAATACCTTCGTGATCCGACAGGCGTGGTTCCCTTTGAACACGCCGGACGTGCCGAGAAATTTGCGATAGCCTTCGACAAAACACTCCATGGGATCGTCCGGTCGTTGATCGAGCACCAGCACGTCGCCGGGCGTGAAGTTGAGGACGTCCAGCACCTTGACCGTGGCCGTCCCGAGCCGGACGGTGAGCGTGAGCGGACAGTCCTGCAAACGGTCTCGGAACCGTGCCCCCCAGTTCCCATCCTGTTCCACCTGGTCGGACACGAGACCGGAATAGAGTTTTTCCTTGATGGGTTCCAGCATCGAATAGGGATACACGAGGAAGAGGTCGCGGGTGGTTTCGCCGAGAATCACCTGCAACGTCACGACCACGACGATTTCCGAAGCCGTGACGATCATGGCGAATTGCGGATTGCTCTCGGAGCGCACGTGTTGGATCTTCACGGTCATGAGCGACTGCCAGGCGAATTCCAGATCGGTGAAGGCTTGGGTGACGAGCTTCTTGATCATCCGGAGCTGGATCGGCGTGAAATCCCTCCCTTCCGGCTTCACATGGGTTTGGCCTTTGCCTCCGAAGAAGTAGTCCACGATCAGATAGACGAGAAAGGCGTCCATCACGAAGAGGCCGCTGCCTCGGAGCGGTTCCATGTGGAAGACGTTCAACGAAGACGGAAGCGGGACTTTCTTGAGGAACTCGCCGAATTTGATGATCTGGGTGCCGACGATCAGGAAATCGATTTGCTCGCGCAAGGCGCCGGTCCACGACACGGATTGGCGACGGATGAACCGGTCATTGATCATCTCCAGCGTCGGCATCCTCCCGCGGATGATGCGCTCCTGATTGAGCAGATCGTATTTCTTGGTCCCTCCGCTCTCTTCCTCTTTCGGAGTCGTAACCACGTCTCCGGATACGACCCCCTTGAGCAATGCATCGACTTCTTCCTGGGACAGAATTTTTTCCATCGTGTGTGCGACCGCCGGCTTTCTACTGAACCACGAACTCCGTGAAGTAGGCGGTCCGGATCACGGGACGAGAGAGTAGGCTGTTGATCCGCTGGGTGATCTCATCGCGAAGTTGGAACTTGCCTTGCGGGCTCTTGACCGTCGCCGAATCCTTACTGGTCAGCAAAACCAGGATGGTATCGCGGATTTGGGGGACTCGCGGGCCGAGTTCGGTGGCCGGATCTGCACCATCCACTTCCAGTTTCACGGTGAGTTTGAGGTAGCGGATTTCAGGCGCGTCCGCGAGGTTCACGATAAAGGGATCCAAGTCGAAAATCGCGCCCGGCGCGTGGGCACCGGACGCCGGTTTAGGAGCCGATTCCCCATGGCCTCCTCCTTGTTTTGGCGAAGCTGCTTCGGTTTTTTGATCTTCGCCGCCGCCATGACCGCCTCCGCCGGCCAGTTTCAACATGGCAAAGGCGCCCCCCAGTCCCATCAGCAAGGCAACGCCTCCCACGATGATGATCATTTTCATAGGCATTCCCGGTGGAGCCGGAACTGCCGCCGGTGCTTTTTCTTCGGTCGCGTCCCCCATGCTTACCTCCTCGGAATGAACCGTTAGCGAGGCCATTGCAGTGTGCAATGCATATGCCATTGAAGTGCTGCTGCATGGCTGTGCGCATCATGTGATTTGGCGCGCCACCAGGCGGCCTGCACGCGATTTTCGCCTGGCGGGTCCGCCCGATCCGACGGTAGGCACGCCAGTCATTTGACGGCGTCAGAACACTGACGCGTCAGACTTCTGAAGGAAGGAGTGAAGGTGCGGCGTGAAGCCAGGCACTAGGCTAGAGGCTAGCCTTGCTTTTGTCTTGTCTACCGCTTGAGATTGACGAGTTCCTGGAGAATCTCGTCCGAAGTCGTGATCACACGAGAATTGGCCTGGAAGCCGCGCTGAGCCGCGATCATGTCGATAAAGCTTTCGCCCAGGTCCACATTCGAAAGTTCCAGCGAGTTGGACAGAACGCGGCCGAGGCCGGCGCTGTCGGGCATCCCGGTCACCGGCTGGCCGGAAGTGCCGGACTGCGTGAAGGTGTTCTTGCCGGTCCGCGTGAGGCCGATGGGGTCCGGGAATCGTGCCAGTACGACCTGGGCCAATGCCCGGAGTTGACCGTTGGAGAATCGCCCGCTGACGATGCCGTTCGTATCCACCGAGAAGGCCTGAAGCGCCCCGGCCGCAAACCCGTCTTGCGTCTGTTGGACCAGAGCGGAAGTAGACCCGAACTGCGTCGTCCCATCCAGCCCCGCTCCGCCGTCCGTGGTCACGCTGGTCCCGAAATTCATGACGATGAGTTGATCCTGCGTGGCGCCGTTGAAATCGACTTGGATCTGGCCGGCCGTGGTGCCGACCGCTCCGGCCGCCGTGCCGGTATCGAAACGCTTCACGACACTTTCCCGGTCCAACGTCCCGTTTGTCCCGAATGTCAAGGTGCCGGAACCGACCCTCACGATCCCAAGCGTCGTGTCGATATTGCTGGAGTGATAGTTGGCGGTCACAATATCCGTCGTCGGCGCCACAATGTTGTAGTTCCAACTGTTCGCCCCGATCTTGGTGAAATAGGTGGTCAGCAGATGACTGTTCCCCAGCGAATCGTACACGGTCATCGAAGTGGAAAAGTCGGTAGTGCCGGTCGGGTTGGAAAGCAGGAAGTCTGTTCCCGCCGTAGACGTCCCGGTGAGCATGTTCAAATTCGCAGCCAAGGTGTCTCCACCGTTGGCTGCCACCACGACGGTGCCGGTATTGGAGAGGGAGTCATTGGCAGTACCCGTGATGCCCGATGTGAACGTAAATATATTGGAGGAGTTCACGGTGGCCGTGAATCCCGAATACGCTGCCGCAAGGAAAGAGTTGGTCGGAGTCAACGCCCGGACCGCATTTTGAATGGCGGTGGCCAAAGCGGACCCGGTGAGCCCGTTCGCCACCGTCACAGTCCGGACCCCGTCGCCGTTCAGGTTGATCGTAAAGGAGTTATTCCCGGCCCCTGTGGTGGTGGTCGATGCGGCAGAACCGACCACATTCGCGCGGACACCGGTTTGTGTAGTCGATGAGTTCAGGTTCGCGGCGACCAGCGCCGTCGTGGTGGCCTTGGGGGACGCCGTGGTGGATGGGAGCGCAATGTCGCCGATCGTCCCGGTAATGGTGCCGGCGGTGTCGGCCAGGAACCCTTGCAGTTTGAAGCCGGTCGGGTCCACCACGTTATTGTTCTTGTCAAGTCGGAACAAACCGGCGCGCGAATAGAAGGTGCCGCCCTGCGCGTCCTTGACGATGAAGAAACCGTTCCCGTCGATGGCCAGATCCAGCACGTTCGATGAGGTGGCGAGCGACCCCTGGGAGAAATTTCCTTGCACCGAGGTCAACGCCACACCGATCCCGGTCTGAACCGCGCCCGATCCGCCGGAGATAGATGAGCTGATCAAGTCGGCAAATGTCGCCTTGCTTCCCTTAAAACCGACCGTGCTGAGATTCGCAATGTTGTTTCCGATGACGGAGAGCGCGGTGCCGTTGGCATTCAACCCGCTGACCCCGGCAAATAACGAAGACAAAATACCCATGGTTCATCCTCCTTACATGTCGGTCATCATCATTAACGAAATTCTATAACGGTACCGGGATCGATCACCAGGTTCCCAACGAGCAGTTTGGGTTGCCCGTTCTCGAGCCGAACGCCGGTAACCTTTACCACGGATGTCGACGCCGCCCCTACTTGAGCTCCACGCGCGTCGAGCGCCGATACGGTAAACGTGTAGGTCCCTGGCAGGACAAGGTTCCCGTTTTGATCACGCCCGTCCCAATCCGCTTGCTGCTCTCCCGCGGCCTGAGGGCCGAGCGTCATGGTGCGAACCGGCTGGTTCGCTTCGTTTAACACCGCCACACTGACCGATGCCGCATCTCGCTCCAGCGCATAACGCATCGAAACAGGAGCGGCAGTAAATTGCAGCACGGCGCCGTTGATGCGAACCTCACGCCCGACCAGCGGGAGCATGGAGAACTGAAGTGCGGCAGTCTGTGAGTCGATGCTCTGTTCAAGCAACTTGACCTGTTTCGCGCTCTGCTCAAGCTGGCTGAACTGCGCCAACTCCGCGATGAACGCGGCGTTCTCCACCGGCTTCAAGGGGTCTTGGTTCTTGAGCTGAGTGACGAGCAATCGCAAGAAATCGTCCTGCCCCAGCTCTCTGGGCTTCAGAGCGGTATCTGCCGTCGGCGGAGTGGAGGAGGTAATTCCGCTCACGCTGGCCATAAAGCACGTCTCCTTCGATTCGGACGTTAGGCGAACAAACTAAGCACCCCGGTACGTTCCCACGAGGGGACCGGGGAGTCCGGCGGTCGATCCTGCTGACGATGGCCTTGGTGCCGTTGAAACGCGTCATCGTAGGCGCGAGACAACCACTCCTGCCCGGAATGGTTTGCTCCTTGCCGGTCGACTTGGACTCGAAAGTGACCCATTTCCAACCCTGAGGCAGACAACTGAGCGCCGAGTTGGTCTTGCCGGCTCGCTAACAAGTGGCCCAGTTCCGGGCTGTCGGTTCTCACGTGTGTGTGGACGGTCTGGTCAGACAGGACAATCCGCACACGGAGTTGACCGAGATCTGCGGAAGGCATATCGACATGGACGGACTGCACGGGAGGCGCGGTCGATGCTTCGCGATCGAGGCGTACCGCGCGTGCTCCGGCGTCCGAGAGAACCGGAGTCGCCTGATCGGCAGATGGCGCCGGCTCATCATTCGCCGTGTGTCCCGCTGCGATCACCGGAATATTGAACTGGGAGGTGGCGGAGATGTGATGGACTTGGTGTGGATCGCCTTGCGTGAGCGAGGATGATCCCTGCTGAAACGATCGAGTCGAGTCTTGCTCTGTCTCTCTATAAGAACGACCGGCCTGGACCGAGAAAGAAGGCCGGCCGGACGACGAATCGGACAGCCGGCCCGTAGGCGATACCCTCTCCTCAACCGGGGGCTGGTCGTTGCCATCGGCATTGCGGGATGCAGCACGGTCGGCACGGGTCGCGGCAGTCTGGTGAACCGTCAATCTCCCGTCCAAGTCCGTCCCTGGCACCTTCTCCCCTACCTCTTGGATGTCAGCATTCACGGGAGGCCGTGCAGTAGGTGATGGAACAAGTTGTTCATCCGTGGACATGGGCGGCTGTCCGGCGTTCGCCATGGAGCGTAACTCCGTAGTAGAGGAAGAGAGCACGGGTTCATTGGATGAGGATTCATTGCTGAGAAACGTACCGGGTTCTTCGTGCGTGGCTGCTATCCCGCTCGCGGTGGGCGCAACAAGATTCGTTTGTTCTGCCTCATCAGGCACGGCCGCATGTGAGGTCAATATCGCTTGGGACACAGTCGGGGGGAGGGGTGTCTCTGTTTCATCATCAGAGAACGTCGCAATTGCTGCCGTCTGACTCTGTGTGATTCCCTGTTCATGCCCTGTCGAAGAAGCGACTTGCGCCATCGCAGCAAGCGCGGTGGTTGAAACGGATTCCTCGCCGACAGACGCGGATGCGACGGATTCATTCGGAGTGAGGGGCGAGACGGATTGAGTTGCTGAGAGCAGCGTACCGGCAAGACCCAGTAAGAGTGGAGGCATGGAATGGGCGAGGTTTTCCGAATCCATGCCCATGCTTTCCGAGGATGCGTCTTCCGCCGCACCAACACCGGGACAGCAGGGGCTCATGGTGTGGGCTTCGTGGAAGACCGTGAGAAACCCGTTCACTGAGGATCCCGACGCGGAGGAATGTTGACGAGGATCGGACGGGCCTGAAGCTACCGAGGCGTCTGCTGCCTTGCCGTTCACAAGATTGGGAAGTATGGCTGTAAATTGCATGTCGCGCACGCCCGTTCAGGACAATCGCCAACTCATCATTCGCTGTGGAAGTATTCAAGGGATGTGCCATGTGAAGGAGAACATCGCGGATGCAAATGGCGCGGTATTTTGACGAATCAGAAGAGAGTTGCCGGCAGGAATCGGAAAAAGTTGCAGGACGCTAAGGCAAAACTTTCCCGCGGACTGTGCACGTGAGGGTAATCAAGGAGTCGCGAGCAACTGTTCCGTGAGTCTTGCGGCACGCTCGACCTTGACGGAAGATAAAATCGCGCCGGCGGTCTTCCCTTTGAGAAGCCGTAGAACTTCGACTGCTTTGCGGTCCGGCATTTTCTCGAGCCTGGCGGCTGCTTCTTCCGGCGGCATGCTCTCGAAGATCTTAATGAGTTGGGCCTGGTGCTGGTTCCGCACGTCGGCGGCTTTTTGTTCCGCTTTGGCTTTCTGGTCCGCAACAGTCTTGTCTTGTTTGTCCTTGACATCCTTGTGTTTCTTCTCCGCTTCCTCCACCTTCGTCAAAATCTGTTCGAGCTCGGCCTTCAAGAGGGTGAGCCGCTCTTCCGACACACGGACGGCTTCTTCGCGTTTATCGAGATCGTGTTTTCGCAAATCCAACATCTCGATGACTTCTTGCGGAATATCGACGGCCGGTCCCTGAACGGCGTGTTGGTTCGCTTCTGAAGCGCCGGCACTGGCGGGCTGCGCTTTGGCCTTGGGATCGGAAGAAGGCGCCAAGGGATCGATACCGGCAGCCACGCTTTTCACGGTGGCGTCGGGCGGCTGAGCCGGTGGTGCGGAGGCCGGAGTAAGCGATGCTGGCGCAGCCTGACCCGAAGGCGATGAAGCTTGGACGAGCAGTCCGAGTCCCCACGAGCCGAGCAGAGAAAGCGAGAGGACGGCGCCAAGGACAATAGGGCGGAACGTAGAGTTTGCCCGCAGCGGTACCGGCACAGGAGATAACACGGGGCGCGGCTGTTGGCGTCGTGGGGTCATGGTCAATCCTGATCGCGCCTCGCACGCCGGCCGGCGACCTCGTCCAGGAGTCGTTGGACCTGACGTTCCTGCCGGAGCCGGCGTTCCTGTTGTTGCCGGTCTGCCAGAATATCCAACTTCTTGCGTTCGCGTGCCGCATCGAGCACATCCGCCTGCTTCTGCTTCCGTACGGCTTGAATGTGTGCTTCTTGCTGCCGCGCTTGCGCGATCAGCCCGGCCAGGACGTCCATCGCGGCATAGTGATCTTCGGCTTCTCCCGGAGTCATCCCGGCTTGGCTCTTCCGTAGGTAGGCCTGCGCCTTCGCGTCCGCCTCGGCTTCGAGCTGCACCCGTCTGGTTTCGGTCTCGTGCAGCGATTCGGTCAGTTGAGCCAATTCAGCTTGAAGCCGGTCTTCCAATTGCGCCCGGTACGTTCGGAGGACGGTGAGGTTCATCTGGTTGCCTGTTCGAGCTTCAGGAGCGCGTCAATTGAGTGCGCCCAATCGTCCCGCGTATCGAGATCTTGCCGGAGGAATGCCATGATTGCGTCTTGTGCAGCCACCGCGCGGTCCAGATCTTTGTTGGCGCCGGGCTTGTATGCGCCGAGGGTGATCAGGTCTTCCGATCGCCGATACACCGCCGACAACTCCACGATCCGTCTCGCCGCCGCATAATGAGCCGGGGTCACGATATCGCGCATGACTCGGCTGGCGCTCTGCAAAATGTCGATCGCCGGGAAGTGGCTGCGAGCAGCGAGTTCGCGAGAGAGCACGATATGGCCGTCCAGGATCGAGCGTGCTGTTTCTGCAATCGGATCGGAGAGTTCGTCGCCGTCCACCAAGACCGTGTACAGGCCGGTGATCGATCCGGCACCTTGGCAGGTGCCCACTCGCTCCAGCAATTTCGGCAAAAGCGTAAAGACGGACGGCGTATACCCCTTCGTCGTCGGAGGTTCGCCGATGGCCAGGCCGATCTCGCGCTGCCCGTAGGCCAGGCGGGTCAAGGAATCCATCATGAGCAATACCTGCTGACCGCAATCCCGGAAGTACTCGGCGATGGCGGTAGCCAGCAGGGCGCCACGGATGCGGATAAGCGGCGGCTGATCCGATGTTGCAACGACAACGACGGATCGTTGGAGCGCGGCAGGCGTGAGATCGCGTTCGAGAAACTCCTTGACCTCACGACCACGCTCACCGACAAGAGCGATGACATTGACGTCGGCCGAGGTGTAGCGGCTGATCATCCCCAGCAGCACGCTCTTCCCGACACCCGAGGTGGCGAAGATGCCGAGTTTCTGGCCGATACCGCATGAAAGCAGGGCATTCAAGGCTCGCACGCCAAGATCAAGCGGACGGGTAATCCGGGCGCGTCGCAAGGGATCGGGAGGCGGTGCGTGGAGAGGATACGTCGTCTCGGCAGCCACGGCACCGCGGCCGTCCATGGGTTCTCCCAGTCCGTTCACAATCCTCCCCAAGAGTTGAGACCCGACAGGAACGGCAGCGGCTTGTCCTTTCATCAGAAGGCGACTGCCCGGTCCGATCCCCTGCATCTCGCCGAGCGGCATGAGGAGCACCCGTTCTCCTCGGAATCCGACGACTTCCGCCAACACCGTGCCCTGCCCGTCCTCTCTGGTGATGTCGCAGACTTCTCCGACCGAGGTGACCGGTCCGTAGCCTTCAATCACGATGCCGACCGCCTGGGACACCCGGCCATGCACGACAAGCGGATCGATACCTTCCAACAGGTCAACGGATTTCACGGCGTTCCCTTCGTCGAATCGCGTCTCCTAGCCGTAACAGTTGCGCTTCCAAGGTGGCGTCCACCAACCGGCTGGCGGTTTGGACGAGACAGCCGCCCGGAGAGACGTTCGGATCACCCGCCAAAACGAACGTCACCGCACGCTCGCAGTTCTTTCCCAAACAGTCGCGTGCGGACTCCAAGATCGGGATATCAGACGGATGGGCGCGGATGTGCACGATCCCGCTGTCGTGCACATGGGCCAGCGCGGCTCGCACCTGGTCGAGCACGGCGTCGCGTTTCTCTTCTGCCGCCTGTCGCAAAACCTTCTCGGCAATGGCGAACGCGAGCGCGTTCACTTCCCCTTCCACCGAAACGTGGAGGTTTTTCCATGCCTCTTCGAGACGCTGCGCCAGGGTCGTCAACAAGGTGCGCGCTCGCTCACGCGCCGCGCCGTCGCGTTGGACAACGCGCCGTTCCCCTTCGGCGAGTCCCCGCTCAAACTCCGTCAAGCCGTCGGGCCCCTCCACTCGCCCGCCATTGGCGAAGTCGGCAAGGGCGACGGCGTTGACGCGGACGCTCCCTGATCGGATAAGCGAATGTTTCAATACCGTATTCTCCTGTTGAAGCCGTCGAAGATCGGCCAGACGTTTGACGGTCAGGGACACAAGCTCGGGCTGGAAGGGCTTCGTGAGAAAATCCGACGCGCCGGCCTTCATTGCGTTGACGGCCAAGTCCACGCTCCCGTGGCCGGTGATCGCGATCGCCAAGAGCTTGGCGTCGATCTCAAAAGCTCGCCGGATCAGCGTGATGCCGTCCGTGTCGGGAAGCTTGATGTCGGCGATGAGGAGATCGACCGGATGGGCCTTCAAGTGCCGCAGCGCATCCTCGCCCGTCGCGGCGACGGCAACCTGGTACCCCTCGCCGCCGAGAATCGTCGAAAGCAGGTCGCGCAGCGATTCTTCATCGTCCACGACCAGGATGGATTCCAGGGCCGCGTCGCGGGGTGCCGTTCGCAGAGCATTTGTGCTGGGATCTCGGACATTTGTGGCCATCGACATTTAGACCAGCGTTTCTCCTCCGCCGCCTATCACGATGCGCCCTTCCTCTTCGAGCTTGCGGCACACTTTGAGGATGTTTTGTTGGGTCTTCTGAACGTCGCTGATCTTGACCGGCCCGCGGGTCTCCATATCCTCCTTGAGCATCTCGGCGGCCCGGCTGGACATATTTTTGAAAAACTTGTCCCTGACATCCTGGCTGGCCCCTCGCAACGCAATGGGAAGATCTTCCTTGCTGATCTCTTTCATAAGTTCCTGCATCGCGCGATCATCCAGCTTGATTAGGTCGTCGAAGACGAACATCAGAGCACGAATGTTGTCCGCCAACGTCTGGTTGCGTTCGGAAATCTTGGTCATGATGCCGCTCTCGACCGCCTTGTCGAGTCGAGTCAGAATATCGGCGATTACTTCGGTCCCTCCGACGCTCGACGGTCGTGATCCCGTATTAGCTGTGAGGATCTGCTGGAGCGAATTGCTCAATTCCTCGAGCACGTCAGGATGAACCTCCTCTATCGTGGCGAGGCGCATGGCCACGTCGGCGCGCAAGGTATCGGGCAGCCCCGCCAGCACTTGGCCCGCTTGATCCGATTCCAAGTGGGCCAAGACGACGGCGATCGTTTGCGGATGTTCGACCTTGAGCATCTGCACCACGGTCTTGGCGTCGATCCACTTCAACGCATCGATGCCCGGATAGGTTTTGGTATTAATGGATTCGAGGAGAGGCGCCGCTTTTTCGACGCCCAAGGCTTTGATGAGAATATTCTTGATATATTCCTTGCCTTCAAACTGGGTTTCGCCCCGCGCGTTTTCCTTGTCGAACTCTGCGATGACTACGTCCTCTTCATCTTTCGAGATGTTGGCGGTGTCTTTCATGTAAGACCCCAATTTTCTGATCTCTGCGGGGTCCAAACACTTCATGACTTGCGCGGCCGCGTCTTCGCCGATGGCACGCAACAGGATGGCGGCTTTTTGTTCCCCGGACAGTTCTTTGGTCATCGTGCATAACCCTCACGCGTTACTCTTGAGCCATTGCTTGACGACGACGGCGGTCGCATCAGGATTCCCCCGCGCCATGTCGACGATCTGCGCCCGTGGCTTTCCTCCCAAAGACGCTTCGACTTGACTGACCGAGGCCGGCAACGACAGTGTCTCGGCGGATGCGCTCGAAGTCGGGGACGCCGCCAACATGGTTAACAGCGGACGCACCACGAAGAACAAGAGGAGTAAGAACAACAGCCCGCCGACGCCGTACCGGACATAGGGAGCCCAGAGTTTCTGAGGCTCAGCGACTGTTTCCGTACCAGTCGGCTGACTCTCTTCGCCGAAGCCGAACTGGATGTTGACCACCTCCACCTGATCCTGCCGTTCGGCCGAATAACCCATCGCTTTCTTGACGATCTCTTCGATCCGAGTCATTTCTTCTGCGGACCGCGGGATATATTTCCTCGTCGATTCGCCCGTAGTCGTCTTGTCACCTTCCGCGGGCTTGGCAACCTCGTAGGTTCCGTCCACCAACACGGCCACGGACAGCTTCTTGATGGTGCCGGTCGGTTCCACGATTCGCGACACGGTGCGGCTGATTTCATAGTTCACGGTCTCGTTCTTGGTCTGGCTGGCGCTCGAGCTCGTTTGCGCAGCCTCCTGTTCCGTTCCAGGGGGCACGTTCGACTGCACACCAGGTACACCGCCGGAGGCACCGTTGACGCCGCTCGACTTTTCCTGCCCTCGCTGCTCGCTGCGGACGACCTGGCCGTTGGGGTCGAACCGTTCTTCCGTCGTTTCAACCTTTCGGAAGTCCAGCACGCTGGATACGCGGACGACGGCCTTGTTGGCGCCGACGATCCGTTCCAGCATCGTCTGGATGCGCGTCTCGGTATCTTTCTCCAACGTTTGCTGGTACTCGAGTTGTGAACCGGTGAGGCCCGTCGAGTCATCGGCCGCGGTACTCGACAAGAGACGCCCTTGCCCGTCCACTATGGTGACATCGCGAGCCTGGAGCCCTTCGACGCTACTCGCCACTAAATGCACGATGCCCTGCACTTGTCCCTTGCTCAGCAATTGGCCGTTATGGAGCGACACCACCACCGACGCCCGCGGGCGATCGTGTTCCGTGCTGAAGAGCCGCCGTTCGGGAATCGCAAGATGCACGCGCGCTCGCTCGACACCCGGCATCTGCGCCACCGTGCGCGCCAGCTCGCCTTGGAGGGCACGACGGTAATTGAGCTTTTGGACGAACTCCGACATGCCCAGGGTCGAGCGGTCGAAAATCTCGAAGCCGATCCCGCCGCCGTGCGGAAGGCCCTGTCCCGCCAACTGGAGCCGGAGGTCGTGGACCTGTGCGCTCGGGACGAGAACCGTCGTTCCGCCGCCGCTCATCTCGTACGGCACTTTCAGTTCTTTCAGCTTGTCGACGATCGACGAGGCATCTTCGGTGGACAGGTTCGAAAAGAGCACCTGCATGTCCGGCTGCTGCGTCCAGAGGGCGATCGCAATCAACCCGGCGACCGAACCGGCGAGGGCCAGCAGGACGATCATACGTTGGTTGACCGTGAAGCGACTCAGCGGCTCGAACATGGGTGGTGTTCCCTTTCGTTAAGAGGGAGCTTTGCTGTCAGAGTCTCTCAGCAGGATGGTCAAATCTGCATCCGTTGAATTTCTTCGTAAGCGCCCACCAGCTTATTGCGAATCTGCATCATGAGCTGGAACGAGATATCCGCCTGCTGCAATGCGACCATCGTTTGGTGAATATTCTGCGTCCGGCCGGTCATGAGTTCATCGACCGCGTGGCTGGCCTGCAACTGGATGTCATTGACCTGCGTGATTGCATCTTTCAAAGTGTCCAGAAAACCGTTTTCGTGCGCACTGCCGGCGTGTCCGACCGCTGAAGGGGCGGGCGAATTGCCGACGGCAGGAATAGCGGAAACACCGATCCTGACAGGGTCCATGGCTACCTCCCGATTTCGAGCGCGCGGTTCCACATCGCGCGGGTCGCGTTGATGGCCTGCACATTCGCCTCGTACGAGCGGGACGCCCCGATCATGTTGACCATTTCTTCCATCACGTTGACGTTCGGCAACCGCACGAAGCCCTTCGCATCCGCATCCGGATGACGCGGATCGTAAACGACCTGGCCCGGTTTGGAATCCTCGATGACCCGCGAGACGCGGACGCCTTCGAGGGCGTGAGCAGTGGGCCCCGTGGCGATCTTCCGGAAAACCTGCTGAAAATGACTCCCGACCGGAGACGATTGGAACACGACGTCGCGACGGCGATAGGGTCCGCCGCTCTCGGTTCGTGTCGATTGCGCGTTAGCCAGATTGCTGGCGATAACATTGAGCCGGCGTCGTTGGGCGTCCAACGCGGAGACGGAAACCGCAATGCTGTCGGTCATGTCCATAAAGGTCCTCCTTGATGAGCGAATAGCCGGCAGCAAATAGCTGGAAGCAAGAACTCTCTTACGCTATTCGCTGTTCGCTATCCGCTGTTTGCTATCCGCTTCACTTACCTCGCATCTCGAATCGCGCTCAGCAATTGGCGTAGCCGGATGGCCATGATGGTCGCGGCGCCGTTGTATTGCATGGCGTTGTCGGACAGTTTCGCAAGTTCGAGCTCGATGTTGACCGAGTTGGCATCGAGCGGCAGATCGCCGGCCGGAACCTGGGCGACGCGGCCAGTCACTTGCCGGATCCCCGCCCCGCGTGGGCCGATATGCTGTCCGTGCGTGACGGCCAGATTGACTGGCAGACGGCCTCGAGTGGCTGCCGAGAGGGCGTCCTGGAAGTGCAGGTCGGTGGCACGGTAGCCGGGCGTTTCTTCATTGGCGATGTTGGAGGCGATCAGGCGCTGACGCATGCTCCGGAGATCGAGGGTGCGCTCGATAAGTCCCATCGTTTTGTCGAAGATATTCAAGCACTCGCTCCTTTCGCTTTTCCCGAAAATGCCCACCCCGGGCAAGAATTGCCGGCCACGCCCATCAATCTCTGCCGATCACCTGTCCTTCGTGCTGGCGGTACTCCCGAAGCTTATTGCGCAGCGTACGGATGCTGATGCCGAGTTCTCTCGCTGCGTGGGTCCGATTGTCTTTGGTGCGCGCCAGGGTCTGAAAAATCAATTCCCGTTCCATTTCCCATAATGAGCCGTTGCCGGTTCCACTAGAAGTCTGACCCTCAGCCGGCCGGACCGTAATCGGCGCAACAGTATCTTCGGATACATGCTCCGGCGCGATCATGCCGCCTGTCGCCAGCAGGACGGCCCGCTCCATTACGTTTTCCAATTCGCGCACATTCCCTTTCCACGGACGCTCGTGGAGCCTGGCCAACGCTGCATCCGAGATGGACGGCGCGGGCAAGCCATTGCGTGCGGCCGTGGCCTTGGCGAAATGCCTCGCCAGTAACGGAATGTCGGAGGATCGCTCTCGCAACGGGGGTACTGTGACGGGAAACACGTTGAGCCGGTAAAACAGGTCTTCGCGGAATCGGCCCGCCTCGACTTCCCGGTACAGCGACCGATTCGTCGTGGCAATGACGCGAATGTTCACGGTCACCGGTTCCCGCCCCCCGACCCGATCTACCTCGCGTTCCTGCAGGACACGGAGCAACTTGGCCTGGAGTCCCAGGTTCATTTCACTGATTTCGTCCAGAAGCAGGGTACCGGTATGAGCCATCTCGAACTTCCCTTGCTTGCGCATGACGGCACCGGTGAACGCACCGCGCTCGTACCCGAAGAGTTCGCTTTCGAGCAGACCATCCGGCAGCGCCGCGCAATTGACGGCAATAAACGGGCGATGGGCGCGCGGGCTGCGGCTATGAATGAACCGGGCAAGGAGTTCCTTACCTGTGCCGCTTTCTCCGCTGATCATGATTGTGGCCTGACTGGCCGCCACTCCTTCGATGGTGCTCAACAGACGGATCATGCCGGGGTCTTGAGAAAGAATGGATCGTTGTTCTCCGGAGGTGAAGCCGGCTTGAGGGGGGTCGTCGGGCGTTGCGCTGTGAAGATTTGCGATGACACGCTCGAGCAAGTCGGTCGAAAAGGGTTTGAGAAGGTAATCGCTGGCGCCGTACTTCATGGCCTCGACGGCGGTTTCGACCGTGCCGTAGGCGGTCATCAAGACGAGAACGGTCGAGGGCGACCGTCGTTTGAGGTCTTTCACGAGATCGAGTCCTCCGAGACGCGGCATCTTGAGATCGGTCAGAACAAGCCAGGGTTTGGTCTTGGCAGCTCGTTCGAGGGCGTCCTGTCCGTCCATGGAAAGCTGAACATCGTAGCCGAGGCGCCGGACGGTTTCGGCCAGCGCCGCTCTCATGGAAGGGTCGTCATCGGCAATGAGGATCTGCTTCCGCTCCGACCCGGAGTCGGGCGGCAGGGATACGAGTTCGCCCTCATTCATACTGTCAACTCCTCTTTTAGGCGCAGACTCACAGGATTCGCGGTCCTACTCCGGTCCGTGCCTGGTTGCGAGGCGGATGGCGGCTGGAAGTCGCTCAATGACTTGGAACCGTTCAACGGAAATATCATCGTGAACGTCGTACCCTGACCGGGCGTGCTGTCGACGTCGATCCTTCCACGATGGGCCTCGACGATGGCATGAACGATGGCCAATCCCAGCCCCGTACCTTCGTCCTTGGTCGTGAAAAATGGATCGAATATCCGCGAGCGATGCGCGAGGGAGATTCCAACACCGCTGTCCGCCACGGAGAGACGCAGGCTCGGCCCAAGCGGAGGTCGTTCCTCCCCCAGCGTCGCAGAGAAAGTCAGGGTGCCGCCGCCGGGCATGGCTTGGACGCTGTTCAAGATCAGATTGAGGAGCGTTTGTTTCAATTGGCTTGCATCGCACCAGATCAGCGATGCGGCTGGATCGACCTGGAGGCGGATGTCGATGCGGGCCTTGGCAATGGCATGGGCTGCGAGGGTCAGTGCGTCGAGAATCACCGTTTCCGTCTCGTGCCACTCTGCGTGCGAACAGTCGGGTTTGGTATAGAGCAGGAGATTCGACAGCAGACGATTCAAAAGCTGGACGGACGACGAGATATGCTCCGCGTAACTCCGCAGTGCCGGTTCGTGTTTCAAATCGCGACGCAGCATCGAGGCAAACAGCTCGATGCTGCCGAGCGGGTTCCGAATTTCATGAGCGATTCGCCCGACCATCTCCCCCATGGCTGCCAAGCGGTTGCGGCGATGCAGGCGATCCTCGAGCTGTCGGACCGTGGTGACGTCCTGGATCAACGTGAGGCCTCCCGATGGGTGTCCCTCTGCATTCCGCAACCCCTTCTGGCTCAGGGTCACAACAGCGCCGGTCTTGGTGGACAAAGGATAGCCGTCACCGTCCAGATGCGCTTCCCGAAGGCAGGTTGCCAAAGGCTGCCCCACGATCCGGTCACGCGTCAGTCCAAGGAGCTGCTCGCTGGCCGGGTTACAGCGTGTGATCGTTCCCTCCCCGTCCGTCACGAGAATGCCGGTCGAGAGACATTCCAGAATCGCCGTCAGATGCTCGCGCAATTCGTCGTTCACGCGCAGGTTCCGGCGGAGCGCATCGTTGCGGTCCGCGAGTTCGAGGTCCAACTGCTCCAACCGGCACGTCAGCGCACGATAGGAATGTTGCAGGGTTGCCGCAGCGTCATCGAAGCTGCGAAAGGCTTCCTGCAGCAAGTCGGTGTCGGCGATTGCCGGCGCAGAGTGCACGCTCATAACGTCATCCTCCTTCTTTCTCGGTGGTCGTGCGGAGGCTGGTTTGAATGACCGCCGTCGCGCGATGCAGGAGTGGATCGCCGGATCCCGCGCCGGGCAACAGCACGGCCCGCGCCGGTCCATACCGTTTTTGTGTGGCCAGATTTCGGACGATTTGCAGACGCGCCCATTCGGCCTGCTCCGGTTCCGGATTTGAGATCAGTACGCGCTGATAAAGGTCCACGGCCCGGTGATGTTTCTTGAGCGTCGTCAGGAGGTCTGCAAAAAGGAGGAGGTCGCTATGAGCGCGTAACACTTGGTTGCGGGAGGCCTCCTCAAATACCGCAACCGCTTCCTCGGTTTTCCGATCTTCCGCCAGGGTTCTCGCCAGCGCCACCTGCATCCAGCCTCGTTCAGGATCGCGTGGGTGGAGCTTCAGCCACTGCCGCATCAGCCGAATAGCGCTCGCTCGATCTCCCTGCTGCAACATCGCCGCCGTCAACTGGCGCAAGACAAGCGTGGAATATGGACTCAGGGGATACTGGAGGCGGAAACGCTCGAACACTTTCCTCGCCGCCACAGGATCCCGTTGGTCCAAATAGCTCAGGCCCAGACCGATGAGGGCCACTTCATGCAAGATCACCGCTCTCACATCGCGCACCAAAGTTTGGTACAAATGTGCGGCCCCGGCGGCAAACCCCAGGCGGCGATGTGCGCCGGCGACCTGCAACAAGAGGTCCGTTCCCGCGTAGTATTGTTCCGGGACCTGTCCGTGCCGATGGAACATCATAACGACATTGAAATCATCGTGGGCTTTCAGCGCGGCTTCGAGCCAGGGTTTCAGAATCGTCACCAGGCGTAATCCGGCGGCGCGAGGCCATGGGTCGCGCTGGACCAGGCCGGTCCGCCGGGTGACATCTTGATAAGTCTGGGTGGCGCCCATCCAATCACCGCGCAGCTCATGATGCTCCGCCAAATGGAACATCGCCTCGCTACCGAGGACGTCATGCTCGTGCTCCTCGGCAATGGCCTCGTAAATATGTTCGAGTTCAGGTGACTCCAGATAGGACGAGGCGGCGCCACGGATTATGCCCCCGACCTTCATCCTCAAGAGTTCCTCTCCGGCCGAGACGGCGATTTCTTGTTCCATCTTTGCGAGCCGCATGCGTGCGATCGCCTCGGCCGAAGTGCCTGCGTATTGCGTCCGTGCGGCGAGGTAAAACAGCTCAGCGTGCCTCCGGAGGCCTAACTGGTGGCAACTGTCCCCAAGACGAACCAATGCGTTGCCGGCATCCTTGTGCGAGGGATAGAGGTTGTATAGGAGGGCATAGATTTCGCGGGCCTGCTGCGGCCGGTTTGCGTCAAAGAGAATATCTCCGTATCGCAGCAGCCCATCGGGGTCTTTTCGCAGGAAGTCCGGCCACCGCCGGTGTAGCATTTCGTACAGCGGCTGCGCCTCCCACTTGCGATGTTGGGAATGTAACGCGCTGGCGAGGCCCAGCGTCGTCCGCATAAGCACACGATCATCGGTGGTACGTTTGCGGATCGCGTCGAACGTCTGTTCCGCTTCCGTCCATTTCCCCAGCGCGATGAAAGTGAACCCCAACCCCAGCATGGCTCGGTCGGCGTCGTGACGTTGTGCGGCACGCGACAAGGCATGCTCATACGCGGCTTTGGCTTCATGAAACCATCCCATTTCGACATAGAGATCGCCGATCCGCCATTCTGCACGCGAGGCATTCGCATCCTTAGGATATGTTCGAATGAGAACGCGGTATTGATTGATGGCCTCCGTCCGTCCACGGCCGGTCGGCTGCTCCAACACCGTCAGGTCGGCCAAGAAAGCCAACGTCGTCGGGACCAGCGAACTTTGCGGGTAAAGCTTAGCGAGCGCGTTAAATCCTTCACGCGCCGTGACGTATTGCCCACGTTTGAATGCAGCAAGCGCCTCCTGGAATTGCAGCGCATCTTGCCCCTGCAGAGCCGGATCGTAGCGTGGCCCATCATCGGGCATTGCACCCCACGATGGTTGGGGCGTTGTGACAAGGCGTGCCGGCGCGGCGTTCGCGGAGGCGGGTGTCGCCGGCGGAGTAGCAGTGGCAGTTGCATTGGCGATATAGAACGGCACAATCTGCGTCGACAGACAGGCAAGCAACCGCCAGATGAATGTCATGATTCCCATAGGCACACGAAGGGGTCAGCAAGTTTTGTGCCCCTGCCAGTTGGAGAAAACGTGCTCGAAATGCGGTAGAAAACGATGTCGCGAGCGGTTCCGTGACGTGACGGCTGTCAACCGTTCGACACGGAATCACCGTGCTGGTCAAACGATTGACAGGGATTGAGAGGAAACGGCTGGTGACCGTCAGTGCTGGATGGGATAACCGTGAACCTTGGGATCGAATCCTTTGCGCTTTAATTTCTCGACGAGCGTCGTGCGGTTCAGTTGGAGCAACTGGGCCGCTTTGCTGGTGATCCCGTTGGCTTGGCGGAGCGCTTCGACAATGAGTCGATTTTCGAACTGCTCGAGTTCCTTCGTCAGATTGACGCCCTGGTCGCTGAATCGAATGAATTGTTCTTTGGGCTCTTCCGGCGCCGGCGTGCGCTGAAGGAGACGTTCCGGGAGGTCGGACACGCCGATGGATCCGGACTTTTTCAGGACCACGAGGCGCTCGATCATGTTTTCAAGCTCACGGATGTTCCCCGGCCACGCATATTCCATAAGATGCGTCATCGCACCGGGATCACACCCTGTGATAGTCGTCTGCTTGGTGCGATTGAATATCGCAAGGAAATGATCGACCAGTAACGGGATGTCGCTCCGTCGCTCCCTCAGCGGTGGAATCGTGATGGGGATGACGTTGAGGCGGTAGTACAGGTCCTGCCGAAAGCGTTTCTCCTGCACGGCCAACTCTAGATCTTGATTGGTGGCAGCGATAATTCGGACATCCACGTTGATCGTTCGTGTCCCCCCTACCCGCTCGAACGACCGCTCTTGCAGAACGCGCAGCAACTTGACTTGCAGCGCCAGACTCATCTCGCCGATTTCATCGAGAAAGACCGTCCCGCCGTGCGCCAACTCGAACCGCCCCATGCGCGTGTGGGCCGCGCCGGTAAACGCGCCCCTTTCGTGGCCGAACAACTCGGATTCGAGCAGGCTTTCCGGAATAGCTCCGCAGTTGACAGGAACCAGCGGACGATCTTTGCGTAAGCTGTTGAAGTGCAGCATTCGTGCGACAAGTTCCTTGCCGGTCCCGCTCTCTCCCTGAATGAGAACGGTGCTGTCGCTATCGGCGACCTTCTCGACGAACTCGAGCACGCGCCGCATCGGTTCGCTGGTGCCGACCAAATATTCCAGCTTGTATTGATCGCGGACGGCTTTCCGCAGTAGATGATTTTCCTGACGAAGGCGCTGCACCTCCAACGCCTTGTTGACGATGACGGCGACCGTCTCCGGCTCGAACGGTTTCGTGATGAAATCGAACGCGCCGGCCTTCATGGCCCGGACCGCATAGTCGATCGTGCCGTAGCCGGTCATGACGATCGTCACGATTTTTGAATCGAGCCGAGACACGCGGTCCAAGATCTCGAGACCATCTATCCCAGGAAGTTGCAGATCGGTCACGACCACTTGGACCGGCGTCTCTTTGACCACCTGGATCGCGGCAGGACCATCGACCGCCACCGTTACTCGGTGCCCTTCATTGGTGAGGGTTTCGAGCAAGACCTCGCGGACTGCGGGATCATCATCGACCACTAGCACATGGGACTGGCTCATGATCTTCCTCCCCGCTCGCCCCCAATACGTGAGGTTTAATCAAAACTGCAGTGGACGTGCATACCGTAGAAGTCAGCTTCCGGCATGGAGACCGACCCGTTCAGGCCAGGAGCTGTCCTGAACGCAGCTTATAATAGTATTTCGCCGATTATTCAAGCGACAGACACGGACACTTGACAGAAGAGCCCCCGCGGCTTGACAGGCGAGGGGGCTCTTGTTAGGTTCACGCTGCTTTCGCCTCCCTCAAAATAATGATGATGACTGGCTGGCGTAGCTCAATCGGCAGAGCAGCGGTTTTGTAAACCGCCGGTTGGAGGTTCGATTCCTCTCGCCAGCTCCATTTGTCTCGCCTGCATTCCAAGGCACGTTGTCGTTCGCTTTCCTTCTTCCTTCTTGCTCGAAAGTCCCGCCTTGGCCAATCCATTTTGGCTCGGAAAAGTTTCGCTGATTCAGAAGCAATTTACAGGCTTTCTGCTAGACTTAACGAGAGATTCGCCAGGTTTCATGGAGACATGACTGGTAGATGAAAGATCGCACTCTCAGCAAGTTCCAGGAGATCAGCGCGCTGCTGAATTCCAGCCTCGACCAGGCTGAAATCAGAAAACGGGCTATCGATGCCGCCACCGTGCTGATGGAGGCCGAGGCCGGCTCTCTGTTGCTATTGGATGAGGAGGCAGGAGAGCTGTATTTCGAAGTGGCCTTGGGCGACAAGGGGGAGGCGGTCCGCCAGTTTCGTCTCAAACTGGGCGAAGGCATTGCCGGATACGTGGCGAAAACAGGGGAGCCCGTCATCGTCAACGATGTCCAACACGATCCGCGCTTCTGGCGCAAGGCGGATCACAAAAGCGGATTTGTCACTCGCAATATGGTCTGTGTGCCGGTCAAGGCGCGCGAGAAACTCCTCGGCGTGCTGCAAGCCATCAACCGGAAGAACGGCGGGCTCTTCGGAGAGGAAGACCTGCAGAATTTCGTGGCGCTCGGCCATCAAGTCGGGATCGCGATCGAAAACGCCAACCTGTATGAAGAGATCAACCGTCTGTTCGAGGGATTTATTTCCGCCAGCGTACAGGCGATCGAAAGTCGTGATCCGACGACCAGTGGTCATAGCAACCGCGTCGCCCTCCTGACCTGCCGACTGGCCCAGGTGGTCGATCGTGTGGATCGGGGCCCCTATGCCGCCGTGAGGTTCAATGCGGATCAAATGAAAGAGATCCGCTACGCGGCTGTGTTGCATGATTTTGGAAAGGTGGGCGTCCGCGAGCACGTACTGGTCAAGGAACTCAAGCTCTACCCGGGCGATGTCGCGCTTCTGAAGGCGCGGTTCGACTTCATCAAGCGTACCCTCGAAGTGAGCACGCTGCGGCGCAAGATCGAGATTCTTCAATCCAGGGACCGTGCAGACGCCACCTTGGAGCTAGAGGAACTGGATCGAGAACTCTCGCACAGGATGAAGGACATTGATGTAATGTATGCGTTTCTGATGACTTGCAACCGGCCAAATGTCTTGCCGGCAGGAGGGATTGAGCGAATCCGTGAAATCGCTCGGTTGCGCTACGACTCGTTCGAGGGATCGAAGCCTTTTCTCACGACAGAGGAAGTGACCGCACTATCGATCCCGGAAGGCACGCTCACACCCAATGAGCGGCTTCAAATAGAAAGCCATGTCGCCCACACCTTTGACTTCCTGTCCAAGATCCCGTGGACCAAGTCTCTCCAGAACGTACCCCTGATTGCCTCGCATCACCATGAGAAGCTCGACGGAACGGGGTATCCGTGGCGGAGCGCCGGTGACCAGATTCCCGTCCAGGCCCGCATGATGACGATCACCGATATCTACGATGCGCTGACAGCGTCGGATCGTCCCTATAAGGCTGCCGTGCCGACCGGACAAGCGCTCGAAATCCTAGGTAAGAAGGCGGCGCAGGGCAAGATAGATTCACATCTCTTTGAGTTGTTTGTGGAGGCAAAAGTGTATCGGCTCGCTCATAGGATCCCTCGCCCCGGCAAAAGCTACGCCGCCTGAGAGCTTTCTTCCGCCGACTCGATAGCCGGACTTTCCGTCGTGTCTTCTACCTGCGAAGCTTCTCCCAGTCGCAATGCTTCTACCGTGTACGCCCCAACGATTTTCTCCCGCCCACGGACCTTTACCGCACCTAATTTTCTAAGGCGCACATGCCCCAAGCGGCCACGATTATCGCCGCAGTCCTCTACTTCGATGAGGCCTTTGATCCGCTCGGCCGTACTTTCCGTCACGACAATCGAGCAGCCAAATCGCCGGGTCAACCCTTGGAATCGCGCCGCAAGATTCACCTGGTCGCCGATGACGGTATAGTCCATCTTCTTACCCTCTGCTCCGATATTGCCGACTACTGCAACACCGGTGTTGATGCCTATGCCATTGTCGAGTTGGGTTTTACCTTCCGCCCTCCATTTTGCTTGGAGTTCCCCCAAACGCTTTTGCATGTGGAGGGCGCATTTGATGGCAAGTTCGGCATGGTCCGGCTGATCCATGGGTGCCCCCCAAAAGACGACGATCTCATCGCCGACAAACTTGTCCAGCGTGCCGTTCCAACGGAACACAATGTCCGTCATCGCGCCCAGATACTCGTTAAGCTGAGCCACGACTTCCTCGGCCGGGCGCTTTTCGCTGAAACTCGTAAATCCGGTGAGATCGGCAAACAGCATCGTCAATTCCTTCCGCTGGCCGCCAAGGGTGGCTTTTGAGGGAGAGCTCATCAATTCCTCAACGATCCGCGGACTGACATAGCTAGAGAACATAGCCCGGACGTCTTTAGCTTGTTTTTCTTTCGCTATGAAACTCGAGATCGTACTCGCAATGAACACCAGAGCGATGGTCAACAGCGGGGTAATGACGGGAATCGATGTGCCCTGTGAGATGAACAGATATTCTGACGTCGCGAGATATCCCAGAAAGGCCGTTCCGGTTATAACGGTCCCCGGCAAGGCCCGCAAGTTCTGGAGGGCATAGGTAAGAGTCAACCCAAAAAGGAGGACCAGACTGATTTCGAGTGGACCGGACCACCAGACACTTCTGCGCAAGAACTGACGGTGAACGATGTTCTCGACAACCGTCGCGTTCTTTTCCACGCCGGGGAAATTGGCCGATAAGGGAGTGGCTTTCTGATCGTACGTCCCGAGTGCTGTGCCCCCGACGAGGACGGCTTTCCCCTTAAATATTTCCGGCGGCACGCGCTTATGGATGACGTCTGTGGCAGAGACGTACGGAAAGCTCCGTTCAGGTCCGGCGTAATTAATGAGCATCCTCGCTCTCTGATCGATGGGGATCACGACGTCATCGAAATGCACCCCTTCCTCAAGGACCAAGGACATGCGCTCCCTTGGAACCCCCAGGTAAGAACGAGCGATCTCGAGCGCAAAGGACGGGTAATACGCATCTCCATACCGGAGCGCCACATACTCGTGCCTCGTCACGCCATCCGGGTCGGGAAGGGTATAGACATGCCCGAGGCCGACGGCCTCGTCAACGAACGGTGCAAGAGGGGGAAGTGCGGCAGTGGCCCGGTATGGTTGCAATGCTTCGCGGTTGCTTGCCTGCCTCACGAGCATGAATTCGCTCTTCTTGATCACCTGCAGCGGATCGGCTTTTTGCAGGACATCCTGTTGAGCCAATCGTGTCTCCGGCACGATGAGCGGGAAAGCCAACACTACATTGTGGGCAGCACGCAGACTGTTTGCGAACTGGCGGTCTGCATCAGCAACCTCCAGCATTCTTTCCAGAATCTGTTGCGAGGCCACAGGGAGAGTACCAGTCGATTGTGTTGTTGAGATGATTTTCCGTACATCGCGTAAAATCTCTCCTGTCTCAGCCTCGGCATAGATAAGGTCGAGCCCCACCACCTTCGCGCCCCCCATTCCGATCTCGCTCACCAATTGAGCTTGCTTGTCGCGAGACCAAGGCCATCGCCCGAGTTCCTGCAGGCTTCGTTCGTCTATCACAACCAGCACAACCTCTTGGCCGACTGATCGTGTGCCGCGAAGCTTGAACTGGGAGTCGAGGAAGGTATTCTCAAGTCTGATCAACGGGCCCGGCCCGAGCCACGACAGCCAAGCCATGAGAATGGTGAGGCCGATCCGCACGCCAATTCCCAGACGATGGCCGATCGCTATCTTTGGTCGCCAGAGCAGGGCCATTTTGCCCTTCTTATCGAATCGGTTTTTCGTCACGCACAGTGACCGCTGTTCCGATTCCTTGAGAAATAGATATTGCACGGTTCGGTTGGGAGGACAAGGAAAGATGCAGTCAAAGCACAAGGAGTGGAGGATGCGGGGCTCTGCGAAGCAGAGCCCCTGAGGTTACTATCTTCTACCGCGCTGACGGTCGCGCTCACGATTACGGTTCTCACGTTCCCGATTTTCACGCTCCCGGTTAATGTGCTCAGATGCTCCCGAGATAACGGCCGGGGGGGTGATAGGCGCCACTTTGACGGTCGGCGTTACCGGAGCTGGCGCTGGTACGGAAACAACCGGGGCCGCTGGAATGACCGCCACAGCAGGGGCGGCCGGAACTACAGGCACCACTGGCGCCGCCGGAACAACAGGCACAACCGGGGCCGCTGGAACAACCGCCACGGCGGGGGCAGCCGGTGCCGCAAGCACCACAGTGGTCGGAGCCGCGCTGACATTTGGTGCTGCCGGACCTGCCATCGGCCCAGACCCAGCCGAGGCGACCGGCACCGCAGGAGCCGGGTTTGCCCCGGTCGAGGAGGCAAGTGAAGTTGTCGGTGAACCTTCGGTCATCGCCTGGGTGATCGCCGGCTCGTTATCATTACGACCACGGACAGGCTTTTCCTTGGCTGTGTCGGATTCGATGTTATCGGATTTACCGGACCGAGTCTGTTTGGTCCCCGGCGCCGGCTTTGCGATGGCAGAAACCAGTGGGCTTACATGTGGGGCATGATGAAATGCACGGATGGCATCTTTGGGTGCCTCGCGCTTGGGAGTATCTTTTAGTACAGTTCCCTCGACCGCTTTCATGACTCTGGCGAGAGTGGCCGCCGTTCCATTATCGATCTTTCCCTTCGCGCGATCGTGCTTCTCCACCTCCCTTTTCTCCGTCCTTTCAACGATCTCTGCCGCGAGGTTCTTGTCTACCCGCTTGATTCTCTTTTCCGTCGCCTCTTCTTCTTTTAGTCGTGTCTTTTCATTCGCCTTTTCCTCTGTCGATTGGATCTTCTCCACTGCCTTTTTCCCTTCTTCTTCCGCTTGCAGTGTTTTCTCAGTTACCTTTTCCTCTGCTTGTTGAATCTTCCCCACCACCTTTTCCTCTGTTTCCTCTGTTTGTTGGATCTTCTCCTCGGCCTTCAGCTCACCGTGCTCGGTACCAGGAAGGCCTGTACTGATACCATGCGGCTGTGTCGGAACTCCTCCCGCCACAGCAGTGGAAAATCTGCCCGGATCGACAATGATCTCCGTCCCCCCCGATGTGAAGGCTACGCGACCGGAATGTCCGATGTTCGCGATGCCGCTCACTCCGTCTTCGAACCAAACCACGAAATAGGTCCCACGCGCCGCCGCTACAGCCGTGGGAGTATGAATTTCAAACTTCGAGCCTGATCCTGTAAACACCTTCGACACCAGCGCTCGGAGCTGTCCTTGAAGGAGTTTAACCACGGTCCGACGTGTGTTTTGATCAGGTTTATAGATGTATTCGGTGATTTCGACTTTACTGTTTTCTCCAACGGTGAGAATGCTGTCATCCTCAAAGAACGCTTTCGTTCTCGATTCGTTTTGGGTTTCAATCACGTCTCTGAACAGAACTTCATCATGGACATTGACTGGTTGTACACGAGCCGTGCCTGGATGAGTAACGGTCACATTGCCTTGTGCAGCAGTGAACAGGCCTATGCTCTGACCGGGGCTATCCTGCGCGAACGCTAGGGACCAGCTCAAACAAATCGTTCCAAAAACCACGACAATCATCCGTGACCTTCGTGTCTTCATCTCGCACCTCTTTCTTTCCATCGCTGGAAATGACCGAAACCTCGCTATGGTCTTCGCACAAATCGTACCTTGTGACCCATCGGTCGCTCTTTCGAAAGCCTCTCGACCCTTCCGACAAAACCCCGCATAAATTCAGGGCCAAGGTGGCCTTATTCCTCTTAAGTACTGGGTGCCAGACTTTAGTTTATCGGGGGGAAATCGAGGGCAAAGTCCGTCTCTTATCCCGACAAATTTCGGCGCGAACAAACTTGTCCGGTGAGATACTTTTCGATTACGCATGAACGACAACAACGCGCGCTTCAAGCGCCGTTGTTCTTCTCTCGTGTCGGTTTAGATGAAAGGAGGGTGGCTCGGGAGAACCACGGTGAGCAGCCGCTTGAGACCGCTCTAGAAATGACCGCTGAGGGTCAGCGAATAAATGCTGCGGGCATAGTTAAAAACCAAGATGTTGGATTCGTCGCGAGTATAGTTGTATTCCAATGCGATGGAAATTGAGTCGGTGAGATTGCGACCGAGCGTCGCCGTAAAGAAGAGAATGTTATCGCGCCGGCGCGTGGCTCCGGTCTCCGAAAAGGAATTAGGTTTTTCGTATTCCTGCCGGTAGTAATCAAAGGCTACACTCGGATTAATCGTAAGCACAGGAGGTGCCGACACAGACATCGACAAACGATGAGCCTTATAGGCCCAATCTGCATTTGTCTGATCACCAGGCGTGGCAACCGAAGGAGAACCTCCTCCGGTTCTATCCGTGTCGAAGGTATAGCCGACGCGATAGTGGCCGGCCCCCTCCGCAAAATAGACGTACTGGGCCACTCCTGCCAGCCAATTCTTGCCGTCACGAGCAGAGTTTCCAGGGAAAAGACCATGCTGGAAGTCTTTGTGCTGGTAGCGAAATTGAAACTGCGTAAACATATTGCCTTCCTCGGCGATCGTGACGATTGGTTGGAGCGCATGCGCGATGAGATAGGGCGATTGGCCGACCTTGACATAGTCGAATATATACTGGAATCGAGTTTGAACCGCTCCCATTTGACGAGCTACAAAGAGGGATGGGGAATGGTCTTCAACGTTAAACAGGCTCAGGGTTCGGTGCACGCTTTGGTAAAAGCCATAGGTTGCCCCTGCCGTCCAATCCTTGGTCTGAATAGGCCGGTACTCGCCGCGAGCGTAGAATGTCGTTCGGAAATCGTCCTTTCGAGAGATGCCGGTGGTTCCATCCCCACCGGGAGGCTGGGTGCCGATCGGAAGAAGAACCACGTTGCTGTCATATTGTTCGCTTATGCTCAGACTCAGATCCCACTTCCGAGGTTCTTTCGGAAGCTCACCCTTGTACTCCAGGAATTCCCGAGCAGAACGGGCGAGTTCGGACTCTGGCTCTCCGCCGGCGATGGCTTCCCGGAATTCTCTTTGGGCGTCTTCGAGCAAGCCTCGCTGGTAATAGGCGATGCCCGTGTAATACCGTGCAGAAGGAGTCAAGTCAGGACTCAGCGCCATCGCGCGGGAAAACAAAGCCGGCGTTTGGTTGAAGGCTTGAAGCTGGTGATGCACCATGCCTTGGTAATAATAAACCAAGGCATTGTCGGGCAGAACGCGTTCCGCTGCGTTCAAACTTTTGAGAGCTTCCTCGTATCGGCCAAGACTGATTTGAGCGATGCCTAATCCCAACAGCGCCCGTCCTGACGAAGGATCCTCCTCTACTAGTTGTTGAAAAATCGCGAGAGCCTCCTGAGGCTTCTTAAGTCGCAGCAAAGCTTGGCCCAGGTAATCACGCGCGTCAATATCATCGGGGACAGCCGCCACCGCACGCTCAAATTGCTCGACCGCTTTCTCGTACCGTCCCTTGCCGAACTCGATGAGGCCCTTCGAAAGACTCAGATCGAAGGTTTCGGTGCTCGGCGGAGTTTGAGCATAGGCAAGAGGAAGCATCAAGACGAAGGCGGCGGCAGCAAGAACGAATCTCAGTGCACAGGCACACAACCTTGGCTTACGCCGTAACATCAGCCCAGACTAACAAATGGCTACGAGGTGTCAATGAATCGCGGCAAACAACGCGGCGCCGGACGAAGATGCTGATGGTGGAAGAAGAGATTTCTCTGGCGAGGGGGGCTAGGCTTCCTTCAGATCCTCTTCCAGCTCATCAAGCTGAGATTCCGGCTTGCCTTTTGTGGAAGAAGGATGGAGGCCGTATTTTCTCAACATCTTGTAGAAGTCGGCCCGATAGCGGCCGGCAAATTGCGCTGCGCGGGAGATATTGCCGCCGGTCATTTGCAGAAGATTTTTCAGATACGCTTTTTCAAACTCTTCTTTAGCCTCTGTGAGTGGCTTGAGCGGGGCCTCCTGAGTAATTCCGTTTGTCGGAAGAAGGTCGGGAGTCACCATGTCTTGACGAGACATCACCACAGCCTTTTCAACGGCATTTTCAAGTTCGCGCACGTTGCCAGGCCAGGTATAGACCATCAACCGCTGCATCGCAGCCGGTGTGAACCCGCGGATGTCTTTGTTGATCCGCTTCGCGCTCAATTTCAGAAAATGCTGAGCCAACAACGGAATATCATCACGCCGCTCGCGAAGCGGCGGAATCTGTAACGGAACAACAGAAATCCGGTAATACAGATCGTTGCGAAAACTCCCTACTTTGACTGCTTCACCGAGATCTCTGTTCGTAGCAGCGAGGATTCTGACATCGACTTTAGTTGAGTGCTCCGCTCCGACCTCACGGACCTCACGCTCCTGCACGGCACGCAACAGTTTCACCTGCATGCCGAGCGGCATGTCGCCGATCTCGTCCAAGAAAAGCGTTCCGCCATGCGCGCTTTGGAACAGTCCGCGTTTAGGACCGTGAGCGCTGGTGAACGCCCCCCGTACATGGCCGAACAATTCACTTTCAAACAGGGTTTCCGGAATCGCGGCGCAATTCAGCGCGATGAAGGGGCCTTTGGAGCGTCGGCTATTCGTATGAATGACCCGCGCGAGGACTTCCTTGCCTGTCCCCGTCTCTCCGCACAAGAGAACCGTGGCATCCGAGTCAGCCACCTGGGCCACTTGCTGGAACAGCCGCTGCATAGCGGGGCTTCTCGCAATCACATTCTCGATCCCGTAGAGTTCTTTGACCAGCGACTTGAGTCGCTGGATCTCCCGACTCATCCGTTGCTGGGACAGCGCTTTTTCGAGAGTCGCCTTCAGCTCCTTATCATCGAAAGGCTTAGTCAGATATCCGAAGGCGCCGCGCTGCATCGCTTCAACGGCGTTGGGGATGCTGCCGTGGGCGGTCAGAATGACCACCGGCAACCCCGGATGAATCCGCAACAACTCCTCAGTCACATCCAATCCGTTCTCCCCCCTCAATCGCAGGTCGGTCACAACCAGATCAAAGACCTCGCGCCGCGTGATGGCGAGCGCCTCCTGCCCACTTGTGCAGGGAGTGACCTCGAACCCCATCGCGGTGAGCCGCATCTTCAACAGGTGGAGCAGACCTTCGTCATCATCCACAACAAGAATTCGTTCGTGGTCCATCATGTACCTATGGTTTAGTCTCCGAGCTTGGTGAATGGAGCGTGTGCGGAGGCGGTTTGATCGGGCGAAGTTTTTCCCGCATTTCCTGGTCGATCCGTTTCAATGCCTCAAGTTGGCTGGTGAGCTCCTCAATGCGCTTGTCACGGTCATGCAATTGTTTCTGCAACGTCTGCAATGTGACCGTATCCGATGCGGGACGGGGCGGTTCGCGTTTCGGCGTAAGCGCATCAAGCTTTTTGTCGCGGCCCAGTAGCTCACGTTGCAGGGCTTCGACCGCCTGGCTATCGGATTCCTTTGTCACGCGTAACTGTTGGATCATGACCTCCCGATCAAGCAAGTCTCGAACCAGGCGCCCTGTTGCCTGGGTTAACGCAGCGCTATTCTCCGAAATCGAGGGCGCGGCAAGAACTGCCTGCAACCAGGAGGGTTCAGCGGACGACGAGGTTGACTGCAGAAGCTGAATCCACAGTTTACTGGAAGCAGCAAGCTGGCTCTTCGGCGAGACCGCAATGACCTTCTCGAAGTATTTGGCCGCGGTCTCGCGATTCTCAAATAAAGCGACCAGGGCGCGAGTGAAATAGGTATGATCGCAGGAACTTGTCTCTTCGCACTTAGCGATCAAGGCCTCCTGTTTGCGCCCCAAGTTGTGCAAGGTTTTCGCTTCACTTGCCTCGACGGTGAACAATGGCGAAGACGGCGGAGGGGGAGAACTCAGCGACGCGCAACCCCACGCGAAACAGGCAAGGAGTGGGAACAGACGGATGAAGATAGCGGCGGTATGGATCATGCGCTCCCCTCCGGCTTTGTCAAGCGAAGGGTAAAGCGTACAGTGGTGCCCTTCCCGACCTCACTCTCGATCCAGATCCGACCACCATGGGCTTCGACTACTTTCTTGGCCAAGGCCATGCCAAGTCCGCTTCCGGCTGATGTATGTTTTTCCTTTGTCCGGCCTTGATAAAACCGCTCGAAGATATGCGGAAGGTCTGCGGCAGCGATACCTGGTCCCGCATCAATAACGGAAACCACCAGGATGCCGGATCGTCCGTCTCGTTTCATGTGCAGTTTGACGATCGCCCCCTCTGGACTGAATTTTAATGCGTTGGAGAGAAGATTATCGAGGACTTGTTCAATTCTAGCCGCGTCGGCCTTGACCCATATGCGGTCCCCTTCCGCCTCAACCAGGAGCTGAACGTGTTTCGCATCGGCTAAGAGGCGGATCTTGTTGACGGAGATATCCACCACCCGCCTGAGGTCCGTCGGGATAATCCGGTACTCCATCATTCCAGCTTCCATCTTGGAGAGGTCCAAGATGGTACTGATCAGATGTATAAGCCGCCGGCTGCTATCGGACATGATGCGCAGGGTTGTGCGTTGATCCTGAGTCAACGGGCCTGGAATCTCATCCAACAGGAGGTTCGTGCCCTCCTGCAGTGACGCCATCGGCGTGCGCAACTCGTGCGAGACATGTGCCAGGAACTCGGACTTCATATCGTCCAACTGCTGCAGCTTTTGCCCCATCCAGTTGACCGTGTCGACCAAGTCGCGCAATTCGGTGGGCGCCTTGATCTGAAGAGGTGTTCCAAAATTGCCCTGTCCGATTTGTTTGATATGGCTTTGAAGGTGCCGGAGCGGTCGCAAGATGGTGTAACTCGCGATCCCGGCCAGCCCTAGCCCGAACAACAACGCCACCAGCACAAGTTGCTCTGTTACCGCCTGAGCCTGGGCGGCGCTCGAGCGGGATTCGCTGACTCCCACGCTCACCCGCGCCTCGTGCGTCGCGATATAGCTCTGGAGCGCAGACGTCATGCGATCCGTGAGTCCGTCCCGCCGGCCCTCATAGCTAGCAGGAGGGGTCTGAGGGGGTTCGTCAGGCGACTGGAACGTCTCGCGAAAGAGTGTCAAGCGCTCTTGCTGCAGCCGTTCGATCTCGTGGAGGAGCTTTTGTCCCTGGGGGGAAGTCTCTTGTCGCTGCAGCGCCTGCGACGTACGCTGGAATTCTTCAACTTCTTCTTCGAAATTTCGTAGAAACGTGGCGTCATGAACGGCCGCAAATTTCTTTTCGTTCTGCAACTGCCCGTACAACGAACTCAAGAGGTGTTTCGCGGTCTCGATGGCGGGGTAGTGGTAAGAGACCATTTCTGTACTCAGGGCCGTGAGCTGCCGAAGTTGATAAAGCGCGTAGAGGTTCACCCCGGCCATGACGGTAATGATGATCAGGGAGGTGAGGACCAACCTCCAAAAGATCGATAGGCGCACTACCCATACCCTCTTTAGATCAGAAGAGGCCGGTTTTCATCGAGGTGTAGGTAAACCCATACAACATTTTTCATGTCCGCTCAAGAACTTCTATGAAAATAATGGGGGCGTGGTCACTGCCATGATGTTCACGGGACGACAGGGAGTTGCGAGCGCCCCGCGAGCCGGTGCACGTTAACCGTCCTGCCGCTGCGATTGGCTCTGGAACAAACGTTGCCGGCGAGTGGACCCAGAGAGGACGGCAAAGAGATGTCCTCGAAAACATAACAGCGCCACAGCCAGTGGAGGAGTCATCAAGAGCACGAGCGCCGCGCTCACCTCCTCAGGAAGGCCCAGGTAGGAGAGCCACGCGGTCAGGAGGGTGAAGGGCACAATCACGACCTGGAAGAAGTCGAGCCCCGCGCCTCGCCCTAACCGGCCGGACAGGCTGAAGAAAAACGACAGACCGAGCGGCGCCAGGACGAGCACGAAAGGGAGGAACCATTCGATCCAGTTTTCCAAGACAAACTCATAACTCGCTTTGATGACATCAAGCGGAGAGTCGTGCCGAGTTTGGTAGATCACCTCCGGAGCCGGATTCAGCAAAATGAACAGGAGCAACAGTGCCGCCGTCGAGATGAACCCGCCGTAAGGATTGGCGCTCATTCCAACGTCCAGCAACAGCAAGGGCACCCACAGGACAAAGCCGACTCCGATCACATCCCAAAAGTACCGACCGAAACTGCCGAGCACATCCTGGATGCCAAGAGTGCGCATACCTTTCAGAGATTGTTCGATGAGGCTCAGGGTCGCGCCGATCAAGAGTGCATTGATCGCTCCGAGCAGAAATCCTCCGGCGATCCCGAGCGGCGCTGAAACCATGGTGGCAAGGACCATCAACCCGCTGAAGACGATCACGGCAATGATTGTGATCCAGCCACGAGTGAAGGAACGCACCGTCGACCAAGCCGCTGCGCGGTACAGACCAAGGATGCCGGCAATAAGACTACCCACGACCCGTCTCCTACTCGTGATCTCGTCGTACGGCACAATAGTCTGGAGGGTCTCGTGCGGTCAAGCCGAGAAAAGGAAGACTCGACCAACCGCCTCAAAGACAGTAGAGTATGGTTTCGCGGCAGTCAGCCACTCCTATTGACTTGCCATCGAATGTGATTACCTCGGACCAAGGCCGAGCGGTACATGCCGGCATACGGATAGGAGGTCTCCGATGGATATGAACCGCATGACCGTGAAACTCCAAGACGCCGTCCAGGCGGCCTCCGCCCATGCAATGCGCCGAAGCCACCAGGGTGTGGATGTCGAGCATGTGCTGGTCGCGTTGCTGGAACAGGAAGGCGGCATGACGGGAGCCCTACTGGAGCAGGCCGGCGTGTCGGTCGCTGCGGTTCGGCAGGCCGTCGAACAGGCGCTTGGGAAAATCCCCCAAGTCCAGGGCCCCGGCGCCGGGCCCGGTCAGATTCATCTCACTCCCCGTCTCGCCCAGTTGTTGACTCGATCTGAACAGGAGATGAAGGCACTGCGGGATGAGTTCCTCAGCGTGGAACATGTCCTGCTGGCCATGGCGGAGGAGGGCGGGGTCTTCAAACGTCTGGGGCTGACGCGCGATCGACTCTTGGCGGCGCTCCAGCAAGTACGGGGTCATCAGCGGGTCACCACTCAGGACCCGGAGGGAACCTATCAGGCGCTTGAGAAGTATGGTCGCGACTTGACCAAGCTGGCAAGCCAAGGCAAGCTCGATCCCGTCATCGGTCGAGATGAGGAAATCCGCCGCGTCATTCAAATCTTATCCCGCAGGACGAAGAATAATCCGGTGCTGATCGGCGAACCGGGCGTCGGGAAAACCGCCATTGTGGAGGGACTGGCTCAGCGCATCGTAAAGGGAGATGTCCCCGAAGGGCTCAAGCAGAAGCGTGTGATCGTGCTGGACATGGGATCGCTCGTGGCAGGAGCCAAGTTCCGGGGCGAGTTCGAAGAACGCCTCAAGGCTGTGCTCAAGGAAATCCAAGCGGCGCAGGGACAGGTGCTGTTGTTCATCGACGAGTTGCACACGGTCGTCGGAGCCGGTGCGGCTGAAGGAGCGATGGATGCGGCAAACTTGCTCAAGCCCATGCTCGCGCGTGGAGAACTCCACTTGATCGGCGCCACGACGCTGGACGAGTACCGCAAGCACATCGAGAAGGATGCGGCGCTGGAACGGCGATTCCAAACGGTGCTTATCGACCAGCCGACCGTGGAAAACACCATCTCGATCCTGCGCGGCCTGAAGGAGCGATACGAGGTCCATCATGGCGTCAGGATCAAGGACGCGGCGCTGGTAGCGGCCGCCAAACTCTCCCATCGGTACATCGCCGATCGTTTTTTGCCGGACAAAGCCATCGACCTGGTGGATGAAGCAGCGGCCCGGCTGCGCACCGAGATCGACAGTCTTCCCGCGGAACTGGACGAGGTGTCCCGCAAGGTCATGCAACTGGAAATCGAGCGGGAAGCCTTGCGGAAGGAGCAGGACCCCGCCAGCAAGGCCAGGCTGGGCACGCTCGAACAGGAGCTCAGCGAGAAAAATCGCGACCTCCAAGCCTTGAAGACCCGTTGGGAATCGGAAAAAGCCTCGGTCGCGCGGCTCCGCACGATCCGCCGGCAGATGGAAGAGGTGAAGCTCGCCATCGAGAAATCGGAGCGAGCCTACGATCTGAATCGGGTGGCCGAATTGCGCTACGGAGAGCTTCCGCGCTTGGAGCGCGAACTGGCGATTGAACAGCAACATCTCGTCAAAAAGCAAGGCGAGAGCCGGTTGCTCAAGGAAGAAGTCGATGAAGACGATATCGCCTCCGTGGTCAGCCGCTGGACCGGCATCCCGGTCAGCCGTCTCGTCGAAGGCGAAATGGAGAAATTGCTCAAGCTCGAAGACCTCTTGCACCAGCGGGTCGTCGGGCAAGACGAAGCCGTTCGCGCGGTGGCCGATGCCGTCGTACGGGCACGGTCCGGCATCAAAGATCCAAACCGTCCCATCGGGTCGTTTCTTTTCTTGGGTCCCACGGGCGTGGGGAAAACGGAGTTGGCCAGAGCTTTAGCGGCAACGCTCTTTGATGACGAAGCAAACCTCATCCGCATCGACATGTCCGAGTACATGGAGAAACACACCGTCGCCCGTCTGATCGGTGCGCCTCCCGGCTACGTGGGGTATGAAGAAGGGGGGCAGCTCACGGAAGCAGTCCGGCGCCATCCCTTCTCGGTCATCCTGTTCGATGAGATCGAGAAAGCACACTACGACGTGTTCAATATCTTCCTCCAGGTACTGGACGACGGACGCCTGACGGACTCCCAGGGGAGGACGGTCGATTTCAAGAACACCGTCCTGATCATGACGTCCAACATCGGGAGCCAGCATATTTTGGAGTCTCAGCAGGCGGGACAGCCCTACGAGCAAATGCGGTCGATGGTCCTGGGGGAACTCCGCCGGCATCTTCGACCGGAATTCTTGAATAGGGTGGATGAGATCGTCGTCTTCCATCCGCTCAGCGGAGACCATCTGATCAAGATCGTCGATATCCAGCTCGATCGCCTGCGTAAGCGACTGGCCGAGCGACGCATCAAGCTCGCGGTGACGCCGGCGGCACTCACACGACTCGGAACGCGCGGATACGATCCTGTGTACGGAGCTCGTCCGTTAAAGCGACTGGTGCAACAAGAGATCGAGACTCCCTTGGCGCGACATCTGGTGAAGGGGGAACTCCGGGACGGAGAAACGGCGACGGTGGATGTGAAGGACGACCAGATCGTGATTATTCCGACGGTTGAAGCCTGCGCAAGCTAACCGATCACCACAGCCCCGCCTTTCGAATCGGTTTTGCGGCCGCTCAATTGGTGCTTGTCTACCTTCCACTCCGTCGGTGAGACCTGGAAGAGATGTCCCTTGATCGTGTGGAACTCGCCCAGGTTGAAGATCACACGATCCGGCTGTATGAGGTCTAACTGCAGAATCACTGTCCCCGACGCGCTGTGTTTGAGTAGGAGGCCGGTGGTTGTCTTCGACAATTCATACGCACGCCGTTCGTTAAATGCGAGGCTGCTGTCGACAAGTTTGGCTTGCAGTTTGCCGGCCCCGTCAAACAGGGCGAAGTTCACGAGAAGGGCACCGGACGGTTTCTTGATGGACAGATGGAGCTGCGGCACGCCCTCGACCTCGACCGTACCGTCCGTGTTGCTGTACAGGTTCGATCCGATTTCAATGTCCATATGTTCCTCCGTCACCCATTGCCTCGTGCCCCGCGCCCATTATGGCTTCTTGATCCGATCCAAAATCAGAGCGATACACCCACCGAGCAGCCCACCGCCGACGATCGCCGTGAGCAACTCCACGAGTTTGACTTCCCATAACGATCCCTGCGCCTGCATCACCTCGCGAATGCCGCCCTGCAGCATGATGACCGCCAACGCCATCGTGGCCCCGATCACAAACCACCAAGCGAACACTCTGATCATGGGCGGCACTCCCCGTCAGGATTCAATCCGCCGATCATAGCTTCGATATTGAATAGCCTCCGCAACATGGCTGGACTGTATCGTCTCCTCACCTGCCAAGTCCGCGATCGTCCGTGCCACGCGGAGGATGCGCCCGTGAGCTCGTGCCGAAAGACCCAAACGAGTCATGGCGTGTTCGAGCATATCGCGGCTCGGTCCATCAAGCCGGCAGTACCGCTTGAGATGCCTCGGCTTGAGCTGGGCGTTCGTATAGATCTTCTCCCCTTTGTACCGATCCGCCTGCCTCGTGCGCGCCCCTAACACACGCGCGCGGATCACGGCGGAGTTTTCCGGAGTCGGTCCTTCGTCCCGCAACTCGCGCACATGGACGGGCGGCACCTCGACGTGAAGATCCAGCCGGTCCAACAAGGGACCGGAGAGCCGGCTCCGATAGCGCCTTACTTGATGAGGCGTGCAGACACATTCCCGCGAGCGGTCGCCGTAATACCCGCAGGGACAGGGATTCATCGCCGCCACGAGCATGAAGCGAGACGGGTACCGCAGGGACCCGCTGGCTCGAGTCAGCACCACCGTCCCGTCTTCGAGCGGCTGCCGCAACCCGTCCAGAACCGGCCGTTTGAACTCGAGGATCTCGTCCAAGAACAACACCCCGTTATGTGCCAGCGAAACTTCGCCCGGCTTCGGCACCGTGCCGCCGCCGATCAGTCCCGCGTCCGAAATACTATGATGCGGAGCGCGAAAGGGACGCACGGTGATGAGCGGAGTGCCGTCGTTCAAGAGACCGGACACACTGTGAACACGCGTCGTTTCTATGGACTCCTCTTGCTGGAGCAGCGGCAGAATGGTCGGGATACGGCGCGCCAGCATCGTCTTGCCGGAACCAGGCGGGCCGATCATCAGCAGATTGTGTCCTCCTGCGGCAGCCACTTCGAGTGCGCGCTTGGCCTGCTCTTGTCCCTTCACATCGGCAAAATCTTCATCTTCAACGGACCGAGCGGTCAGGAGCCCATCCTGAGCCGCGACAGCCGGCAGAACCGGTTGGTTGCCACGGAGGAATTCGACGGCTTCGGGCAAGGTATGAAGAGGAAAAGCCGACACGCCTTCGACCATCGCGGCTTCCGAGGCATTTTCGGCGGGAAGAAGCAAGCTGTGGCTTCTTCGGCAGACCATCCCGATGGACAGCGCCCCGGTGATCGGCTTGATCCGCCCATCCAGCGACAGTTCACCGACCAACACCTTCCGCTCGACCGATTCGGCCGGCAAGACGTCTTCGGCGACCAAGATACCGATCGCGATAGCGAGATCCAGCCCGGAGCCCTCTTTCTTCAGACCGGCAGGCGCCAAGTTGACGGTAATTTTCTTGATGGGAAAATGAAAGCCCGTGTTCTTCAACGCCGCCCGCACACGATCCCGGCTCTCTCGGACGGTGGCGTCCGGAAGTCCCACCACAGAAAACTGTGGAAGCCCTCCTGCAATGTCGACTTCCACATCGATCAAGTGCGCCTCAAGCCCGACCACCGCAGCGCTGGTGACTTTAGCCAGCACACCTTCCTCCCACTTTTCTCAGCCGTCGCAGTTCTTACACCGACGATGCGCCGCGGCGATTATAGGCAGTCGTTCCGTGGCATTTCAACACAGGCGAAAGCAAAGCGAGAGTTATTGCGATCGACCGGCTATTCATCAACTGGAATGCCTCAGGCAGTCTCTGTATAATCGCGCCATGCGCCTCCGGAATGATTTCCCAGGGTGCACCCCTCTTGGGCGACGGCTTTCCTCGGTTCGCTTGGTCGCCGGTGCTGCGATTGTCTTCCTGGCCCATTTCTCAACGTTCGACTCCATAGGGCATGCCTTTCAGCCGACCGAATCGGCTGGTCTCGGCTCGTGGCGACAGGCCGCTCCGGCTCCCACGAAACGGACAGAAGTCACTGCCGCAGCGGTCGATGGAAAAATCTATGTGGTCGGGGGCTTCAGCGAACCAAGCTCGATCAATCGGACCAGATTGGCTATCACGGACGTCGTTGAAGCATACGATCCTGCCACTGACCGCTGGTCGGCAAAGGCTCCCCTGCCCATCACAATTCATCACGCAGGTGCTGCGGCAATTGGAGAACGACTGTATGTTGTTGGAGGCTACACCCAGTCTTTCTTCTCCAACTGGCAACCACTGGCCACACTCTATGTGTATAACCCGTCGTCGGACACATGGACGGAAGGACCTCCCATGCCCACTGCACGGGGTGCCTTGGCGGTCGCTCAGCACGGTGGAAAGATCTTCGCCATCGGAGGCTACGACGGGACCGCGAACTCCGCAGCCGTCGAGGTGTACGATCTCTCCGCGAATCAATGGGCAAGTCTGGCCCCGCTTCCGACTCCTCGCGACCACCTGGCGGCAGTGAGTGCAGGCGGCCGCACCTACGCCATCGGTGGGCGGCTCAATGGTGATTATGGAAAGAATCTCTCCGTCGTTGACGCGTTCGACCCGGCGACTGGGAGCTGGTCGCGCATGGCCGATCTGCCGACTGCGAGAAGCGGGATCACGGCGGCGGCTGTCGGCACCATGATCTACGTCTTGGGCGGAGAGTCTCCTGAAGGAACCTTTCGAACCAATGAAGCTTACGATGCCGTGTCCAACCAGTGGAAGTCGATGGCTCCGATGCCGACCGGACGGCATGGCCTCGGCTCCGCTGTGGTGAAGGATCTGGTCTATGTGCTGGCCGGCGGACCTACGCCTGGTGGTTCGTTCAGCAATGTCACAGAGGTCTTCCACCCGCCTGTCGCCGGCTCGACATCCGGCAAGGAGAGCCCTGCCCGCAGTCGCGCAACCCCGCAGCAAGTAGGAGCGGTGATGGCCCTACTGGCGACGTTTCTTGAGGCTGGTGTGCTGCCGCCTGAGGGAACAGCCGAAGCCAATCAACTGATCAAAGCCTTGATTCAATTTCAGTCGGCCTTCATGAAGAGTACTCACCCGGAGGTCCGCCGGTACTTCTCACAGGCGCTCGAACGCAAACTGCGCGAGCGCGACTCGGAGGCTGCCGCCGCGTTTCAGACCGATGGGTGGACATCGGAGACGATCGAAGCGATCGTCGAGTTCGGAACTCAGCGGGGAAATTGGGATCAGCAGCGATTTCAGGAGGGGTTGCGGGAATTCAACCTGGACCTCAGGGACTTAGACTTATTAATCCGCACCTTTTATGATGCGCAGCAAGCGTTGATTACACGTGGCAAGGACGTGCATCAAGTCTATGTGGCGAAGCGACGTGAGATGCCGGGAGGCCGCGGTGGGCTTCAGTAGATTGGAATGGGTGTGTTCGCAAACCGGTCAACGAAAGGAGCTGTGCGATGGCGACGAAAGCGTACATCCTGATCAAAGTCAAAGCCGGCAGGACGAAAGATGTCCTGGCCTCGTTAAAGAAGTTGTCGGGTGTCGAACAGGCCCATTCCTGTTTCGGCCAGCCGGATATATTCGTCTTCATCAGCGTCCAGGATGAGCGCGCGTTGTCCGAAGTGGTCATCACCAAAATTCACGCGATTGAAGGGGTCGAAGAGACCGACACGCATATCGTCGCGGACGCCTAGCACCAAACTGCTAGGCATGGTCCCAGGCCGCGGCCAGTTCAGGAGCGAGTTGATTGCTGAGCTCGGGCGGCAAGCTCAGATCAGAACCCAGCGTCGGCGGCGCAAGGGCGGCCATCGCTTGACGGAGTTGGTCGACCTGTTTCGCCTCCAGCTCGAATCCATCGGCGGTCCGAAATTCATCGACCCGGTTACGCTTGTCGTCGTACCAGTCCGTGATCGTGAGTCGGTCGGCGGACCCGGAGGCGCCCAGTACGTCTACGTTCAGATCGTTCCCGGTTCGCGTGAACCACAGATGGTCGATGCCGATGCCGGTCCCGAAGAGGACCCGGTCGCCGTGATTGTGCGCCCGGCCGATGAGCTGGTCATGGCCGTCACCGCGGCCGAACCGGATCGTATCGTCGCCCTCGCCGCTATCCAGCAGATCATCGCCCGGCCCTCCGTCGAGCGTATCTTTGCCCTTCCCGCCCAAGAGCCTGTCGGTCCCCGGGCCGCCGATCAAGGTATCGTTCCCGTTTCCCCCGTCGAGCACATCATCGCCAGAGCCGCCGTCCAAGAGATCTTGCCCCTTCTCTCCATACAGGCAGTCATGGCCCGCTTCGCCGTAGATCCGATCGCCGCCTTTGCCGGCGTACACCGTGTCGTGCCCGGAACCGGCGTAGATGGTGTCGCCGCCCTTGCCGGCATAGATCACATCATCGTGCCGCCCGGTGCGGATGACATCGCCCCGACGGGTCCCCTCCGTTACGCGGGTCTCGATGACAAGGTCGGACAGGGCCACGGTCCGGCCATCCGCAAAGGTGAACTGTTCGATCGGCGAGGTCCCGCCTGCGCCCAGTCGGATGTCCAGGCCCTGATCGGTCAGCTCGTTCCCCACTTCATCTAACAACCGCAGGTGCGCGGTCGTGCTCTCTGCCGCTTCCATCAGCCGGACCACGGTGCTGTCAAAGGAGATGCCCGGTCCGAATTGCACGGTATCGGCGCCGGCCCCATCCGAAACCCGGTCAAGCCCATCACCGAGCTGATACCGGTACGTATCGTCTCCCGTGCCGCCGTCGAGCACGTCATCGCCACGGCCCCCGACCAGCACATCGGCTCCCTCGCCTCCATCCAATACATTGGCTTCCAAGTTGCCGGTCAACACGTTGTCGAGCGCATTGCCGGTCCCATTGATGGCCGTCGAGCCTGTCAGCGTGAGGTGTTCCACATTGGCGCCCAGCCTGTAGCTCACCGTACTCAGCACGGTGTCGGTGCCTTCTTCGGCCTGCTCAATCACCACATCATTGGGGTCATCCACCACGTAGGTATCATCACCCTTGCCGCCGAGCAACCTATCGGCGCCGCTTTGTCCATCCAGCAGATTGGCGGCGCTGTTCCCGGTCAGCACATTGCTCAGCTCGTTGCCGATTCCGTTGATCGCGTCGGTCCCTGTGAGCGCCAGATGTTCGACGTTCGCGCCGATGGTGTATGTGATGGAGCTGTGGACGGTGTCCGTCCCTTCGTTCACTCCCTCGATCACCAGATCACCGGATTCATCAATCACGTACGTGTCGTGGCCTGCTCCTCCGATCAACCGGTCTGCCCCCACGCCGCCATCGAGCACATCGTCTCCGTCGCCGGACTGAAGCAGATCGTTCCCGCCAAGACCGGTGATGCGGTCCACGACGTTCGTCCCCGTCATCGTGTCGTCACCCGCCGTGCCGGTGAGGTCGAACCCGCGATCGAGCAGTTGCCGGTAGCTCAGCGTGGTACCATCCGCAAAACGGAAGGTCTCGACCGTGTGTGGACCATAGACATTCTGAGGATCAAAGGTGGTGAGATGAATCGCCTCGCCGGCCGGGCCGACCTGGACGAGCAAGGAACCGACGCCAAGGCTGAGGTCAGCCGGGGCAATGCCTGGCCCAAAGCTTAGCGTATTGCCTTCACCGGGCAACGCCGTGTCCGTGATGGTATCCACCCCGTCGCCCAAGTTGAAGACATAGGTGTCGTCACCGGAGCCACCGGCCAGTTGATCGTTGCCGGTCCCGCCTGTGAGCTGATCATTGTCGGCGCCGGTATCCACGGTGTCATTGCCGCCCTTCGCATCGATCGTCTGATCGCCCGCGCCGGTCGCAATGATGTCATCCCCCTCGGTGATCGTAGGCCCCAGCAGGCCGGCCAATCCGACTTGACTCCCGTCGTCAAACGCCAGGGTCTCCACGACCAACGACCCGCTCACGTTGGACGGATCAAAGTTCGTCAGCCTGATCGCATCCCCATTGACCCCCACCTGAATCGTCAGGACGGTTCCTTCTTGCAAGAACGTCAGGTCTGCTTGGGCAATCCCCGCACCAAACTGAATCCGGTTACCCTCACCGGCCGCCGCCACATCTTCGATCGTGTCGATCCCGTCGCCGAGGTTGAACAGATAGGTGTCGTGCCCGGCACCGCCGATCAAGAAATCAGCGCCGAAACCCCCAAGGCTGCCTTCCCCGCCTTCGTCCAATGCCTCCACCGTCGCGGCTGGGCCTTCTTCGCCACCGCCTCCTTCGCCGCTCCCGCCAATTCCGCTGGGGCCACCCCACAGTGTGTCGTTACCGGCCCCGCCATCAAGGAGATCGCTGCCCTCTCCCCCCGACAGCGTATCAGCTCCCGCGTCGCCGATCAGATAATCATCGCCTCCCAGGCCATCGAGCACATCATTGAACGGTGAGCCAACCAGAACATCCGCATCATCGGTCCCGACAACCGCGCGCCCGGTTCCATGAGCCAGAAGTGCCTGAGTATCCCAGACGGTTCCGTCTTCGAACACAACCTGATCGATGTGATAGTTGAACCCTGAGAAAAAGTTCCCCCACGTCATCTTGTCAGGTGTCCCATGAATCATGAGATCGAGGTCCCCAACAAACTCACCGGCCTGGACCGTGACGTCGCTCGGCGAGATGCCGGCACCGAGGCGAATCGCCTCCACGTCTGAGCCGGTTGCGTCGAAGTCCACGACGTAATCATGCCCCGCCCCTCTCCCAAACAGGTACGTATCGCTCCCTTCTCCGCCAAATAGTTGATCATTCCCGAGTCCCCCATCCAGCACATCGGCCCCCTGCTGACCATGTAGCGTGTCATCGCCTCCGAGTCCGCGAATCGTATTGTCGTTCGCGTTCCCTTGAAGGAAATCCGCGGCCTCTGTGCCGGTGATATCCCGAATCTGGCTGTTGATGGCAGCGGCATCCCACAAGGTCCCATCCGTAAACTGCACCTGCTCGAGTTGATAGGCACTGACTGTTTTGCCGGAGAACAAGAAGAACGGCCGGACAAAGACCGAGGCGAAATGCGACTGCACCGTGAGCTGATCCGACGTGTCATTAATGCCGAGGAGCAAATTATCTCCCACTCGGCTGACGGTGATGTCGCTCGGTAACACGCCGGTCCCTATTTGGAGCACGTCTCTGGCTCCTTCGCCCGTGAAATCGAAATCGAGGATGCTGTCTTGGCCATCTCCGCGACCGAAGGTGTAAGAATTCGCATAGTACGCGCCGATCATCGGTGCATCGAAGGTATCCGGTCCCCAGATCGTTCCGTCTACAAACTGCACCCGCTCGACCTGCGCGGGAGCTACGTAATAGGAAGCAAAGATGGTGTTGATGATCTGATCGGGAACATACAGATTCGATGAGAACAGATAGCCTCCTTGATTGAAGAGGACCGTGTAGAAGGACGGAATCGTCAGCGTGTCCGTGGACCCGGTGATGTTCAGAATCAGGTCATTCCCGCTCCGCTGCCAGCTCACTTGGTCGGGCAGTACATCGGCGGCGAACTCGATGGTATCCCCGGCCCCACCGGGGAAATACGGCGTGCTGCTTGTGTCGGTCTCAATAATGGTATCGTGAGCATAGCCGCGGCCAAAAACATATGTCCCAGCATCAACGAGTGTGTCATTCCCTGCTCGCCCATCAAGCCGACTCTGAAACGGTCCGCGCAATACATTATCCAGCGCATTGCCTGTACCCGTATAGCCGCCACTCACCGTGAGATTTTCAACATTCTCCGGCAGGACATAGTCGAACGCTGTTTCGACGGTATCAATTCCGTTTCCTGCTGACTCAAGGACCGTGTCTGAGGCACTGTCGATCACATAGGTATCATTGCCTGAACCTCCATCAAGAATCGAATTCGCCGGGCCACTCTCTGTGCCGCTGGAAAGACGATCATCTCCGTCCTCTCCGTACAGCGCATCGTTCCCAAGACCAGCGACAAGGTAATCATTCCCATCTCCACCGTGCAGTTCGTCGTCGCCGAAGCCGCCATCGAGGATATCCACGCCTGCTCCACCATCCAGTCGATCGACACCATCGCCGCCGTAAAGCGCATCGTCGCCATCTCTCCCGGACAAAATGTCGTTTCCATCGCCGCCGTACAGCTCATCATTGCCCTCGCCGCCGTCCAGCACATCATTGCCCCAGACGGTGGCGATCCCATTCAGCGTGTCATTGCCTCCCGCAATCTCCATATAGGTGGATACCGGAAAACGACTGGGGTTGTAATCGCCGTACAAGCTATCATTGTCTGCCCCGCCGCGCAGAAAATCGTCGCCTTCTCCGCCATACAGAAAATCGATGCCCGCGCCGCCGTCGAGTAGATCATTTCCACCGGCGCCTCGGTGTTCAGCCGTATCGTATAACCCATTGGCAGGACGGACTCGAAGGTCGCCCGACAAGGTATCGTTTCCATCTCCACCATAGAGCACATCATTCCCATCTTGGCCATTGACGAGGTCATGGCCGAGTCCGCCCGACAGTACGTCATCGCCATAGAGGCCGAAGAGCTGATCATCCCCGTCGCCACCATCCAGGGCGTCCCCACCCCCGACTTCCGGCGTACCGCCCTGATATTGGGTGGTGTCGCCGATGAGGAGATCCTGACCGCTTCCACCGACCAGCACATCAGCGCCGCCCGCGCCGTGCAATTCATCGTCTCCATCACCGCCGTACAGAAAATCAGTCCCGTAGGAGCCTGCCGTCTCAGCCTGCCCATCATCACCATTCAAATTATCATTCCCAGCGCCTCCGAGAATCACGTCCGATCCGGCGTTGCCCAGCAACAGATCGTCCCCCTCGCCGCCGTCGAGGTAATCATTGCCGCCCGTAAGGGCAAACGAGGTATCCCCATTGATCGTATCATTGCCGGCTCCTCCGTACAGCCGGTCATGACCGCCCGATCCTTCTAACCGATCATCACCATCGTCCCCGTATAGCTGGTCGTCCCCCTCGCCGCTGATCACGGTATCGTTGCCACCTAAGGCGTGAATCAGATTGTTTTCATTGCCGATGGGCGGTGTCAGCGCACCCAATTCCCAGGAGGCGAGCTGAGTGTTATTCCCATTGTCGTCGAAGAACGGCGCGTAGACCGGCTCAAAGAGGGGCGTGCCGTCTGGAGCATTGCCGACTTGGATGTAATGGTCGATTTTCTGAAACTCGGTGCGCGTCACCGGCGCATAGTCGGCTTCGCCAAACAGCCGGATACCGAACTGGCCTGGCTGCCAATCCTTGATCGTCAAACTGCCGTTGACGATCAGGTCGCTACCAGATTGGACATAGCTGAAGCGCCCGTCCGGACTCCGGTAGGTATTCACCGGATCCGTGACCCGCCGAATCCCGCCCTGCAAGAGGTGCTGGTCGAAAAGAACAGCATTCTGACCCTGCGGATCTTCAATCCGATCCGTCCCCTCGCCCGTGTTGTAGACATAGGTGTCGAAGCCGGGGCCACCGAGCAACACATCATTCCCACCCCTGCCATCCAGCGTGTCAATGCCGGCATTGCCCACCAGCACATCGGCCTGCGTACCGCCGGTCAGGCTATCCGCATCATTGCCGCCCAGCAGGAAGGCTCCTCTATTCAGAGTATCGGTGGCATTCATGCCGCTCGCGCCAGCTTGCACGTACCAATCACGCAGTGCGGGGAGCAGCGATTGAATCAGTTGCAGTTCGGTGTCGGTAAAGGCGGGTGAGTTGAGGTAGTTCTGAAAGTACAGGTTGTACCCCTTGGCTTGGTCGAGCGTGGCGGCCACATCGGCACGATCAAATTGGACGCCGCCCGTCACTTCGGTGAACAGTTCCTTGTTGGCATTCACGGCGTTGGCGGTGTTCTCGTAATACATCTGCATCGCAAAGGCGGTCAGGGCTTTGCTGACGAGATTGGTGGCGGCGGTCGGATCGTCGGCGATCGTCAGCCCGCCATCTTTCGCCAACTTCCACAGATCGTCGGTGAAACGGGTTACCATGGCATTGCCTGTTTCATTCTGAACAAGGCGCTCGAGGAAGTTACGTTCCGTTGTATTCGCAGTGCCAGTTGAGCGTGCAAACAAACTGTTCGAAAAGATCATCCCCATCAGATCGGTAAGTTTGAAGGTGACGTCGTGCAACGTTTGTTGCGGCGCCGCCGTCTGAATGCTCTGCACAAAGGCAGTCAACAGCGCTTGCGAGTGAAGGTCGAACCCCGAGACGTCGGGGGCGCTGTTGGGAATGGTCACCGGGATGCCGATGCGGTCCGGGATATTCCAGGGCACGCCGGAGAGGAACTCACCCTGGACATTGATACTGTCCACCAGACTGGAGTTCGGAATGCCTCCAGTGGCGTCGCGCAGCGCGAGAAAGTCGGTCAGCCCTTGCAATGCGGCATCGCTATAGCCGCGGGTCAGCAGATCAGCCTTGAGATTCGCCGCGACGTTCGGCGTGAGCACATTCAGCTCCGCTGAATTGGCGAACGGAGCCTGGTCGAAGGTCACCGCCCGCTTGCCAAAGAACACGCCCATCAGCGCAGCCAGCCCGCCGCCCAAACTGTGGCCGGTGAAGGTAATGTTGGCCGTGGGGTTGGCCGCCTGGACCTGCAGGTAGTATTCAGCAGCTTGTAAGAGCTGGGCTGAGCCCACGCCGGTGGCTAGACCAATATCGGCCGCGATGTCTCCTAACAGATCGGCCGGATCAGTTCCTGCGTAGGAAATGACGATTTCGGCACCGCGCTGGAATGAGATGGCTTCGAACCCAGAGGTAGTGGGAAAAGATGGCGTGGCGGGGTCGGGCACATGGGAAAACGGGGTCCACCCCTGAGGAACGGGAATCCAATTGATCTCATCGCGTGTCGTACGATAGGCATGACCTGCCATAAGCGCGTACTCAACTTCCGTGGGCATGTTATCCTCCGATAAATGTTCAGCTCGCCTAGCCTCTTCTATTTGTCCTTCTCTGAAGGCGCAGTAGGACCAATTGGGATGGGGGCCTTGAACCCATGTGGATATTGCGGGCACCTTTCACGTGCCACCGGCTCCCGCAGAAGGGTTTTGAATTCGGGTTGTTGATAGCTATCAATTAATCCCTTGATCATTTCCGCCGTAATGAACCGCTTGCCGAATCGCTCTACCTGGACGTCGGGCTGGGAGAAAATCACATTGGGTGTTTTGATTTCTCCCGGCAACTCCTGGAGCGGAATCCGTGCCCACTCCTTTCCTTTGTACTGGAAGACTACATACGGCGGATTGGGCCGGCCCCATTTGTTATAGGACAAGCAGCCCATCGGATAGACCACGAGGTACGGTGTGCCACCGGAAATATCCAACGTCATCGGTAGAAAATTAGCCTGCCCAAGATCTTGGCTGTAGTGATCCTCCCAGGTGATGGCTTGATTGGTGCCGGGCAAGGTGAAACTTAGACTTTGCTCTTTGTACGGTGGCTTCTGCCCGACCTCATGCCGTCCACCCCGCTCAACCGCGCGTTCCACAATAATTTTGCTCCCGTCATGGAGCAAGACCTCTTCCTTCCAGCTATCCCCCCCCAATCCCAGGAAACCGGCACACGCGCTTGTGCTCATCTCAACGGTCAGAACCAGCCAAACGGTCATGCATAACCGTAACCACACAGGTTGATTGTTCATGCCGCGCTCCCTTTTATTCCCCGTTCTTTCTTCGTACCCCCTGCTCATGCTGAGGCTCTCTGCTTCGGTTGCCGCGCATCACGGTCAAGTCCTTTTTTTCCTGTAAAAGTGATCCTGGCGTCGATCGCTCCGGCTCTCTCCCTCAGGCCACCTGACTCTGGACCGGATACCGCTCCTGGCGGATGGCATCCAGCTCGCGCAGGATGGGAACAGAAAAGGGGACAGGCTACTTTTTAGGTTGCAAACCCGTCGCCGGTTGCTTAGGCTTCCTTTCCAATGCCACGCATTCCCCGCGCGCAACTCGCCGGCCAGGCCTACCATGTGTTGAATCGCGGTAATGGCCGCGCGACGGTCTTCCACAAGGACGGCGATTACCGCGCCTTCCTCGACTTGCTCGCCCGCGCCAAGGCGAAGTTCCCGGTCCAGGTCTTGGGCTTCTGTCTGCTGCCCAACCATTTCCATCTCGTGGTTCAACCCCACACCCCAGCGGCTCTCAGTCCGTTCATGCAGTGGTGGCTGACCAGTCATGTCCGGCGCTATCATCGGCACTACGCCAGCAGCGGCCACGTCTGGCAGGGGCGCTTCAAGAGTTTTCCGATTCAGCACGACGGCCATCTGCTCACGGTGGTGCGCTACGTGCTGCTGAACCCGGTGCGGGCTGGCTTGGTCCCCCGGGCCGTCGACTGGCCGTGGAGCAGTCTGCAGCATCCCGCGCTGGTGGACCCGCTGCCGTTGCCCGCCGACTGGTCTCGTCAGTTGGAAGACCCCCTGCCGGATCATGACCTCTCGGCCCTCCGCACCTGCGTGGCCCGCCAGGCGCCCTTTGGCACGCCCGGGTGGCAAGCCCAGATTGCTGCGCTCACGAACCTCGTTTCCACGCTGCGCCCCCGGGGCCGGCCGCGAAAATCTTCAGAAAAGTAGCCTGTCCCCTTTTCTCTCCGAAAGATGGGACGCAGTGGATTGATCAGCCGTTCTTCGAGCATGAACTCACCGCCCTCCATACCTGTGATTCGTCAGCAGCCTTGACCCGCGCATTATTCACGAAGGCTTCTCCTGCAAAGACCAAGGAGCGAGTAGCTGGTAGCGAACAGCGAGCAGCTTGTTGATCTACATTTCTGAGCTATTTACTATCAGCTATTCGCTGCCGGCTTCGATCGCGACGAACCGTCATGAATAATGCGGGTTAGCGTTCTCTTAGGCTTTCCTTCACCGACTTCAGCAGCGGACTCAGCAGATACTCGATCACGCGCCGCTGGCCGGTCTTGATTTCCACGGTGACCGCCATGCCGGGAGACAGGTTTACTTGCTTGCCTTCGACTTGGATCGTGGTGCGATCCAGGCTCACCCGTGTGGGATAGATCAGCCCCACTTTTTCGACGGACACCGCATCGTCGGACACACTGAGGACTTTGCCAGGGATCGTCCCATACAGAGTGAAGGGAAAGGTTTCCACCTTGACCTCGACAGCCTGGCCTTCTTTGACAAACCCGACATCCTTGTTTTCGACTTGGGCTTCAACCTCGACCGGATGGTCCTGCGGGACCACGATCATCAATGGTTGCGCCGGGGTCACCACGCCACCGATCGTGTGCACGGCAAGCTGCTGCACCACGCCGTCGATCGGTGAGAGGAGGCGTTGGAGGTCGGTTCGTTGCTCGGTTTTGACCACCTCTTGCGCCAGCGAGGCGGTTTTGGTCTCGGTCGCGAACAGTTCGGCTTGCTTCGATTGCTGAAACTCCGACACCAGAGCCCCATAGTTCTTCTCGGCTTCCGCCAAGGTGGCTCGGTCCTGCACCAGTTTCTGCCGTTGCAGCGCCAGCTCCTGCGCCTTGTCAATGCGTTGCTCCTCGAATTGCAGATAGTCCATCTTGGAGACGAACTGCTTCTCCAACAGGGTCTTGTACGCTGCGGCGCGTTCGGCTTCGATCGGGACGGTGGCTTCCAACCGCCGGATGGTCTCCTGCGTCTGGGCCAGCGCGGCCTTGCGTTGATTGATCAGATGCTGCGCCGCCTCGACCCGAGCCTGATACTCGGCCAACTGGTCCCGCAAGAGCTGCTGCTGGAGCAGCATATACTGCGGATCGACGTCGGCCGGCGCCTCGAACGTGGACGTTCCTGCGATCAGGGCCCGGAGCCGTGCAGCCTCAACCTTTGCCGCGCGGTATTCATTCACCGCCCGGTCGCGGTCGGCCCGGTTCTGCGTCGGATCAAGCTCGATCAGCACGTCACCCTTCTTCACCGCTTGGCCATCCTGCACATGAATCGCTCTCACAATGCCCGTCTCGACCTGTTGAATGACCGGTTGGATGACCTTGGAGTGGCCGCTGGGAATGATCTTGCCCTGAGCCGTGGCGACGATGTCGATCCAGCCGAAATAGGCCCACAGGATCCCGGCCACGAAAACAGCCAGGATGGTCCAGAGAATCGCCCGACCGACCGGAGACGGCGGGGCTTCTTCGATTTCCAGCACGGCCGGAAGGAATTCCACCGCTTTGCCTGAGGGGATGGCTGCGACCGGCTGCCCTGCTTCGGCCAGCCAGGCTGCGCGCCAGACGGAGACATGTCTCGTAAAGCTAAGCCACCCCATGTTGGCGTTCCATGTTCCCCTCACCCATCCCTCTCCCCGCCTGCGGGGAGAGGGGAAGATGAGGGGCCTCCTGATGTTTGTACAGCCGGCGATAAAAGCCGTTCCGTTTCAGCAGCTCGTCGTGCGGCCCTTCCTCGACAATCTCGCCCTTCTCGATGACATAGATGTGGTTCGCGGGTCGCACCGTGCTCAGCCGATGGGCGATGATGACCACCGTGCGGCCTTTGCAGATGTGCGCCATGTTCTGCTGGATGATGGCTTCGGATTCGTAGTCGAGCGCGCTGGTCGCTTCGTCGAAGATGAGAATCCGTGGATCGGCTACCAACGCGCGGGCAATCGCAATGCGTTGCCGCTGGCCGCCTGAGAGCGAACACCCGTGTTCGCCGACCACCGTGTCATAGCCTTCCGGCAGTTCCAGGATGAACTCATGGGCGCCGGCAAGTTGCGCCGCCTGGATCACCCGCTCCATGGCAATGCCCGGATCGGTCAGCGCGATGTTGTCCCGCACCGAACGGTTGAACAAGAAATTTTCCTGAAGCACCACGCCGACTTGGCGACGCAGCCAGGCAGGATCCACTTGGGCGAGGTCGACGCCATCCACCAGGACCCGCCCCCGCTCCGGCACGTAGAGCCGTTGAATCAGCTTGGCAATGGTGCTCTTGCCCGACCCCGATCGCCCGACCACGCCGATGACCTGTCCGGCTGAGATTGTGAACGACACGTTGCGCAAGACTTCCTGGCCGTCGGGGCGATAGCGAAACGTGACGCCGTCGAAGACGATCCGCCCTGCAAGACGAGGCAACGTGGTGCGATTCGGACTGTAGGACGGTTCCGGTTGTGTATTGAGCACGTCGCCTAATCGCTGGACGGAGATCCCCACCTGTTGAAATTCCTGCCAGAGATTCACGAGGCGTAACAGGGGGCCTGTCACCTGGCCCGACAACATGTTGAAGGCGATCAATTGGCCGATGCTGAGATCGCCGGCGATCACGAGATAGGCACCGGTCCAGAGCACCGCGATGGTGGTGACTTTCTGGATGAACGAGGCGATCTGGCTCGTGACGGTGATAAGACTCGTCGCCCGGAAACTCGCCCGCACATAGCCGGCAAGCTGCTCATCCCACCGTCGTTGGAGCGGCGGCTCGAGGGCCAGCGCCTTGACGGTGTGTATGCCGCTCATCGCTTCCACGAGAAACGATTGATTCTCGGCGCCGCGATTGAATTTTTCATTCAGGCGCGTCCGGATGATCGGGGTAATGGCAAGGGAGAGTGCGGCATAGAGTGGTATCGAACCAAGGACGACCAATGTCAGGAGAGGACTGTAGAACCACATGACGGCCACAAACACGACGGTGAAGACGAGGTCGAGCACCACGGTGACCGAGTTGCCGGTGAGGAACTGCCGGATGTGTTCGAGCTCGCGCACCCGCGCCACCGTGTCGCCGACACGCCGGGCTTCAAAATAGGCCAGCGGCAAGGCCAGGATGTGGCGGAAGAGCTGCGCCCCGAGGCCGACATCCATGCGGTTGGTCGTGTGGGCGAACAGATAGGTGCGGAGCCCGCCGAGCAGCGCTTCGAACAGCGCCAATGCCGCCATCCCGACAGCAAGCACATGCAGGGTCGTAAATCCCTTGTGGACGAGCACCTTGTCGATCACGACTTGCGTGAACAGCGGCGTGAGCAGTCCGAACAGTTGGAGGAAGAACGAGGCAAGCAGCACTTCCCCAAGCAGTCGGCGGTATTTGACCACGGCCGGAATAAACCAGGTGAAATCGAATCGAAGATCCTGCGGACGCAGGTAAGCCCGCTTGGTGAAGAGGAACAGCCGCCCACTCCAGCACTGCTCGAAGGCGGCGCGCGGCAGGATCAACGGTCGGGCTTCGGCGGGATCTTGAATGAGGACCTTCTCGCCCTCGACTTTGGCCAGCACGAGATAGCGCCCGTCGTGGCGCTTCGCGATGGCGGGTAGCGGCATGCGTGCGAGGTCTGTCCAGTCGGCCTCCACGCAACCTGCCTTGAGTCCCACATGTTTGGCGGCGCGGAGGAGGTCGGTTTCGGACAAGGGTCGGCCGGCGTCGCTGAATTGACGGCGAAGCTGGGCCCCATCCGCCGGCAGGTCGTACAACCGCGCGAGAATCAGTAGACAGATCAGTCCCGTATCCGGTTCCTGACCTGTTCCACCCGGTGTTTGTATACCCTCGTCTGCCGCCAGCATCAAATCTTCAGAGCACCTGTCCCCATCACGATTTCACATCCTGCTTTCCGCGCAGCCCCACGACCACCTGCTGCAGTTGTTGCTGCAACCGCGCGAGCGCCTCCAGCGGCAGCGCCACCCGCACGGCGAGGGTCCCGTCGAGGGTCTTGGGAATATCTCCATCCTGTTGAGCCCGGCGCACGACCGCAGCCAATGACGCAGGCTCGATAAAGCCAAAGTCCAGATAGCCCATCCCTTGCGCCACGCCCACGGTCGTGTAGTTCGCCAACACCGGCTGGTCCGCTTGCTCCCCCGGCGTCAGCTTCACGTTGAGAGACACCGCCTTCTCCATTTTCACTCCCCGTTCCGGCATGGTTGCACCTCCTGATGATTTCCTCTGGATAACCCTTTTCGCCCAACCGTCCCGCTGAAAACACGTTGCCGACCGCTCAGCCCATGCGCTACCTGTTCTGTCTCATTGGTCTCCATTAGTTGTCATTGGGTGCTGACTCTACAGTACGGACAGGCAGGTCGTCTATCCTACATTCGAGGGGCAAGCCAGCACGATCCAATACCTAGCGCGCATTATTCATGAGCACTTCTGCTGCAATCGCGCATTCGCTGCTGCGACAAGCCTTCGGCGGGCAGGCTCGCCGCTTGCCCCCTCGACGTACTGTTCAAGTACGCCTTGGGGCCAAGCGGCTCCGCGTGCCCGTCTCGCGACGCGACTGCGCGATTTCGCGACGAACCGTCATGAATAATGCGCGCTAGGACGAGACCTCCCCCCAACATGACAGTTCTCGATCGACAACGATCCAGGAGCCGGCATGCGGAGGCGGAGGTGGGCGAAGGAGGGTGGCGGCTTCGGAGAATTACGGCGGGTTAATTATCGCATTGGACATTCACTAGCTGTCCGCCTCGCTCTGCGGACCGATAACAGGCATCGGCGATCCGAACGGCTTTCAGACCATCGACGCCGGGGACCGGAATGGGTCGTACTCCCCGGAGCGATTCGAGAAAGGCGCGGAGCGTGGACACAATAGTGAGTTGCGGCGAGACCGTTGTCGCTTGCGCCCCGGCCTCAGCAGTCATGCGGGTGAGCGTCTGGTGCCGCCAATCAACGTGGAGTTGTCCACCGCCGGCCATCCACTCGGCGCGGCACACCCGTCCGACAGCCACGCGCGCGACGTCAACCAGGCATGGCATTCCGCTCGCGGTCCAGAGCTGAACGGCGGCACGGGTTTCCGGCGCAGCGGCATCAGACCGGTCCATCCGCGCGCTGACCGCGACGACCTCTTCTTCCGTCAGAAAGCGCACCATGTCCAGCAGATGAATGCCCACCTCCAGCAACACTCCTCGGTCCCCATCCCCTCCGGCAGACGGAGTCCCTTGAGGCTGGGACTCAAGGCGAATGGTCATGGTCAGATAGTGCCTCCGCCCTAGCTTGCCGAGCTGAGCCTTGAGCGCAATTGTGGCGGGATCGAATCGGAGGGTATGGGCGGTCATCAGGGGAACATCGGCTTGAGCCGCAGCTTCGACCATGTCCTGGGCTGCCTGGCCTGTCGGTGCCAGAGGCTTCTCAATGAGCATCGGTTTCCCGGCCTCAACAGCCGCGAGGCAGATCTCTCGATTGAATCGCGGCGGGGTCACGACTACCAGGGCTTGGACGCGCGGGTCGTGAATGAGTTTGCGATATTCGCCGTAACAGGGAATCTCAGCTTCGACAGGAAAGCCGATGCCCAATGTTGGATTCCGTCGGCAGACTGCAACCAGGCGCGCCTCCGGCACATCGCGCAGGAGATGGCGGGCATACCGGATTCCATGACGCCCCAATCCGATGAGCCCGATCCTGATAGGAGCCGGCAGCGGCTTCACTTCACAGCCTCCCATTCTCTCACTGCTTCGTGAAGCATGTGAGCCGTATCACAGATGGCGTAGCGCCTCACGTTGACAAGGCCGGGACCCGATCGCTATAGTACCGACCACTGATTTACCTCACCAGGATAGACCAGAAATCGCACATTTGCATTCACCATTTGGAACAGAGCAGGCCTCGTATGTCTGAACGAACACCACCGTTCACCTTGCAGCAGATTGGAACCGGCACCGCCCGATTTCCCAGCGGAGCGGCGATTCCCACCATCACGGACGCGGCGGTCGATCCTTATATCAAGACGCGTGTTCCCAAAGAAGTCCAAGTCGAATGTCTCCAATTTTGGCCGCAGGAGAAAGGCAGTTATCCGGGCATCGTGCTGCTGCATGAATGGTGGGGACTGAACGCTCAGATCAAGGATCTCGGCAGCCGCCTCGCGTGCGAGGGCTACGGCGTGATCATTCCGAATCTCTACGGACGATTGGGCGGAATGGTCACGGCGAGTGCGGACGCAGCGGCGGCGCTGATGGCGCGGAATAACGACGCGGCACTGCTCCAAGACATTAACTCCTGTTGCGAATTCCTTAACACACGAGAGTGCCTCAAACGCAACGTCCACGGTGTGATCGGGTTCGGCATGGGCGGCTCGCTTGCGATGCGCTTCGCCTGTCAACGCAAACGGCTTCGGGCGGCTGTGGCGTTTTACGGTAAGATGATGACGCCTCCCGATCTACTCAAGGACTTGTACTGCCCTCTCCTTTACCATCAAGCCGGCCGGGATGAGTGGGCGACACAGCAGGACGTGGATCAACTTCGCGCGGCAGCGGCGCAGTACGGCAAGCGCGTGGACATCCGTACCTACGCCCACGCCCCTCATGCCTTCTGCAACGAAACGCGAACAGAGACCTATCGAAAAGAGGCGGCGACCGAAGCTTGGAATGCCACGGTGGACTTCTTCAAGACTTGCTTGCAAGACGCGTGATTGCCTGGCCGTCATTTCGTCCCACGCATGCCCAGCAGATGCTTCGTCCCATGAACCGCTTCGTTCCACTTCTTCTGCTTAGCCTCCTCGGCGGAGGGATGCCAGCTCTTTCCGACGGCGCCGAAACCTCTCCTCCCTCTGCTCCTGCCGGCACCTATCAGACAATGCTGACATCCGGCCTGCCGGATTTTGATCAGGTCATACAGAAACATGCCGAGACCCTTGCCGCTATTGTTTCCGAAGCCGATGCCCTCAAAGCCTTTATCGCGAGTCTTGGTCCGGCGCTCGGACTGCACGATGCCGCCCTGACGCTCCAGGCCAAATCGTTGCCCGCCTCGCTGGCTCAGGACCTGTTCATTCAAGAGCTGCAGAACTCTGCGACCCAGTTGGCCGCTGGCCTCGCTGCGTTGCGCTTGGCTCGGTCGAGCTGGGAAGCGACAAAAACAGCAGATACTGCGCGCCTAACCGCGCTCGATGGCGACCTCGTCAGGCAACGCGAATGGCTGGAGCGGCAAGGAGTCTCCCCGTTGGTCCTGAGAAATCTCGCCAAACAATTGGAGGCGACTGCGCTTGAGAAAGTGTTTGTCGAATGGACACGCATCCATCACTGGAAGGATCAGGTGCGAGAGCGCCGCGGCCTTGCTCGCCTCTGCGGCGCGTGGCAGTGGACCATTCACAACCATCAGAACCACCATGAGCAGAAACTCGTCATGGTTTTCCCCTTTCCCGGTCTAGGAAGACAGTTGCCCAACGGTTCTACGGAAATCGTCGTACTAGGCGACAACGTCTATCTGCGCTGGGAAGCGGCCGGTCGAATCCAGGAAGACAGCTTGCAGTTTACGAAGGAAGGACAGCGTCTCGAGGGCACCTTCATCAACAATCTCGGTGGGTGGGGATCGATTTCCGCCAAACGCAGTGAGGCCTGCGTTCCCTAACCGCGCCTGCGAGCGCTGCTTCTCTATTCACACACTCTTGCAAGGTTGCCTCGCGTTTCGGCACACCTACCTCAAAGTCCTCGCCATCACTGCCCCGTCCGCGCAACTACAAAAAGGGGACGGGCATGATACATTTGATAGGCGAGCTCAAGACGGAGCACTTGCCATGCCGATTCAATGTCTTCGCTGCTTCCGGATGAATCCCGACGCGTTCCCGGTCTGCGAATGTGGCCACAGCTTGCCTCCTCCCAATGCCCCCCCCACTCTGCTCGTTCAGCTTTCGTCCATGCTGTCGAAGGAGATGCGCAAACGCGATTTCGCGCTTGGACTCGGTCTGTTGTGGATCCTCTTGTCGATCGGCGAATGGTTCAGAATTCCTTTAGAACTGCAACGGAAGCCGCTGTGGGAGTTGGCGAGGGACTCCGGCGTCGTCGGGGTGACGGATCTCCTCGGAGCGCTGGTGATAGGGGCGATAGCATGGATCGGGGTCTGGGTTGTGCTGGCCTATGAAGAGCACAAGACAGCCCTCTGCCCCAAGCGGATCACGTTCACGGCTACCGTCCTGAGTGCGGCGCTGTCGTTTCTCAGCCGAGGAGTCAGTCCCGGCCTGTTGCTCGAATACGCGACGTACATCATGATCGTCATCGCTTTGGCCATCGCAGCCTATTACGCCGGGACGCGCGGATGGTTGGGAAAGTGGTAAGCGGATCAGGAGAGACAGGCTCGAGTGAGTGGTGCCGGAGGCCGGGCTCGAACCGGCACGGGCCTTGTGAGCCCAAGGGATTTTAAGTCCCTGGCGTCTGCCAATTCCGCCACTCCGGCAACGAGGGAGACGGCGGCGAGACTCTAGCACCGGGGGTAGGAGGGGTCAAGGTAAGGGAGGGTGAGGAGTCTACCCGGTATTCCTTCGCCTCGCAACGAAGGAATACGGGGGCAGACTCCTGCCAACAACAGGCCGTCAGTGGCCGACCAGACGGTGTCGAACCCGTGGGACTAAGCTGCTTCGATTGAGGGTTTCCGATCGCGCTGTTGTACGATCATCTTCCCGCGCTCCACAACTCCGGCGACACCCGATTTGATGGCACGACCGAATCGTGTTGCCTGAATCTGTGCCTTCTTCGTATAACGAGCGATGTCACGGCGTGTCTCCGCGCCACTCTGCGGAGCAAACAACAGTCCAAGTCCTGCTCCAAGAACCGCCCCACCGGCTACCAATACCGCCAATTTTGCTGCCTGACGTCCCTGCTCTGACATGGCGAGCCTCCTTTCCTCACAAGAGGTGTTGAAATTTGTGAGAACCAACTCTTGGCGAACGCTCACCGGTTGCCTTAGCAGTAACCGTGCCAGCCTGGAATCATCAAAAATGCGAATAAAAGTGGGGGTGGATAGGCCGGCTATTAAGGAGCGTTAAGAAAAGGTTGCGTTTCCCACACAAACATGAGAGACAACCGTTTCAGAAAGACGACAGTCCGATTGCCCTCCTTCCGACTCGACCCATCTTGCAAACCACCGGGCACCTCTCTTATGATCCCCGCGCCTTGACCCTGAGGACAGTCGCATGACCTGGCAGCACGCTATCCCCTACCCGAATATCGACCCGGTTTTCCTCCGGCTGGGACCGCTACAGTTCCGATGGTACGGGCTCATGTATCTCATCGGGCTGACTGCCGCGTACTTTCTCATCAAGTTGCGGGTCTCGTCGCAAAAGCAGGCTATCACGGTGGAACAGATTTACGACATGGTCGTCTACGCGGCAGTCGGTGTGTTTCTCGGAGGGCGGATCGGGTACACGCTGTTCTACAATTTACCGTTCTACCTCGAAAACCCGGAAAAAATTCTTGCCGTGTGGGAAGGAGGCATGTCGTTTCACGGCGGCCTCCTCGGCACGATCGTCGCGCTGTGGCTGTTCAGCCGAAAACGGGGAATTCCTGCTTACACGGTAGCGGACTTGGCGGCAGCCGTGACGCCGGTGGGATTAGGTTTCGGTCGGCTCGGCAACTTTATCAATGGCGAGCTCTACGGACGAGCGACGGACGTGGACTGGTGTATGGTGTTCCCCGGCGCAGGCCCGACCTGTCGCCACCCATCGCAACTCTATGAGGCCGGGCTGGAGGGGCTGTTGCTCTTTACAGTGCTCTGGTTGCTGGGTCGTACGCCCAAACCTCCGGGGACGATCTTTTGGAGTTTCATCACCGGCTACGGGCTCTGCCGTCTGATCGTCGAATTTTTTCGCGAACCGGACCAGCATTTAGGCCTTATCTTCGGCCCGTTCTCCATGGGACAAGTCCTTTCCTTACCGATGATCTTTGCCGGCGCGTTCATGTTGGCGCTGGTTTACCAGAGGCAGGTAGCTAATAGCCGATAGCCGGTATCCTTTGAAGCTATTTGCTGTTCGCTGTTTGCTATCAGCTATTCGCTATTGGCTGTTTGCCGCAATCTGATCAATAGGGCATGTCCTCGTCGCCGAGCCCGAAATGATGCCCGATCTCGTGGACCACGGTATCTCGAACCTCTTGAACGACTTCGGCTTTTGTCCGGCACAATCGCAGAATCGGTCCCCGGTAGATCGCAATGCGAGCCGGAAGGTTGCCGCCTGCCTGGAAGAACGACTCCTCGTCCAACGAAACTCCCTGATATAACCCCAGCAAATCATCTCCCGACTCAAGCCCAAGATCTTCAAGCACATCGCGCGGCGGTTCATCCTCGATGACCACGGTCACATTGCTCACCAGCTTGGCATATTGGCCAGGCAACCCCTCGATCGCCTTTCGGACCAGCACAGAGAATTCCTCTTCGGAAAGGGCGAAGATCTGCCGGCGTTTCGGTGGCGACACGATGACCCATTCTGCTATCGAGGTGAGGCGTCCATAAAGGATTTCTTCTTGAATTCGGTTTCCTCCGCCCGTTTACGGAGCGGAGGCGCATTCCAAATGACCTTGTTGCCCGGCGCCAAATTGGCCGCTTCAAAATAATGTTTCTTCGCTTCGGTCTTCTCCCCCAATCGTTCCAGGGCCAGGCCCAGATTGTAGTGGGCTTCGGCCAGCGTGGGCTCCGCCGAAATGGACTGGAGATAGGCTGCCTTGGCCCCTGCCCAATCCTGCGCGGCAAATAGTTTATTGCCCTCATCCAGCCGAGTCACGACGGCCTGGGGCGATCCCGGCGGAGCGGTCAGCGGCCGCAGCGCCCCATTGTGGCTTTGGCTGCTGCATCCTGCGAGGACCACTCCCACGACCAAGCACAGTATCCGGTGCATCACGGTTCCCCTCCTCTCACATCTTCGCCAGAATCCCGTGGCGGATAAAGATCAGATGAAACCCTTCCGCCGGCTGCCCGGTGCTGTCCACGACCGCTTTCAAATAGATGCGGGCCTGCTCCCGGTAGCGTTCAATGCGCGCTGGCACTCCCTCGACCGGCACATCATCGGTCTTATAGTCGGCAATCCAGAGCTTGCCGTCAAGACGGTAGAGCAGATCCAGGATACCGCTCATGATCTGATCTCCTTCCCAGGGAATGCTGAACGGCACCTCCTGGCCGATGATCGTCGCCTGAGTCAGTCGGCAATAGGCCTCCGACCCGATAAACCTCGCAAAGACTCTTCGCAGCTCTGCTTCGATCCGATCTGCTCCCCTCCCCCCTTCGGAAAAGATCGCCCTCTGACAGACAGCCACAACCCGATCGTCCAGCCTCTTCGGATCCTCCCGGTAGTCCCATCCCTCCAACACCCGATGGGCTAAGGTCCCGATCAGGCGGGCCTCGTCCGGTTGACGCTCGTTCACCGACCGACGGCGGACGCCTGCTTTGTCGCTTACCTCAATCTGGAGCGCCGTAGGACTGACAAAAATCGGCCGTTGGATGGCCTCCTCTCGCCGGCGCCATCGCCTGCGCCATTGCTGCTCAATTCTCGATACCTCTTCGGTCGATTCGACCCAGCGATCTTCTCGTTGCATCAGGCCTTGGAAGGGAACCGTCGCGCCCTCTCGCACATGTAGGCTTACCCGCCCTTCACCAACCGGGATGGTGGTCGCGCCGGCGACCGGAGCCTCGATGTCGCAAGCGAGCTGCTGCGCGATGAGCGAAAGAAAACTGTCGCCCGGAGGCTTCTTGGGAAGACCGGCGGACAGAATCAACCGGCGTTTCGCCCTCGTCATGGCGACGTACAAGACCCGGCTCTGCTCGGCCCGCTGACGCTGTGCGAGTTTACTGCCGACATAGAGACCGCCGAAGGTCTGCAGATCGCCGAGCCGCAAACCGAGGATTCCGGAAGACCAATCATGCTGAACGAGCACGCACGGCTCGCGGCGCTCCGTCCCACGGTGAAGTCCGGCCAGGATCACGACCGGGAATTCCAGCCCTTTGGCCTTGTGAATGCTGAGGAGTCGGACTGCGCCCTGCTGTTCCCTCTCCTCGGACTGTTCTTCCGTCAACGAACTTTCGGTTTCTTCAGGAAGCGCGATGGCCCGATGGGTGAGTTCCTCTACCAGCCCACGAAATGTGAGAGACGGGCGTGTCGCCAGCTCAGCCATGATGCCGCGCAGCTTGTACAGATTGGCGGCAGCCTGCTCGCGATCCAACGAAGCGGTTGCGAGTTCAACCAAGGGGACTTTGGCCAGAACCGTATCCATGACGTCCGTGAGGGGAAGGCGTGGAAGTTCATCATGGAGCGAACGGAGCAACGCATAGAGCGGCAGCACAGCATCAGACGCGCGGGCGATCTCAGCCTCATGGCCAGGCAGGTCGTGTGCAATACGATAATCCAGCAGATTGCCGCGCGCCAGCGCTTCAATTTCACGATCGGTGACGCCGCCAAGAGAGGATCGCAGCACGCCGGCCAGGGCCAGACGGTCGTGAGGGTTCACGATCGCGCGAAGGAGATTGATCGCGTCGATGATTTCCTGCCGCTCGTAAAAGTGTTTCTCGCCTTCCGTCAGACAGGGGATGTCGAAACGGCGGAAGGCTTCGAGATAATCCCTCATGTTGGTCAAGGATCGGAACAGCATCGCCACATGCCCCGGTTTGACCTTGACGGAAACCTGTCCCTCCATGATTTCTTCCCGTCCCAGCACCTCCTCGCTCAACCAGCGGGCAAGTTCCTCCGCCTCGGCGCGGCTCGCCGTATCGGCATCCGCATCAGGCTCCTCCGGTTTGACTAATCGGACTTCGATTCCCTCATGCGACAGAAGCCGCGCGCGTGGCTCGTAAGGCAAGAGCGGATCGTGCTGCGGCTGCAATCCTTTGACCGGGGTTCCGGGAAAAATCCGCGCGAAGAGCGCATTCGCCGTGGCGATCAATCCGTGATGGCTGCGAAAATTCGTCTGGAGCGTGTGCCGCTCGCCCGGTTGACTCTGCGCCAGCACCAGATCTTCAACCACGGTGTCGTACGCTTCCATGTCGGCACGGCGGAAAGCGTAGATCGACTGCTTGGGATCACCCACGATGAACAGCTTGCCCGGCTCCAACCGCACCTGTCGCCAATCAGCGACCTCCTGGCCGGGAGCTTCGGCCAAATAGAGAATCATTTCGTACTGCACCGGATCTGTATCCTGAAACTCATCCACCAGGATCGATCGGAACTGCGCCTTCAAGTGCCGCCGGATGAGCGGATGGTCCCGTAAGAGGTTGCGGGCCCGCGCCAGAAGTCCGTCAAAGGAGACGTACCCGGTCTGCAAGAAACCGTCGCGGCATTGCCTCGCAAAGGGGATGAACAGTTGCAGCAGCGGACGCAGCGCTCCAGACCTGACCTTCCTGCAAGCATTGGCGACCTTCAGAATACGGACGGCTTCCGCATGGTCCTCCTCGGACCAAGTTTTGGTGATAGCCGGCGGCTTGCGGTCCAATCGATCGAGTGCAGCCTGTGCATTCCGTCCCTGGGTACGGCCCTCCGCCTCGCATTGCAGGTAAGCCGCCGCCTCTTCCAGCATGAGTTCGAGCGTATTGGCCTTCGGATGAGCCTGCCGCAGAACCTTGGCTCGCAAGGAATGTTCAGTGAGCCACAAACGAATCGCTGCTGGAAGTTCCGTCCCGTCGAGCATTTCGACCGGTTGGTCGAGCGGAATAAGCTCTCCGGCAAGACGGGACGCAAATGTTCGGAGATCGTCCAGGCGTAACGTCCGGAGAGCATCGCGCCAGACCTCGTGGTGGGCTCCCCCGCTCCCAAGTTCGACGTCCAACCAGAGCGTCCACTCCCGATCGAAGTACTCCTTGAACCGATCTCCTTCGTCCTGTTGAAAGGCTGGGTCCACGCCGCTCTCGATCGGATAGAGGCGGAGCAAGTGCGCGGCAAAACTGTGGATGGTTCCGATCTGGCTCTTTTCCAGCTCCGCGACAGCCCGGCGTGCCGCCGCGTTCTCGCGCAGTCCGATGAGCCGATCGCGGAGTCGCAGCTTCATTTCGCTCGCAGCTTTGTTCGTAAACGTCAATGCCACGATGTGCCCGATCTCCAGCGGCTCAGGCCGGTGCAGCAGGAGATGGATCAAGCGTTCGACGAGTAACGTGGTCTTTCCGGTTCCCGCCCCGGCCGTCACCACGATGTTTCGATCCGTCGCAGTGGCGGCCCGAGCGCGCGCGTCTGTGTCGATCAGGGTCGCCATTACGGTTTCCTCGGCGCTCCGGCCGTTCGGTTGTTCCGGCGAACAGCAGTCTCTTCCGCCGGCGCTTCCGCAAGACGAGCGCGCCGCAACTCCCGATACGGCCGCACGAGTCCGTGATCCATACGCGCCCGCCAGGATGTCGGCTGGTGCGTCTTGCGACACAGGAGCCGATAGTCGCAATATTCGCAGAGGGTACCGGGAGAGATGAAAAACCGGCCCGCGCGAATGCCGCCCATGATTTGTTGCAGGGCACGCATCATCGGCTGCTTCAAGTCGGAGGTCCAGGCATCGCCGGGAAACGAGGTGCGCGTGAGCATCTCATCCCAGTTGGGCGCCACATAATAAAACCAGACCCCTTCACATACCGGTGGAGCATCGGAGGCGCCGGCGGGCAATTCCGCCGGCAGGGTCGCTTGCGCCATCACTAAGTACAGCGGCGGTTGCAGGCGAGCTGCCCGCACGGCGGCAAGTTTCAGGTTCTTTTCCAGCGACGACGGCACATTGGAGGCCTTGTACTTGTAATCGATGATCCGGTAGGCATGGAGAGCGGGCGACCAATCCACGCGATCCAGCCGTCCGTTCAGCGGAACGTCTTCAATCCCTTCCGGGAGGCTCACAGACAACCGTCCCGTGACCGTTTGCTCGAACAAGACCGGTTCCCAGCCGGTCGAGAGTTCAGCAAGATCCGCCTGCAGCACTTGTCGTAGACACGTGAGGATGCGCTCCTGATGCAATTCCCACAGGAGGGGATAGCCGATGGGATGGGATTGGGCGTATTCGTCGAAGACCGACCGGCTTACGCCGTCCAAGATAGCGAGGGGATCAACCGACTGCCGAGAAGGTCGGGCGAAATAACCCTGCTCGCGCAGCATTTCGAGGCAGCCTCGCAAAATCCTGTGGATGAGCTGTCCAATCTCCAGCGGACCCACGACGTCCAAAGCGTCCGGCATCGCCGGAGATTCGAGCCGCAAGACATAGCCGGAAAAATATCGAAAGGGGCAGATCGCATACTCTTGCAACGCGGAGGGCGAAATGCCGTGGGCCTTCACTCCCTGCCAGAAATTCTCCAGCAATCCCGTCACGCCATCGTGAGGGCCGAGCCGGTTCTCCCCGCTTTCCTGAAGCCGGAGGGTATGCAGGCTTCGCTCTATCACCCCCCCGGCCGGATGAAGCACTTGGAGCAATCGACGCGGCACCCGCCGATCCAGGAGCAGTTTCATCGTCAGTTCGGGAACCGTGAGACGTTCAGCTTGGTACTGGGGCAGCTCCTCGAATTTTCTGCTCACGCGTCTGGGCACCGGTTGTTCCGCTACACCGAGCAGCCGTTTCACTTCATCGAGATAGCCGGAAGGGACCAGCGGGCGCCCCGCTGCATCGCCGCGCTGATACAACAGGGTCACCTGCCCTCGCGCCGAGTTGCAGAGGAGATAGAACAGCAGCCGTTCTTCGTCATACCCGGCGAGTTTTTCCTGGATCTTGAACCCCAGGTCGACTTCGAGCAATCGCCGCACGCGGTCACGCAGAAACGCGTCTTCGTGAATGTGACGGGGGAAGACTTTCTCGTTCAGCCCCAGCACATACAACGCGCGAAAGGACATTCCGCGCGCCGCCATCGCATCGAGCACCTGCACGCCGATTCCCTCACCCGCTCCGATCGGCAATACCCGCTCCTCCACGAGCCGATGGAGCGCGGCAAGGAAGTCGTCCAGAGACACCTCGGGTTGGATTTCACCCAACCGCCCCAACTCTTGTAGGCCATCTCGAAACGTTTCGAAGGTTTCATCCGGGAATGTGGACACCGCGTCAGGCGATGGAGCAGCTTGAGGGTCAAGAAACCCATCGTACAGCGCGAGAACCTGTGCGGCATAATCGTTCCAGGTGCTGGTCTCCTGAACCGCCGCCAGCCTGTCCGCTATCCGCGAGACCTCATGCCAGAGCATGCGGATCTGTTGCGCGGGGACTCGTGGACCAGTGAGGTCTTCTTCCTCCGATTCTCGAAGCGGTAAATCCTTGTGCAGAAAGTTCGCCAGCCGCCGCCATTCTTCAAGACCTTTGGTGATGCCGAGCCGCCTCGCCGCCATGTCCCAGAGGTCTGGACGCGGCTCCCCTTCAGGGCCTAAGGAGGCAGGCCAACGAAAGTAGGGAGAAGAAAGCACGCCGATGACGGGCTCCCGTTGAAAGCCCGTCGCGCGAATGTCGAGCAGTTCGAGCGCCGTCTTGACCAGTGGAAACTCGGCCAGAGACCGTCCCATCGTCGAGGTGAACGGAATCCCATGTTGATCGAAGACCCGCGGGATGACCGATTCGTAGCCGGATAACGTGCGGGCGACGACGCCGATCTCCTGAAATCCGTATCCCCGCTCCTCAACGAGTCCCAGGATATCCTTGGCCACGATGGTCGCCTCGTCGATCGGTCCGGAGACAGAAAGGATACGAACCGTCGGACCGGAACCGATTGACGTTGGCGTCGCGACTGACGCACTGTCGGAAGCGAAGAGATTGGACAACGGATGCGCGGATTCGCCGCACGGGACAGCCGTGACCACGTCGGACGCATGGGCAACCAGCCCATAGATGTAGCGCTCGAAGAATTTCTCTGCAAACCTATAGGCCTGATGGCCTTTGACCAGCGGGAAATACAAGGTGGTCGGGTAGGCACGCGACACTGACTGGAATAGATCGAGCTGGACCTGCGTCAAATCGTAAAAGCCGAAATAGAAAAGTCGTTGCTGGCGGGACAGGAAGGCAGAGGCTTCAACGTGCTCGATCGCAAAGACCGCGAGATCGTCCTCGTCCAATGCGTGCAGCCGTCCCTTCTCCGCCAGAAACCGCTGGTGGAACAGGAGCACGGCCTTGACTGCAGGCTCAAGACCGACTTGACTGAGGTGCAGTGCCTCGATGGCCCGCTCCACTTCCACGCGCGCGTCTTTCAAATCTCTCAGGGTGGCAAGGAGTGCGCCCCACGCGCCGGGCATCTCCGTGAGAGCAGACCAGTGAGGGGCCGGACAGTGGAGCCGCAAGAGGTGATGCACCACTTCCCTGAAGAACAATTCTCGATGGACGGTGGAGGGATCGAAGGAGTCGGCTTCCATCAACAGGCGGAGGGCGAACTGGTAAAAGGTCAGGACTTGTACATCGAGGAGGGCGAGTCCCGACTCGATGCAGAGCAACCGCTTAAGCCGGCCCCGGAGCGATTCGGATGGAACGACGATGGTGAGGGGAGCAAAGGAATCCGCAGCCTTGAGGCGCCGAATATCCTCGACGAGTGCGGCTTCGAGGTCGGGATGGAAGGGACCGGTGAGGATGCGAAGCATGAGAGACCGTGATGAGTGATCGGTGATGGGTGACGATAAAAGCTTGGGAGGCGGCCTGCCATCCCCGCCTATAACAGATCACACCTCACGCATCACCCATCACTTATCGCTACCCCGTTTCCGGACCGAGCAATTCGCCGTTGCAATCCACACAGGCCCAGTCTCCGTCGATGAACGCCATCGGATCGCCGCAGATCGGGCAGTCCGGCGGTGGCCCCTTGTCGATCACCGGTAAGGGAGGCAGCTCATACTCGTCTTCGTTCGGCGCCATGAGTGGTGTGTCCTCTACCCTTGTCGTTGCTTCATTTTCAGTTCGAGCGCCTTCTCCGCGCTCTGACGACTCGGCACACCGATGAAGGTCAAACGCCCGTCGATAATCGTGGCCGGCACGGCTCGGACCGAGTGGCGATTCGCCAGCTCCTGGCCGTCTTGCGTGGTGATGTCCACCTCGCGATAGGAAAAACTGTACTTCACCCGCAGCGCTTTCCACAGGCTTTTGGCCGACGGGCAGGCTCCGCAGGTCGGCGAATACAACAACGTGATATTCGGCATAGCTGGGTGACTCCTAATAGGATCTGCCGGAATCTTATCATCGGCTCAAAACCGCAAGCAAGGGAGGCAGGAGGCGGCTGATGCCTTGACAGGCCTAGGTGGAGTTGCTAGGTTCAAGCCCGTTCCGACTCAGGCCGGACTTCCGGAAGAGCCAGCGCATGCTCCATGCATTCTCACTCGCGCGATTTCGCTTTGTACTGGAGCCGAAAAACCGGCTGGCCCTCCACCCTCGCAATCCCGGCAACACGTTGCGCGGCGCCTTCGGGTCCACATTCAAGAAGCTCGTCTGCCCGACGCCACACGAGTGTCGTGACACCTGCCGCCTGAAAGCCACCTGTCCGTATGGGCAGATCTTTGAGCCGACCCCTCCGCCGGGCAGCGACCGGCTGAGCTTGAACCAAGACATCCCCCGCCCCTTCGTGTTGCGTCCGCCGAACGGCATCGAAACGATGGCCCGGCCAGGCGAGGCCCTTTTCTTTGACCTGATCCTCATCGGCAAGGCGCTCGATTATTTTTCCTACTTCCTGGTCACGTTCCGTGAACTCGGCGACCAAGGCATCGGTCTTGGCCGAGGACGTTACACAATCAAGCAAGTGCTGCAACTGAATCCGCTGTCCGCCGCCCGCACCCCGCATTCCGCTCTGACGGACAACGGACCGCCGGCCGCTGATAGCGCAACCGTCGAAGTCTATTCCGGCAGCGACAGCTTGGTCCGCCCTTCTCCATCCCGTCTCACCTTCGATGACTGCCGCCGCCTCGCCTCGTTGCTGTCCGCAGCCCGCAGTCCGCAGCCCGCGCACCGCTCTCCGTTATCTGCCATCCGCGGTCCGCGGGCAGCGGAAAGCGGAATGCGGTTCGCGGATCGCGGTCTGCGGATCACAATTCGCTTCCTCACCCCCACGCATCTCAAAGCCGACGGCAAGATCGTCACCCGTCCCGAGTTTCATCATCTCATCAAGCGCCTGCGCGACCGGGTCAACGCGTTGGCGCATTTCTACTGTGATGACGCGCTCGATGTGGAGTTCAAAGCGTTCGGCGAACGAGCGGAAGCCGTCCGAACCGTAAGCTGCAAGGTGCGTTGGGAAGACCGCGACCGCCGTTCGTGGAAGACCGGTCTCTCACACGACATGGGCGGCTTTGTCGGCGAGGTGACCTACGAGGGGGACGTAGAAGAGTTTCTGCCGTTGCTGATCTTGGGGCAGTACACGCATGTGGGGAAGTATGCGGTGTGGGGGAATGGGCGGTATGAGGTAAAGGCTCTATAATTGCCGAGCCGATTTGGGGGACAGCATTCGGCAATTGCAGCAGAAGCGCTCATAAATAATGTGGGTTAGGGACCCTGGTGCATAATCTTTGAGCATGAGCGGATGCTCTTACAAAAACGTCAACGAAAATGAAGCTCACCGTCCTTTCGACCCAGCCTCATGAACGTGGACGGGTGTACAACATCATGGCGGAAGGCAAGACGCTGAAGGTTCTTCTAACCTTCCACGCCTTGGACAGAATGGCGCGATCACCGTCTATAATCCTGTCGCCGAACGGTATTTCAAGGGAGGAGGAATGTATGAAGATCGCATACTCGCCTGATGCGGATGTCCTCACCATTCAGTTACGCGAAGGGAAGCCCGAAGATTCCAGGGATATTGCCGAAGGAGTCATCGTGCATCTGTCGGCGAAAGGACAACCGCTGGAGATCGAGATACTGGATGCATCAAAAGTGGTGCAGAAAAAAGACGTGGAAGTCTCCATGGAGCCGCTCTTCTCGCATACATGATCGATGGTCTTGGCCAAGAACCGTTCTCCGTTCCCCGTTGTCCGTCAACCGTTGTCCGATGTCCACAATCTGATTGCCGGCAGCGGGGTGCGGATAGCGGATTGCCGTTCGCGGATCGCGATGAGCGGAACGCGGATAACGACATGCGGGCAGCGGAACGCGGATCCCGGTAAGCGGTTCACGGGAAAAGACACATA
>JBBIQV010000007.1:0-100753 GCA_037442105.1 Nitrospiraceae bacterium | reverse complement strand
CCGCGATTCGACATCGGTGAACGAGGCTTTGCGCTCCCTCCTGAAGGTGGCACGTTCCTCTCGGCGTCTCACTACCCGCTCAAGCCGGACGGCGCGCAAGCGCACCGCCGCTTAGCGGGGTCATTCGGCAGCAGAATGATTCGTCATGCTTGAACGCCATTGCAGGAGGATTTCAGATGAGCCCAACCAATACCTCGATCTTTGATCTGAGTCCGTCAGAAAAACTTCAGCTCGTCGAGGACTTGTGGGATGACCTTGCGGCCACTCCCCAAGCGGTCCCAGTTCATGACTGGCAAAAGGAAGAGCTGGCCCGGAGAAAGGCCCGCCTGATGACAAGCCCGGCCTCCGGACTCACGTGGGAAGAAGTCAAACGAAGAGTCCGAAGTCGCGATGGCCGCTAAGTTGATCGTTGCGCCGGAGGCCGAGCAAGATGTCGCAGAGGCGCACGCCTGGTACGAGGGGCGGCGGATCGGTTTGGGGGAGGAGTTTTTGAGCTGTGTCGATGCCTAAGCGTTCGGCTCATGAGCAACAACCAATGGGAGGTTTGCATGCGGGAAACTTACACAGCAGTCATTAAGCAGTCTGGTCCGTGGTGGATCGGATGGATTGAGGAGGTGCCAGGCGTCAATTGCCAGGAGGGGACCAAAGAGGAATTACTCGAGACTCTGAAGGCCACGCTCCAAGAGGCGCTGGAGTTCAATCGCCGTGAGGCGCTCGAGGCGGCAGGCGAGGGCTTTCAAGAAGAGCCTATCGCCGTATGAAACGAGAAGAACTTCTTCGTCATCTCAGGAAGCATCAGTGTGAGTTGCTGAGGGAAGGCGGTCGGCATTCGTGGTGGCATAATCCCAGCCAGAACAAACGTTCGGCAGTTCCGAGGCATAACGAAATCGATGACGACTTGGCACGTAAGATCTGCAAGGATCTTGGGGTCCCAAGAATCAAGTGAAGCCTAACGAAGGCATGGAGCCGACTCGCCGAAGCGAGCAGCTCACGCCAAGTGTTATGAGGCTGGAGGGGACGATGCCGTCCGTCATTGAAGGTCAGGCGAGGGGTGAGGAAAGTGGGGATGTTCTGAATTTCAGCGAGCGACCGCACGATCTCCTGGCGCGGAAACTAGCAGGTTCCCCAAAGGTGGCTAGGGCTGGTTCTGCACAGAGGACCTGCAGGTGAGATAGAGCACGGTTCCAGCGACGACGGAAACCACCAAGCCGATTCCCATCTGGACGCCGAGACCGATTGGCCCGACGTAGATTTTGTAGAGTTGGAACAGCACAATCGGCAAGGCCACCGCCAGGGCGAGCGCGACCATGTGGCGTCTCAGATAAATCGGCTCGCCGGGTTTTCTTGCTCCATACATTTTCTGCTCACCTTCTTCTCTCCCAACGGCTCGGCAGACCAGCCGTCTCTTATTCCTCGATGGTCGAGATATCGCCGGGATCTTGTCCGAGCTCTTTGGCCTTCAGCACCCGCCGCATGATCTTGCCGGAGCGCGTTTTGGGCAGCGATGGCACGATGTCGATTTCCTGCGGGACGGCGATTTTGCCCAGTTCTTTCAAGACATGGTCCTTCATGGATTGGATCAGTTCTCGCCCGTCCTGCTGCTGGCCCTGTTTCAGAATGACAAACGCTTTGATCGATTCTCCCACCGTCTTGTGCGGCTTGCCGATGACCGCCGCTTCCGCCACGGCCGGATGGCTGACCAGCGCGCTTTCCACTTCGGCCGTGCCGATGCGATTGCCGGCGACTTTGATGACGTCGTCCGCACGGCCCATAAACCACATGTAGCCGTCGTCGTCCTTCCGGCACACGTCGCCCGCCGTGTACGCGTTCGGGATCGTGTTCCAATAGACCTTGTAACGATCCGGGTCCTTGTAGATCGTCCGCATCATGGAGGGCCATGGTTTCTTGATCACCGCAAAGCCACCGGCATTTGCAGGAAGACTCTTTCCCTCTCGATCGACTACGTCTGCTTCGATGCCGAGAAATGGTCTCGTGGCTGAGCCTGGCTTCAACGGGACGCAGGGGAGGGGGGTGACGAGAATCATTCCCGTCTCCGTTTGCCACCAGGTGTCCATGATCGGCTTGTCGCTGCCGGTCGCGCGGTGGAACCATTCCCACGCTTCCGGATTGATCGGCTCGCCGACGCTTCCCAACACCCGCAAGGTGGAGAGATCGGACTTCTTGGGCCATTCCTCACCGTACTTCATCAACAGGCGGATCGCGGTCGGGGTCGTATAGAAGATCGACACGCCGTACCGTTCGATCAACTCCCACCAGCGTCCCGGGTTGGGATAGTCCGGCTTGCCCTCCGCCGTCAAAATCGTCGCGCCGTTGAGCAGCGGCCCATACACAATGTAGCTGTGGCCGGTGACCCAGCCAGGATCAGCCACGCAGAAATAGACATCCTCTTCCTTGAGATCGAACACGTACTTCGTCGTGATGTAGGTCCCGACCATGTACCCACCGTGCACGTGCACGACGCCTTTGGGCTTGCCGGTCGTCCCCGAGGTATAAAGGATATATAAAGGTGTCTCCGCATCCAGCCGCTCTGCCTCACAGACCGGCTTCTCACCCTTCAGCCAATCTTCCCAGTCGATTTCTTTGGGAGCCGATAAGGTCACGCCGGGTTTCTCGCGCCGGACCACCACAACGGTTTCCACCGTGCCGCACGTGATGAGCGCCTGGTCCACCACGTCTTTGAGATTGATGGTTTTGCCACGGTCATAGCCGACGTCCGCCGTGATGACGACTCGCGCTTCCGCATCCTGGATGCGGCTGGCGAGCGCCGGTGCGCTGAAACCTGAATAGACTACGCTATGGATCACGCCGAGTCTGGCGCAGGCGAGCATCGCGACGATTTGCTCGGGAATCTTGGGAAGATAGATCGTGACACGATCGCCCTTACGCAGCCCGAGCGCCTTGAGCGCATTCGCACAGCGATTGACCTGCCGGAAGAGTTCGCCATACGTGAAAATGCGCTCTTCGCCGTTTTCCCCCACCCAAATGACGGCGACCTTGTTTTTTCGCCAGGTTTTGACGTGCCGATCCAGGCAATTGTAGGAAATGTTGCACGTGGCGCCGAGGAACCACTTGGCCCAAGGGTAGTTCCACTCTAAGACACGGTTCCAGGGCGTGAACCATTCCAATTCCTTCGCCACGCTGCTCCAGAACCCTTCGGGATCCGCTATCGACTTCCGGTATGCCGCCTCATAGTCCGTGATGTAGGCGTTGGCTTTCGTCCGCTCGGTTGGGTGGATGACTCTTCCTTGCTTGAGCAGGGTGTCGATTTTTTCTTCCATCGTTTCCACTCCTTCGCGAAATCACTGCACCGTGACGCTGCGCCTGAGATACGGGAGCCATTATGATAAAGGAGGTCTGGAACTGCAACCATACCTTCAAAACCGGCATCACAGGCCAACCATTGGAGATTCTGGGCTACGCGTGCCCGTGCTCCGTGTACCTTCCTTGACAGTGGAAGGCGCGCAAGGGTAGGCTGATTTTGCTGTCGGCAATTTACGAAGGTCCTACTCCAGCGATGCCTCGACAAGCCGATCGGATCCTTGCCGCGCGCCTGATTCCCGTCTTTCTTGTGATCCTTCTGCTTGGGTTGTCCTTGCCGCAAGTCTCCGACGCTCAACTTGGAAAGCCCGAAGGCCTGTATTACAAATCCTGGGCCGTCATTATCGGCATCGAGAACTACCTGCTGGCTCCCAAGGTGCCGGGCGCGGTAGAGGATGCCAAAACCGTTGCCGAGGCCCTGAGAAAGCTTGGGTTCGAAGACATCGTAGAAATCTACGACGAGGATGCCAAGTTTCGTCGCTTGCAGCAGGTACTCGATGACTACTTGCCTCGAAAAGTCGGGCGGCAGGATCGCGTCATCATTTTCTTCGCCGGTCACGCCAGGACAACCCTCGACGCGCAGGGGAAGGAACTCGGCTATTTGGTCCCATGGGATGCCCAACTGAACAATCCTTCGAAGGCTGTCACGTTCGATCATCTCAAAGAGTTCAGCCGGCGGTCGATGTCGAAGCATACCTTGTTCGTCTTCGAGGCTGCCGTCAGAGGATGGGAGGTCACCGCTGCGCAACAGCTCTCACTCGAAGGGCGTGCCGCCCCGGAAGAGGAAACCGAGAAGCGCGCGGTGCAGGTGTTGACTGCGGCTGACAAAGACGAATCCCTCGTCCAGAAGGATGGACGGAGCGCCTTTATTGCGGCGCTTGTGGCTGGGCTGAACGGTTCGGCGGATCAAAACAAAAACGGTTGGCTGATGGCCAGCGAGTTGGGCACCTACGTCCAGCAACAGGTCGAGTCTGCCACGGGTAACACCCAGCACCCGCGATTCGCATGGCTTGATGGAGACGGAGATACGATTCTGATCGAAGGCAAGAAATCCGCTTTCACGTTTGGAAAGGAACCGAAGACCGATGCGGAGCGGGCGCAGGCCGCGAAAATCCACTATGAGCAGGCCTTCGCCCTTCTCCAGCAGCAAAAGTCTGCCGAGGAAGCGCTGGAACGGCTCAACAAAGCGATTCAGTACAATCCATCGTTCGGCGACGCGTATGTCCTCAAGAGTTATGTCCGCCTGGAAGTTCTTCCGGATCTGGATGAAGCGTTAGCGACGGCGAAGCTGGCGGTGCATTACGCTCCGCAGAATCCCGATTCTTATTACACCCTGGGGTTGATACTCGAAAAGCGCGGCGAGTTTTCCGAAGGGGAGCGCGCCTTGCTGCAAGCCCTGACCGTGAATCCGACGTATACCGATGTTTATTACTCTCTCGGCACGCTCTATGCCGACAACTTGAAGGATGAAAAGAAATCCGTCGAAGCCTTCCGCCGTTATTTAGAACTCGGCGGCGACTCGGCTCGTGCTAGAGCCGCGGTCGAACAGGCCGGCAGTGCGCCATCGCCGGAGAAGTAGACACTCGGGGAGTTCGTCATTCAGTCCTTCGCCCCGCCCTTCAAATATCCCAAGCCGATCTTGAGCGCCCGCCTCGTGATCTCAGCCCAGCGGACTTGAGGATACTCGGCCAAGACCGCAGCCGCTTTGGGGTCTTGCACGTCGAGTTCGACCACCCGAATGATGCCGTCTTCAATCCGAACTTCCGCCACCGGTGTGTCCTCCTTAGCGTCCCTTGTTTACTGTGAAAAAATATTCCGGGATCAGCCGGTCACTGTCAACGGTTCGGCAGTCGTCGCGTTGACTGAGGTCCAGCCGCATGCTAGCATGTTTTTTGACGGTATTGGACTGTTCTCTCAAGGCCTTTCCATGAAAGATTACGCGCCGGCAACCAGACTTTTCCTCTCACATCACGAGCATCTACACACGAAGGAGGAACCTATGCGCGCATCACAGGGGCTTCTCGCCAGACTCACCGGAAGCGGGCTTGCCATCATTCTCCTGATCGGCTTGACGGCCTGCGGGGGACCTCCAACCTGGGTTAAGAAGGGCTCCGGCGCCTACAACGACAAGAATGATAGGGCATTTTACGGCGTCGGGTCCGTGACCGGCATCAAGAACGAACCGTTGGCTTGGGATACCGCCGAGAATCGCGCACGGGCCGAGATCGCCAAGAACTTCGAAACGTACACGGGATACTTGATGCGGGATTACTCTGCGTCCACGACGGCGGGCGATTTTACGCGAAACACCGAAGAGCAGAACGTGGAGCGGGCAATCAAGACCGTCACCACCACGACGCTCAGCGGCGTTCGGCCGATCGACCGGTATAAGGACGAGAAAAGCAATACGTATTACGTGCTTGCCAAACTCAGCCTGGAAGACATGAAGAACAATCTGGAGCAGGCGAAGGAACTCAACGCCCAGGTGCGTGACTTCGTGAGAAAGAACGCGGATCGCCTCTTCGAGCGTCTTGAGAAGGAAGAAGACAAGCGCGCCACCCGCTGACCAGATCCGGCGATTTGAGTATGGCGCAGAAAGAGGAGGGACGCATGCGGAATTCAGGGATAAGCCAAGCCGGCTGGGGCGGAGCCGTAATCGGTCTCCTAGTCGTGTTTGCCTGGCTCGGCGGCTGCAGCGCTGAAACCAAAGTGACGCGGGTAGACTCCGGCGTGGTCACCGATTTGAGCGGCCGGTGGAACGACACCGACTCACGGATGGTCGCCGAAGCCATGGTAAAGGAAGCGCTCGGCAATCCGTGGCTCGATAACTTCACGCGCTCCAAACGGCGCCAACCGGTCGTTGTGGTCGGCACTGTGATGAATCGCAGTCACGAGCACATTAACGTGCAAACCTTCGTCACCGACTTGCAGCGGGAGCTGACGAATTCTCAGAAGGTGACCTTTGTAGCCGGCAAAGGGGAGCGGGAGGAGATCCGCGAGGAGCGGAAGGAGCAGGCCATCCATGCCCGTGAGGATACCCAGAAAGCTCCCGGCAAAGAGTTGGGCGCCGACTATATGATGAAGGGCACCATTTCAACGATCCTGGACGAAGCGGACGGCACGAAAGCCGTCTACTATCAGGTTGACCTGGAGATGGTTGATCTGGAAAATAACGTGAAGTCCTGGTACGGCCAGAAAAAGATCAAGAAAGTCGTCGAGCGGAAACGAACAATCTTTTAGGCTCTACGTGCTCTGTTGAGCCCCTCCACCACAGACGGATGCGCTTGCCCCAGTGCAGGCGGTCTTCTCGCCACGTGGGCCCTTCTACCGGCCGCGGTTCTGCTTTTCGCCACCCTGGTAGGCTGTGGGCCTTCCGTTAATCGATACGCTCTCATCGACGACAGTCTTCGTGCCAACGATCCGAAGCGCGCCGACGCGATCGTCGAGCAAGCAGAAAAAGATTACGGCTCCAAGAGCCGTGTCCTGTACGGGATGGATCGAGGCATGACGCTGCACCTCGCCGGCCAATACAGCCAGAGCAATGCGGTACTTGGACAGGCGGAAGAAGAAATCGAGAGGCTGTATACGCGAAAGATTCGGACTGAAACGGCTGCATTCTTCACAAACGATACGGCGCTGCCTTACGAAGGTGATCCTTACGAGCAGGTGATGGTCAATGTCTTGAAGGCCTTGAACTACGCCATGATGGGGCAACTGAACGAGGCGCTCGTGGAGGCTCGGCGCATCGACAACCGTCTGAACGTGATTGCCGACAAGGTCCAAAACCAAGAAGGCTATCGCGACGACGGGTTTGCTCGTTACCTGACCGGCATCTTGTACGAGGCGACGGGAGATTTCAACAACGCCTTCATTGCGTATCGCAAAGCCGCAGAAGCCTATGAGATGGTACGGGGCTGGTCACGAACGCCGGTGCCTGCCGCACTGCGAGCCGACCTTCTGCGAACCGCGGAGACGCTCCATCTGACGACGGAGTTCGAAGAGTACCGCCAGAAATTCCCGGAAACGATCTGGCAATCCTCCCGGGAGCAATTGCAGTTCGCTCAGGTGGTTGTGATTAGTTATAATGGCCGCGCGCCTCAAAAGGAGGATCAATTCATCGATCTTCCGATCAGCTTGGACGCGGTTCAACTCGTGCTCTTGAATCGGGGGTTGGGAGGGCCGTCGCACAACCGCCGCGAACAGCGAGCGGTCGATAGCGTACTCTACGGGCTCAACGGTCGCGTGGTCCGTGTGGCATTACCGAAACTGACCGTCCCAAAAACCCACGTAGCGTACGACCATATTAACCTTATTGCAAAGAGCGACGGGACGGTGACGGCAAAAACCGAGTTGGCTCAAAACATCTCTGCGCTGGCTGAAAAAAGTTTGTCCGATCGGCTTCCCGGCATCACCACCAAAGCCCTCGCCCGTGCCGCGGTCAAATTCTCCGCCGCCGAAGCCGCCACTCGAGGAGCTCAAGCAGCGGCAGGACACGACAACGCTGCGTTGGTCGGCCTCTTGGTGGGACTCTTCGCCAAGGGTCTCGCCGTGGCCTCAGAAGAGGCAGATAAGCGGAGCTGGCGGACGTTGCCGGACGAAATCCACCTGGCGCGAGTCTGGGTCGCCCCCGGCGACTATGAAGCGCGCATCACTCCGGTTGGCCGGCAAGGGGAAAGTCTTAAAGGAGACGTGGCGCTCTCGTTGACGCTCCAAGCAGGACAGACCAAGTTTTTGATTGAGCGGGTGATGCCGTGAACGTCCGCGCAGCCGTCATCGGCGCACGTTGGGTCGTTGCAACACTGGCGGTGATCGCACTGCCGGTGCTGGCTGGATGCAGTTCATTTGGTGCCAAGGCGAAGCCGGCTTGGCTCGATGGCGCCAGTCAGGACTTTCCTGCCAGCCAATATCTCTTGGGTGTCGGGCAGGCAGAGAACCGGGAGATGGCCACAGAACGAGCCTATGCCGCCGTCTCGAGGGTCTTCAAAGCGGAGATCTCCGCGCAGGCCAAGGATTGGGAATCCTATCTTGTCATCGAGAACCGCGGCCAGGCCAGCACGGAACGGCGGTTGACTCTGGACAATGTGACGCGCGTCTCCACCGACAAGGTCCTCGAGAACGTGCAAATCCTCGATACGTGGTACGACCGTCGAAAAGGGCAGCACTATGCCCTCGCCGGCATGAATCGCGGCCAGGCCGAGGCAGCGATGATGGAACGAATCCGGGAGTTGGATGGCAAGATCGAGACCGAAGTTGCCGAGGCGCGCCAGAGCCAGGATAAACTTGCCCGTGTCCGCAACCTGAAACGCGCCGCCAGGAATCTTGTGACGCGCGAGGCCTACAACGCCGACTTGCGGGTGATCCGAACCAGCGGCCAAGGACAGCCTGCCTCCTACCGGGTCGCGGAACTGACGACCGAGCTCGAGCAATTCCTTGCCACGAATCTCGCCGTCGCCGTTGAGATAACCGGCGATCAGACCGAGCCGCTTCAACGCGCGCTGATGGAGGGATTGATCCGGGCGGGGTTATCGGTCACAAGCCGGCGCCCCGGAACAGAACCTCCGTCGGGGGGCGAGACAGGGCCTGTTCCGGACCTGCTGGCCAAGGGGCTGGTTCGGCTGTGGCCCATCGATATCAGCGATCCGCAATTCAAATACGTCCGCTGGTGCAGCGACTTCGTGATTCAGGAACTGGCGACCCAACGAGTCGTCGGTGCCGTCTCGAAAGGCGGGAAGGAGGGGCACCTCACGACCCGCGAAGCGACGGCGAAAGCGATTCGCGTCATGCAGCAAGAGTTCTCTACCGACCTTGCGAAAGCGATCGCCGCTTACGTATACGGTGATGCCGAACTGCCGGCTGCAGCAAGTCCTCCGGCTGGATGCCCGCGAGAGGACGGGGGCATTCCATCGCACTGAACCCTCACGAGAGAAGGAGCATGTATGGCCAAGACAAAGGCGGGGAAAACCCGTGCAACTTCGAAAGACGCGCGAGCATCAGAGCGACCGGAAGGCGGAGGGTCCTCCGGGCGCCGCATGCCGAGCCGGCTCATCAAGCGACGCCTGGTCGAGCGATTGCGGCGAGATACGGAAGCCATGAACAGCGGAAACATGACTGCGCCGTTTCGTAAGCTGGGGTACGAAGATCTACCTTTGGATGAGCTTCAGGACCGACTCTCAAAACTGCAGGCGCCGTTGGCGGAAGTCATTTTGAAGGGGAGGGCGTGATTCATGCCGTATTACTATTTCGATTCCACCGCGCTCGTGAAGCGGTACAGCATGGAACGCGGAACGCGCATCGTCAACCGGCTTATGGTGAAGCGGGGACGAGTCATCATTCTTCCTATCTGGACCGTCGCCGACCTCTATTCGGTAATGTCCACCAGGGCGCACCACGGTGAGATCACGCGGGACGACTGCTATTCCGTCCTCTACAAGTTTGAAATCGAGTCCGGGCAGGGACTCTTTCACTATATCGCGCCGACCATGGAGACCTATCTCAGCGCCAAGGAACTCATGCTGGATTATCCGTTCCTCATGTCTTCTCAAGTTCAACATGTGGCGTTGGCGCTTGAGCTGAAACCCCTACGACTGACCGTGGTGAGCGCGGATAAACAGCTCCTCTCGGCCTGTCGTCCCTTGGGCCTGCATATCATTAATCCGGAAGATGACGCGAGCGGCTCATGAGTGCTATGGGCACTGGAAGTCTTTGTGCATGGATGCGATCACAGTGACCCAATCCTCTGCTATTTCTTTCAGTCTCGCCGTGTTTGTGGCGGTCTTCTGATCGTCGTCGCCGGCGCCCGTGCCTTGGTCGAATAGTTCCATCGCCTGTTGGACATGGTTCTGGGCGAGACCGAGCCCGCCGCAGGCGCCTGACGATGCAGGAGGTTGTCCGCCTGCTCGTCGGAAGAGGGCCAGCGACCGATACGCATGCTCCTGCGACCGGAACAAAATTTCCGCGCCGCGAAAGTAGTGTTGGCGCGATCCGGGCGCTTGTCGCTTCGCCAGTTCAGCCGCCATGAGTGCCGCCCGGCCCATGCTCATGGCGGCGCCTTCGGGATCATCGCTCGCAATGGCCTCTTCTGCTCTGGTGCGAAGACGTTCCATCTCGGCTTCGTCGCCGATCGTCTGAGCCATGGCCGGGATGGCCGCGATGGCGGTTCCCAAGAGGATGGAACAGAACTCGCGTAGAAGCCGAGCCGCGAACATCCCGCGCGCATGCCGGCCGTGGCACGGTGGGCGACTAATTGATCTGGTCGAATCCATCGAGTTGCTTCAGACTATAACTGACCGCATCCCATAGCTTTCCCTCCTGAGAACTTCGATCGCTCGTGCGCACATTGCGCAAGGACTGTTGCAAGGCGGCCAAAGGCTCATAGGCTCGGCGGTCGGGAAGTTGTCCCAAGGCCCACACGATCTCAGTTTTCAGGACCAGGTCGTCCGTGTCCAGCGCTTCAAGCAGGGGTGGGATGATGGAGACATCTCCGTGAAAGGCCCCGACCTTGCCGAGCGCCTTGGCTGCGGCGATTTTCTGTTCGAGCTTGCCGGTCTTCAACATGTCCACTAGGGACGCGATGCTTTCCTGATGGCCGATATTCCCCAGCGCGATGGCCGCGGCCTTGGAGATCTCCGGATCGGGATCTTTGAGGGACGATTGCAGGTAGGGAACGGCCTTGGCGGAGAACATCTCGCCGAGAGACTGGATGATACGGGCCTTACGCGCCGCCGGGGTCTTGGTATCCAGCAGGAGTCTCAAGAGACGCTCGTCTTGGCCCCAGTCGGCCGTGACCAGTACGGGAAAATCGTACTCTTCGAGCCGAAGGTACAACCGCTCGATCGCGAATGCTCCGGGATCAGCGGCTTTGGCCTCGGCCGCCGCCTTGATCGCATCGACGAAGTCGGTGCGGACTTCCTTCTTCCACTGCGTGCTTTTCCCGTTCAAGAAATAGGTAATCTGGCACGCGGGTCCTTTCCAGGCGCGGAGGGGCGAATCGGGCAAGTCCGCGTCTCCTCCCGATGCCATAGTGCCCTCCCAGACCTTCCTCTGTTCGCATTTCACCTTAAAAACGACATCATGCGGTTGGGTAGATTCCGAGACGATGGTGTAGTCGAGTTCGCTCAACCGCCGACTCACGAGCTCGCGGAAGGCCGACGCATCGACCTGGCCTCTGTCCGTCAAGGCGAGGATTTCCAGAAGGATCCGGTCGATCTTCTGCAATTGCTGCTTCTGTTGATCCGTCAGCGCCTCACGGCGAGCCCAGCCGTCGGTCCACGACAACAACATTCCGAGGATCACGCCCAGTAGAATTGCTCCCTTCATGCCGGTTCTTCCTCCTGATGAGGATCACGATCCAGGGACGTACAACGATTCACTGTACCCAAGGTCGCCGGGCGCTTGCAAGTTGCAAGGCCGCGGAAGCGATCAGTATAATCGCGCCATGCTCGCCGGCAAACGAGTCGCCTTTATCGGGGGCGGTAACATGTCCGAGGCGCTCATTGCGGGAATCCTGCAAGGGGCCAGCGCTCGCCCCGATCAATTGGCCGCTTCCGATATCCTGTCCACGCGTCGCGACTACCTCAAAAGCACGTATCACATCGACACACTCGCCGACAACAGAGAGGCCGCTCGTGGTCGAGACATCATCGTCTTGTCCGTTGAACCTCAAGTCCTGGATTGCGCCATGACTGAAATCGCGCCGGTGGTGGGGCCCGGTCAACTCCTGATCTCCGTTGCCGCGGGATATCCGATCGCTCGCATCGCGAATGTGCTGAATGCCGCGGGGCGAGTCGTCCGCGCCATGCCGAATACGCCCTCGATCGTGCGGGAAGGCATGACCGCCCTATCGTACAGTGAAGGACTTTCGGACCAGGACCGCACGACGGCAAGGGCGGTGTTTGAACCGATCGGGAAGGTGGTCGAGATTGAGGAACGGCTCATGGACGCGGCGACGGCTCTGAGCGGCAGCGGTCCAGCCTATGTTTTTGTCATCATCGAGGCGTTGGCTGACGGAGGGGTTAAGATGGGACTCCCGCGTCAGGCCGCTGAATCGTTAGCGGCTCAGACGGTGCTCGGTGCTGCAAAGATGCTCCTCGACACCGGAGAACACCCGGGCCGATTGAAAGATCGTGTGGCCTCGTCCGGTGGAACCACGATTGCCGGCCTGCAGAAACTTGAAGAGGGCAGGCTACGAGCCGCCTTGATCTCTGCGGTCGAGGCGGCGGCAAAACGTTCGCATGAGTTGGGTCGAGAATGGTTCGATCACTGAGGGGAGGTGACTGTGCAATACTGGGTCAAAATCGTGTTCGTCGATAATCAGGAACTTCTGGTCAAGGACGCCGTCCGTCACACTATCAGCGACGACATGGAAGTGCTCGAAGTCGATACGCCCAAAGAGGTCTTTATCATTCCCATGAAACAGCTCAAGTACCTGTCCTGCGATGCGACGGTGTTCGCCGCCAAGAAGCCGGGCTGATTCCTGCCCACGACCAGCCGCGATCTGCTGTCAGTTCTGAACCGGAACAAATTCGAGGAAGTATTGCCGGGAGAGGAACTCGTGTTCGCGTCGCAGCCGGTAGCCTGCCTGGGCCATTTCCTCCAGCACGGTCTCGCGCGGGACCAGGTGCCGTTTCGGGAACCCCACTTCCCCTGACCGCTCATCATGGTAGAAATCCACGATGGCAATCCGCCCGCCTGGCCGGAGCGACGATTTCACGCCGGCAAAGTATTTGGCTCGATCCTCCAAGTGATGGTACACGTTGCACACGAAAATTAGGTCCACCGACTCGAACGGCAACTTTGGACTGTCCGGCCACGCCAGGATGAATTCAGCCGTATAGGGCACATGCATGTGGGCGATGCTCTCCTTCACATAGTTGAGCATCTCCTGCTCTGTATCGATCGCGTACACTTTTCCTGTCTCCGTCACAGCCTCCACGAAACGCCGCGTAAAATAGCCGGAGCCTGATCCAAGATCGGCCACGCTCATCCCAGGCGTTAACGATAACGCCTCGATCACTTGAGCCGGTTTCTGATGCCGGTCGCGCTCCGGGCTGTCGAGGTGTTCGAGGTATTGCGCGATGTCGTCCGGGCGCCGGTGCTGGTGCTCGGATTGTCCCGCCGCAGGGAGACCCACCGCCAAGACGATGAAACAGACGAGCACTCTGACCAGATCCGGCGCCATCAAGATCCGTCGGTTCATGGTGTTTGCCTCCAGCCGTTCATGAGAGTCACGGAACCGGCACCCCGCTGAGGAGGGTCAGGCTACCGTTCCCACTGAATTGCATTGGGGCGCTCGTGGTCAGGAATCTCCGGTCGCTCAAGATCCTCGCGGAACATGGTCTCAAACTCATTGCGCAGATATGCATCAAACACCAAACGATCAGTGAGCGACAGACGAAACGGAGTTTGATGTTGGCTTGACGGTTTCCGTTCCACCTCGACGATCGTTGCATTGGTAAATCCGATTCGGTCCGCCGTGCGATAGATACGATCCCGGACAGGACCGTTCCAAGTGAATAGCCCGCCGACCGTATACTTCAGCGGTGCGATCACGCCGTAATCGAGTACGGTAGAGAAAGCCCCCGCCACCATACCCACCTTCGACACGATATCCTGGTTGGCACCGGACCCAGAGTTCAGGTACACACGGAATGCATCAGGATACCGGTCGTCCACAAATGCCTGCCCGATACTTGGGCCGGCAACACCCATCACTTTGATGACTCTATACCCATGGTGCCACAAGATCCTCGATGCTGCCGCACTGCGCTGGACTCCGCCGCTATGTCCAGCCAGATACAGGCGATCTTTGCGTGTTGCGTGGTCGGTGATATAGCGCGCCTCGCTATATGCCGGACCGTGCGAAAGATTGAACATAGACCACGCCACGTCCAAGACCGTCCCATGGCGGTAAGGCGGACTATACACGTCATAAGTTGGATAGGCTTCCTTCGCCATAGACGCCCACAGACCCGTATCCTGTCCCCATTTATTCCCTCCATAGATTCCGCGTGACAGGAACAGCTTGCGCCGGACTTCCTCGCTCCGCGATAAATCGTCTCCTTCCGAATGATCCGCGCCGAAGTTATATTGGAACATCTGCCCCACGAAGGGCACTTCAGTGAGTAACCGGTACAGTCCTGCCTCAAGTCCCCCGCGGGTTTGCGTCGTCGCTTCCACATGCAGCGCATTGTACGCCGTAATCAAATTTTCGAGTGGGTAGTTTGGAGCGTCCCGTCCAAAAAGGACGCCCGGGATCCAGCTCAACGGCAGCTTGGCAAGCTCGAAGGCCGCGTTCTTGACCCCGATCGCTATGGAAAACGGGTAACCGGTGACGCGCCACCAGTTCTTGCTCCAAGGCGAGGGCCCAGATTGATCGGGCGGTTCTGTGGATTCGTGTTCTGCCAGTTGCGGTTCCGGCGTCGCCTCGTTGGCATAGATCAGATCGTATCCTATTAACTGCGTTGCGCGTTCATGGTGCGATGAAGGACTTGCCTTGGATGAGCGGTCTTTTCCCGGCAACTCTGTCTCCCGGAAGTAAAACGTGACACCATACCGCACAAGAGTCTGATCCTTATCCCAGGGAATCTCATACCCGAGCACGAGGTACCGAACGTTTCTCGCTTGCCCTTTCATCTGCCCCTGAACCACCTCTTCCAAGAGTTGATCATAGAGTTCCTGTTGGTCGGTCGCGCTTTTCTGATCCCGTGCCAAATTCGTCATAATTCGATAGAGGGACCGCTGGTCCAAACAGGACGTTGGCTCGGGGGCTCTCGGGGAAACGTGTTCGGGACCCCGTGTGGCTTTCTGTTGCTGAACGGCTTGGGTCTCCATGAGCGATGAGAGTAAAGGAATATGGATCTCTCTATACGTCTCCTCCGTCAGCTCCCCGCACCACTGCGATTGACGCATCGACCGCTTTTCGACCAGGTAATAAGTATCGGGTTCAGATTCATCCGGCTTCAGAGAGGTGGCCGATAGCCGCTTCGCTTCGATCGACGAGAGAAGAAACTCGCGAAACCGTTCCAGACTTTGATCCGGATCAGTCGCATCAAGCGAGTACGTAACGAGCCATTTCTTGGCCACATCTTCAATGCCGGATTCATAAGCCGTGGGCGGATGGTAATTGTTGTCCTTGCATGTCCTGCTCTCGTTCACCGCGCTCCCTAATCGTGTTTCAAACTCCCTCTGAAGGACTCGTATCTGCCACTGCTCGGCAGGGCGTGATCCTACGAATTCAGCCACGAGTGGACTCAGTCGCAGGACACAATCTTTTTCATGGACCTTCTGACTCTGCGGAGAGATCGGATGATCAATGGCGATGGAGTAGGGAAGATCTGAGGCACATCCCGCTAGCGCGAGAGCCGCCGTCACCATTACGACCTTCACACCGTCCCGTTCCATCGGCATCCTCACGCCTCCGCTTTGGCCACGATGGCCTTCAGTTCCTCTCCGGAAATGGTTTCCTTGCCGAGCAACACCTGCGCGGCTTCTCGGAGAACTCCTTCTTTGGTTCTGAGCAGCGCCTGGACCCGCTCATACTGCGCGTCAATGATTTCACGCACTTCGCAGTCAATCTCTCGCGAGGTCTGTTCGCTGTAGTCACCGGGCGCCGGTGGTTGCCCGGTTTGGAGAAACAACGGCTGGCGTTCCCGATCGAAGCTCACCTGTCCCAGCTTCTCGCTCATGCCGTAAGCTTTCACCATACTCTTGGCGATGTCGGTCGCCTTCAACAGATCGTCCTGTGCGCCCGTGGAGACCTCGTGATAGATCAGGTCCTCGGCTGCGCGTCCGCCGAGCAAAACGGCGATCTTGTTTTTCAATTCCGTTTTGGTCATCAGGAAGCGATCTTCCGTGGGAAGCTGGAGGGTATAGCCCAACGCAGCGATCCCGCGCGGAATGATCGAAATCTTCTGGACCGTGTCCGTGCCTGGAATCGACAACGCGACGAGCGCATGACCCACCTCGTGATGTGCAACACGTTCGCGTTCCATCTGATTCAGGACCCGGTTCTTCTTTTCGAGGCCGGCGATTACACGTTCGACCGCTTCTTGCAATTCCGCCAGACTGACCGCGTCCTTCCCGCGCCGGACGGCGAGCAAGGCGGCTTCGTTCAGCACGTTCGCCAAGTCGGCGCCCACAAATCCCGGCGTCATGGCCGCGATAGTGTCCAGGTCGCGCACGTCGGCGAGCGAGATATGCCGCGCATGCACGTTCAGAATGGCCAACCGGCCGGCTTTGTCCGGGCGATCGACGAGCACATGGCGATCGAACCGGCCGGCGCGCAGTAGCGCCGGGTCGAGAATTTCCGGCCGGTTCGTCGCGGCCATGAGGATCACTCCGGCGCGCGGATCGAAACCGTCCATTTCGACCAGGAGTTGGTTCAGGGTCTGCTCGCGCTCTTCATGGGCCATCGGTCCCATCCCTCGCGCCTTTCCCAACGCGTCCAGTTCGTCGATGAAGATGATACAGGGAGCCTTCTGCATCGCTTGCTCGAACAAATCCCGTACCCGCGCTGCGCCGACACCCACGAACATCTCGACGAATTCCGATCCGCTGATGGAGAAGAACGGTACGGCGGCCTCACCGGCCACCGCTTTTGCGAGAAGCGTCTTGCCCGTTCCCGGCGGACCGACCAGCAGGATGCCCTTGGGAATCTTGCCGCCAAGACGCTGGAATTTTCCCGGCGTCTTGAGAAATTCGATGATCTCTTGCAGTTCCTGCTTTGCTTCGTCGACGCCGGCCGCGTCCGCAAAAGTTACCTTGATGTCCTTCTCCATATAGATCTTGGCCTTGCTCCGGCCCACCGTCATGAACCCCTGGCTTTGCCCCAGGCGGCGGAAAATGAACAGCCAGAGCCCGCCGAACAGCACGATCGGCACGACCCACGACAAGAGGTCGCGCACGAAGGTGCTTTCGACGACGCCGGTAACCTTGACTTGGTGCTGATCAAGGTCTCGGACAAGATTCGGGTCCTCTACACGGATCGTATCGAAGATCTGTCCATCCCTCATGCGCCCATGAATGGTGTGCGGCGATACCGAAACTTCGCCCACCTTCCCAGCCGCCACCGCCGCCTTGAACTCGCTGTAGGGAATCTCGCTCGGATTGAAGAAGGGCGTCACGAAAATCTGGAACAGCATCACGGCCCAGAGGGCGATGAAGATGTACCAGATGGAGAACTGTTTTTGTTTGGGGTCCATCAATTCTTCCTGGGTTTCAGTCGTTCCGAAAGCACCGGATACTTCGCCTGGCCCAGGCCGAAGTTGCCACTGGCCGCGTCCGCCGCAACGACGCGCAGTGCGATGCCGTCCGGCGCGTCCTTGGGAACCGGCACAAAGAACGGCGCCTCGAAGCTCGCCTTGTCCCCGCTGTAAAACATTTGCAGGCGCTCGATCACACGGTCGCCGATCAATACCTCGCCGTAGATATGCATCTTCCGCGAGTCCCAATCGCCATGCGGGCGGACAGGCGCGCCCGAGAGCGTGCGAACCGAGGCGCGCAGCGTGACATCATCCTTGGCAATGAGGGACGAACCGGGGCTGGGGGATTCAATGTTCACCACGTACCCGTAGAGATGGAGCACGATACCGTCGTTTATGAGATCGTGGCCGGGAATCAGCCAGATCGTCTTGGTCACTCGCTGGGCCGAGGCCGGATAGGCGAGCGGACCTTCAGCCGCAATTTCAACGAGGGTCGGCCTCTCCAAGTAAAGCGTGGTGGTGAACGATGCAGCCGGCGTCGAGCTGTACCACGGCTCCACCATCATGTGAGGGGTGTGCATGATCTGATTCTGATCACCGGCCTCGCCTTGCTGCGTACCGGACGCGAGGACATGGCCGGTCGCCGCATCGGTGATCGTCACGCGCGCCCCTCCCACCTCCCGCCCGAGCACCATTGATCCGTGGGCGACCACCCGCACCAGCACGGTGGTCGCCAGAGGGTCATTCAGATGTTCGTCCAGGATCGGCCCGTCAGCGGCATATGCGCTACCGGTGATTGGCAATACGAAGACAAGGAGGAAACTTAGAAATGGCATGGTCGAACCGGCAGAACAGAATTGCCTCGGTGCCATCTTTCTCGTGGGAAGCCGTTTGGACTGCTCTTCGCACGCCGGCGAGCACGTTTTTATCGTGCGGGCTACCAGAGCATAGGGGCTGGCCGATCCCTTTTCGCCCCTTCACTTCACTTTTGTGCCCGGCTCGATATCTTCCAACACGGTGACGAGCCCTCCCACTTCTTTGTCGCCGGCGGCCAACACCATGCCTTGGGACTCAATGCCCATGAGTTTGGCCGGCTTGAGATTGGCGACGATCACGATCATCTTTCCCACGAGCGATTCAGGCTCGTATGTCTTGCCGATGCCGGCCACGATCTGTCGCTGCTCCGTGCCGAGATCGACTTGCAGCTTAATCAGCTTCTCCGATTTCGGCACCCGTTCGGCGCTGAGGACCTTGGCCGTTTTGAGGTGAATCTTCTGGAACTCGTCGATGGTGATTTGGGACGGTGCAGGAGAGGCTTGGGGCGAGGGGCTTGGGGCGAGGGGCGCGGGAGAAGTTTGAGACAAAGAAATTGAATCGCTCACGGTGTTGGCTCCTTGTGGGGTAAATTCGATCTTTGGGAAGAGAGGACTTCCCTTAGCGATCCTGCGACCGGGTAGATCAGTCCAGTTCACCGCGTTGAGCGGGAAAGAGCCAGAAGGCTGCCCTGCCAATCCAATCTGTCTGAGGATTTCCTCAGCTTTGCTTGGCATGAAAGGGAAGATGAGGACGCCGACCGTCTTAAGGACAGCAGCAAGATGGAACAACACGCCGCTGAGATGCTCCGTGGCGTTGGATTGTTTTGCCAGTTTCCAAGGCGCTTCGATGTCGATGTACTGATTGGTCGATTGCACAAGTTCCCATACGGCTTCAAGGGCTTTGCCAAATTCCAAACGATCGATATGCACATGCACACGGGCGACGATCTCGCCGGCCTTCTCGGTTAGGCTCTTATCGGCATCCGCATGAGGAATGACCCCATTCGCGAATCGCTCGATCATGGTCAGGCTTCGGCTCAACAGATTGCCGAGATCGTCGGCGAGTTCGCTGTTGATCCGCCGGATCAGCGCCTCGCGGGAAAAATCCCCATCGAAGCCGAACGGCACTTCGCGGAGCAGGAAATATCGGAACGCATCGGCGCCGAACTCGTCCACCATCGCGTAGGGATCGACGACGTTTCCACGGCTCTTGGACATCTTCTCGCCGTTCACGGTCCACCAGCCGTGCGCGAAAATTTGTTCGGGCAGGGGCAGGTCCAGAGCCATGAGGATCGTGGACCAGTAGACCGCATGCGTCGTCAAAATATCCTTGCCCACCAGATGGACGTTGGCCGGCCAGAAGCGACCGGACGAACCCGCCGGCGCCAGATATTCCAAGGCTGAAACGTAATTCACCAGCGCGTCGAACCAGACATAGGCGACGTACTCCCGATCGAACGGCAGCTCGATGCCCCAGGACAGACGGGACTTCGGACGCGAGATCGATAAGTCGCCGAGCTTCTGGGTCTTGAGAAATCCCAGCACCTCAAAGCGGCGCGAGTCCGGACGGATAAATTCAGGATGTGTCCGGATGTAGTCGGTGAGCTGATCGTGATATCGGCTCATCCGGAAGAAGTAATTCCTTTCGCTCAGCCGCTCGACCGGCCGTTTGCAGTCCGGACACAAGCCATCCACCACGTCTTTCTCCGTCCAGAACCGCTCGTCAAAGGTGCAGTACCAGCCGGAATATTCCGCACTGTAAATGAGACCGTTGTCATACAGCTGTTGTAAATACCGCTGCACGACGGCCTTGTGCGCGGCGTCGGTCGTACGGATAAAGGCATCGTTGGAAATGTTCAACCGTTTCCAGAGATTTTGAAACTGCGGCGCGAGCTTGTCGCAATGGATCTGGGGATCGATGCCGGCTTTCGCCGCGGCCTGCTGCACTTTCTGGCCATGCTCGTCGAGTCCCGTGAGGAAGAACACCTCGCGGCCTCGGAGTCGCCAGTACCGCGCCAAGACGTCCGCCGCGATCGTCGTGTAGGCGTGGCCGATGTGCGGCACATCGTTGACGTAATAGATCGGCGTGGTGATGTAGAAGGTATGCGACCGGCTCATGATGACGGTGAAGATACCAAGACAGGGCAGGGGAAAGCTAGCAGACCGCAACGGCCTCGGAAGCGGATGTCGCCTCGCGCAGTCGCAGGAGGATGGTTTCCAGGGCGAGTTGGAGATTCAGGTTGCGATGCGCTTGTTGCTGTAACGATTCCGTTTCGACCAGCAGTTCAAGGAGCACCTCGACCGATATCTTGTCCGCGATGGTCTGCAACGCCGGAAGCTGCTCGACGTTCAAGAGATTTTCCGGCCCTGCGCCTACGCGGAGGAGCAGAAGATCCCGCATCCAGCGCCCTATCCACTCCAGCGCTTCGGCGCTCTGTTCTTTCTTTGCCAGCGTCTCTGCGGCCGCCAGGAGTGATGATGCCGATTGAAGCATCGACGGAGACATGAGCCGGCCGAACTCTAGTTGGGTGTTCCGCACGTTTCCCAGATCGGTGTGCAGCGCCTCACCGATCCGTCCTTCGCACAACACCGCCAGAAACCGGGCATCTGCCGGCGGGATCTCGCGTTTCAGAATCAACGCCGCTTCGACTTGGGTGCGCGCCGGCGTCGTGAACCGTAGAGACTGGCACCGCGAGCGAATCGTGGCGGGAAGCGCGAACGGCCGACTGGTGACCAAGATGAACAGGCTGTGAGCCGGCGGTTCCTCAAGCGTTTTCAGCAAGGCGTTGGCGGCACCGATGGTGAGCCGATCGGCGTCATCGATCACGCAAATCTTTCGGTTTCCAATCAGGGGGCGATAGATGACCTGCTGTTCGATATCCCGGATCTGTTCGATCTTGATTTGTGGGTTGGCCTGTTCGGCATCCGGTTCGATGACGAGGAAGTCAGGGTGTGTACGGGCTTCGATTTGTCGGCAGGATCGACACGCACCGCATGCATCCGGCGCTGCATCGGCTACGGTCTCACAATGGACGGCTTGCGCAAACCGGATGGCGATCAGCCGCTTGCCGATTCCGGATTCGCCATGAAAGAGGTAGGCGTGGGCCAGTCGGTCGTGCGCCAGCGCCGCCTGCAAGAGGGCCTTCGAACGTTCATGGCCGACGACATCGAGAAAGGGCATGGGGTGAGTTATGACCTGAGGACTTTGCGACCTTCGACGTTTCTATTTCCCGACGACTGTGCGACTTTCCGACGCCGGTTGAGAAATTCTATGACAAGCCTTGCCACGCGGCGCGCCACTATGTCGGGCGACTGCCTCGTGCTCACCTTTTTGATACGCTTGTCGCTCTGCCGCGCGAGAGCGAGAAATCCCTTGCGTACCTGCTCGTGAAACTCCACCGATTCTCGATCCAGGCGATTCTGTCCTGCGACCTGTTTTCGGCGTCGCGCCAGACCGATGGGAACCGGCACGTCGAATAACAACGTCAGGTCGGGTACCAGCCCGCCCGTGGCGAATCGATTGAGCTTGGCTAGTTGAGGTATGCTGAGTCCTCGTGCGTAGCCCTGGTAGGCGAGGGTGGAGTCGAAAAATCGATCGCAGAGGATCACCGCACCTCGTTGCAGCGCCGGGACGATCACGTGTGCGATGTGCTGGCTCCGAGCGGCTAGGACCAAGAGCACCTCGCTCTGAGGCGTGATGGGCTCTCCCGCCATCTGCAACAGCAGCCGGCGGATGTCCTCGGCGACCAACGTTCCACCCGGTTCACGAGTCTCGACGACTTCATAGCCTTGTCCACGCAGGGTCTCGGCCAAGCGATGAATCTGAGTCGTCTTGCCGCTCCCTTCAATCCCTTCGGCAGTGATGAAAACCCCCGCCTTTGACCCCTTGTTGGCCTTCAACCTCGTCCCCGCTCAGGGCTGTGAATAAACCGGCGCGCATCCTATTCCAAGTTATTGAAAATAGCAAGAAAAGGCTTGCGGCAGCCTGTGCAAACTCTGTATCATGAGCCACCACTGGAATGGGCTCGCGCTTCCCCGGAATTCCATGCTGAAGTCCTCATTAAAACGATACTTTTTGACCGGTCTGCTGGTGATCACCCCGATCTGGGGCACGATCCTCATTTTGAAGACTCTGTTCGTCACAGTCGACAGCATCTTGGGGGACATGCTGACCAGCGTTGTGACTCCCGGTTACTATGTGCCGGGGCTCGGCATTGCGGCGTTGCTGCTCTTGATCTTTGCAGTCGGTTTGTTCGCGGCCAATTTCATCGGACGACGTATCGTGATGCTCTGGGAGGATTGGCTCAATCGCGTGCCGGTCGTTCGCGGTATCTACTCCACCTTGAAGTCGATGATGGATATTCTGTCCTTCACCGAGCGCGAACATTACAACCGGGTGGTGCTCATTCAGTTTCCCAAGAACGGTCACTATTGCTTTGCCTTCGTGACCGGCGTCACGAAAGGGGAGCTGCAGGATTTGACGCCCGATGATCACCTGGTCCACGTCTACGTGCCGACCTCGCCCAATCCCACCTCCGGATATTTCCTCCTCGTCCCGGAGAAGGAAGTGATTTCGGTCGATGTCAGCGTGGAAGAGGCGATGAAGCTGATCGTCTCCGGCGGTCTCTATACCCCGTCGTCGTCCGAGAGTTCCGCGTCGGTTGAGAATGCCAAGTGGTCCAAGGTGAAACAACCGGAAGCGGGGATACCGATTGCCTGACACGGAAATGTTTTGATTTCATCGCTGTCGATTTGTTAACTGCTGCCTTGCAATGAAGCAATTACCCGACCTACACATCAAACGATCTCCCGCCGAGGGACTGGCCGTCATCGTGATGGCCGCCGGCATGGGAACGCGGATGCGATCCAAGCGTGGTAAAGTACTCCATCCGGTTGCGGGCAAACCGATGGTCCTGTATGCCGTAGAGCTGGCCGAACGGTTCGCCGACGCAGGCACAGCAGTCGTTATCGGCCATCAGGCTGAGCAGGTCCGAGCCGTGCTCGCACAGCGTCGAACGACAGGAAACGACCGACTGCCGCTGGCAATCGTCGAACAGAAACAACAATTGGGCACAGGCCACGCGGTGTTGCAAACCAAACCGGCCTTTCTTACGGTCGCTCGCCCGAGTCCAATGCGCTATCTTATCTTGAACGGCGATACTCCGCTCTTGAGCGATGCAACGATTCGAGAGTTGCTGCGCGTCCACGAAAACGAGAAAGCCACGGTCACTGTATTGACTGCTATGTTGGACGATGCGACCGGATACGGGCGGGTCGTGCGGGACGAGGCGGGGGCGGACACCGCCGATGGTCTACCGGCCGGAGGAGTCCGGTGCATCGTGGAAGACCGCGACGCGAGCCCGGCGGAACGCCGTATTCGCGAGATCAACGTCGGCACCTACATCGTAGCGGGTGATTTTTTGTTCAGCGTGATCGAGCGCTTGCAACCCCAGAATGCACAGGGTGAATACTACCTCACCGATATCGTGCAGGTTGCGGTGGCTCAGGGTCTGCGCGTGTCCGCGGTGCGATTGCGCGACTCCGAAGAAGGACTCGGTGTGAACACGCGCCAACAACTCGCCGCGGCGGAGCGCGTGATCCGACAACAGATCCGGGACCGTTGGCTGGAGGCCGGGGTCACTTTGCGCGATCCTGCGACTACATGGATTGATGCCGGCGTCACGATCGGTCGGGATACGGTGCTGTATCCGAACGTCACCTTGGAAGGCATGACCGTCATCGGCGAAGATTGTGTGATCCGGCCCAATACCCGCATCACCGATTGCGTGATCGGCAACCGGGTGGAAGTACTCGAGAGCTGCGTGTTCCGAGAATCGCAGATCGAGGATGATGCGGTCGTCGGTCCTTTCGCACATTTGCGGCCGGGCGCGATTGTGCGGCAAAAGGCCAAGGTCGGCAATTTCGTCGAAATGAAAAAGACGGAACTCGGCGAGGGGTCGAAAGCGAATCATTTGAGCTATCTCGGCGACGCGCAGATTGGCAAGAATGTGAATATCGGAGCCGGCACGATCACGTGTAACTACGACGGTATCCATAAACACCGTACGGTGATTGAAGACAATGTCTTTCTCGGCAGCGATATCCAACTGATCGCGCCGGTGACGATCGGTCAGGGAGCGCTTATTGCCGCCGGTACGACCGTTACACAGGACGTGCCCGCGGATGCGTTGGCTATTTCGCGCGTGCCCCAGGTGAACCGTCCGGGTTGGGCGGCTCGCCGGCGGACCGTGTCGGAAACCGATCGGCGCCTTCCACCTAAGGCCTCTCGCCCCAAGCCCCTGGTCTCGAAACACACGAAGGCAAACAAACGGAGAAAGGGATAACTATGTGCGGCATCGTTGGCTACGTCGGTAATCAGGACGCCGTCCCGATTCTTCTGAGTGGGCTTTCAAAGCTGGAATATCGAGGCTATGACTCCGCCGGCGTCGCCGTGTTGCAAGGCGAAAAGATCGAAGTACGACGAAGCGTCGGGAAGCTGGCCAATCTGCAGAAGTCTCTTCAAGAAAAAGGGATCAAGGGGAATGTCGGCATCGGACACACCAGATGGGCGACGCATGGAAAGCCGTCCGAGCAGAACGCGCATCCTCATCGGTCCGGAGGTTGTGTGCTCGTGCACAACGGAATCATCGAGAACTATGTTCCATTGAAACAGCAATTGGAGAAGGACGGCTATCGCTTCGAGTCGGAGACCGACACGGAAGTGGTCGCCCATTTGATCGATAAGCACCTCAAGAAGGGCGCAAAGTTGGTTGAGGCGGTCCAAACCGCCACAAAGGACATTCGTGGCAGCTACGCGATTGCGGTAATTTCGGAGGGGGAGCCGGATACCCTCGTGGCAGCGCGATCCGGCTGCCCGCTCGTTGTCGGCCGGAGCCAGCAGGCGACATTCGTGGCCTCCGACGTGATGGCCATGCTCGCACACACACGCGACGTGACCTATCTCGAAGAGGGCGATGTGGCGGTGGTCACCGCGTCCGACATCCATATCGCCGATATCGAAGGACGTCCCGTTAAGCGAAAACCGACCAAGATCACGTGGAATGCTTCGGCCATAGAAAAGAGCGGGTTCCCGCATTTCATGTTGAAAGAAATTCACGAGCAACCGCAGACGATCCTCGACACGATGCGCGGCCGCTATTCCTACGACACAGGCGAGGCGGATCTGCCGGACATCGGCCTTACTCCCGCACAATTCGCGGCGGTCGGCAAGATATGGATCGTGGCTTGCGGCACATCCTGGCATGCCGGCCAGGTGGGCAAATACCTGTTCGAGGAAATGGTCCGCACTCCCGTGCAGGTGGACATCGGCTCGGAATTTCGCTACCGCGATCCGCTGGTGCAGAAGGAAGATCTGTTCATTACCATCTCACAGTCCGGTGAAACGGCCGACACGCTCGCGGCTGCCCGCGAGGCCAAAGAAAAAGGGGCGAAGGTCGTGTCCATCGTCAATGTGGTGGGCAGCACGCTGGCCCGTGAATCCGACGGCGTCCTTTACACCCATTGCGGACCGGAAATCGGCGTCGCTTCGACCAAAGCCTTCACGGCGCAACTCACGGCGCTCTACCTCCTCGCGCTGCATTTGGCGCGCGTGCGCGGCGTCCTCTCGGCGGCGGACGGAAAGGCCTGGCTGGATCGCCTTGTGAGGTTGCCGGTGCTCGTCGAAAGGGTCTTGGGACGCGAGGCGGAGATCGTGGCGATCGCCAAGCGCTATCACAAGAAGCGGAACTTCTTGTTTCTGGGCCGCGGGATCAATTACCCCGTTGCCCTCGAAGGCGCCTTGAAACTCAAAGAGATTTCCTACATCCATGCCGAGGGCTATGCGGCGGGCGAAATGAAGCACGGCCCGATCGCGCTGATCGATAAGGATATGCCGGTCGTCGTGTTGGCTCCCAAGGATCGGTTGTATGAAAAGACCGTGAGCAACTTGATGGAAGTGAAAGCACGGCATGCGCCGGTGATCGCCTTCGTCGCGGAAGGGGAGCGGGAGTTGGGCAAGACGGTCGACGCCGTGTTCACGATTCCTGCCACGCATCCGTTGCTGTCGCCGATCTTATTCACGATCCCGCTGCAGTTGTTGGCCTATCACGTCGCGGTGCTGCGCGGAGCGGATGTCGATCAGCCGAGGAATTTGGCAAAGAGCGTCACGGTGGAATGAAGAAGCAAGGAAGCGGTCAGCCTTCAGCAATCAGCTCCGAGCTGATCGCTGAAAGCTGATGGCGGAGATCAGGGATGCAGATCACTAAAACAGACGTTGAAAAAGTGGCCAAGTTGGCCCGGCTGGAGCTGACGGAGGTTGAAAAAGACACCTTCGGCAAACAGTTGAGCCAGATATTGACCCATGTCCAGAAACTCAACACCTACAACACGGAGGGAGTGGCGCCCACTGCCACCGTATTGGGACAGGTCAATGTGTTCCGAGAAGATGCAGTTCGCCCGTCCTTGCCGGCGGAGAAAGCGATCGAGAATGCACCGGACAAGGACGGAAGTTATTTCCGTGTCCCGAAAATCCTGGAATAAAGTTCATCGTCACACGGTACTCGTCATTCGAAAACAACGACTGACGGATAACGAAAGACGAATTACGGAGCTCAATTATGTTTCGCCAAATGTTACGATCGAAAATCCATCGTGTCACCGTCACAGCCGCTTGTCTCGAATACGAAGGCAGCCTGACCGTTGACCAGGACCTCCTCGACGCGGCGGGCATTCTGCCGTATGAAGCCGTCGTGATCTCGAATCTCAACAACGGCGAGCGGTTCATGACCTACGCGATGGCCGGCAAACGCGGCAGCGGCGAGATCGTGCTGAACGGACCGACCGCCCGCAAGGGCGCCATCGGGGACCAGATCATCATCTTCTGCTACGAGTACTACGCCGAAGAGGAGATCAAGCGGCACGCGCCGAAGATCATCAAGGTGGACGAGAAAAACCGCATGGTCGAACGATCGGCGACAGCCTGATGGCACTGCAGAAACTGACTCTCTCGGAACTTCAGAAGAAATTCACCGCCGGTGAAGTAAGCGCGGTCGAAATCGTGCGCGCCTATTACCTGCGCATCAACCAGGTGGAGCCGAAAATAAAGGCCTATCTGACGCAACTCAAAGAAAGCGCGATGGTGCAGGCCGAGACGCTCGACCGGAAACTGAAAGGCTGGCGGAAAACTCTGCCGATGATGGGCATGCCTCTGGCGATCAAGGACAATATCTGTACCGAAGGAGTTCCGACCACGTGCGCCTCGCGCATCCTGGAAAACTTTGTGCCCCCGTACGACGCTACCGTGATCGCCAAACTTCGCGCGCAAGACTATCTGTTGCTCGGCAAGACCAACCTGGACGAATTTGCGATGGGCTCGTCCACGGAGAACTCGGCGTTCGGTCCCAGCCGGAATCCCTGGAACCTGCGCTGCGTTCCAGGCGGGTCGAGCGGCGGGTCTGCCGCTGCCGTGGCGGCGGACGAGTGCGTGGCCGCGGTCGGGTCGGACACGGGCGGGTCCATCCGCCAGCCGGCAGCCTTTTGCGGCGTTGTCGGCCTGAAACCGACCTATGGACGCGTGTCCCGCTACGGCCTGGTCGCTTTCGCGTCATCGCTGGATCAGATCGGCCCTATTACGAAGGATGTTCCCGACGCGGCACTGTTGCTGGGCGTGCTGGCCGGCCATGATCCCTTGGATTCCACCTCCGCCGACGTACCGGTGCCGGACTATGTGAAGGCGCTCAAGAAGAAGGATCTCAAAAAACTCAAGGTCGGCGTGCCCGTCGAATATTTCACCGAAGGCCTCGATCCCGAAGTGGAACAGGCCGTGCGCGCCGCGATCGAGGAGCTCAAGAATCTGGGGGGAGAAATCACGGAAATCAAGCTTCCCACAACCGACGCGGCTATTGCGACTTATTACGTCCTTGCGACGGCTGAGGCCAGTTCCAACCTGGCCCGCTATGACGGCGTGAAGTTCGGACTCCGCTCGAAAGAGACCAAGGATCTGCTCGACATGTACGTGAAGACTCGCGCGGAAGGCTTTGGTCCGGAGGTCAAACGGCGCATCATGCTCGGCACCTATGTGCTCAGTGCCGGCTACTATGACGCCTACTACGGCAAGGCCCAGGCCGTACGCACCTTAATCCGCCGGGATTTCGACGCTGCCTTTAAGGAGGTGGACGTCATCGTCACCCCGACGACGCCTACCCCGGCTTTTACGCTCGGTGAAAAGGTCCAGGACCCGTTGCAGATGTATCTGTCGGACATTTATACGATCTCGGTCAACTTGGCCGGCCTGCCGGCAATCGCCATGCCTTGCGGGTTCAGCAAGGCGGGATTGCCGGTGAGTCTCCAGATTATCGGACGGCCGTTCCAAGAAGAAATCATCCTGCGCGCGGCCTACGCGTACGAACAGGCGACGCAATGGCGAACGAAGCGACCGAATGTTCGATGAAGAAGGCAAGGGGCGAGAGGCGAGGGGTAGCGGGAACAACGGATGGCCCATTGCCGCTAGTCTCGTGCCCCTAGCCTGGAGGAAACTATGATCGTCGAAATTGCGGCCATCCTTGTAGCGATCGCCTTTGCCGTCCTCGTCGGGTATCTCGTGCCGCTGCTGATCCAAGTCAAAAAGACCGTCGCAGAATCGGAGCAATTGTTGATACGGATGAACAGCGAGCTTCCGTTGCTCATTTCCGAACTGCGCGCGATGAGTCAGAATCTCAACGACCTGGCGGATCAGGCAAAGGGCGGAGTCGAACATGCTGCCGTTCTGTTGCATGCGGTGGGAGAAGTGGGGGAGTCGGTTCAGCAAGTCCATGAGATGGTCCGCGGCACGAGCGGGTCCCTGCTTACGAATCTGGTCAGCATGGTCGCCGGAGTTAAGGCGGCCACCAACGTCGTAAGAGAGCGGCTGCGGAAGGAAGGAGGGAATTACAATGGCGGATGATCGGGGCGTCTCAGCGTCGACGATAATTTTGGCCTTCTTAAGTGGTGCTGCGTTGGGGGCGGTAGCGGCCTTGTTGTTGGCGCCGCAATCGGGTCGGGAATCCCGCGAGCAATTACGCGGGTATGCTCGTCGGGCTGAAGAGAATTTGCGCGATTTGGCGGGGAAAGCCGGGGAGGCTTTCGAAGAAGTGGTCGAGAAAGGGAAGGACTTCGTCGAGACCAAGAAATCCGTGCTGCGCGAAGCGTTCGATGCAGGGCGCGAGGCCATGCATCGCGAACGAGATCGCTTGTCCGGCGAGCAGACGAGCTAGCGTGATCTACGAAGTCGTGATCGGCGTGGAAGTGCATGCCCAACTGCGCACGCAGTCGAAGATGTTCTGCGCCTGCGGCACGACATTCGGGCTGACGGCGAATGCGCAGACATGCCCCCTCTGTCTCGGGCTTCCCGGCACCTTGCCGGTCATCAATCGAAAAGCCGTCGAAATGGCGATCCGGACCGGTCTGGCCCTGAATTGCGCGATCGGCGTCGCCAACCGGTTCGCCCGCAAGAATTATTTTTATCCGGACCTTCCGAAGGGCTACCAGATTTCCCAGTATGAAGCGCCGATCTGCGAGCATGGCTGGATCGACATCGCCGTAGGCGACCGGAAGAAACGCGTCCGCATCCGCCGCGCGCATTTGGAAGAAGACGCGGGCAAGAATGTACACGAGACCGGCGGCAGCGGGAGCCGGGTGGATCTGAACCGTGCCGGGACGCCATTGCTGGAGATCGTGACCGAACCCGATATGTGCTCCGCCGATGAGGTCGTCGCCTACCTGAAAAGCCTGCGCGATATCCTCATGTACCTGGACGTCTGCGACGGCAATATGGAAGAGGGGAATCTACGCTGCGAACCGAATCTTTCCTTGCGTCCCCTCGGCCAGAAGGAGTTCGGCACGAAGGTCGAGCTGAAAAACATCAACTCGTTCAAGTTCGTCAAGGACGCGGTCGACTACGAGATCAAGCGCCAGACTAAGGTGTTGAACGAGGGAGGCAAGATTTATCAGGAGACCAGGCTGTGGAACATTGATCGCGGCGAGACGGTGGTGATGCGGAGTAAAGAAGAAGCGCATGACTATCGGTACTTCCCCGATCCGGATTTGGTGCCGTTGCAAATCTCCGACGAGTGGATTGAGGAACTGCGCAAGACGGTTCCGGAGTTGCCGGCCGCGCGGCAGCAACGGTTTCTCATGGAGTACGGCCTGCCCGAATACGACGCGGGTATTTTGACGTCGTCCAAGTCGCTGGGGGATTACTTTGAAGCCTGCGCGAAGCTGTTCGGGCAGCCCAAGACGGTCAGCAACTGGGTGATGGGCGAGCTGCTGAGGGAGCTGAACAACTCCGGCACGGATGCGTCCGCCTCTCCCGTCAGCCCTGAGCGTTTGGTGAGCCTGCTTCAATTGGTTGAAAAGGGGACGATCAGCCTGAAAACGGCCCGGGAGATTTTCCCGGAACTCTACGCGAGCGGCAAGCCCCCCGAGCAGCTTGTGCAGGAAAAAGGACTGACGCAGGTCTCCGATGAAGGCGCGCTTGAAAAGATCATCGATGAGGTCATAACGAAGAATCCGACACAGGTCGAACAGTATCGAGGCGGCAAACAACAAGTCTTGGGGTTCTTGGTCGGGCAGGTGATGAAAGCGTCGGGGGGGAAGGCGAATCCTGGCAAGGTGAACGAGTTGCTGAAGAAGAAATTGGCAGGGTGAAGAGCGGTCCGGCAGACTCCTGTGCTCGCGGAGCCCGCGGTTTGGAAACCGCTCGCTCGACGCGCGCAATTGGAGTCTGCCGGACCGCTCTCCTCCATTATTTGGTTAGAAGGGAACAGTAGGGGGAAGAGAACGATGAGCGCGATTCGGGACATCAAGGCCAGGCAGATTTTAGATTCGCGGGGGAATCCGACCGTTGAGGTCGAGGTGGCCCTGGAGAGTGGGGCGCAAGGGAGGGCGGCGGTGCCGTCCGGGGCGTCCACCGGGGAGAAGGAAGCAATTGAGCTGCGCGATGGCGACAAGAAGCGCTGGATGGGGAAAGGTGTCTCCAAAGCGGTCGCCAATGTCGGCAAGATCATCACGCCCAAGCTGCTGGGCAGGGAGGCGTTCGATCAAGCCGGTATCGACCAGACGATGATCGATCTCGACGGCACAAAGACGAAAAGCAAGCTCGGAGCAAACGCCATTCTCGGCGTTTCTCTCGCGGTCGCGAAGGCCGCTGCACATGAAACGGGCCAGCCGTTCTATCGCTACCTGGGTGGAACCAACGCACGGGTCTTGCCGGTGCCCTTGATGAACATTATCAATGGCGGCGCTCATGCCGACAATCGACTCGACCTCCAAGAATTCATGATCATGCCGGTGGGCGCCCCCTCGTTCAGCGAGGCGCTGCGGATGGCGACCGAAGTGTTTCATGCCCTGAAATCTCTGCTGAAGAAGAAGGGATTGAATACCGCGGTCGGGGATGAAGGCGGATTCGCGCCGGACTTACAGTCGAACGAGGAAGCGTTGGGCCTGATTATGCAGGCCATCGAAGACGCCGGCTATCAGCCTGGGAAAGACATTGCGCTCGCCCTCGACTGCGCGGCGAGCGAGTTCTACGAGAAGGGGCGTTATCTCCTGGAAGCCGAAAAAAACCCGGAGCGGTCGTCGGAAGAGATGATCGGTTATTACGCTCGGCTGCTCGACCGATACCCCATCCTCTCGATCGAGGACGGGCTGAGCGAGCTGGATTGGAAAGGCTGGCGGATGTTGACGGAGCGGTTGGGCAAGCGCGTCCAGCTCGTCGGCGACGACATTTTTGTCACCAATGTGGAAATCTTTTCCAAAGGGATCAAGGAGGGGATCGGCAACTCCATCCTGATCAAGCTCAACCAAATCGGCACGCTGACGGAAACGCTGGAGGCCATCGAGTTGGCCAAACGATCGGGCTATACGGCCATTATTTCGCACCGGTCCGGCGAAACCGAGGATACTACGATCGCCGATGTGGCCGTGGCCATGAACACAGGACTGATCAAAACCGGCTCCTTGTCCCGTACCGATCGTGTCGCCAAATACAATCAACTTCTCCGGATCGAAGATGAGTTAGGGGATGCCGCCCTCTACAGGGGACGGCATGCCCTGCCGGCAAGGGCCTAACTCAACGGAGGATCTCCCGACGCGATGATGATCAAGCGCAACCGGGGACGCAACTGGCTGGACTGGCAGCGACGGTCGATGCAAACGCTCCAGTTTGTGGGGCTCGGCCTCTGCATCCTGTTGATCGGCTCGCTCATCTTCGGAGAAATGGGACTGCCTCGCTACCTGTCGATGCGCCAGCACGTCCAGCAATTGGAGCAGGACCTTCAGGCCCTTGCGCGTGACAATACGGCCCTGCGCGCCGATATCAATCGCCTTCAGCACGATCCGGCCAAGATCGAAGCGCTTGCGCGCGAGCGACTCGGTTATGTTCGCAAGGGAGAGACGGTGTATCAACTGATCCCCGAACAATCACCGGCTCAGCCGAAGCCCTGAGGAAGTATATGAAGTCTGGTGCCGTGGCCATCATGGGCCGGTCAAACGTAGGTAAGTCGACGCTCCTGAATCGGCTGATCCAGGAGAAGATCGCCATCGTATCGGACAAACCCCAGACGACGCGCATGCGAACCCTCGGCGTCGCTCATGTGCCGGAAGCGCAAATCGCCTTCCTCGATACGCCGGGGTTGCACAAGCCGCAGCATCTCCTCAACCGCCGTATGGTTCGGACCGCGATGGAGACCCTGGACGATGCGGATTTGGTCTATGTGCTGGTTGAGGCGACAAGCCCGCCCGGCCCCGGCGATCGGTTCGTCGTCGAACAGATCAGCCAGGCTCTCGCAAAACGGCCACGTCCCGTGCTTCTGGTGCTGAACAAGATCGACCTGGTAAACAAAGCCAAATTACTGCCGTTGATCGAACGATATGCGAAGCTGTTCGCCTGGACCGAGATCGTCCCTGTGTCCGCACAGACCGGCCTCAATGTCGACCGGCTGCTCGATCTCACCGTACGGCTTCTCCCCGAAGGCGAGCGGCAGTATGATGACGATGTGGTCACGGATCAGTCCATGAGGATGCTCGCAGCCGAGATGATCCGAGAAAAGATTCTCCAGCAGACCTATGAAGAGGTGCCGCATTCGGTTGCGGTGGAGATCGATCAATTTGCCGAGGAAGGGAAACTGGCTCGAATCAGCGCCTCCATCCTAGTCGAGAAAGACTCGCAGAAAGCCATTCTGATCGGGAAACAGGGCGAGCGGCTCAAGGCCGTAGGAACCGCCGCACGGCTCGACATGGAACGACTCTTCGGCATGAAGGTCTTTTTGCAACTTTGGGTGAAGGTGCGCACCGCTTGGCGCGAAGACGAACAGGCGCTTGCCGCCTTGGGATACTGACGGGATCGAGATGCAACCACCCGAACGCCCTCGCCAAACCGACCGGGATCTCCTTCGGGAGTCTCTCAAGGATCAAGCCGACCGAGGTCAGACGAAGTCCGACATCGTGCTCCTGTCCTTCCAGCGCCTCCTGCGACGAGGCGCCATCACCAACCTGGCAAAAATGCTCGGACGGATGCATCCGGCAGACACCGCCAAAGTCATTGTCCATCTCTCGTCGCCCAAAGAGAAACGCACGATATTTGAACTGGTCAAAGGCGAAGCTCAACGCGGGCAGGTGTTGAGCGAGCTGGATAGCGACAGCATCAACCAAGTCGTCGCCGATCTGCTGCCCTCCGATATCGCCTGGCTGCTGAAAGACTTGGGACCCGACGACGTGGCCTACATTCTCGGCGTCCTGCCCGATGAACGCGCCAAAGAAATTTTGGCGCTCATGAAGACGGAGGACTCCACCGACATTGCCGACCTGCTGAAGTACCCCAAGGATACGGCAGGCGGCATCATGACGACCGAGTTTTTCTCGCTGCCGGAGGATGCCACGGCGCAGGACGCCATCCGCCGGCTCCAGCAGGCAACCGACGCCGAAATGGTCTTCTACATTTATGTGACGGACAAGGAAGACCGCTTGGTCGGCGTTCTGTCTTTGCGGCAGCTCCTCACCGTGCCTCCGGCCACTCCGTTGAAGAACATCATGACCCGCGATGTCATGAGCGTGACCGTCGATATGGACCAAGAGGAAGTGGCGCGGCAAGTGGCGAGTTACAACCTTCTCGCCATCCCGGTCGTCGAAAAAGACGGGACGCTCGTAGGCATCATCACGGTAGACGACGTGGTGGACGTCATCCGGGAAGAGGCGACGGAAGACATGTTGAAGATGGCCGGCGCGATTGAGGAGGAGACGGTTCCCAAGTCCTCCAGTGTGGCTGCCGCCCGTTTGCGCCTGCCTTGGCTCTTCACAAACCTGGTCGGCAGTCTGCTCTCCGGCGCCATTTTGTGGTACTTCCGGTTTACCATCCAGGAAGTGGTCGCGATCGTCAGCTTCATTCCGGTGATCGCGGCGATGGGCGGGAACGTCGGGTTGCAATCCTCGACGCTCATCATCCGCGGGCTTGCCACGGGCGTCGTCGAACTGACCGATGTATGGAAGGTGTTCTTCCGCGAGATGAAGATCGCAGCGCTCATGGGGTTGGCGTGCGGCTTGATCCTGACGGCGGTCGGATGGCTCTGGCACCAGGGGTTCCTCGGCATGGTGGTCGGGACTTCGCTCATCATCGCTTTCCTGGTTTCCACCAGCATGGCGACAATTATGCCGATTGTGCTCAAGCGGATGGGCGTCGATCCTGCCGTGGCGGCCGGTCCGTTTGTCACAACTGCGAATGACATTACCGGTATCACGATTTATTTGACTCTTTCGACCGCATTCCTGGAGCACCTCCGGTAGCCATAGCTGTTTTCTGAAACGATGCCGCTTCTCAAAACGTTAGCCATCGTACTGAAGAGCCGGAGGTGGGGAGAGGCCGACCGGATCGTCACCCTGTATACAGACCGGTTGGGAAAAATCCGTGGCGTTGCACGGGGTGTTCGACGCAGCAAGAGCCGCTTTGCCGGGAGTCTTGAACCCTTCGTGCTGTGCCATGTGGATCTCTTCGAGAAACCCGGCGACACGCTGTATCGTATTTCCCAGGTGGATCTCGTCGAGTCTTTTTCTCGCCTGCGCGAAGATCTGGCTCTGATGGCTGCAGCGGCTCGAATGGCGAATGTCGCATCCGCTGTGACCCCTGATGGTGAGCCGGAGCCTTGCTTATTTGAGACCCTCGTAAGCGGCCTGCGGGCATTGCAGGGAAGCAGCGACCCGCCGCTGACCACCTTACTGTTCGAAATTCGATTGCTAGGGCAAACAGGCTTCAGGCCGCAAACCGACCACTGCGCCTCCTGTGGCACGACCCATCTCCTTGATGAACCGGTCTTTTCTCCTACGGCCGGGGGATTGGTTTGTGGGCGCTGCGCGAGCCGCCAGCCTGGTCGAAGTGTTGTTCTGTCAAAAGGGAGCCTCGCCTTCTTACATCAGGCGGTACGTTTCCCCGAGACGCTGGTAACCCGTCTGAAAGCAGAGGGACGGGTTCGTGTCGAGCTGGAATCCGCGATCGAGGCCTATATGGCAATCGTAGCCGGGAAGCATCTTCCTGCTGTAGACTTTCTGGCAGGAGACGGTCGGACCTGGCACACTTCTGCAACAACCGATCGACCGGCTATACAGCCGGAGGGGACGACTCGCCCATGACGACGACAGCCCTTGAACCTCGTGATATGGAATGGGTCGAGAAAGGCGTGTTGGGTATTGAGTGGAGCGACGGCCACAAAGGGCTGTACCCTGTCCGCTATCTGCGGCAACATTGCCCCTGCGCCGCTTGCATCGACGAGTGGACGGGCGAGATGCGCCTGAAACCTGACGACGTGCCCCTTCTTATCATGCTGCAGGATGTCCAACCAGTTGGGCGCTATGCTTTGCAGTTCCAATGGAGCGACGGACACGATGCCGGTATTTATTCCTATGTCTTGCTCCGGCGGTTGTGCCAATGCGATATCTGTCAGCCGGTGAAACCTGAGCAGCCGAAGAGTCGGCGCTTATTGTAACGGAGCCATCTTTGCGCAGGCTGCGAGACTCATTATCGTGAGATACGTCGTTCACTCCTGGCTCATGCTCTCGATGGTTGTGCTGTCGGCCTGCGGCGGACTCCCTCCGGTGGAAGTCCAGAAGCAGTTTATCGACAAGAACGAATTTCCCCTCCAGCAACTCAGTCCGCAGGCGTTTCAGCAGACTTGGGGCGACGCGAGCTTCACCCACCTTGAGCGCACACAGTTTTTCGAGATGCCGGACAAGAGTCTGATCCCTCGTTTTAGAGTCCCACTCGGTGAAACGCCGGAAGGGTGGGACGGGGACTTGGCAGGGGGCGTGGCGTTATTTCTCGCCTATGCGGATCGGGGCTGGCTACTGGGCTTCCTGAACGATCGTTTGGTTTATCGGGAACAGTTTCCTCCACAACAATTGCACGCTCTTGGCACGCAGTGGAAGCGAGAAGCGGAGTTCAAGACCAGACTTGAACTGCCCCCTCTGACCCCGCATCCTCCCTCTCGGTGACGATGTCTTCTCCTTCAGCCACAGTTCGCTCAACGCTCAAGATTGCGATGGTCTCCCCGGAGGCGGTGCCCTATGCCAAGACAGGAGGACTGGCCGATGTGGCAGGAACCTTGCCCTTTGAATTGGCAAAACTGGGGCACGAGGTCAGACTGATCATCCCCAAGTATGGCTGTATCGACGACTCCGAGCACCCCTTTCAGCAGGTCGCCGAGCTACCGGTGCCTACCGTGGCCGGCCCTATCCAGGCGATCATCGAGCAGGGGCCGGTTTCTTCGTTCCCTGGCAAGACGGCGGGTCGCATGTCGATCTTCGCCATTCGGCACGACTTGTTTTTTGCTCGTGCCGGCCTGTATCAAGAGCAGGGCCGAGACTACCCTGATAACCTCGATCGGTTCAGTTTCTTCTGCCGCGGGGTTCTGGCGCTGTTGACACACTTCGCTTCCGCAGAACAGTGGCGACCGGACATCCTCCATCTCCATGACTGGCAGACGGCGTTATGCGCGGTGTATCTCAAAACGCTCTACGCAAGGCAACCGGAATTCACCGGCCTGCAGACGATTCTGACTCTGCACAACGTGGGTTATCAGGGACAATTCCCGAAATCCGAGTTTGAGAAAACGGGGCTCCCGGCGGATGTGTTCACGCCTGCCGGACTTGAATTCTACGGATCCGTGAATTTGCTCAAGGGCGGTATCCTCTTCGCCGATATGCTCACCACGGTCAGCCCAACGTACAGTCGAGAGATTCAGACGCCCGATTTCGGGTTCGGCCTTGAGGGAGTCCTCGCCCAGCGGAAAGATCGTCTCGTCGGCATTGTGAACGGGATCGACACCGGGGTCTGGGATCCATCCACAGACCCGTTCCTTCCACGCACCTATTCAGCCTCGGATCTTACGGGCAAGAGAGTTTGCAAGCAGGAGCTCCAACGAGAGATGAAGCTCCCGGTGAAGGAGGCGCCGGTCCTTGGGATCGTCTCACGCTTGGTCAACCAGAAAGGGCTTGACCTCGTCGTAGATATCCTCCCTGAATTGATGGAGGTGGATCTCCAATTGATCATTCTCGGCAGCGGGGAGCGCCGCTACGAACAGGAGTTTTCCTCCTTTCAGAATCGCTATCCGAAAAAGGTCGCCCTGCGTCTGGGATTTGACGAAGGTCTGGCTCACAGGATCCAGGCGGGGAGCGACATGTTGCTCATTCCCTCCCGATATGAACCCTGCGGACTGACTCAGTTACATGGTCTTCGCTATGGGACGATCCCCATTGTCCGAAAGACAGGAGGATTGGCCGACACCGTTGTCCCATTCTCGCCGGGAAGCACTCGCAACCGTCGCGCAAATGGATTCCGTTTCACAGACATGTCATCAGAGTCGCTCCTCTCGGTTATCCTGTTGGCCCTCTCGGTTCACAAGCACAAGAACGAATGGGACCATCTCATCCAAACAGGAATGCGCACGGACGTCTCCTGGGGACCTTCTGTTCAGCACTACATACGTGTCTACGACGGCCTATGCAAAACCCATCCTGTTCCCTCTCCGAGTTAAAGCCACCTATCCCGCTCTCCTTCCTTTTCACCCCTTCTTCCTCTACAATAGGGTTCGTCCATATCTCTTGACTCAGAGGCTCGGGCGGATGCGGGCCAAGACCAGTTTTTCCTGCCAGGCATGCGGCCACCAGGCTCCGCGGTGGATCGGGCGCTGCCCAGACTGCGGCGGCTGGAACACCATGAAAGAAGAGCGGCTGCCCGCCAGCGGCAAAGGCCGTCCTGCTGCGCTCAAGCACGTGACCGCCTCTAAGCCAACTCCCATCGGCGACATCGAAGTGGTTGGCGAGCACCGCCGTTGTACCGGCATCGGTGAATTCGATCGCGTGCTTGGCGGAGGCGTAATTCCCGGCTCGGTCGTCCTCATTGGCGGCGATCCCGGCATCGGGAAGACCACGCTCCTCTTGCAGGCTCTTCCGAAGCTGGGCGGAGCCGGGGATCAGGCGCTCTATGTCTCCGGCGAGGAGTCGCCCCGCCAGATCAAAATGCGGGGGCAACGGTTGGGAATCGAAAGTCCGAATCTCCTGATCCTGGCCGAGACGTCGCTGGAACAGATTCTGAAAGCGGTGCAGGAAGTGGAACCGGCTGCGGTGGTGGTGGATTCGATTCAGACCGTCTACACCGAACAGCTCACGTCCGCGCCCGGCAGCATCAGCCAGGTGCAGGAAGTGGCCGGCCAGCTCATGTGGTTCGCCAAGCGGAGCAGCGTGCCGGTCTTCATCATCGGGCATGTAACCAAGGAGGGGGCGATTGCCGGGCCGCGCTTGCTGGAACATATCGTGGACACCGTGCTCTATTTCGAGGGCGACAAGGGGCATAGTTACCGTATTCTCCGCGCGGTGAAAAATCGCTTCGGCTCGACGAACGAGATCGGCGTCTTCGAGATGAAGGACACGGGGCTGGAAGAGGTCGGCAATCCTTCCGAGCTGTTCCTAGCGGAACGTCCGCAGCAGAGCACAGGATCGGTGGTGGTGTCCAGTCTGGAAGGAACCCGCCCGATCCTGGTCGAGCTGCAAGCGTTGGTATCGCCGACGAGCTACGCAATGCCCAAGCGCATGGCCAACGGCGTCGAATTGAACCGCGTGTCGCTGCTCCTGGCCGTGATGGAAAAGCGGCTGGGTCTGCATCTCTCCGGGCAGGATGTGTACGTGAACGTGGTCGGTGGGATGCAGGTGGATGAACCGGCCATCGATTTGGGGATCGTTACGGCCGTGACGTCGAGTCTGCGGGAGTCTCCGATCGATCACACCACGATGGTGATGGGAGAAGTGGGTCTGGGCGGGGAAGTGCGGGCGATCAGCCAGGCCGATCTCCGGATTCGAGAGGCGGCTAAGATGGGATTCAAGCGGTGTTTGCTGCCCGAGCGTAATTTGGCCAAGCTGGACGCGGTCGACGGGATCGAGTTGATCGGAATTCAAGAAGTGGGAGAGGCGTTGGATGTGGCACTGGCGTAAGGCCAGGATTTAAGAATGCAAAATGAAAAATTCAAAATGAAAAATTCAAAATTAAAAATGGTCCGGCTCTTCAATTTTGCATTTTTCATTTTTCCTTTTGCATTCGCGGTAATCTCAGGCTGCGCTCTCTTGCCATCACGCGAAGAAGCGCCGCTCAAGCAGGTCACGGCCGAGGAGTTGACGGCGTTGTTGCAAGAGCGAGAAGCTGCGATTCAGACCATGAAAGGCCTGTTCAGCGCGAAGATCAAGGGCGGCATTCTCCCCATTAGCCAACGTGTGGAAGGGGCAATGTACTATCGGCGGCCCAATGTGATGCGTTTACAGGGGTTCAGTGCGGTGGGAAGTGAACTGTTCGAATTCGTTGTAACGGAAGATCAATATAAATTGCGGTTGCCGACAATGGGCAGGACGTTGACCGGTCGGCATTCCGTACCCGATCAATTGGGAAAGCTCGCCCGTCCGTTTCAACTCAGCGTCTGGGCGTTGAACGGAGTCGTGGGGGCATCCTCGGTCGGGAAGCATGAACGAGTGGCGTTGGTTGAAGAAGGGAATCGGTATCGACTTGACGTCTCGACTCAGGAGCCAGAGGCCGGGCGATCGAAGGTGATACGGCGAATTTGGTTTGATCGGCGGACGCTCCTCGTGGTGCAGGAAGATCGGTTGTCCCCTAGTGGTGACGTCGAGGCGGTGATGCAGTTCGACGACTATCGCTTCATCGGCGATGATGCGGTCGCCGTGGCGGAAAAGACCGGGGATCGCGTGACTCAGCGGCTGCTTCGACCGTTCAAAGTCTCCATGGAAGATGGGCAGGGCCGGGGCAGTATCCAGTTGACGTTCCATGAAATCGTGCCGAATGCACCGCTTAAGCCGGGCGAGTTAGGGCACGTGTCATGAAGCTCTTGGCAGTGGACACTGCAACATCGTGGCAGAGCGTGGCAATCCTCGATGGAGAAACGACCCTTGCCCACGTTGAACAGGATGCGAAAGGTTCCCACGCGCGAACGTTGCTGCCGGCGATCGACCGTCTCCTGGGAGAGGCCAAGCTGACACTGACCGATCTGACCGGGCTGGCGGTGTCGATCGGCCCCGGCTCGTTTACCGGTTTGCGCGTGGGATTGGCGACGATGTTGGGCTTCCGGACCGCGACGAAGCTTCCGCTCGTCGTTGTGCCGACGTTGGAAGGAATGGCCTGGAGTCTTCGCGGGACTTCTTTGCCGATCTGTCCCATTCTAAAGAGCCGCGCCGGTGAAGTGTATTGGGCTCAGTATCAATGGACGGATCGTCGAACGTTGGTTCAGCTTCTCGGTGAGCAGGTGGGAAGCCCCCACGCGCTGGCTCAGACCGTTCAGAAGCCTCTGTTGGTCTGCGGCGAAGGTTGGGAGGCCTATGAAAAGGACATTCGTGCCGCATTAGGCGCCGATGCGCGGATGCTCGCGCAAGCCGATGCAGCGGCCATGCGGCCCTCGGCGGTCAGCATCGGGCTGGCTGCATTGCCGCGGCTGGCACGTGGGGAGGTGGCGGGACTGGGAATCGCTCCGCGCTACGTCCAACGGACCGAAGCGGAGTTGACTCATGAACGACTCGGCGAAGTCTCTGCGACAGAACGGCGGCGGCAGCGTGTGGAGCAGAAGTTGGCCGGGAAACCGAGGCGGAGATATCCCGCTGCGGCTCCGAGGCGAGAACGATAGCTTATGAAGGATGTGATGCGAGAGGAGATGGCCTGCGAGGAGATCATCGAGCCGGCTACGCCGGCCGATTTGCCTGACTTGCTTCGTATTGAGGAGGCTTGCTTCTCTGCGCCCTGGACGCGCAAAATGTTGGAGGCGGAACTGAGGGCCAATCAATTTGCTCGTTTCCTCATCGCCAGACGGCGGGACCCTGACGCTTCAACCATGGCGACCGTGGGGTATCTCTGCTTCTGGATCGTATTCGAAGAGGTGCGCGTGATGAATCTGGCGGTGGTGGAATCGGCGCGCCGCCGGGGTATCGCGACCCAATTCGTAAGGCGCGCGCTCCAAGCCGGCCGTGAGCAGGGAGCCGTGAGAGCCTTGCTGGAGGTGCGCGCTTCCAACGAGGCAGCGATCGCCCTGTATGAGAAGCTCGGCTTCCGGCGGATGGCGATCCGCGCCAAGTATTACACGAATCCGACCGAGGATGCCGTGTTGATGGAGATGGAACCGATTGGCGTACAATCACCTGCATGAACTGATCATGCGGATATTGGACAGAGTAAAGCGCTGGGCTCCGGTCACCCTTTCACCAGAGGAGGTGCGGCATGCTGACGGACAGTTCGATTGTGGAGCGGTTACGCCAATCCAGCACCGAATTCCGAGAGCTGGAGGAGTCTCACCATCGTCTGGACAATGAGTTGAACGAATTGCAGAAACGCCATGTGCTCACGCCGGCGGAAGAGACGTTGAAGAAGCAGCTTCAGAAGGAAAAACTACAGAAGAAAGATAAGATGGCAGAACTGATCCGTCTGTATCGACAGCAGGATCCTGTGTCCACACACTGAGCGACTTGAACGAGCCGGTTCCAGCGATCTGATCAAGAGATCAAGAGTAATCGTCTGACCTATGGCCGCAATGATCCATCCCCTGGCTGCCCATCTGTGCACGGTCAAGCGACGACTGTATATTATCGGGGCGACGCTGATCGCGGCTTTCGCCTTTACGTTTGCCTACTCGGCTGAGATGGTGGCCTGGCTGAACCGGCCCTTCCCCAATCAGTTGGTATTCTATGGGCCGACGGAAGCCCTCTTTGCGGCAATCAAGGTGTCGTTCCTTGCCGGGATCGTGCTCACTCTGCCTGTGATGTTCTACCACTTCTGGAAGTTCATCGAGCCGGCGCTGCTCCCCAACGAGCAGCGCTGGGCGATTCCGTTGTTTCTGCTGGCGGGGGGTCTCTTCGCGCTGGGATTGGTGTTTTGTAACCTCGTCATCCTGCCGCTCGTCATCGACTTCTTCGTCAGTTTCGGTATGGATCGGGACATCACGCCGGCGCTGGGAGTCGGAACCTATATCGATTTCAATGTGAAGTTTCTGCTGATCTTCGGATGCGCGTTCGAGTTGCCGCTCGTGCTGACCCTGCTCGCGCGCGTCGGGGTCATCTCAGCGCAGGTCCTGGCCCGCTACCGGAAGCATGCCATCCTCGCTTGTTTGATCCTATCGGCAGTGGTCACGCCGGACGCGACGCTGTTTACGATGTTGCTCATGGCGGTGCCGTTGATGGTTTTGTACGAGATCGGAATCCTCGGAGCGCGCCTTTTCGGGCGTGAAATGCCGGGATCGCCGGTCGAGCTGCCCATGGATCCAGACATCCCCATAGAAACCGCCGGCCATCGGGTGCGGTAGGGTCAAAACAAGAAGACAAGAGTAAAAAAGGAACAGTTCAAATTGAAGAATCCTCTCCTCCATTGTTCCTTTTGCCTATTATCTTTTGCCTGCTTCGGCTTGCCCATCCCTGTGATGTCTGCTGAGCCGGAGGAGCCGGCCTTTTATGCCGGCGGGCTTCGTTCTCCTGAGGGCGGGACAGGGAGTGAAAGTACGGGGTTGCCCGATGTCGCTGCGCAATCCGGTGCCAGCATTCAAGCTTTGACGACTGTGGGGAAGGACACGATCTATGCCGGGTCGTTCGGGATGGGCATTTTCCGCAGCGAAGATCGGGGGGGCTTCTGGGCTCCGGCCAGCGAGGGCGTCACAGACCCATTCATACTGTCCCTGGCCACCGGCCGCGATGGAGTGGTCTACGCGGGAACGTTCCGCGGAGGCGTGTTCCGCACGCGCGATCACGGAAAGACCTGGAAAGTGATCAATGCCGGTCTGAAACGCCTCGAAGTCAAGACCCTGCTTATCACGAGCGATGTGATTTATGCCGGGACCGGCGACGGTGTGTACCGTCTAAGTCAGCCGGAGGATCGATGGGTTGTTGTGACAGAAGGGCTCGACGAAATCCTGGTACATGCGCTTGTCCGTTCGGCGGATGGGACGCTGTTTGCCGGCACCTCGGGAAAGGGCGTGTTGCGTTACAAGGAACATGCGCCAGGGTGGGCGCGCATGCGCCATGGACTCAAGGATCATGAAGGCATGGTGGTAAATTTCATCCGTGTGTTGGCAATCGACAAGGATCAGGGAGTCTATGCCGGCACCTTCGACGGTGGGGTATTCCGAAGCGCAGACGGGGGAGAGACCTGGCGGCAGATCAGCCGTGCGCTCCCGAACGATTCTATCCGCGGAATCGTGAGCAACGAACGAGGACTGTTCGTGGCGACCGGCCGAGGAATCTATAAGACGGTGGACAAAGGGAGGCAGTGGACGCCTCTGAACAAGGGGCTCGGCAATCTGGCCGTCCAGGTGCTGGTGGAATCCCACGGAGGGGCGCTCTATGCGGGAACGAGTTCGGGGGTGTTCCGCAGCGACGACGATGGAGGGACCTGGGTGTCCGTCAGCGAGGGGTTGCAAGGCGGGATGGTGTCACCATTTCAATTTCCCATGAACTGAAAGGATGTGGCATGTCAGAGACGAGCGACAAGACACGCGCAACGATTCGAGTGACCAGCAAAGGCGAATCGCTGGGTGATATCGTGCTCCGGTTCTTTTCCGATGTGGCGCCGGGGCATGTGAAGAACTTTACGAAGCTGGCGAAGGACGGTTTCTACAACGGCACGACTTTTCATCGGGTGATCCCCGGCTTCATGATTCAAGGCGGCGATCCGAACAGCAAGAATCCCGACCGGGCTTCGCATGGGATGGGCGGGCCCGGTTACCGCGTCAAGGCCGAGTTCAACAGCCGGCCTCACAAACGCGGCACGTTGTCCATGGCACGGTCCAACGATCCCGACAGCGCCGGTTCACAGTTCTTCATCTGCGTGGCCGATTCGAATTTCCTCGATTGGCAATATACGGTCTTCGGCGAGGTCGCCAGCGGAATGGAGGTGGCCGACAAGGTCGTTAACATGAAGCGCGATGGGCGAGACAACCCGCTGGAACGGGTGGAGATGACGGTGACGGTCAGCGAAGGCTGACCGTCACAATGCAAAATGTAAAATTCAAAATGAAAACTCAACAAAATGGTATGTACCACCAAATTTGCATTTTTCATTTTTAATTTATCACTGGCGGCAATCGCCGCCGGCTGTGCCATTCCGCAAATCCCTTCCCGAACGGTCTACGAAGATCCCGTCAATTATGTCCGGTTGGAAATCGACGCGGCTGTTCTGCCGGAGTGGCCGCCAAGCGCGCACGATCACCCGGCTTTCATCAGCGTCGAGGAGATGACGCGCATCCTGAAGGGTCTGGCGGTTCAGGAACACCGCATCAGCATTCAACGGTGGTTTCAAGGTGAGGCGCCCAAGGTGCCGGCGTTCGGAGAGGAGGAGATTGCGCTCTTAGCGCCGCGACTTTCGGAAGCGCTCGCTCAAGTGCGGCAAAACGAACGAGTAACCTATTACCTCAGTAAGCCTCAAACATCGGTCAAACGTATTGTCACCTCCGGCGGGTTGTACGTGCAGGGAACCGAGTTGCATTTCCTGCTCGGCAACTGGCAGATCGTGTACGGGATTCCGGCCTACGGCATGATCTACGATCGTCGTTATCCCATGAGTCCGACCGGTCCGAAAGGCTTCGATCTCTTTTTCGACCTCGGACATGCGGTCGTGAAGCACGAAGCCAGTATCTGGGACGTCGTGCTGGCCAACGAGAAGGACGAGCTTGTCATCGATCTGAAGAAAGTCTTCCCCGGTCCTTCAGTGTCGCTTCCATCCTGGTCAGCGGACAGCGGGCTCCACCGTCAATAGAGCTGAGCCGCCTGCGGCATAGGCCAACGTCACTTCCGCGATTTTATAGTCGTATTGAGCTTCCGCCAGCTTGGTCTGAGCGGCAGTCAAGGCGACCTCGGATTGGGTCACTTCCACGACAGAGCCGAGGCCCAGCTTGTACCGTTCGCGCGCGAGCTGCAGCCCCTCCGTGGCGGTCTTCACGAGCTCTTCGTTCAGCTTGATCTGTTGGGCCAGCGAGATCAGGTCCAGATATGAGGCGGTGACCTGTTGGGTAAGAGCCTGTCCGATGTCTTCCGTGGTTGCGCCGGCGGCGGCCTGCTGGGCCTTCGCTTCCACAACCTGGTTTTCGATCAAGAAACCGGTAAAGAGCGGAAACGATAAGACCGCACTGGCGGCCCACCACCCGCCGGTCCGTTCAGGCCGGCTTGAGTCGAACGTCTCAAAATCTCCGGCGCTTCCGATCGCGTTCACAGTGGGAAGGTATTGTTTCTGGGTCGCGCGCACTTTGGCTTCAGCCGAACGGAGCTGTTCTTGAGCCCGTTTCAATTCCGGGTGGGAACGGCTGCTCGTCAGGAACGTATCGAGTGGGGGAAGGGAGCGGACCTCGGTCGAGACATCTTCCAGTACGTAGTCGTCTGAACCGGGGACGCCCATGGCGCGATTCAAGTCGGCAAAACCGGCCTTGAGGTTGTTGCGCGCCTTGACGAGGGCCGATTCTGCGTTGGTCAGTTCCACCTGGACAAAATCAAGGTCCAGCTTGGATTTGAGCTGCTGCCGATACAGCGCTTCGACCTGAGACCTGATCGTGCCGCGCACGCGGATGGTGTCTTCCGCGATTTGAACAAGGCGCCGCTGTTTGAGACTGGTCAGATACACCCGCTGAACATTCAATTCGACCAAAGCCCGTCGCGCATTGACATCTTGTTCCTGTGCAACAGCCGCCTTATCCGATGACTCTACGAGATCTTTCGTGAACCCAAAGTCATAAAGCCGCTGGCTCGCGATGACGCCGCCTGTGTACTGGCTTAGGTTTTGCCGCAGCATGGAGCCGGCCGGGGTCACGAAGCGAGGGTTGATACCGCCGACGCCGCCTGCCGTCGCAAAGTCGGCATAGACTTGCGGATAGTAGAGAGAGCGTGTCTGCTCCGTACGGGCTTGTGCCGCCTTCAGGTTGGCGTTGGCTGCTTGGACCAGCGGATGTTGCTGCAGCGCCAGCTCTATCGCCTCCTTCAGGGCGAGAAAGCGACCCTGGACCAGACTTTCCTTGGGAGGCTCCTTTCCCGGTGATTTGCTCATCTGGGCGAAGCCGATCTCGGTTGATACCGAAAGGCAGAGCATGGAAAGACACGCAGAAATGACAGCAACAGAGGTGAGAGGTTGATACCGCATCAAACGTCTCCTTTCTCTGGTGAACTCAGAGTTTCTGGCTGGCCGGTTTGCCGGCTGGGAGGGTGGAGGGGGAAGCTTGGACTGCTTGGCCATCGGTGAGGCCTGACTTGCCGACGACCACCACATCCATTCCTTCCTGGAGTCCTTCGGTAATTTCGATCCAGACACCGTCGTCAAGACCGGTTTTGACCGATACCTGCTTCGCACGGCCTCCTTCCACGATGAAGACGGACTTGCCGTTCGCCCTGGTCACGAGGGCAGCGGGGGGCAAAGTCAAGACCTGAGGATGCTCCTTGAGAATCAGGGTGGTGGTGACGAACATCCCAGGCTGAAGCCGATGATCCGGATTGGGGAGGTCGATCTCCACCAGGAGCGTTCTTGTGGCTGGATCAAGCGCCTGGGTCGTTCGTGTGATCGTGGCGCGTAATTCCTGTCCCGGCAGTTCCCTGGAGGTAATGATCACAGGAACACTTGGCTTGGCCAGCAAGGCTGCTTCCTGGGGAACGCTGGCATAGACCCGAACCGTGTCCAGGTCCATGAGAGTGTACAGTGGCGCTGCTTGGGTGGCCGACCCAGTCGCTGCCTGAATGAGGGCGCCGGGATCGGCAAACCGGGCTGTGATCACGCCTGAGAAGGGAGCAGAGACTTTGGTATAGGCGAGCAGCGTCCGGTGGTTTTCCATCAAATGCTTGGCGCCTTTGGCCGCAGCTTCCGCCACATCCACGTCTTGTTTAGCTATGACATCGGGGTTTTCCTTCCAGACATTCAAGAGGCGTTGATAGGTGACCTGCTTAATTCTGTAATCCGCTTCCGCCTGCCGAAATTGCTGCTCAACTTCTGGGGAGTCGATCTCCGCCAGCAGTTGCCCTTTCTTCACGGTGTCGCCCTTGTCGAAGCCGATCCATTTCAGATAGCCCGGAGTCTTGGCATAGAGGGTGGCTTGATACCAGGGTGAAACGTTCGCCGGTAACGTGAGGGTTTGGGCGATGTCTCGTCGCTGTAGTTTCAAGACTTGGACCGGGATCGCACCAACAGCTTGATGAACAGGTGCAGGGCTCTTTCCTTCCGACTCCGGCTGCGGAACAGTAGTCGGTTCCTTCTGGAACGCAATCGCAATCGCGATCAACAGTCCGACCGCGATTCCAGCAAAGGCCAATAACTTGAAACGTCCTGTTCGATGCGGTCTCTGCTCCATCGAGTCCTTCAACTCCTTCGAGCGAGTAGCGGGTAGCTGAGAGCGAACAGCTAAAACACAGCGTATAGCGAATAGCAGGTAGCGAGTAGCTAAGAGTGAAGCGCAAGACCAAGTGCGCCGTAGAACGTCGTGTATTTTCCTTTGCTGCTAGCTGCCAGCTATTCGCTGTTCGCTATCCATTTGCCTTCCGCGGGCGATCACGTGCAGAACGGGAATGAACAGCAGCGTCATAAATGTGGAGACCAACAGTCCTCCGATGACCGCGCGTGCCAACGGCATGTTGGCTTCGCTGCCTTCGCCGATGCCGAGCGCCATCGGCGCCAGTCCCAACACGGTGGCCAGGGAGGTCATTAAGATAGGGCGAATGCGAAGTCTCCCAGCCTCCACCACGGCCTCTTCCAAGGGCAAGCCCTCCCGCAATCGGTTGTTAGCAAAGTCTACCAGTAACACGCTGTTGGATACCACAATTCCGATCATCATCAACGTGCCGATGAGAGATTCGAGGTTCACCGACGTGTTGGTGAGGAGCAGCATCCAGATCACGCCGATGAATCCCAAGGGTACGGCAAACATAATCACGAAGGGGTCCAAATAAGACCGAAACAGCCCGACCATCACCAGGTAGATCAACACCATGGCCAGCGGTAGCGTGCCGCTGAACCCGCTCAGAGCCGCGCGCAAGCTGTCGGCTTCCCCCTTGATCGTCAGCATGACGTCCTTTGGGAACGTCAACCTCTTCAGCGCTTTTTCAACCTGGCCGGCTACTCGGCCCAAATCATTGCCTGGCACGCTGACGAGCACGTCAATGGTCCGCTGGAGATTGTAATGGTCCACGGTTTCTGGGCCTGTCTCTCGGCTGACGTCGACCAGGTCCCTGAGGAGCACCGGCGCGCTGTTCACCGACCCTGTTTGCGGAATTGTCGGACGTTCGGGAAAGGGGGTCTGCTGGAGTGCCAGAGCGCTCCCTCGTCCCGCAGCAGCGACCGCGCTGGCGACCGCCGGCTGCTCGACTTTGGCGCCGACGAGCGGCGTATTCAAAAAGTCTTCGAAGGTAATGAGCGTCTGCTCCGGATACTGCGCCACGACGAAGTAAGCATTGTTGGATTTCGGATCGATCCAGTAGCCGGGGTTCAGCGTCATGTTGGAGCTGAGCCCCGTGACCAGATCCATGACCACCCCTTTCTCGTTCAGGCCCAGATAGGCGGATTTGGATCGGTCCACATCGAGATACAGTTCAGGGTAGTTCATGCCCTGCCGCACCTGCACGTCGGCCGTGCCCGGCACATGGGCCGCCACCTCCCGAATACGATAGGCTGCCTCGGCCACCTCGGTCAGCTTGGGTCCGCTCACCTTGATGTCGATCGGGGCCGGCAACCCGAAATTGATCACGTCGCTGACGATCCCGCCGCTCTGAAAGGAAAACTTCAAGCCCGGAAAGGCCTCGACCAGGCGTGTGCGCAGCTCGGCGATGAGGTCGTCCGTGCGGACCGTATGGACGTGGGTAAGACTCACGAGCAGAAAGGCTTGATGGGGGCCGCTGACCGGGGTGAACAGCACCATCCAGCCGTGAGGCAGGCCGATGTTGGCGACAATCTGGTCGAGCTGATCTGATGGGATCTCCTCCCGAATGAGGTCCTCGATTTGGCCGATGATCGCTTCGGTCGTCTCAACGCGAGTTCCTTCCGGCGCGGCCACATTGAGGATGAACTGGCCTGCGTCAACTTTGGGGAAAAACTCTGTGGCCATGCGCGGGGCCATCAGCAAGGAGCCGACAAAGATGGCGGTGACGCCGACCACCACCACCGCCTTGTGCCGCAAGCACCAACGGAGGAGGATGACATAAGACTCAACGAAAGGTTCGAAGAGGTTCACGCGATTCCACCATCCTGTGAGACCCCATCTTCTTCCCTCTCCACCTGGATGGGGGAGGGGGCCGTGGTGAGAGGCAGAAGTATGGCCATGCCTGCGGAGCAACCATTCCATGGCGACCGGTGCGCCGGTCAGCGCCACAACATAGGACGCCATCATCGAATAGGCGACGGCCAGGGCGAGCGGAACGAACAGAAACTTGATGACGCCGGTGAAAAAGACGATGGGCAAGAACACGAGAAACACGGTGACCGTGATCACCAGCATCGGCAGCGCCACTTCGGTGACTGCATCCTGCGCCGCCTGCATCGACGATTTGCCCATCGCCAGATGCCGGTGCGTGTTCTCGACCACCACGATCGCGTCGTCGACGAGCCGACCTACCGCCAGGGCCAGGCCGCCCAAGGTCATGATGTTGACCGTATGGCCTGTGAAGTAGAGTCCGATAAATGCGGCGGTGATGGAGAGTGGAATGGCCAAGGCAATAATGAGCGTCGAACGTAGGCTTCCGAGGAACAGGAGGACCATCAGGCAGGCGAGCCCGCCGCCTAAGAGGCCCTCGTGCTCCAACGTCTGGATCGCCTGCCGAATGTACAGCGACTGGTCGAAGATCAACTTGACGGTCAGTTCCTTGGGCAGGCCCAGCAGCTTCGGCAAGGTCTCCTTGATCCCGTCGATCACTTGGATGGTGTTCGCCCCCGCCTGTTTCATGATCGGCAGATACGCCGCCCGCCGGCTGTTGATTCGCACGACGTTGCCTTGGATCATCGTGGAATCCGCCGCCTTCCCTACGTCTTTCAGCAAGACCGGCACGCCGTTGACGACCTTGATCGGGATGTCGTTCATCTGCTCGACGAACTGGATCAGGCTGTTGGTGTAGACGTTGTAGTCAAAGTCGCCGATCTTCACATTGCCGGCCGGCAGCAGGAGACTCTCGGCGTTGACCGCGCTGACAACCTCGTTCGTGGAGAGCCCCCGCGCGAGCATCCGTTCCCGGTCCAGAAACACTGTGATCTGGCGGACGGTCCCGCCGAAGCTGGGGGCGACGAACACGCCGGGCACGTTGGCCAGTTGAGGCCGCACGCCGTAGTAGGCGAGGTCGCGCACTTCTTTTTCTCCCAAGGTCTCGCTGTTGACGGTGAGGGTCCCAATCGGCAGGCTGGCTGCGCCGAACTTGATGATAATGGGCGGGAAGACGCCCTGGGGCAGATAGCGCAAGGCCGAATAGGTCAAGCTGGTAATTTCGGCCATGCCGGCATTCACGTCGTAGGAGGGGTGAAAATAGATCTTGATGAGACTAACACCAGCCAGAGAGCGAGACTCGATATGCTCCACATAGGAGGCCTGCAGGTAGAGTTGCTCAAGCCTCAGAGTGATGGCGCCTTCGATTTCGGAGGGGCCCATGCCCTTATAGAAGGTGGCCACGGCGACAACAGGCAGGTTGATCTCCGGGAAAATGTCCACCACCATGTTCTGGAAGGACACCACCCCCAGGATCACGACGATCAGACTGATCGCCACGACGGCGTAGGGATTATGGAGGGAGGCACGGACCATTGATCACCTAGAAAAGCGAATAGCTGATAGCGGGCAGTGAATAGCTAGAAACAGCGAATAGCGAATAGTCCGAAACCAGGGAGAGGCAGGCCCTTCCTTTCTGGCTACTCGCTACCCGCTGTTCTCTATTCGCTATTTCATCCAGCCATTCGCTGCTCGCTTCTCTGATGGGCGATCACATGAAGAACAGGAATGAACAGCAGGGTCATGAAGGTCGAGACGAGCAAGCCGCCGATCACGGCGCGCGCGAGCGGCATGTTGGCCTCGCTGCCCTCGCCGATGCCGAGCGCCATGGGAGCCAGGCCCAATACTGTCGCCAATGAAGTCATGAGAATCGGACGGATACGGAGCCGCGCCGCCGCCACCACTGCCTGTTCTACATTCATCCCCTCCTGTATCAGCCGGTTGGCAAAATCCACGAGTAACACGCCGTTCGCCACTACGATGCCGATCATCATGAGTGTGCCGATCAGGGACTCGACGTTCACCGACGTGCCGGTGAGGAGCAACATCCAGATGACGCCGATGAACCCCAACGGAACCGAGAACAAGATGATCAACGGATCGAGATAGGAGCGAAACAATCCGACCATGACCAGGTAAATCAATAGCACAGCCAGCGGAAGGACACCACTGAATCCTTTGAGCGCCGCGCGCATCCCGTCTACCTCTCCCATAAACATCACCTTGACGTCCCTGGGCAGCGTGAGGTTGCTCAGCGCCTCCTCCACCTGGCCGGCGACCCGACCGAGGTCGTTGCCAGGCACGCTGACGAGCACATCCATCGTCCGTTGGAGATTGTAATGGTCCACCGTCTCCGGCCCGGTCTTTCGGGTGATGTCGGCCAGGTCGCGAAGGAGCACCGGCGCATTAATCGTCGGTGCCTGTGGAAGGGTGGGACGCTCCGGAAAGGGAGTCTGCTGGAGTGCCAGAGCGCTCCCTCGTCCCGCAGCAGCGACCGCGCTGGCGACCGCCGGCTGCTCGACTTTGGCGCCGACGAGCGGCGTATTCAAAAAGTCTTCGAAGGTAATGAGCGTCTGCTCCGGATACTGCGCCACGACGAAGTAAGCATTGTTGGATTTCGGATCGATCCAGTAGCCGGGGTTCAGCGTCATGTTGGAGCTGAGCCCCGTGACCAGATCCATGACCACCCGTTGCTGGCTCAAACCCACATAGGCGGACTTGGCCCGGTTCACATCGAGGTGGAGCTCCGGATAGTTCATACCCTGTCGCACTTGCACATCTGCCGTGCCCGCCACGTGGGCCGCCACCTCCCGAATGCGACCGGCCGCCTCAGCCACCTCAGTCAAGTTGGGGCCGCTCACTTTGATGTCGATCGGGGCCGGGAGCCCGAAATTGATCACGTCGCTGACGATCCCGCCGCTCTGAAAAGAGAGCTTCAGGCCCGGGAACTGCCGGGCTAAGCGAACGCGGAGCCGGGCGATGAGATCGTCTGTACGGACCCTGTGATCGCGGGTGAGGCTCACAAGTAGAAAGGCTTGATGGGGGCCGTTGACCGGGGTAAAGAGCACCATCCAACCATGGGGGAGCCCGATGTTGGCGACGATCTGATCGAGTTCGGCAGCGGGAATTTCCTGCCGAACGACTTCTTCGATCTGGCCGATGATCGCCTCGGTGGATTCGACGCGCGTGCCTTCGGGGGCGGCGACGTTGAGGATGAACTGGCCGGCGTCAACCTTGGGGAAAAACTCCGTGGCTAAGCGGGGGGCCATGAGCACGGAGCCGACAAAGATGGCCGCCACGCTCGCCACCACAAACACCTTGCGTTGGAGACACCAACGCAAGGTGTGGACATAACCGGCGACGACAGAGCCGAATAGCCGGTCGAACAATCGGGAAGAATCGTCGACACCTTCACCTGAGGAATGACCGTCGTGCTTGATGAGAGCGGCCATAGCGACCGGTGCCACCGTCATGGAAGACACATAAGAAGCCACCATGGCGTAGGCGACGGCTAATGCGAGGGGCACGAAGAGGAACTTGATGATTCCCGTAAAGAACACGATGGGCAAGTACACGATCAGGATACTGATGGTCGAGACGAACATCGGCAGCGCTACTTCGGAGACTCCGTCGCCGGCTGCTTGATGAGAGGTCTTGCCCATTCCCAGGTGACGATGGACGTTTTCCAGCACGACGATGTTGTTATCGAGCAGGGTCCCGATGACGAGCGCAAGTCCTCCGAGGGTCATCACGTTTACGGTGTGGCCCGTGAAGTACAGCAGCACAAAGGCGGCCAGGATTGAGATGGGGATGGCGAGAGCAATGATGAACGTATAGCGGAGGCTCCCGAGGAACAAGAAGACCATGAGACAGGCGAGGCCGCCGCCCAGGAGACCCTCGTGCTCCAATGTCTGGATTGCCTGGCGGATGTACAGCGACTGGTCGAAGATCAACTTGACGGTCAGTTCTTTGGGCAGGCCCAGCAGCTTGTGCAGGGTTTTCTTGATCCCATCGATGACCTGAATCGTGTTCGCCCCCGCCTGCTTCATGATCGGCAGGTACACTGCCCGCCGGCTGTTGATCCGCACGACATTGCCTTGGATCATCGTGGAGTCCGCGGCCCGCCCCACGTCCTTCAGCATGACCGGTACGCCGTTGACCACCTTGAGCGGGATGTCGTTCATCTGCTCGACGAACTTGATCATACTGTTGGTGTAGACGTTGTAGTCGAACTCGCCGATCTTCACGTTGCCGGCCGGCAGCAGCAGGCTCTGGGCATTGACGGCGCTGACCACGTCGTTCGTCGAGAGGCCTCGTGCCAACATCCGCTCCCGGTCCAGAAACACTGTGATCTGGCGGACGGTCCCGCCGAAGCTCGGGGCGACGAAGACGCCGGGCACGTTGGCTAACTGGGGCCGCACGCCGTAATAGGCGAGGTCCCGCACTTCTTTTTCGCTCAGAGCCACCTGAGGCAGCAGGCTTCGCTGGGCGAGGTCCCGCACGTCTTTCTCCCCCAACGTTTCGCTGCTGACTGTCAGCGTGCCGATCGGCAGGCTGGCCGCGCCGAACTTGATGATCACGGGCGGGAAGACACCCTGGGGCAGATAGCGCAGGGCCGAGTAGGTGAGGCTGGTGATCTCGGCCATGCCCGCGTTCACGTCGTAAGACGGATGAAAATAGATCTTAATCAGACTCACGCCGGGCAGGGAGCGGGACTCGATGTGCTCGACATACGACGCTTGCAGGTAGAGCTGCTCCAGTCGCAAGGTGATGGCTCCTTCGATCTCAGAGGGACCCATGCCCTTATAGAAAGTGGCCACGGCTACGACGGGGATGTTGATCTCCGGGAAGATGTCCACCACCATGTTCTGGAAGGACACCACGCCCAGGATCACGACGATCAGGCTGATCGCCACCACCGCGTAAGGATTATGCAGGGCTGCATGAATCATTGCTGTTCTCGCAGACAGCGGACGGCGAATAGCGAATAGCTAATAGCCAGGAGTTCTGCCCGATGTGCCATTACCCCACGCGGTCTGCTTTCTGTACCGAGACTATACCGATTCCAGGCCGGACAGAACAAACACTCGCAGAGGGAACTTGAGCCCATGTTGTTGCTTGACTCGCTCGTCACGAAACTCCCTCAACATTTTGACCAGTCGATCGGCACGATCCTCCGGCATGGCGGCCAAAATCATGGCGTTTCTCCCTGGCCACGTAAACGAATGAAAGGCGGCTCCCGTTTCACCAAGCCCTTCCACATTGTGCATTTCCGTGAAGGCTTTGACCCCGGACTGTTTCAGCAGGCTCACGATGTCATCATCGAGGGAATCACGAAAGATCAGCATCACCATTTTGACCGGCACACTCTTGTCCACAGGCGGACTCCTTAATATTCGGTTAAAGGATAAGCTTACTCCTTGTAACAACCGTGGGCTGTTGGGATCAAGCCGGCGATGTTCGACGTCATCGCATCATCACCTTACCGCTCTTGCTCCAATAATAAAAGATCGAGAAGTTCGGGTAAATCGAGTTGGTGGCATTCTGGCCGGCTGCGGTGAAGAGGACGCCGGCCGCGCACAGGAAATTCGTGTCGCCGATCCGCCATTGGACGGATGGTTCCACGCCGACGACGGAAAAGCCGCTTTTCTGTCCGGAGTTAATGTCGTGTCCGTCGATACGGTGGGTGACCCCGTGTAAGGTCACAAACTCAAGATTATACCCAAACCCGTGCTTGTCGCTCAGAATGTGCTCAAAAATCAGGCGGGTATTGACCAAGTCCCCGAAATAAGTCGCTTCGCCTTTCGAATTTTTCAGTCCGGGAGCGGAGTAGGTGTAGTAGACGCCGCCGCTCCAGCGAAAGGGTTCCAGGTTCTTCCGAAAGGCGATCCCGCTTGTCAGGCTGACCTCGCCGGAGCGAGTCGAAGGAAACCGGCCGATGGGAGAAAATCCGCCGGGGGTCTTCTCCGTTCCAGCCCATTTTCCGGTGGGGAGGGAAACTTGATTGAACCAATTGATACTGGGCACCCAGGAGTCCGGGTCTTGCACGATGGGCCGGTATTTGAGGATGATGGAGGAATCGCCGAGCCCAAAGTCATTCTCCACCTTACCGTTTTGTCTGGCCCAGAATCCACCGATCGACGTTTGTCCGACCAGCTCAAGGTGATTGGTGATGCCGTAGGCGCTTTGAATGAAGGGTGACTGAATGTTGTAGATGTGAAGGGGGCCTCGGTTGGCGTCCGTTGCAAGACGAAACTCGTTGCCGAAACTGCTCTCGCCGATTTGAGTAAAGACGAGCGGGCGGATGTACCATTGACCTTCCGGCTGAATATCCGGAGAGGAAATCAACATCGGTCCATGGGAAAGCGGATTCCAGCTCTTGCGGTATTTCCTGATTTCCTCTTCTGTGGGAACCCAGTGGACGTTCGATACCCAATCGAACACCTCGGCTCCGGATGCCGGTCCTGACGGAGCCAGTAAGAGGAGGGTCAATAGAAAGATGCGCCGATTCATGCTCTTGCTCTCGGTCAAGTGCGCGGAGAATCTTCATGTCTCGTGACGGTCATTTTGTTAACATAGCATCTAGAATAGTGTGTAGGAAGGAGCTTAACATAAAAGATGAGGCGGATCGCAGTCTGCGAGGAATGCCGACAAGAACGGAGGACGGTTATGACTCATCACGATCTATCCTCAGGCCTCACTGTCCAGACCGAACGTCGGCTGAAAGTCGGTTCGTTGTTGCTGCCCGTTCTGGTCCTGTCCGCCTGCGCTGAGATCAGCGTCCCGACGAGGCTCCTCACCGACGTGGTCGAGGTCAAGGCTGGTGAGCGCCATACCTGTGTCTTGACTTCAAGCGGCGGCGTCAAATGTTGGGGATTCAATCACGATGGCCAGTTGGGTGATGGCAAAGAAGCTGATCGGAGTACGCCGGGGGATGTCGCGGAGTTGGCAAGCGGGGTGAAGGCCATCGCTGCCGGGTGGCGCCATACCTGCGCAATCACCTCTGGGGGAGGCGTGAAGTGTTGGGGGAACAATCACGATGGCCAGCTCGGTGATGGAACGGATAACGATCGACCAACGCCGGCTGATGTGCCTGGGCTGACACAGGGAGTCTCGGCGATTTCCGCTCGATGGCGGCACACCTGCGCTCTCACGAGCGCCGGTGGCGTCAAGTGTTGGGGAGGCAATCACCATGGAGAGATCGGCGATGGTACAAGGACCGACAGAAACACCCCGGTGGATGTCGTGGGGCTGACCAGCGGAGTGAAAGCGATCGCGAGCGGGTGGCGGCATGTCTGCGCCCTGATGACCGACGGCGGAGTGAAATGCTGGGGAAGCAACCACGAAGGGCAGTTGGGAGATGGAACCGGCAGGGACAGGAATGCTCCCGTCGATGTTGTAGCGGTTTCAAGCGGGGTCACGGCGATTGCCGCAGGAGGACAGCACGCTTGCGCGTTGGCGAAAGGCACTGTGCTCTGTTGGGGAGAGAACGAAGACGGTCAGCTCGGCGACGGAACTTTTAAGAGCACGCTCGCGTCGAAACCGGAAGTCAGCGACTAGTCTGATGCGCCGGACATGACGACCGTATGAACCGCAATCGGATCATTTCGTGTTCAACCGGACTACAATCGCACCCATCAGATCGCCCTGCCGGAAATCCTTTTTCGGGCTGTTCGGATGGCGGTTGTGACAATCCGCGCAAGCCTGGACGATGGCATAGTCGGCGGCCAGCCCTTTATACTGATTCCCATCTGTGAAGGTCACTACCTTGAGATCCTGGTCCGCCAGCATCTTCTTTAACGCATCGGTTTCCGCCTGCGTTTTCGGCAGATTGGATTGATAAATCGGCGTCAGGCCGATTAACCCCAACTCGAAACTTCTGATCTCTGCACCGGCCGCCTTTACGAACTGCGCCGGCAACATGATGGCGTGATCCTCTGTCATCCAGTTCTCGTTCGGTTTCACTCCCACCTTGTCGGCCCGCTCGACGATCGTTTTCGAATAGACGGTACGGAAGGCTTTGGCCGCTTCGAGAAGGTAGCGGACAGCCAGTTCTTGAGGCGCGTCGGCTGCAAACACGAGTGGAACGGCCACGCCGATCGCCAACGCCAGTGTCACAACGTGTGTCTTGATCCTCGCTCGTTGTTTCATGGGAGCCTCCGCAGTCCGAGAGGATGATCACAGTGTCTGTCGCCCCTCCTGCCATTACTCTTTCCTCGAGAACATTGTCAAGGCACTCCTCCTTTCCAAGGCCGACCGCTATCGCATCAACACCTTGCCGGTCTGGCTCCAATAATAAAAGATGGAGAGGTTCGGATAGATTGCCTCTTGTGCGTTTTGTCCGGCGCCAGTGAACAGCACACCGAACGCGCCGACGAAGTTGGTATCCCAGAAGCGCCATTGGATGGTCGGTTCCACACCAATCACGCTGAAGCCGTTCTGTTGGCCCTGATTGATTCTGTGGCCATCGGCCCGCCACGTGAGCCCGTGGAGCGTGACCAGCTCCAGCCCATAGCCGAACCCGCTCTTGTCGTCCACAATATGCTCGAACGACACGCGGGTATTCACAAGGTCTCCCGTATAGGTGGTTTGCTGGCCCTGGCTCCCCGGCGCCGCATAGGTGTAGAACACCCCGGCTTGGAAGCGGAAGGGCTGGAGATTTTTCCGGATCATCACTCCCTCAGTAATGGCAATTTCTCCGAATCGAGTCGTCGGAAAGCGTCCGATCGGAGCAAACCCGCCGGGCGGTTTGCTGGTTCCGAGCCACTTGCCTGTAGGGACCACCATGTGTTGAAAGAACGTGACCGACGGAATCCAAGAGTCCGGGTCTTGAACGATCGGACGATATTTGAGGGCAAAGGAGGTGTCGCCGGGACCGGTGTCTGTGTCCATCTTGCCGTTTTCTCGTGCCCAGAACGATTGGACCGACGTCGTGGCTCCAAACTGGATATGGTCGGTCACCCCATAGGCAAACTCCAATGATGGCTCCTGCACGCTGTACAGGTGCACCGGTCCGCTTTTGCGATCCGAGAAGAACCGGAGGCGATTGTCGAACGAATGCTCTCCGATCTGGGAAAAAATAAACGGGCGGAGAAGATACTGGCCTTCTGGTTGGAGATCGACTGCGGTGTGGAGGATCGGGCCATGTGAAAAGGGATTCCAACTCTGCCGGTATTTCCGGATCTCTTCGTCGGAAGGTGTCCAGCTCCAAGCGTGGAGAGGATCTGGTCTGCCGACGTGTGCGAGTTGTGCACAGGCTAGGATCACAAACAGGGTCCGGAGAAAAACACCTGTTTTCAAGTCACATCGTGCGGTCACAATACATGCTCCTTTCTGAGATCGTGCGCGGCCGGATAATCGGCGGCGCATCCTAGCAGGACGATCAAAAGGGCCGCAATATATCCGGAGCGTTTCTCTAGCCATCTTTGAGAGCTACTCTTCTTCTGGTATAGTGCGCGCATGATTAATCGGATCCTGCTCATCGTGCTGGATGGACTTGGCGTCGGATCGTTGCCGGATGCGGCGGCGTACGGGGATGCGGGCTGCAACACGCTGGCGTCCGTGGCGGACGCGTCAGGCGGACTGACGCTTCCAAATCTCGAATCTCTTGGTCTTGGGCACATCGGCCGGTTCAGAGGGGTCCGGGCGATGGAACAGCCCGAAGGGTGTTTTGGGATCATGGGGTTTGTCTCGCCCGGAAAGAACTCGCTGGTCGGTTGTTGGGAGATTGCGGGGTTGTCCGTCGATTCCACTATGCAGACCGTCAGGAACGATTTCCCCCGGCAGTTCCTGGAGACCTTTCAGTCCGTATGCGGCCGGAAGACGCTGGGGAATCGGCAAGCTACCGGGATGACACCGATCCACGAGTTGGGCGCGGAACACGTGGCTACCGGCGCACCGATCGTCTGGATGGATTCAGCCGGCACGTTCCACCTGGCGGCACACGAATCGGCGATCCGACCGGAAGAGTTGTACCAACTCTGTCGCGACGCGCGACGCATCGTTAAAGGGGCGGACTCGCGAGTGCGGGTTATCGCGCATCCGTTCATCGGCAAAGCCGGCGGGTTTGTTCTATCGGAACGCCGGCGCGATTTTGCCGGGGAGCCGCCCGGCCAGACCTTATTGGATGCCTTGAACCGAGCCGGGCAACTTGTGGTGGGGATTGGAAAGGTGCACGACCTTTTCGGAGGGCGGGGGCTGACGAAGTCTGCCCAGGCCGGCTCCTTAGCCGCGGCTCTCACTGAAGCGGACAAGACCCTAAGCAAGGTTCCGCGTGGGTTGATCTGGGTGAGCATTGACGTTATTGGCGATGATCCAGCCGCGGCTGCCGCGATATTGCAGGAGTTTGATCGCCGTCTTCCGGATCTGCGCGACAAATTTCGGTCGGACGATCTGTTGTGCGTCACGGCGGATCATGGACACGATCCAAGAAGGCCAGTTCCTACCCACTCGCGCGAGTACGTGCCGATTCTGGTGAGCGGATCGAAGTTGGCCCACGGAGTCAATCTGGGGAAACGTGCCACAGCGGCTGATCTGGGACAAACCATTGCGGAAGCGTTGAAAGCTGATCGGTTGCCCTACGGCGAGAGTTTCCTGGACGTGCTCAGGTCAGGGTAAGACGTGAGACGTCAAACCTGAAAGGTGAGCAGGCTCAATGGACTACGAAGCACGACTCAAGGATCTCGGCATCGAGCTGCCGGGCCCACCGAAGCCGGTCGCTACCTACATCCCGGCCGTGCAAGTCGGCGAGTTGTTGTTTCTGAGCGGGGTGCTTCCTTTCCGTGACGGACAATTGACGTGTGTGGGCAAGTTGGGACGAAACTTGTCTGTCGAGCAGGGGATGGAAGCCGCGCGGGTGGCCTTGCTCAACGCGCTGGCCATCGTGCGCCAGGAACTGGGTACGCTTGACCGGGTGACACGCATCGTCCGTATGGTGGGACATGTTGCTTCCGCTGAAGGATTTGTCCAACATCCGATGGTCATCAATGGTGCGTCCGATCTTCTCGTCCGGATCTTCGGGGAGGCCGGTCGGCACGCGCGGGTGGCACTCGGGGCGGCGGAACTGCCACTCAACGCGCCGATAGAACTGGAGCTGATCGTCCAGGTCCATTAACGGCTCCAAGCGCCTTGACATCAAAAAAATCTGCTTGTTATAGTCCTTCCGTCCCTTCGCTGACGCTGCATCCCCGTTTTGGCCTGCATGCCTCAGATGCGTGGGGTTTCCGTGCCGCGCGCGGGGCAATTGCCTTCGCAAGTTCTGCATAGTTGCCGGTATGCACCCACGCCGGATCTTGTCTGTGCGGGGGTGTCCGTAACATTGGAGTCACACCATGAAGGAGTTTGTGAGTCTGCTCTGTGCCGGGATCCTGTTCCTGGCGGCTGAAGGATTGGCGCCGGCGGCGCCGGCGGTGCGTTCCGTACACCTCACTCCTGATGCTGCGTCGCCCGGCGCGACGGTCTCGATCACGGGGAAAGGATTTGGTCCGTTCAAGTCGGCTCAATTCAATAAGGTCACCTTCAACGGCGTCCCAGCGCTGATCCAACGGTGGGAACCGGAGTTTATTGAGGTCAAGGTCCCGTTTCAAGCGTCGAACGGTCCGGTACTGGTGGTGGCCGGAAAAAAGAACTTTTCAGCCGGAACCTTTACGGTTCAACGGCCTGCCATCAAAGCCCTGACACCGAGCGAGGTAGAACCGGGGGGCATGTTGCAGATTACTGGCGAGCACTTCGGCAATACGGCCGGTCCCCGCGATCCCAACTCGATGTTCGGCGTCAACGAGGTAGTCGTCGGAGGCATACAGGTTCGTCCTCGCCGCTGGAAAGACGATAAGATTGAGGTGGATGTCCCGGCCAACGCCACGTCAGGCGACGTTGTGGTGCGACTGGCGTCGTCAGACCCCTTACCGGACGGGTCCTGCTGCGCGCCGGTCCGTTACATCGTCAGTAACGCTATGCCGTTCAATTTGATTCCCTCCGTCCGCGTCGATCCGCTCAGTGGGCCGGTTGGAACCAAGGTGGTGTTGTTCGGTCAAGGGTTCGGCTCCGCCAAGGGAGCCAATGATGCCGTCCTGTTTAACGGACATCCGGCCACCGTGGCACGCTGGGTTGATAACTTGATTGTCGCCCACGTCCCACTGAATGCTGGCAGCGGTCCGATCGTGCTCAAGAACCGGGGTGTGGAGCGGACGGTGGGAAACTTTACCGTCCATACGCCGAAAGCGACGGCGGTGACGCCTGCGAGTGCGCCCATCGGCACGTTGATCAAGATCACTGGAGAGCATTTCGGGTTCTACTCGGAAAGCGGTTCCACCCCCTATGCATTTGCGGACTTTAATAAGGGCGAGAACCGTGTCGAGATCGGCGGGGTACCGGCGATCATTTATCGCTGGCATGACGACCGGATCGATGTGTGGGTCCCCTTCAGTGCGAAGAGCGGTCCGGTGGTGGTGAAGCGCGGCGGCACCAAGCCCAATCCCGACGGCTCCTGCTGCGCCGAGAAGGAGATCATTGCGACGGAGGCGGGCGCCTTCACGGTGATCACTCCCACCATCGAGTCTTTTTCGCCGCCGACCGCCGGATTGGATGAGGTTGTGACGATCAAGGGCTCCGGGTTCGGCGCATTTATCAAAACCACGGAAGCAACTCAGCCGGGGTTGAATGAAGGCGGGCACGATGATGCCGCCATCGAACTCGGCGAGAATGTCTCTCGAACGGAGGTGCTGTTCAACAATGTGGCGGCGGTGGTCCTCTCATGGACGGATGATGAAATCAAGGCGCGGGTGCCGCGCCGGCACATCTTCGGCATCGGCAAGAAGGCGGAGTTTTCTCCTGATCTCGCGACAGGCCCGCTGATTGTGCGTCGCGGTTCGTGGGATCTGTTGCCTGACGGTGCGTGCTGTACGCCGAAAAAATGGCTCACGCTGGAAGCCGGTCAGTTTACCATCCGCGCGCAGGGCCTTCCCGACCAGAGCTACTGGAACCAGCCGTCCGGAGGAGCGGCGGATACCAACCAGTGAAGAGCTTTGCTGAAACAGTGAGCCGTGTCGGAATGCTCTTTGCCGGGGTGCTGTCAATCTCTTGCATCCTTGGAGATCCGTTCACCCAGCCGGCTTCGTATGCAGCAGCGGCGACGGCGATTGCCACGTCTCAGAAGAGCGGGACAGAGGTCACCCTGATGGGTGTCTTTTTCCGCGATGCGCAGATGGGCTGGGCTGTCGGCGCCGGTGGCACGATCCTCAAGACCGTTGACGGTGGAAAAAAATGGCGGCGGCTCGCCAGTGGGACCTCGACGCTCCTGACCAACGTTTCTTTTGCCGATTCCCAGCGAGGCTGGGTCGTCGGCGCAGGAGGAACGATCAGGCACACCAAAGACGGCGGCGAGAGCTGGGCGGCTCAGTCAACCGATACCCAAGTTCCATTGTATGGAGTCGCGTTCGTTTCTGCTTCGACCGGTTGGGTTGTGGGCGGAGGCGGAACTGTGTTGTACACAGAGGACGGTGGCGCCAACTGGACGGATCAGACCAGCGGGACGAATGCCGCGCTGTACGCGGTGCATTTCGTGAATGAGCGACGTGGGACCGCTGTCGGCGCGCTTGGCGCCATCGTTGCCACCGAGGACGGGGGAAAAACCTGGACGATTCAAGACACGCAAAGTTCTGCGACATTCTTCGATGTCTCCTTTACGGATCCCTCGACGGGCTGGGCCGTCGGCAATGCGGGCGCCTTGTTTCAGACCACCGACGGCGGACAGCATTGGGTGGATCGTACGTTGCCCTGTACCAAGACCTGCAAGAAGCTGACTGATCTCATCCGCATCCGGTTCACGGCTCCACAAACCGGCTGGATCGTTGGCGAACGAGGCGTGATTTTCCGAACAACGGATGCGGGATTCAATTGGGGCGAGTATGACTCCGCCGCCAAGGTGTCGTTATTGGGCTTGTCTTTCCCGGAGCGTGCTCACGGGTGGGCGGTGGGGGAAAAGGGCACGATCGTCCACATCAATGGCTCGCCATAGGAGCCTGTCACCCGAGTTCACCCAGACGGCTCTGTAACACGCTGACCGATGCCACGGCTGCTGTCTCGGCTCGCAGAATACGTGCCCCCAGCGTCACGCCGGTGAAACCGGCTTGTTCTGCCAGCGCGAGCTCCTCCGATGTCCATCCCCCTTCAGGGCCGATCACGACCGCGATCGATGATTCCGGACCGTGCGGCAGTGGCACAGAACTGAGGCTTTGGCCAGCCGCTCGTTCACACAGAATGAGTTTCGCGGTCACATTGCCGGGCTGGGCAAAGAAGGCTTCGACATCTATCGGGAGTTGGATTGACGGCGCCGCCCACTGTTCTGATTGCTGGGCGGCCTCCCACGCAATCCGTTGCCATCGGGCATGTTGGGCATCTACCCGTGCGGCACGCGGCCGCACCACCCCGTGTCTGGTCTGTAAAGGAATGATGGTACGGACCCCCAGTTCGGTGGCTTTCTGGATGACCCAGTCCATGCGGTCCCCCTTCAGAATCGCCTGGGCCAGTATGATAGATGGGTTCTGTAGAGGTGCAGCCGATCGCTCTTCCAACACGGTGCCGGTGAGCAAGCGGTTGCTTAGCTGCGAGACGAGGACGCAATAGCGGCGTTGACGTTCATCGCACAGCCAGAGACGCTCTCCGACCTGAGTCCGGAGACTCGCTCGCAGATGGTCCAGTAAAGGGCCGGTGATCGTGACCGTTCCGTTCCGAACCTGCTGGGAGGTGATGAAGAAAACCGGCATGGGGTGGCCGTCGGCGGGTAGGAGGCGGCCTCTGAAAACGGCGTTACTCGAAGAACGTCTTCATCTTGTCGAAAAATCCATCGCCGTCTGTTTCGGCGGTCATGCCGCATTCTTTGGCAAATTCGCTCAACAGCTCTTTTTGACGCGGCGTGAGCTTTGTGGGAATTTCTACTTTGATGTTGAAGATCTGGTCGCCGGTCTGATGGCCCTTCAAGCTCGGCACGCCGAGTCCTTTGAGTCGCAAGACTTTATCATGCTGCGTGCCGGGGGGGACCTTTATCACGGTGGATCCCTTCAGCGTGGGGACCTCTACCTTTCCTCCCAATACGGCTGTGACGAAACTGATCGGCACGTCGCAGGCGATGTCGTTCCCTTTCCTGGTAAACACAGGGTGGGGCTTGACGGTGATCGCGACGTAGAGATCACCCGGCGGGCCGGAGTTGACTCCGTGCTCGCCTTCATTGGACAAGCGTAGGCGCATGCCCGTTTCGACACCGGCCGGAATCTGGACGGAAATGGTGCGTTCCCGATAGATCCGTTGGCGGCCTTGGCAGGCACTACACGGTTCGGTAATGATCTGTCCTGCGCCGTCGCATTGCCCGCACGGCCGGCTGACGCTGAAGAATCCTTGCTGGAACCGAAGCTGGCCGGCCCCTTTGCAGCTCGGGCAAGTCTTGACCGCTCCGGGTGATCGTGCACCGGTGCCTTTGCAGTCTTGACAGACCTCCCAACGAGGAATCTTGAGCTGTGCCTCTTTGCCGTAGATCGCTTCTTCGAAGCTGAGTTCGAGGTTGTACTGGAGATCGTTGCCTCGCTCGGCCCGGCTTCTTCCTCTCGGTGCGCCGAAGAAGTCCTCGAAGATGTCGTTGAAGACATCGCCGAACCCGCCGCGGCCGAAATCAAAGCCTTCGAATCCGCCTTGACCCTGCTGCGCGCCGGCGTGACCGAACATGTCATAACGCTTCCGCTTTTCCTGATCGCTCAGGACTTCGTATGCTTCGTTGACCTCTTTGAATTTTTCTTCGGATGATTTCTTCTGGTGGTCGCCGGCTTGGAGATCGGGATGGTACTGGCGGGCGAGCTTTCTATAGGCTTTCTTCAGCTCGTCGTCGGAGGCGTTGCGGTCGACTCCTAGGATATCGTAGTAATCGCGTTTTGATGCCGGTGCCATGCGAACTCGTTAGGTGCAAAAAAGCCGAGTCCCGCATGGCGCGGAACTCGGTCTTCTTGATATGGCGTATTCTAACCTACTTTTTGTCTTTGTCCACTTCTTCGAACTCTGCATCGACCACCTTTTCATCGGTCCTGGCCTGCTCGCTCCCTGGGCTGCCGGCTCCATCAGCCGGTCCTGATGACGCACCGGCAGCGGAAGCCTTCTTATACATTTCCTCGGCGAGTTTGTACGACGCAGTCGTCAAGGTTTTGGTAGCTGCTTCGATGGCGTCGGTGTCGCTGCCCTCCATCGCTTTGCGTAACGCGGCGATCGCGTCCGTGATCTTCGTCTTGTCCCCTTCGGCAACCTTGTCCCCGTGCTCGGCAAGGTTCTTTTCAGTGTTGTAGATGAGGCTGTCGGCCTGGTTGCGGGCTTCGGCCAGCTTCCTTCGCTTCTTGTCCTCATCGGTATGGGACTGGGCATCCTTGACCAGTTTCTCGACTTCCTCTTTGCTGAGCCCGCTGGAAGCCGTGATCTTGATGGACTGCTCCTTGCCGGTTCCCAGGTCTTTCGCGGAGACATGGACGATGCCGTTTGCGTCGATGTCGAACGTGACTTCGATTTGCGGCATGCCGCGGGGAGCCGGGGGGATGCCCACTAGATCGAACTGGCCCAGCAGTTTGTTGTCATTGGCCATTTCGCGTTCGCCTTGGAAGACGCGAATGGTGACTGCAGTCTGGCTATCCGAAGCCGTACTGAAAATCTGGCCCTTCTTTGTCGGGATGGTGGTATTCCGCTCGATCAAGTGCGTGAAAATTCCGCCCAGGGTTTCGATGCCGAGGGTCAGCGGCGTGACGTCGAGAAGCAGGACGTCCTTGACCTCGCCTTTCAGAACACCGCCTTGAATGCCTGCGCCGATTGCCACGACTTCGTCCGGGTTCACTCCACGATGCGGCTCTTTCCCGAAAAACTCGCGGACTTTCTCGATAACCTTCGGCATGCGCGTCATGCCTCCGACGAGCACCACTTCATTGATGTCCTTGGAGGTGACGCCTGCATCGGACAACGCTTTCTTGCATGGATCGATCGTCCGTTGAACAAGATCATCCACCAGTTGTTCCAGTTTGGCGCGCGTAAGTTTGGTGACCAAGTGCCTGGGTCCGCTGGCATCAGCCGTGATGAACGGCAGATTGATCTCTGTCTCCTGCGACGAAGACAGCTCGATCTTTGCCCGCTCGGCCGCCTCCTTGAGCCGCTGCAGCGCCATCCGGTCCTTGCGGAGGTCGATGCCCTGGTCTCTTTTGAACTCATCGACCAGCCAATCCATGACGCGGAGGTCGAAGTCGTCGCCGCCCAGATAAGTATCGCCGTTCGTGGACTTGACCTCGAACACGCCGTCGCCGATCTCGAGAATGGAGATATCGAAGGTGCCGCCGCCAAGGTCATAGACTGCGATCCGCTCATCTTTCTTCTTGTCCAAGCCGTAGGCGAGGGACGCGGCGGTAGGCTCGTTGATGATCCGGAGCACGTTCAAGCCGGCGATCTGCCCCGCGTCCTTGGTTGCCTGGCGCTGGCTGTCGTCGAAGTAGGCCGGCACGGTAATGACGGCTTCCGTCACTTTCTCACCCAGGTAGTCCTCCGCCGTCTGCTTCATCTTTTGCAGGATCATTGCCGAGATTTCCGGCGGGCTGTATCGTTTGCCACGCAACTCGACATGAGCATCCCCGTTATCAGCTTCCACAACTTTGTAGGGGAGGCGCTTTGCCGCTTCCTGCACCTCGCGGCTCCTGAACTTTCGTCCCATGAGCCGTTTGACGGAGAAGATCGTATTTTCAGGATTGGTGATTGCCTGACGCTTGGCAATCTGGCCGACCAAGCGTTCGCTCTTATCGGTCAGAGCGACTACGGATGGAGTCGTTCGACTGCCCTCCGCATTTGCGATGACCACGGGATCTCCGCCGCTCATAATGGCAACGCAGGAGTTGGTGGTTCCAAGATCGATGCCGATGACCTTACCCATGTGTGCGCTCCTTCGTAAATGAAGTCACTGCATTCAGTGCCTAACTCTCACATTCCGCTTGAGGTCTGTCGCCATCGGGCAAGGAAGAACCGTCGATCGCTCCCTGCGCCTGGCCGGTCGAGACACTGACCATCGCGGCCCGCAAGATTCGGTCGTGCAAGAGATAGCCTTTCTGAAATTCCTCCACAATCATGTTCTCCGGGACGATTGCTGATTCTACCTGTGAAACAGCCTGATGGCACTTGGGATCGAATAACTGCCCGACGCTTGTAACCGGACGAACACCGAACTTGGTCAACGCGCCGGTGAGCTGCTTGAGGGTCAAATTGACACCTTGGATCAGCGCATCCTGACTTTGGCTGTCTTTTGCCGACTGAATCGCCCGCTCCAGGTTGTCAACGACGGGGAGTAATTCTTTCAGTATCTGTTCGTTGCCATAACGGACTTGGTCGCGCTGTTCGCGCAGACTTAACCGCTTGTAATTCTCGAACTCTGCAGCTAATCGGAGAAATTTATCATTCAGGGCATTGCACTCGTCAGCTTTTGCGGTCAGGAGCTTTTGCAACTCGCTTGCCTGTTCTGGCTCTCGCTGATCGGAAAGAGCGGAAACCTCTCCACTTTGAGGGGTTTCCGAGTCTAACCCGCTGATTGTATGCGTCTTTTGTTCTTCTTGTGACACGCAATATGCCTATTCGGGAGGGGAGATAGCCACCCTGAATATAAAGTCAACTGGGTCAATGAGATTTGTTCTGGCACGTGACGGAGGAGGGCTGGCGTGAGAAGAGAATTGGATCGTTATGTTCTATCGCTTCGTCGGTTCGCATTTCGCCTGTAGAGGAACTCCAGCCCATCTAAGGTCAAGAGAGGAAGCACCTCCTGGATTGTTTGGGTTTCGCGCGCGATGATTGAGCTAAGGCCCCCTGTAGCCACGACGGTTGCTTTGCGCCCTAACTCTTGCTCCATCCGGCGGACAATGGCATCGACCAGTCCTGCATACCCATAGAGAAGGCCGGATTGAATACTGCTGCCGGTGTCTTGTCCGATCACGGTCTTAGGACGCACGAATTCTACTTTTGGTAACTTCGCCGTTCTCGTAAACAGAGCATCGGCGGAAATGCCGAGGCCTGGAGCAATCACGCCGCCGAGATATTCCCCAGCCTTGGAAACGGCGCAAAATGTCGTTGCCGTACCGAAATCAACGATGATGAGGTCGGTTTTGTACCTATCATAGGCGGCCGCCGCGTTGACGATCCGATCGCTCCCGATTTCCGCCGGGTTCTTGTAACGGAGCTTAAGTCCGCTGTCCATTTCGGATGAAGCGACCAGGGGGGGCCGGTCAAACAGCGAGGCTGCCATTGATTCGAAGGTACCTGTCAGGGTGGGTACCACGCTCGACAGGATCACATCAGAGATAAGGTGGGCGCTGATCCCGGCATTGTTGAGCAGGCTCAGAAACAGCGCGCCATATTCGTCCGCGGTTTTCCGCGGATCGGTGGCAATCCGCCAATGTCCCTTCAAAGTGCGTTGATCGAAAACTCCCCATACGATGTTGGTATTGCCGATGTCGATGCAGAGTAGCATATGCGTGCCCACGGATACGGAAGATGCGGCTGCTACAGAACAGGACGCAGATGAACCACATCTCCTTCTCGCACTTCGATTATACGTCTTGAGCCGTCATCAGCGCGTAACTGCTCCGTTTGAATCTTCAAACAGCCGTCTTCGCCGATGGCGCCGGCGAGCCCTTCGAGACGTTCGCCGTTTGCACATTCCACACGGACCCGCCGACCCACGGTCGAACAGTGTGCCACATATTCCTCACGCCACCGGTCCGGCGCAGCCGTGGCGAGAAGCGCCAAGTGCTGTTCCAGCCGATTTAATATCTGTGCCAATAGGACTGCACGGTCGATGACGCTGTGGGAACCGGCATGGAGAGAAGTGCTCGTCGCCTTTAACTCATCAGGAAAACTGTCAGGGTCCGAGTTTACATTAAGGCCGATTCCGATTATGGTAAAGGGCTGGTCTTTGCCGCGGTAGCCGCTCTCACATAAGATCCCGCCGCATTTCTTGTCGTTCAGAAGCAAGTCGTTCGGCCATTTCAGGCAGGGCTGAAGCCCGGTCAATTGTCGAACGGCTGTGACGACTGCAACTCCCGCCAGAAGCGGGATCCATGGAAGCACCGGTGTCGTGACTCGTTGGAGCAATGGAGGCGCAAAGATGATCGAGCAGTAGAGATTTTCTCCCGGCGGTGAGTACCAGGTTCTGCCGCGGCGACCACGGCCTGCGGTCTGGGATCGCGCGACCACCACGGTGCCGCTCTCTGCTCCGGCCTGAGCACGGACAAACGCATCGCGGTTGGTGGAAGCGGTTTCCTCCACGATGGAAAGCTGCCGTCCCAGTACTTGGGTTTGCAAGAAAGCGCGAACGGCTCGGATCGTCAGCGTCTCCGTGGCGGAAGAGAGGGTCATGGGCGGCGCCGCCGCGCGGTTTTCTGCCGATGTGGCACGAGTTCCATGCTGATGTCCACGGCTGGAGCGGAGTGCGTCAATGCTCCGATCGAAATAAAGTCGGCGCCGGCGGCGGCCATCTCACGCACGTTGCCCAGCGTAATACCTCCGGAGACTTCAACCAGGGCCCGGCCTTTAATGAGATCGACTGCGTGGTGCACTTCTTCAGGAGTCATGTTGTCCAAGAGGATGATATCCGCTTTGCCTTCCAACGCGTCCCGCACCTGAGCCAGGCGATCGACTTCGACGATGATGCGAAGTCCGTGCGGAGCCCGCTCCCTGGCTATCCGGCACGCGTCGGCGACCGAGCGGCCCATTGCACGGAGCAGGGCCAGATGGTTGTCTTTGATGAGGATGCCGTCGCTCAGATTCTGGCGATGGTTGTGGCCGCCCCCGATTCGCACGGCCCATTTTTCGAGGAGCCTCAGTCCCGGCGTCGTCTTCCTGGTGTCGAAAATCTTCGTGCGATACCCGCGCACGGCATGACAAAATTGCGCGGTGAGCGTGGCGATGCCGGAGAGCCTCTGCAGGAAATTGAGCGCCACCCGTTCCGCCATCAAGAGTGAGCGGCCATCGCCTGTGACCTCCAGCAAGGGCACTCCTTCCCGCACCGGCGTCCCTTCCTCGGCAACATGGGTGATGCGCAATGTCGGATCGACCGCGAGAAACGTGTCGCGCGCAATGATCACTCCTGCGGCGACCGCATGCTGGCGAGCGACGAGTGTGGCACGGGCGGCGCAGGGAGTCGGAAAGAGGGCGGCGGTGGTGACATCACCGGAGCCCGCGTCTTCCTGCAACGCTTGCTGGATGGCCGCTTTCGCAGCCTGGTGCGGAAGGGGAATCATGTGTGGCGTCCATGGAGAATCTCGCGCAACTGCGTTTCGCTGCTGTGGAGGATCGCCTGGTCTCGCCGGAGCGTCTTGAGCCGGTCGTGGTGGTCGGCAATCACATCGGCGGGAGCTTTCGCAGTGAACTCGACGCTCTGCAGTTTCCCTTCCAGCCGCTGGACCTCTTTCGCTCCCTCCTCTTTTTGCTTGACGATCCGACCGAGCGCTTTCTGGACATCGACGTCTTCCTCTACCGTGAGGCCGATCGTCATGCCTTCCGCGGCGAGACGCAACAGATTCTCGGCCGGCCACTCCTCGGCCGGCGAGACCTGGACGGCGCCTTTGCCCAGGTGGGCCAGATGAGCGCGAAGGGCGCCGAGCGTCGCCCGGTCCTGCTCTGTCGTGCCGCTCGTCAAGAACGGGACGAGTTTGCCCGGAGCGTAGTTCAAGAGGGCGCGCCCGGTGCGGAGGAGCGTGAGGCATTGCTCCAGCAAGGCGAAGGCGGCCTCCGTCTCTTTCGATTCCCATGCCGGCTGCATGGTGGGGAAAGGCTGCGTGACGATGCTGACACCGGCATGGGGAAGCGCGTGCCAGATTTCCTCCGTGATGTAGGGCATGAAGGGATGGAGGAGCCGCAACGTCGTCTCGAAGGATTCGACCAGCGTGCCTCGCGCGCGGCGCGCCTCGGCGGACGCAGGCTCCTGGAGCACCGGTTTGATCAGTTCGAGATACCAGTCACAATACTCATGCCACACGAACTGGTAGAGGGTGTTCGCCGCGCGGTCGAACCGGTATTGTTCGAGTTCGGCAGCGACGGTCGTGATCGCGGCGTTGAGGCGGCTGAGGATCCAGCGGTCGGCAAACGAGCGCTGCGTTGGTGGAACGGCCTCCCTCTCTCCGTCCAAATGCATCAGGATGAAGCGCGCGGCGTTCCAGATCTTGTTGGCGAAGTTCCGGTAGCCTTCGATCCGCTCCTCCGCCAGCCGCAGGTCCCGCCCGGGAGACGACATCGACGCGAGCGTGAACCGCAGCGCGTCGGTGCCATATTGCTCCATGACGTGAAGCGGGTCGATCACGTTGCCTTTCGACTTGCTCATCTTCTGGCCCTCGGCGTCCCGCACCAGCGCGTGGATATAGACGTCGCGAAAGGGGACGTCGCCCATGAACTTGAGGCCCATCATGATCATGCGGGCGACCCAGAAAAACAGAATGTCGAGACCGGTGACGAGGGCGGAGGTCGGATAGAAGGTCTTGAGTTCCGGCGTCTGTTCCGGCCAACCCAGCGTCGAGAAGGGCCACAAGGCGGAAGAGAACCAGGTGTCGAGCACGTCCGGGTCTTGGACGAGATCGGCGCTGCGGCAGTTCGGGCAAGTGGCCGGCCTGGACGTGGCGACAATCGGCTTGGCGACAGGAGAGACAAAACCGAACTCACGGGTAGTGCCTTGGGACCCTGTGGTCTTGAACTCCTCTTGGTTACAATGCCGACAGTACCAGGCGGGAATTTGGTGTCCCCACCAGATCTGGCGCGAGATGCACCAGTCCTTGATGTTGCGCATCCAGCCCAGGTAGTTGTTCATCCATCCTTCAGGGATCAGGCGGATGCGTCCTTCTTCCACCGCCTTGATGGCCGGCTCGGCAAGCGGTTGGATTCTCACGAACCACTGGGGTGAGAGGAAGGGCTCCATGACCGTTTTGCAGCGGTAACATTTCCCGACCGCCATCTTGTGATCTTCGACCTTGGCCAGGACACCGTTGTCACGCAGCATCTGCTCGATCTTGGGGCGCGCCTTTGTGACAGGCAGGAGCCGGATGGTGTGGATCACGTCTGGGTCGACTCCGGCCACGTCGAGCTTGGAAGGATCAACCAGCGCCTCGTGGTTGAAGAGGGAGAAGCGCAACAAGTTGTGGCGTTGTCCAGCCTCGAAGTCGTTGAAGTCGTGCGCGGGCGTGACCTTGACGGCGCCCGTTCCGAATTCGCGATCGACAAGGATGGAATCGCCGACAATCGGAATGGTCCGGTTGGTCAGTGGCAGGGCGACCTTCCGGCCGATGAGGTGGCGATAGCGCGGGTCTTCGGGGTGGACCGCCACGGCTGAGTCCCCCAGCATCGTCTCGGGTCGCGTGGTGGCGACCGTGAGACGGATGGATGGATCGTCGGCAAGGGGATATTCGATCGAGTACAGCTTGCCTTTGCTCTCCTCATGTTCGACTTCGATGTCCGACAACGCCGTCAGGCAGCGCGGACACCAGTTGATCAGTCGCTCGCCGCGATAGATCAGCCCTTCCTCGAAGAGCCGTACGAAGACCTCGCGGACGGCCTTCGAGAGACCCTCATCCATGGTGAATCGCAAGCGCTCCCAATCGCAGGAAGCACCCAAACGCTTGAGCTGCTGGATGATGGTGTCTCCGGACTGCGCCTTCCACTGCCAGACGCGCTCGACGAATCGTTCTCGCCCGAGTGCCTCGCGGCTCGTTCCTTCCGCCAGCAGTTGCCGTTCCACGACGTTTTGCGTGGCGATGCCGGCGTGATCGGTGCCCGGCATCCAGAGCACATTGCGTCCCTGCATGCGCCGCCAACGGATGAGAATGTCTTGCAGCGAATTATTCAGCGCATGGCCGACATGGAGGGAGCCGGTCACGTTGGGCGGAGGAATCACGATGCAATAGGGTTGGCCCGGATGCGCCGGCGTGGCGTGGAAGTAGCCCTTGTCGATCCAGAACTGCGACCAGCGGTCTTCGACTTGCTGCGGATTATAGATCTTGTCGAGTTGGGGGAGTGACATGGATGATCATGGCCATACGGCGGCAGGGCGCCATCTTAACATGCTCACCGGAGCCTCACAAGGCGATGTGGGGGAAGGACTGGAGGCCGGCAGCAGAGTTGGGAGACGGCTCAAAGGGGAAGCGCGAGGAGGCCCGAAAAGGGCGGATCGCTCAGAAATTGGACTCTGACCCCAATTCTCACCCCCATTTCGCCTTGTAGAGGCAATCTTCGATCGAATGACCGATCCCAGTGAAGCCTTCGAGATCGGGAGAATAAAATCCAAAGAAATTCGGATCGGCAGTTGCTTCGATGATCAACGAATATTTCAGATCAACCATGCGACAAATCCCTCCCTTTCAGCAAGGTGATTCTATAGGTTGAGGGAGGACCATGGTGGCGAGTGCAACGAGACAGGCGAATCTTACGTTGCCCGAAGATCTGCTCGAAGAATTGAAGAAAACGGTTCCAAGGGGGAGGCAGAGCAAGGTCGTGGGAGACGCATTGCGTCATGAGGACAAGCGGATCGCTTCGTAAGTCGACCCGCTTGAGGCGGTTGGGTATCCGGTGACCAAGATTGTGCTGGATACCGGTGTCTTTATCGACGTGCTCAGAGGCCGGGAATCTGCCCGATCGTCGCTTTAGGAAGTTGCGGATCGTTTCGTCCCTCTTCGCACCTCGAAACGCTTACGAGAGCAGTTGCCGCATCGCAATCGCGTCAGGAACGGACGGCAAGAACCTGTACAGGGTACTGGCCCTCGGATGCTCCTGAGCATCAGGCGAGTACTCAATCACGTACGACATGTGTCCGATGTCCGCTTGTGGCTGGTCCGGCATTGTGCTATACATGCGCCCCGCGCGAGGTTTTACACGGAGCCGACGACTTTCACCTGCCTGGAGAAAGGACGAGTCATTATGGCGAGAGGACGCGAGAAAGATCGTAAGACACGCAAGAAACACCGGAAGAACGTTCAGCGCATGAAGGCTCTCGCGAAAGCGCATCGCAGCAAACGAGGAAAGAAAAAATAGCGGCGAAAAGGCCGATGGGGGGCGTTAGGCAGAAGGCGTGTCCGAACTCAATCTCTTGATTTCTTCTTTGATTTGAGTTTCAGCGATTTCTGGTACGAGTTGTTTCACCGCCTGGGCAATCTTTTCTTGTGCGACCTCTCTGACGGTATGCTCGGCTACTTCGTGAGCGTGGGTGGAGGCGGCGCGCTGAATTTCGTCTTTCACCAGCAGTTCGATGGCGCCAAGTTGTTCGCGGACAACCTCCGCGAGCTGCTTGCGCACGGAGGATTCGACGAGCTCGCGAACGAGAGGGGCCACGATGCTTTGCACCTGCAAAGTAACCATTTCTTCGACCAAGTGACGGACTGCCGGTTCCTGCTGAGCAATCTCCTGGTTCAGCACCACAGGTAGTTCTTGGTGAACAAAGTCGTGAAGCAACGTCGCCATATGCTCGGATGAGAGTGCCGCCGGCGCGCGGGAAACGACGTCCGGCAAGAGTTCCGCCACTTCGCTCGCCTGGCCTTCGTTTCCAGCCGCCTCTCCTGCTTCGGAAGCGCTCGGCGTTATCGAGAATGCAGGGGCAGGAGCTGGTTGTTCCGTGGAGGAGCCTTCTTCCTGCTCGCCGGCGAGATTGTCATCCTCTGCAGTGGTCGGCTCCATTTCCAGCTCTTCGGTATCGGTAGCAGCGGATTCTGGTGGCCAGTTCCGCCGCATACCCGATGCGCCATTCATGCCGGCCTGATGACCATTTGTCTCTAGAGATTTGATGACATCCAAAAGATGCTCGGATTGAAACGGTTTCTTCAAGAAGGCCTTCACGCCGAGGGTACGGAGATGCTGTTCATCAGGCCGGTCGCTGGAATTGATCAGGGAAACGATGAAGGTCTCAGAGAGATTATCAAGTTTGTTGACTTCCTTGCAGAATCCGGAAAACGTCATGTTGTCGAGATGATAATCGGCAATGATAAGTTGCGGACTCATGCGCTTGGCCGCTTCTAGGGCGGCAGGGCCGTCCTGAAACCCAACCACTTCAAAACCTTCAGGGGTCGAGATCTGCTCGACAATGCGACGAACGGCTGGACTGCTATCCACCACGAAGATGCGAGTCGGCATCTAAGTCTCCAATTTCATTGGATTTATTGAAAACCGTAGCAAAGGGGGGTGGCTTTGTCAAGAAACGGGGCGCAGGGTGTTTTGACTTCGCTTTTTGACCATGAATACAATCCCCGCGCCAGAGTGTAAGGGGAGGACCGTGGCGGATTTGAAGAAGCTGGCGTCCATTCAGGTGATCTTTTTCGACGCGGCGGGGACACTCTTCCAGGTCAGAGGGTCCGTCGCCGATATTTACCTCCGGTACGCGGAGAAGCACGGATTCAGAAGGACTGCTGATTCACAGGCGGCGATCAAGACCGCCTTTGCCCGCGCTTTTCAGGAAGCTCCTCCACCGGTGTTTGCCACAATGGACCCAGTCAAGATCAAGCAGTGCGAACGTCTTTGGTGGTTCGACATCGTGCACAACGTATTCTATCGGGTCGGGATGTTCGAGGGATTCGATGAATTTTTTGAAGAGGTCTTTCACGCCTTCGACGGCCCCGATTGGTGGATGCTCTACCCGGATACGCTCGGCGCCTTGAAACAGTTGCGGGAGCATGGTTTTGAGTTGGGCATCATCTCGAACTTCGACTCCCGGCTCTTCAACGTCTTGCGCTCGCTCGGTCTGCTGGATTTCTTCGACACGGTCACGATCGCCAGCCTGGCGCACTCTGCAAAGCCGGCTCCACTGATTTTCATCCATGCGCTGGAAAAACACGCGGTGGAGCCATGCGAAGCTCTTCATATCGGAGACAACATGAAAGAGGACGTGGAAGGAGCCAGGGCGGCAGGGCTCCACGGACTGCTGATTGAAAGGGAGACTCGATCTGCGCCCACATCAACTGCTCCCACCATTCACACACTGGACGAACTGTTACCCCTGCTGGAGACCTTCGAGTAGCAACGGAACAATGTCGCGCGCGCGGCCCTGCAGGGATACATCTGCCACGCCGGAGTTGGGCGTGATATCCGGGTTGATCTCTGCGACAAACGCCCCCGCATGTTTCGCCACGGAGGCAAAGCCGGCAGCCGGATACACCACTCCTGACGTTCCGATCACCAGCAACACCTCCGTCTCGGAGAGTGCGCGGTAGCTTTGCTCGGTGTCTGCCGAATCCAGGGATTCCCCGAACCAGACGATGTGGGGGCGAAGGAGCCCATCGCACGAACGACATAAGGGAAGGATATGGATCGGCACGTCACGGTTCTCAGTCACGCGGCCGCAGCGGGTACAACGGACCATCCAGATGTTGCCGTGGATTTCCGAGAGTTGCTGGGAACCGGCATCGCGGTGCAATCCATCCACGTTTTGCGTGATCAGCCAGAACCGTGGGAACTGCCGTTCCATCTGAGCGACGGTGTGATGCGCCGGATTAGGCTGTTTGGTCGCGATCAACTCCCGCCGCCAGTTGTACCATTCCCAGACCAACCGGGGATCGCGCGCGAAAGCCTCCGGCGTGGCGAGGTCCTCCGCCCGGAAATTCTTCCACAGTCCGTCTGCGCCACGAAACGTCGGGACTCCGCTGTCGGCGGAGATACCGGCGCCGGTGAGCACGGTTACGGCGCAGGCGTTGCCCAAAGCGGTGCGAACACGTTCGAGGTCGGTGGCGAAGGACATGGCCGGTTGCTTCACCGCGCATTCTACACTACTCTTACGGGTGCGCAGCACTTGTGGCCGTCAATGTAACAGACTATCGGCTGTCAGCAATGGGGCTGAATGCTGATAGCTGAGAGCTGACTGCATATTTGGAGTCTTCTCGATGGAACAGGTCATGATGGTCGGGGCCGGGTCCGTCGGAGGATTTTTCGGCGCCCACCTCGCGAAACACAATCCGAATGTCTCGTTCTTGCTGAGACCGCGAACGTTGGCAGCCGTCCGGCAGTGGGGACTCACGATCAGAAGCGCGAGCGGAACCTTCACGGTTCGGCCGCCGGCGGCTGCCGATCCGCGTGAGTTGCCCGGACCCGATTTGATCATCTTGGGGGTCAAGGCCTACGATCTCGATGCCACATTGACCCAGCTCGAACCGATTCTCACGGAGCGCACAGTCATCCTCACGCTCCAGAACGGGGTGGATACAGAAGATCGCATCATCGCCAGGCTCAAGCGGGATTGCGTGGTCGGTGGCGTCGCCTTCATCTACTCCAAGATCGCCGAGCCAGGCGTAATCGACCATTACAAAAAAGGCTCGGTAGCGATCGGGGAACTCATGGGGCACGAGAGCGAACGGCTACTGAAGATTCGCGACTTGTTTGTCTCATCCGGAATTCCCTGTCAGGTGTCGAAGGACATACGACGCAGCAAATGGGAGAAGATGTGCTGGAACTGCGTCTTCAATCCGCTGACCGTCATCGTCGACGACAAGGTCGCGAAGGCGCTCGATCATCCGGAGATGTTGGGAGTGATCCATCAGATTGTCGGCGAAGTGGCAGCCGTCTCAGCGGCGGTCAAAGTGCCCTTGGCACCGGAGATGGCGGACAAGGTTGTGCGCTGGACGCAGGAGATCCGCGACATTCACACCTCGATGTACGACGATTGGAAAGCGGGCAGGCCGACGGAGATCGACGCCTTGAACGGGATGATCGTACGACTGGGGCGGGAGCACAGCATCCCCACGCCGGTGAACGAGGCGCTTACCGCCATGATCAAAGCGATCACAGAGAAGGAGAAAAGCGGCCTGGGCGTTTTGCGGATCGACGGAGCCGTCGTGCAACCGGTTACGATGGATCGGGCGGCCCTTGCGGCGCTACCGGCGGAACATCATGTGCCGGATGTCGGTGCGGTGATGCCGGGAATGAAGGGGCGGGGCATCAGGATCAAAGGGCTGCTAGAGGTACCGGCGCTTGCGATCGATGCCGACCATGCGACTTTCCATTCTCAAGACGGCAAATTCTCCGCCAGCCTTACGCTGAAGCAAGCAGTTGATCACGGCATCTTGATCTATGAAGTGGACGGCCAACCTTTGCCGGAAGCTAAGGGAGGTCCATTCCGCCTCATGACTCCCGGTCTGGGCGACCTCTGTGCGAATGTGAAGGGGGTCGGGAGAATCGAGATCACGCAAGGGCCTGGTCGGGACACCAGGCCGTCAACCAGGACGCACGGGTGACGATCAATCTCGAATCACCTGAATCATCCGCCACCGCTCCGACTGATAGCGCCAGAGTAGCAGCCCCATCCGCACCGTCCAGTCGGCGATCATGGCGCTCCAAACATATACGAGTGCTGCGTTGAACCAGAGCGCCGCCACACAAGCCATCGGCACGCGGACGCCCCACATGCCGACGAAGGTCGCCCACATGATCGCGCGCGTATCGCCCGCGCCACGCAACGACCCGGCCAGCACCATCGTCAAGGCGAGCGGAATCTGAAGCACGGCGACAATCTTCAGGAACAGCGTCCCCAACGCGATCACCGTCTCGTCGCTCGTGAAGGCTCGGAGCAATCCATAGGGGAAGACAAAGAAGACGACACCCATGCCGGCCATGATGACGGCGGCCATGCGATTCGCTTCCCAGTTTTCGATCTTCGCGCGAATGTACTTGCCGGCGCCGATGCTCTGACCGACCATGGTGGCTGCCGCCACTGCAAAACCGTAGCCCGGCAGAAACGAAAACGCCTCGATGGACAGCCCGACCTGGTGCGCGGCGTAGGATACGGTGCCGTAGAGGAAAACGATTTTCGTATAAAGCATGATCCCGCCCTGCTGAACGATCCGTTCGCCGGACACCGGTGCGCCCACTTGCCAAACCGCACGGACCAAATCGCGGCGCAAGTTAGTCGGCGATGACAGCAGCGGCCAAGATCGTAGGAGCAGAAACGCTGCCCCTGCCGCTTCGGCAAGACCCACGGCGATACCGGCGCCTTTGACTCCGAGTGCCGGCAAACCCCATGATCCATAAATGAGCGGGTAGGCCACGAAGATATGCAGCAGGTTCACCCCGATCATGGCGAACATCGGCGAGCGCGTATCTGCGGTGCCTTGCAGGATGGACGACAAGACTTGTAAGAATACCGTGAAGGGAATGACGAGGAAGATGATATCCGAGTAGGGACCTGCCAGCGCGATGACCTCTGGTTCCACGCCCAGTAAGACCATGGCCCGGCGATTGAGCCACAGCCCCATCGCCATGAGCAGAAGGGATAGCATGGTTGCCAGGCCCACGAAATGGATTGCGGCGTCTCCGGCATCGCGATAGCGACGAGCGCCCCAGAGTTGGGCGATGATCACATTCGCTCCGACGGAGAGTCCTGAGACCAGCGTGGTGCCGATGAAGGCCAGCAGTTGTCCCAGCCCCACGGACGCGATCGATGTGGCACCGAGGCCCCCAACGAGAAAGACGGCTACGATACCTTCGGTCCGTTGCAGTAGACTGCTCACCGTTACGGGAAGCGCCAGCGCGAACACCGCTTTACGAATCTGTGTCGTGCGGAATGACATAGCCGGCTATCCTATCAGAATGGGCATGCCTTCGACGGGCTAGACAATTGACGGCCCGATCGGTAGCCTGAGCACACCAGGGATCGTTATGAACGAAGACCTCCCTTTGCCGACCACGAATTTGCATCGGCTCTCCAAGTCGAAGTTCCTCGCCGGCTTGCAGTGTCACAAACGGCTCTATCTGGACATTCACGCTCCGGAACTTGCGACGGCTCCCGACGATTCGACCCAAGCCATTCTGGATATGGGCACAGATGTAGGCGCGCTGGCCCGTCAGAGGTTTCCTGGAGGCGTGTTGGTCGAAACCGGTCATCGGCATTCTAGCGAGGCGCTGCAACGCACGGCGGAACTGGTGAACAACCCGCAAGTTCCCGCAATCTTCGAAGGAGCCTTTCGATGGGATGGAGTGCTGGTGCGGGTGGATGTCTTGGAGCGTGTCGCAGGATCGGATGGACGTGCCGGAGGTTGGCGCCTCATCGAAGTGAAATCGTCATCGAGAGTAAAAGACGTTCATGTGGCTGATTTGGCGATTCAAAGCATTGTGCTGAAAGGAGCCGGCATCCCGCTCACGAGCGTATGTCTGTTGCACGTCAACACGCAGTACGTTTATCCGGGCGGTGAGGTCGATGTGACGCAGCTCTTCACGATGGTCGAGTTGACCGAACGAGTGACACAGCGGTGTGAGGAGATACCCGACCAGCTTGCCGCCATGAAGAAGATGCTCGCTGAAGCGACCCCACCCGCAATCGAACCGGATGGCCATTGCCATATACCCTACGAGTGCTCCTTTTGGGCCCACTGCACGAACGCCAAGCCTGCGCGCTGGGTATTCCATCTGCCGGGAGGGGACCGAGTCTACCGGGTGTTGGCGCAGAAAGGGATCGAGACGATCGACGAGATTCCCGACACGGTGAAGCTCTCACCCGTACAACGGCGAATGAAGGACAATCGGGAATGGGTCGGCCCAAGGTTGGCGGACGCGATCCGCCGCATCGCGTACCCGGTACACCATCTGGACTTTGAAACCTTCATGCCGGCGGTGCCCCGGTTTCCCCAAACACGCCCCTATCAAACTATTCCTACTCAGTGGTCGAATCATATTGAATTCGTGGATGGTACCGTACGCCACGATGAGTATCTCTGCGGCGATCCGCTCGATCCGCGAGAGGAACTGGCGTCCAGCTTACTGAAGTCTGTTGGGGAAGCAGGAAGCATCTGCGTATACTCCGGCTACGAACGGGCGGTCTTGGAACGGCTGACCGAGGCAGTGCCTCGTTTCCACGCGCAGTTGAAGCAGGTGATCTTACGGCTCTGGGATCTATACGAGGTCATTAAGGAGCACTACTATCATCCCGGATTCAAGGGGTCTTATTCCATCAAGGATGTCTTGCCGGCCGTGGTTCCTTCGCTTACCTATGACGATTTGGAGATTAAGGAAGGCGGCTTGGCGGCTCGTGCCTATTACCGGATGGTGTTTGAGGAATCGGATTGGATTGAGCGGCTCCGCCTCCGTGAGGCGCTGCTTCAGTATTGCGGCCGGGATACGCTTGCCATGCTGGAGCTGCGAAGGGTCTTAGCGCAGAAACGTCCGACGGGGTAATGCCGGTTTCGATGGGCGACGTTCTTACACTCGTCGCCCATCATCTGTCACTGGCCACGGGTTCTAAGGTGCAGTGAGTTGCTACTCAGTCCTCAGCACTCGTTGCTCAGCACTACTTGTATGGCGGAGAGGGTGGGATTCGAACCCACGGTCGAGTTGCCCCGACAGCGGTTTTCGAGACCGCCCGATTCGGCCACTCTCGCACCTCTCCGGCCGTGAACGATGGCGCAGCTTACCGTGTGCGCGATCGTTTTTCAATCGACAGAGGAGTGAGTGCGCGTGCCGTTGCATGAAGTGGAATGGGCCGTCGCCGAGGGCACGCTCGATTGCCAAGCAAGTCAGGTTCATGTCTGGCTGGCATCGCTGACGAGGTCGGATGAAGAACTGAACCGGTTCTGCCGTACCCTATCACAAGACGAACTCGATCGATCGGCACGGCTGGTCCGCCGGACAGATCAAGCGTGGTTCGTGGCTGCCCACGGTATTCTGCGAGACATTCTCAGTCGGTACCTCGGAACGGAATCGGCATTCCTTGCCTTTGAGAACGAGGCACAGGGGAAGCCGAAGCTGGCTTGGGCGGGTGAGCGCGCGGCAGATCTCCGTTTCAACATGTCGCATTCTAACGGTTGTGCGGCGTATGCCGTCGCCCTGAACAGGGAGGTTGGGATCGACCTCGAATATATCCGTCGAGCCGTGGACGGCGCAGGACTCGCCCGGCGGTTCTTTTCACAGCGGGAATACGACACGCTGGCTGCCCTGTCCGGGGAGTCCCAGGCTCACCGGTTTTTCGAGTATTGGACCTGCCGCGAGGCATTTCTCAAAGCGTTGGGAACCGGCCTGCGGTTCCCCTTGAATGAACTGCAAGTATCTCTGCCGATCGATGGCGATGAGGCGGAGATACATGGTCCCTCGACAGGCATCGAAACGGGCCGATGTTTTCTTCGCCGGTTCGTTCCGTTGCAGGACTTCGTCGGCGCCCTGGCGGTGGAAGGGATGAACCTGCCCGTGAAGTGGTGGCGGTGGGAACCGACGAATAGATGAACCTCTCTGTTACGCCAGTGGGGCAGGGGAAGGCCAGGGCGTAGAGTTTCCGATCTCCATCCGGAGCCGCCGGAAAAAACTCTGCACCAGTTCCTGACTCTCTTGCTCCAGCAACCCCCCGATCACGTCGACCCGATGGTTCAACCGGCGCTCGGCCGGAATGTTGAAGACCGACCCACAGGCGCCCGCCTTCGGGTCCCATGCCCCGAACACCAGCCGTGCGATACGAGATTGGATGATGGCGCCGGCGCACATAGGGCACGGTTCGACGGTGACGTAAAGCGTGGTGCCGGTTAAACGCCACGTACCTAATCGGGCGGCTGCTTCCCGGATCGCCACGACTTCCGCATGGGCCGTGGGGTCCTGCCAGATTTCTCGATAGTTATGCACCTGTGCGAGCACCTGCCCGTCGAGCACCAACACCGCGGCGATAGGCACTTCTCCCGAAGAAGGAGCCAGCTTGGCCTGTTCCAACGCCAACTGCATAAACTCGACGTCTTTGTCTTCCCACTCTTTCATAGCAAGGTTCCTTTTATCGACATTTCAATCACTCAGCCGCGTCCGGTTCCCTCGACTCGACGCAGCGGGCCCCATCTTAGCACGGATGCCTATCCGCCCTCTCTTTCTTTCGCTCTGCGATTGGTCACGGTTTTGTCTGTGAGGGCCTCCGCAGCCATTCAAATTCGTACCGGAGCTGAAGGGCCACATAGCGCTGCACGAGGCCCGATCGGTCCAAGGGCATGTCCTGTTCATGGATCAAGGCCAGCTCAACATCGCCATGTCTGACCGCGACTCCCACGAGCAGGTCCAGTTCGGACGGGCGCACGGCGTTGCGCTCGCTCCGGTCACTGAAGAAATTCATGTCGGTGAAGAGTACGACCAGGTTGCGGTACAGATCGAGGTCGGCGTGCGCCACATAGCGGAACAACGCCCGGCCCGTATTGTTCGGCCGAGCGAAGTAGTCGTGATTGTGGAAAAGCCATCCCGCTCCGGCATAGACGCTGAGATTCTGATCGGGAAAATGATTTCGCCACCAGCTCCACTGCCGGGCATCTTGCGCACGGTATGTGACCAGCGCGTCTCCGTAGATCTGTTTAACGCCGCTGCGATCCAACGGCGCGTCGCGTTCGTACTGCACCCGCCAACCCCATGCTCCCACAGAGCCAGTGAGCGCATAGGTCCCATCCCATTCTGAGAGTCTGACCCACCCTTCCCGCCGATCTGAGAAAAAATTCTGGTCGGTATAGAACTGCAGATATTCCTTATAGAGATCGGTTTCGAGGTGCACCATGTGGCGCAGGCCCACGAGACCGCTGTTGTCCGGGCGTGCGGCGAAGGTGGGGTTATGCACGAAGGCGCCGGTCAGCAGGTAGCCGTGCAGCCAATGTGCTTCTTCCGTTCCGGCGGCATCTCGTGGCGAAGGTTCCTCGAAGGAGGGCAACGGCCGTCCGTATTTTTCAAGAGCCCAGACGTCTATGGACAGACCGATAGTTGCGGCGAGCATAATCATCGGCAGCAAACCTCTTGCAACACTCCGATGCACCATGAGGGGGCCGGTCACTCCGCAAGATCGGGATGATGAAGAACGGATACTGATCCGAGTTGAGACATGGACGGGCTCTTGTAACGATCCCGTGACGACCTGTCAATCAAAGGTGAGGGGAAAACGAGGAGGGTTACAGTTGCCCGACGAGATAGATGGCGCCGGTCGGTTGGGGGCGGCCACCAGCCGGTTCCACGCTCACGGCGAACTTCTTGGCGTGGGAGAGATCGGGAAGATTCTTCACCATCAGCCGGCCCTTTTGACCCACATCGAGGAAGAACGTGCCGGCACTCACCGGTTTGTCGTCGATGACCCACAACTGATACACCTTTCCGACAGGGAGCAAGGGAAGATTGTAGGCATACAGCCAGGCCTTGCCGGTCCCAGGGTCGAAGAGCACGACGGCTCCGGCGCTTTTTGCCATCTCCGCACCGGTTAGTGAGGCGACTTTCACGCCGGGCAATCGAAGCAAAGCAGCGATTTCTTCCTGTTGGGACTTGGCCCTTCGCAGGGCCGCAGCGTCGCGCTGGGCCAACTGAAGGCGGGCATCGTCCAACTCCGCTTCCCGGCGGATCACGGTGTCTCGGAGGTCGGCGATCTCGCCGGTGCGTTGCTGGAGTTCATCGCGTAATTGCGCAATCGACTGGTCGCGCTCGGTGAGGTTCCTGCGGAGCGCCGCAAGCTGTGCGCTTTCCTTCTGGAGCGTTGCCTGGAGTTGTTCGAGTTTTCTCGATTCTTCAGCCATTCGGGAAGTGTACGACCATATGAAGTAGCCGATCCCGGTTACGAGCGCGAGAGCCGCGAAACCAAGCGCGAAGCGGAAGGGTATGGATCGCGCGGGGGCAACCGGGGGAAAGAGGTGTTTCATCCACTCTCCCGGCTCGAGCGATGGTTTATTTGGCTGCCGCACGACCTCCGTCGGGATGGAGGCCGGATCGCGAGCCGCCATAATCTTGGCCTTGAGTGTGCGGGGAGGCGCCACCGGAGACAAGCCAAATGGGATCGCGGCCGCCACGGCTTGGCATTCTTTCAACGCTGCATGGCAAGTCGCACAGCCGGACAAGAGATGGGCTTCCAGAACCTGGCGTTCCGGCCGCTCGATGGCACCGACCGCGTATAAAGGGATCGCTTCTTCGAGTTCTTCGTGGGTCATGATGCCTCGCCCTGTTCCCAGGTGCTGCGTAACGCGGCTCGGAGCTTGGTGAGTCCGAGTTTGATCCGCGTCTTCACGGTGCCCAACGGCTGATTCAGACGCGCGGCGATTTCCGTATGCGACAGTCCTTCGTAGTAAGCCATTTCGATGGCTTCTTGCTGGGCGGCAGGGAGTTCCGCCAGCGCGCTCGTCACTAACGTCCTCATTTCGATATCGGCGTGCGACTCGAACGGGCTGGGCCCGTGATCGGGAACCTGAGCTGCCGAGGAGACGTCGAGCGGCGTCGCCGTATGGTTGGGTTCCTTCGCAGCTCGTGAGCGCAGGCGATCGAGGGCCCGGCTGCGTGTGAGTGTCACGAGCCAGGCGATAGGAGTACCTCGCCCAACGTCATACCGTGCGATCTTCCGCCAGACCTCCAGATACACTTCCTGTAACAGCTCAGCGGCCTCCTCGCGGTTGCTTAGGATGCGGAGGGCCAGGGTGTACAGCAACGCACTCGATTGGTCGTAAAGCTGACTGAACGCCTGCTGGTCGCCCTTGGCCACGCGGGCCAAGAGCTTGGGATCGATCGTCGATGCGGCGTATCGAGGCGCGGTTTCCATAGAACCGGGATTCTACGACCGAGCGGGATCACTCGCGTGCAACACGCCACAACTATATCACTCTACGGACGAATCCGCCAAAAGGATGTGCATTTAAGTGCTGAAGAAGAAAGCGGAAATCCAGTTCGGTGTCAGTAAGGCATCTATTGAAGATGCGTCAGATCCGCAAAGTAGAGTTCTAGGCCGAGCCCGCCGATCAGCGGGTGCAATCGTTGCTCCCCTGAACGTAAGTCCACACTGCCCACGAGGTGAGACCCGAGGTATGCACAGACGATGAGGCGCTCTCTTGTTGCGATCTTACGGACCCGGATAGAGGTACGGCGTGTTCCGTGGGACCAGATCGGATTGTCGGCTAAGTCGTAGGCAGGGATCGACTCGATCGGCATCTTTGCCATGATGCGGAAGCGGAGACAACTCAGGAACAACCTGGACAGCAGGCGATGAGGAATTCGACGCCGGGTGAGACCTGCCAGAATCGCGGCGGCGATCGATCGCGCCTTGTTCGAATAGGACGCGCGATATTGGTCGAAGCGACGGCGCAAGCAGGCCATCAGAGTAGGCGGCATACCATGCGCCGGCGCGAATCGTCGGCGGCCTCGAATGATCCAGGTCACGCGACCGATGATGTCTCGCCGAAAAACCGCGTCCGTGCCTGTGGCCATGTCCTCGCTGCCTGTGATGACGAGCCCGTCCTGGGTGAGCGATCTCACGCGATGGCAGACGAGCGCGCCGCATTGGCGGTAGACCACGATGTCGCCGACGTTCACCTCGCATGCGTGGTCGAGTTCAATGTAGTCACCCTTGCGGATCGTCGGAAACATGCTCCATGAAGACACCAGAAGCCTGGTGTGCCGGAGAATGGGGAGCAGGTCGTGGCCGGTGAGCCGATCGGCAGTCCCCCACTTCTGGCTGCGAACGAGGCCCGTGGCGTAGTGAATCATCGTGGCGTAGTGAATCATCGAGGAAGCCTTTGCGCTGTCGATGTGCACAACATGACGCCGAGCCGTCCTGCCAGCAGACAGGCTTGGAAGCCAAGCGACAGGATGCGCATCAGCCTGGTTCGGATGGGATGACGTTGGCTGACGGAGCCGTATCGGTACCCAAGAAACGCAGGCGATGGGAAAAACGTTCGTTTCAACCACGGCCACCTGGTACCGGCCGGCCGCGTCAGGAGCAGAAGCAGATGTCCGAGGTTGGTGATCGGCTTGTCGGTCACCGCCTTGCGCAGAAAACGGAGCAGCCATCGTTCGCCGAAGGTCACGGGGGCAAGATCGGCCAGCGCTTTGGGCGGGATGGCAAGTTGCGGCTGCCCGGTTTGCAGGGGTTGCAGGTATGAGAGCCCGTGATACACAGGAACTTTCAGGTTCCATCGAGCGGCTTGTTTGCAGACAGACTCCCAGTTCACCGACTCCCGTTTCGTCACCAGGGCAAGGTCTCCGGCGAATGGCGTGGAGCACGCGCCGCGATGGATGACGGCATAAGCAGTCAGATACAGCACGAGGTCGTCCGTGCCCATGCAGCGGATGGGAAGCTCGTGGATCGTTCGCTGAATGGCGTGTCGCCAGACCGCATCCAGGCCTGCCTGGTCCAGGTACCAAAGGTCACAGGTGATATCCAGCAAAAGGCTCCCGTCCGGTGAGCGGTAGGCCGGATTGCCGTCGATCTCTTGCGCATAGCCGCATTCGGTGAGTAGATGGTCGATGAGCGGAAGGTCCGGCTCGTGAACCAGCAAATCGACATCCGTCATCGGTCGTGTCCCTCTGGTCCCATAGAGACGGGACAGCAGGTCCGCGCCTTTCAGAACCAGGAAGTCGATCCCGTGCCGGCGGAGCTGCGCGCCGATCTCCACGAAGCGGTCCAGCGCCCGGTGGTTGAGCGAACTGACGCGCACATAGGATTCAACGAGATCGTCGAGGGTGAAGGAGGGCATGGGACTGTTTCTCCAAGAAGGCCCATTCCTTGAAGTGAGGCAAGCAGCGGCTCATATCGCCGGTTTCGAGCCACGCATCGCTCCGGCCCTGGCGGCAATAGGAGTAACCCTCGCAGGCGGGGCACTGGTCGTGTTCGTTCGGAGCGGCGTGGTCTACCGTTCGCTTCAACAGCTCCCAACCGGCCCTGACCGTGCCTGCGCGGAGGTCGTACTTGGGAATCGGAAAGGCGACGCAGAGATTCATCTCGCCATAGGGGGTGATGGCGAAGCGGTTCTTCCCACAGGCGCAGGAGATGAACGTCGAGCGAGACGAGCACGAATCCTCGTTCGAGACATCCGCAAGATGCGGCAGCAGAGTGTGATCGATGCGGTGCTTCTCCTGCGGACTCAATCGGTACTGCAGCGGAGTGCAATCGCCATCCGTTTTGGGCGTCACGTCCAGACAATATTGAAATTTGAAGCCGTGGTTTTCGACCAGTGCGCGGCAAGCAACCAGGTCTCCCTGGTTCACGGTCGTGACCGGCATGCGGACAGTGATGGGGAGGCCGTGAACGGCAAGGCATCGGAGGCCCTGGGCGAATGCCGTGTAGGAGCCCGGGATACCGGTCATGTGTTCATATGTGGTCTCGGAGGCGCCGTAGATGGATACGTTGATCTGTGCAATGCCGACCTCGCCCAAGAGTTCGGCGAAGGAAGGGGTGATGCGCGTTGCGTTGGTCAGAAGTTGGATCATGAGACCACGAGAGCGTGCGTGGCGCAGGATCTGAACGATATCGGGACGGATCGACGGTTCACCGCCCGAAAATGTGACATTGAGTACGCCGAAGTCTGCGAGTTGGTCCAGAATCGAGTAGATCTCGACAGTCGTCAGTTCATGAGGCAACACGCGATGAGTGGGGTTGTAGCAGTGGAGGCACCGGAGGTTGCAGCCGTACGTCAGCTCAAAAGTCACGCTTTCTGGATGGCGACAGGCAGCGGCTTTCGTCGAAAGCGATTCCAGAAACTCGCCGGCATCCAGCTTGTTCATGATGTCACCAGTGCTGTTGACGCGAGCTGGTCGTGGACGAAATCGATAACGTCGGGGTGTTTGGCAAATGCCAGACTCTTACAGGGAACATGCAGGACAAGATCGCCGAGGAACGCCAGCGTGGCTTCCATTGCGGTTCGGTCCCAATGCGGAAGAAAACATTGCGGGAGAATAAAAGACAGGGCGGCACCGGGTGACAGGGCTTCGGTGTGATGCCGTTGTGCCTGACGAATACAAAACAGCCCCGTCACAGGTCCGGACTCGTTCTTCGCGTAGGCGCCGCTCCCGACCCACGGGGTACCGTGAGCAACAAAAGAAGCTCCGTTCTTTCGGATGATCATGCGCTCATCGCTGAGCACCGATGCGCCACGCTCGGCAAAGAAGCTGGACAGAGTCGATTTGCCGGTCCCCGAGGCGCCGGTGAAGATATGGCCTCCTCTGCGTGAAAGAACCCCTGCCGAGTGAAGGAGGAGCCCTCCCTCACGCGCGAGTCTGGTGAGGAGGCACACTTCGATCACGGGGTTGAAGATTTTCATCGGAACCCAGCCGTACGCCGTGCTCATCTCTTCCCCAAGCGTCCAGACATCTATCCGCGAAAAGTCTTCGTTAATGAGAGAGCGGCTGTAGGGTTGGTGAGTTTTGGTGTCCAGAGTTTCCAGTAGCAAACCGGCATCGGTCTCATACAGTTGCCAGAGGCCGTGGCACGCGTCGAAACGCAAAAGGCCTTTCGGATGGGTGGGAAGAGCCTTTGTCACCGTCACGCGCGCGACGATATCGGGAGGCATGTCACTCTGATCCCTGAATCGGTCGAAAGGGCGCAATGGCCAGCCGAGACGGGCAACGCCGGAAGGTTCATCAAGCCGAATTCTGAACCCGGCGATGTGGAGATCGATAGACATGATGCTCACCGGCCATGAGCCCTTTATGAGGGACGCATGCCGCTGTCCCCTTTTCTCGGATCTTTGTCTTTCTTGCATCCGCGCGGTCTGCAGGCGAGATCAAGACCGCCTGTCTGGGGGTTCACTGCGGTCAAGCTGCAGGCACTGAGAATAGCTTGTTCATGCATTAAATCCACTTGAAACAGTTGCGGCACGTTGTAAGGTTTCTTCATTCTCATAGCTTCCACTTTTCTGCTTACGATGGCCGCAGCCCGCTGTCGGACATGCTCATGAAAGTTGCCCGCTTACAGCCGCCCCTCCGGCAATACAGATCCAGCCCGCCGGCTGCTGGATTTGAGGACATCAGGCTGCAGGCACTCAAAATAGCCTGTTCCTGGCTCAGTTCGACGCGGAAGAGTTGCGGTGGGCAATATGGTTTCTTCTCAGTCATGCAAGGGTCCTCTTTCCATGGGACGTCCTGCGGAGCGGATGAATCAGTGTTTGATGCGACGTGGACTCCGCGCGCGCGTGGGCGACATTGCAATCATAAGGGATCGGGGCCTCGGCGTCGTCGCACTCCCAGCGCGCATCCGAGGGTGTTTTCTCACAGAACGAATAGATGTCGCAGGTGCGGCAGGGAGACTCGGTCCGATAGTGCATCGCCCTGATATTGCGAAACAGGCTGTCGATGGCTTCGCCGAGCGCATGTTCGCGGAGCGACACACGCCGCTCATATTGCAAGGTACAGGTGCCGAGCTCGCCCCAGGCGTTGATGTGGATCGTATCCGTGCCACAGCCGCAACGATAGAGCCGGTCAGTCGCAGGGGGCAGCAAGTCAGTGGACAAACCGCAGCTTTCCTCCTCCCCGTCGGCCTGTTGTTCCTCTCGTTGCAAAGCGACAACAGCTTCCGGAGCCAAACGATAACCGAGCGAAGACAGATCGCCGTTGAGCCGAGGCGAGAGCGACGTCGTGAATCCGAAACGCCGTCCGAACGATTCCACGAACTGCTTGATTTGCGGCATCTCGTCCCTGTTCCAATTCATGGCTTTGGTTTTGAACGTGAAGGGCAGGCCACTGTCTTTCAACAATTCCAGCCCTCGTGAGAAGGCTCGGAACGAGCCGGGAACCTGCGTGAACCAGTCGAAACGTTCTTCATTCACGGAATGGCACGAGATGTCGATGGTGAACGGTGGGGTCTGCCGGAGCCGCTCGACGATGCCTCTCGTGAAGAGGGTGCCGTTGGTATAGAGCTGCAAGAGAAAGCCTCGGCGGTAGGCATGGTCGTAGATGGTCCAGAAATGTGGATGTTGAAAAATTTCCCCGCCGGTCAGGTTGAGCCACATGATGCCGAGATCAGCCATCTCATCTATGAGACGTATGAGCTCCGCCAGGCTCAGCTCGCGCGGGAGCCATGCTTTGCCGTTGTACGGGTCGGTATAACAATGGCGGCAATGAAGGTTGCAGCGGTAGGTCAGTTCCATCTGCGCCTTGATCACATGCCGGCGAGCGGCTGCGCGGTCATGGACGTGTCGGCTGAAGTCCCGGTACTCCATCGTGGGAAGCACGCGTGGTTCAGGCATGAGTCACGCTGGGGTGAAGCAAGACAGGTGTTGCGTCCACTTTCCATCGACAGCCGAAGGCCGGCAGGTACTCGTAGAACCCTTCCTCGAAGGACCCGTTGCGCAGGTCATAGCCCTGATTTCGATTCCCTGAACACAACTGCAGGAATCCGTAGGCGTCGATATGGAAGGAGCGCATGCCGCTCCGGCAGGGCGGAGCCGGCGCGCTCTGCTTCCGGCAGGTCTCTTGCCACAACTGCGGGTCCTCGCGATTGAGATCGTTCAAGTCCTCGGGCGGGAGACCGAATCGGAGCGGGCCATCAGTCCCGTCGAGTGCCGGGCGCAGCTCCTCACCCAATTTGTATCCGACCGAACCCAGACCTTGAACGTAGCGCTTGATGTCCAGGATTTCCCGGCGGTTGAGAGTCATGGCGGTCGTTTTCAGTACGAGCGGCAGGCGGCGGTCACGGAGCAACCTGATGGCAGCCGCGCAGCGCTGATAGGAGCCGTGCGTTTGGGTCACGGTCTCAAACGTGTGCTCGTTCACACCATGAAGGCTGATTTCAATCCGATGGGGCGGGAAATGCGTGAACCGGTCGGCCACCGTTTCCGTGATCAGTGTTCCGTTGGTGAAGAGCGTGACCAGAAACCCGCTCTTGACCGCCTGCTCGTAGAGGATGAAAAAATCCGGTCGTGCCAGCGGTTCGCCTCCGGTGAGGCACAATTCGAGGCAACCTGCCTTGCCCAGTTCGTCCATGATGCGGAGGACTTCGTGTGTGGCGAGTTCCTCTCGAATCTTGTCCGGGCGGTTGAGGCAGTCCGTGTAGCACATCACGCAGCGCAGGTTGCAACGGCAGGTTATCTCCCACTGACAGGAGAGGGGGTAACGGTCGGGAAGGCGGTGTAGCTGATATCGTTCAACCATCGGTCACGGCACGACCTCCTCGATGGCGTTGATCGAGAGAAGATCGTTGAGCAGTGTGGTGAAATCTTGCGTCAATTGGTCGAGGCTGACTTCAAACTCCTCACAGAAGTCCGTCATGATTTGCTTGGTGGAACGTTGGCCGTCAATGCGGTTCCACAGCGATGCACCGGTTTCGTTCAAGACATAGATGCTGTTCACGTCGGTGAGTTGCCGGCGGATCGGCACCAGGATACATTCCCCGGCGACATCGCGCTGTACGAAGTCGGGGTTCTTCTTATAGATGGAGCCAGGCGCCATGGCGCTGTGAGGATAACAAATCCCCGAAAGCCCTTCCAGAGCTATTTCAGAGGACCAAGCTGATAGCGAATAGCTGATAGCCGATAGCCGGAAGCCCAGAGCGGCCTTCGTATAGCTCTCGAGCAGAACAAATAGCTGATAGCTAATAGCGAATAGCCTAGAACTGTGAAGCTCCGGGCCGCCTGTCTGAAGCTACTGGCTGCTCGCTATTAGCTGTTTGCTGATGGAGCTATTCGCCGCGCGCCGTGTGCTGTTTGCTACGACCTTCTTTAAGGAAAGGAGATGACCGCGAACCCTTTTCTCCAGTTCAGCTCTTGAATCAGGACGCTGGCTTGCTCCAATTCTTCCCGAATTTCGGATTCGTCTCGGAAGGCATGCAGAAAATGGCTCTGCGCGCAGGTATCGCCTGCTTGGTAGGAACGGTTTGCGCCTGGGAGTCTAACAAGAATCCGGTTCGCCGCGTGGCTTATCCGCTGCGTTCTGGATGGCGGATGCTGGTCGATAAGGAAGTTGAGGAGAGCCAACCCTCCTGGTGCAAGAGCGCGCGCAAGGTCGGCCAGCCAGGCCAGCCTCCGGGCCCGCCCTGGAACGGCACTGTACATGATGCCGGACATGATGGCGTACCGAAAAGGCACGGACGCGAACGGCAACCGAAGGAAGTCCGCCTGCACAAACTGGGCAGGAATTTGCAAGGTTCTGGCGGTCTTCGTTGCGACTTGCAAGGCCATGCCGTTCGCATCCAGCCCCACCACGGTGAGCCCGCGTTGCGCTAGGGCGATGGCCTCTCGTCCGACCCCCGCCCCTAGTACCAATATGCGGCCGGAGACGATGCCATGCCGCTCGATCGTTTCCAACTCCCAGCTCTCCAGCGTCCAGTCGTAAACATCCGATGTGAGCTGTGGCGCAGCGTGGGCGTAAGTCCTTTCATAGTGTTGCTTGATCAACTTCATGAGATCGGCAGGAGACAGCAATGCCGGCAACAGGTTGTTCAACAGCGTGGCAACCCGCAAGAAGAGACTGCCGATCGCGTCGAGCCACTTGGCGAGCAGGTGCAGCAAGTACCCGGCGACACGCACGAGATGACCTCAGCTTCTTCGCAACTTGACCGCTAGAAATATTCTGCCAGCACCGCTGCGGTCTCCTGCGCGCCGGACAGTGCCGGCGGATCTTGCGATGGTAACGGCTCAGCCCACGCCTGCTCCAGCGCGTCCTCCCACCGGCCGGCAACGAAATTATCCATCTTGAGCTCCGCTCCTCGCCCATACCGGTGAAGGTAATCGACCAACGATTGCTCGTCGGCAAAATTGTGCCGGCGGACGTAGACCACCGGTTTCTGCTGGGCGACCGCTTCGACAAGAGTGGCATAGCCGGGCTTAGTCATGATGAGGTCGGCTGAAGCGAGCAGGGCGCCGAAGCGAAACGGCAGGGTGCGCATGGATTGGACACGGTTGAAGGAGGCTGGGACGGTTCCATCGACAAGAAACCGGTACCCCTTCATGGACTCCATACGATCGAGCGGTAACGAACGGAGAGGAACCCCGCCGAATCCGACCAAGACCAGCCGTTCTTGTGAGCCGGCCCTAATCATCTCTCTGACCAAGGTCCGTTCAGAGGAGACAGGTTGAGCGATAGGGGCGATGTCGGTGAGCTTTTTGAATGCGGACATCGGTAGTGCCGGAGCAAGGCGCAGCATCCGATCAGCAAAGGCATAGGAACGTCGAATGTGTTGAATGATCGCGCGCTGCTCCGCATTCCCCGGCTCATGCAGCAGCTCCAGGATGCAGTCCCATGACAGGTTGCTTAACGCCACGGTCGGAATCTGCGCTGTGTTCCCCGCCTCGATAGCGAGATAAGCGATATTCGACAATACCACGGTCGGCCGGCTGGCCTGAATGGCCTGCATTTCTTCTCGCACCTTCGTCTCCCACTGTTCGTGGAACCGTTGGTGCGCGAACCATGTCCCACGGACATCGATCGCCAATGGCCCGTCCTGGACGCACCCGATGTCCTGCTGGACGGCACTCAACTCCCAGTTCATCTGAAGACGGTCTGCAAAGAAGGATGGCGGAACCGTGGTCCGCAGGATAACCTTGAGGTTGGGAACTCGTTGGGCCAGTTCGTTCAGCACCGGCACCACCTGTGCTGCATGGCCGAAGCCGTGGCCGGAAATGGAACACCAGATGAGCGGCACGTGCGAGGGCGTCCTGGAGAATCAAAAGTTGGAGTGGTCCGATTCCATCGGCGCGATGTTGTAGAGCAGCTCCAAGTCGAATTCCTCGATGAGCTCGTTCACGGCTTTTGCGCCGAGATCCGACCGCACGTCGTTGATGACGAGATCGATCGCCATTCCGGCTTGCCGGCCGTACTGGGTCATCGCCGATTCAATCCGCCGTCTGGCTTCGTCGAGATGCATCTCAGGTCTCAGCGGAACGCTATCCTAGCACTGCGCACGGCGGTTCGGCCAGATGGAAATTGAGAGATGAGAGGGACTGAATTGAGAAGTAGGAAACACAAAATCTCAGAGGAGAGCGTTGTCACTGCATAGGGGGCTCAAGCATGGTCGAGACGGGCAAAATCCTCGGGGCTGCGGTCTTGGCTTTCACGGCAATCATCCGGACGGTTGTGTCCGGCACAGGCGCGCTGCTGGCCATATAGTGATTCGTGTCTTGGACGACCTGTTGGACGAGAGCCGTGAAGCAGGCGTCGATCACCTGTCCCTTCAATTCCTGGACCGCCAGGGGCGTCGCCCCGAACAGGTAATAAAAGGCGGCGCCGTTCGAGGCGGCCCGGTAGTGCTTGATTGCGCCGTCCCATCGTTCCATCTCCAAGGTCATCTCCGCACCGTATTCGTATTCAAGGGCAATTGCGGGAGCGAGGAGAAACATCGAGGCGCTGATCAGGAACCCTTTCCACGCCGCCTCACCCGGGTGCGGATCAACGGTTTCCTGTATGGATAACCGGGCAGTCAGAAATTTGTGTCCCTCCGCCGGCTGAGTATAGCCGGCGTGAAACAGTTGCGAAAAAAGATTCGTGTCTTGTAGCAGGTTCAGAACCCGCTGTTCGAACTCGGCCGGCGTAGTGACCGGCGTCCCATTCTGGCTCACCTGGACTGTGCTCAAAATGACGGGGACTCGTTCATCGGCTGCAATGGAGATGGTACCTGCCTTCTCCTCGACGTACGAACGGTCGGACAGCTCGGTCCAGCGGGCGCATCCCGGCATGGCCGGAAGAATGAGGAGGAGGACGGCCCACACGACCCGATCGCGCCAAGACGGCATGTTCCGCATTCGACCGCCCGCGCTGTTTGTCATGCGTGAGTTCCAGTGTCTCATTTTAGAAAAAGAACGAGAACCCGCCGAACGGCAGGCTCGAGTTGATGCCTAGATTCGGGTATTGTGTCCCGGCGTTCGAGATGTGATGGAACCGGTACCCGACATTGAACGCTGTCTGATTTGTGAAGAAGTATGACACCCCGAAGCCGGCGGTGAGGATGAAGTTGAATTGGGATGATTCCTCAGGAATGCGACCGGCCAGATCGGTCCAAAACGGACCGCCGGCGAATTCAATGTATGGCCGGACGCGTTCCATCGCGACGAAGGTGTACTTGATCTTGGGCGTGAAGCCGACCCCGTGCGTCAAGACCGGTTCCCGAAACTGGATATAGACCATCTCTGCGCCGACGGTCGTCTGTCCTCGATACCATCCTTGCCCCACAGGATCGGTCAGCACCATGCCCCATGAGGGCATCAAGGCGGGACCTTGCTGTTTGGTCACGTGGTCGCGAGTGAGGCGGTGTGGGAGCAGATAGCCGGCGGTGAGCCCGACCTCTTGTGTGCCAACGGTGAATTTGGGCATGACGTCATCGGCCCGGCTGATTTCCAAAGCACCGACCATGATCGTGATGACAAGAGCGAGGATGCGATGGGCCACATGCCACATGCGATAGCCGTGCCATAAAGCGTTCACGTATATGCAATGTTGAGAAACATCGGATCAGAACCGCGACTTTTCAAAGGTAGCAGATGCTTGCGAACTGTCCAGGAACGGGGGCAGGGTGGGAACGGGTGAGCGTGGGCGATCGCGGGGGGCAGGGGACATGGGCAAGAATTACCGCGAGCGGTTAAGTTCTTGCCGGAAGGGTTCAGCGCCGCATTTACTTCCCTTCCCCCGGCCCGCTAGACTGGCAGGTATCATTACAATGAGCACCGACGGTTATCTTCCTGCAGCGGCAGCCGAGCCTGTACCGGCGGACCCGATTGAACGGGTGATCCATTATCATCTCCAGACCAAGCATCATTTCTACCGGTATGCCCGTTCTCTTGGACACATGGATTGGGCCAACCAGCCTGATCCATTTCGCCGTTTCGACGGGGCTCCATTCTTTTCGCTGCCGCTTCTGAAACCGGATGACGGGCCGGTCTCTCCGCCGTATGACGCGATCTACCAGCGGGGAGTAGTGCCGGTCCAGCCGGTCACGGTACCGACGTTCTCGCGGTTTCTCGAATTTGGGCTGGCCCTGTCGGCGTGGAAACGGGTTGGAAACACGCAATGGGCGCTGCGCAGCAATCCCTCGTCCGGCAATCTCCATCCGACCGAAGGTTATCTGGTGCTGCCCAAGATCGAAGGCCTCGATCTCCCTTCAGGCCTCTACCATTACGCTCCCAAGGAGCATGGATTGGAATTGCGAGCTGAGTTCCCTGCCGAACAAACCGCTTGTCTGCTGGCTCCATTTCCTCCTGGTGCATTTCTGTTTGGCCTCACCTCGATTCATTGGCGGGAAGCGTGGAAGTACGGGGAACGTGCGTTTCGCTACTGCAACCATGACGTGGGCCATGCGATTGGAACGGCACGGATCGCGGCTGCGACGCTCGGCTGGACCATGACGCTGCTGGACGGCGTTTCCCAAGACACGACTGCGAAGCTGTTGGGCACTCATCGTACCGACGACTTTCGCGAGGCGGAGCCTGAACATCCTGACTGTTTGGCTATCGTCTGGCCCAGAGACGGCGTCATCCGTCATTCGTCAAACGTCAATCGGTCTGAAGTGGGCGAGCTGCCGTTGTTTCTCGATCCACTGGTCGTGAAAGATCTTGCTGGTATGCCGTGGCATGGGAAGGCGAATCGGCTGAGTCGTGAGCACGGGGTCCATTGGGATATCATCGACGAAGCGGCCAAAGCCTCTTGGAAGACACAGACCGACAAGCCTACTGTTGCGCTCGCCCTCTCCCTTCCCTCTCCCCAGCGGGGAGAGGATGGGGGTGAAGGGCGAAAACTAACCGCTGGACAAGTAATCAGGCAACGTCGGAGCGCCGTGGCGTTCAACGGAAAGACGTCGATCCCCTCCTCGACCTTCTTTCGAATGATGCAGAAAGTGATGGCCCGTGTGGATCTACCTCAATTGGACCGGCCGATGCCGTGGGATGTGTTGCCCTGGGAGCCGGCCATTCATCTGATGTTGTTCGTCCATCGGGTAGACGGTTTGACGCCGGGCATTTATTTCCTGGTCCGCGATCTAAAAAAGTTGCCGCTGTTGCAACGATCCATGAATGACGAACTGAATTGGGCTCCAGCGCCGGACTGTCCGGAGGACCTCCCACTGTATTGGTTGTTCGAAGGTGATGCGAGGAAGGCGGCGGCTCAGGTCAGTTGCCACCAGGAGATTGCCGGGGACAGTGCCTTTTCGCTCGGCATGATCGCCGAATTCGATGGACGCTTGCGGCAAGAGGGAGCTTGGTGGTATCCACGTCTTTACTGGGAAGCTGGCCTGCTGGGGCAGGTCCTGTATCTCGAAGCGGAGGCTGCAGGAGTGAGGGGCACCGGTATCGGCTGTTTCTTCGACGATCCGGTCCATGAGATTGTCGGAATCAAGGGGCTGTCGTTCCAATCCCTTTACCATTTCACGATTGGCGGACCGGTCGAGGACACGCGCCTGACGACGCTGCCGCCCTATGGATGATAAGCTGTCAGCCATCAGCTTTCAGCAGTCAGCTCCAATAGACGATTCTGCAACTCATGGCTGACGGCTGATTACTGAAGGCTAAGAGCAATCGAAAAGGAAAGTTGGGTAGCGATGTACAAGATCAAACGGAAGCCCGCAAAAGCCGAGAAGGCTCCAATCCTCTACAACATCATCGAGGACTACACCGAGTTCGACGCGCCGGGGAATGTGACGGTCTGCGCGATGACGGAAAAAGAGGACTTGCCAGGCCATGCAAAGGTTCTGTCGGAAAGTTACAGTGTGCCGCTGGAGACCATGACGCGGTTGCTGACGGAAGGCGGAGTCTATGTCTATCCGCAGGAGGGCGGTCTGTTAACGAGAGGACTCTTTGCCTGCAAGGTCGATCCTACCGGCGCAACACCGAAACAGACCTGGGTGCTGGATCTGATGCAGTTTGCGGAAGCAGAACAGTTGGCGCGGTCTCGTTCGATTCAACTTGAAGATGCCGCCACAGAAGTGTTCCAGCGTGCGCTGCCGGAGGAATTGAAAGCCAAGCTCCAGCAGAAGAACCTCGGCCTCGACTATCGGACAATAGATCGCGCTGTCGCCAAGGGAGGCGACCTCAAGTACATCGACTTCCGCAAAGACTGGTCTCCCTACTTCAAGCGCCTCTGCATCATGCCGGACGGGCGGCTGGTAGAAACCGGCGGGTTGGACGAATTCGCCAAGCTCCACGGCATAACGGTTGGACAAGCGAAGACGCTGGTGGAGCAGGGCGGCGCCCTTGAAGTGAGTGGCGACGTACTGGCCTGCCAGATCGTCAACGGCCAGCCGGCGGTGGCGAGATTCAATGCGAAGCAATACGCCAAGGCCAAGGACCTTGTGCTGACAAAAGGGATGCACCTGATGGATGCCTTGAGCGAAGTCGGCTACAGCGATCCGGTGATGATGCGCGCGTTAGCGAGAAAAGAACTCACGGGCGGCCGATGAGGCACGGTTGTCAACGTGACTCATCGATGCGCGTGGCCTATTTCCACAAGGAGATTTCTATGCGCCGGAGAAGAGAGGGCTAGTCGCGAGCGAGTTCTTCCTCGACTGCGGCCAGGAGTTCTTTCAAGTCGAACGGTTTTTCGAAGGTCCGGCGCGCGCCAAATAGTTTGGCCACGTCCAGGAAGTTCCGTTCCCCCTGTGCTCCCGTGATCGCAATGATTTTGGTGTCCAGGTATTCGCGGGTCAGTTGCAGCGTGGCTTCAAGTCCGTCGGTCTCCGGCATCAGCATATCCATGATCACCAGATCTACCTGATTCTTATCATATATGGTGAGCCCTTCGCGTCCGTCACGAGCCAAGAGGACGCGATGGCCGGCCTTCTCCAGCACGTCCCGAAGCAGAGTTCTGATCGATTCTTCATCGTCGATGACAAGAATCGTAGCCATATGGTGTCCTTTCTTAGACCAACCGATCCGCTCCGCATGATACATCGAGGACACGGCGCTGTCCAATCTGTTCCCCATGGGTAGATTGCATTCGTGGCGCGCCCGACAGGACTTGAACCTGTAACCCCCAGATCCGTAGTCTGGTGCTC
>JBBIQV010000006.1:0-105742 GCA_037442105.1 Nitrospiraceae bacterium | reverse complement strand
CCCCTGGCGGCTCGTGGCCGCCAGGGGCAAACATGACGATTGGTGGACCCTCTTGCAGCGCGTTCGAACCTTCTTCGAGGCCCAAGGCCCCTGATCGTCGCCTTCCCGCCGCTTGAGCGCCTGTCACGCCCCTTGCGTGCGCCCATTCGGATTGGCCTTGCGGTGGCAAGGGGGCGTGCCAGGCGCGCTTTGCCTCGGTCACTCGCCTTGCAGAGGCTCTGAGGGTCTCTGTCCTCGGGCTCCAGCCCCGCAGGGTCTTCCGCTGCCTGCGGCCAGAGCCCCTCTGGAGCCGCAAGGCTCGTGCCCTCGGCGTTCGGATCGCGCAGAACTTCTCAGACTCTCAACCCCCGCAAGCGAGCACCGCCCAGCCTTCCGGCCCGCCCATCCTGAACAATTGCGGTGTCGGCGCGCACAGGCGGGCGGAAACCTAAGGTTGAGCCCCGAGCACGCCGACAGGTTTCTGCGCCACAGACTCCGTCTTCATAGGCATTTCAAACAGAATCCCGTCTCAGTCTCACCCCCCCTGCGCCGCCCGTGTCGCATCGACTTTGCTACATTCGCGTTTCGATCTACATGCCCGGCGCCTATTGTCACTCTTCTTGGGCCGTTGTTACAATTTCAAAAATAGGCGATGACTATCGAACTATGATTTTCCTAAGCTCAGCACGCTCGAACGAGGTGCTAGCCGAGGTTCGTGACGAGCTGGGACAATGGGCTCACGACCACGGCGTTGACCTCTGGCGGTTCGACGATCCCAACACTCCAAAGGAGTACTGGGTCCGTCTTGGGTTTCCGGCATCGGCTGCTGCGTGCCTCAAGAAGGTCGATGAATGTGACCTCTACCTCGCCGTCTTTCACGGAGCTTACGGCGGCAGTCGTGATTCACACGCCGCCTCGATCGCGCTCACCGACCTGGAGTTTTTCCAAGCCGTCAGCGCAGGAAAGAAAATCCGCTTCTACATCATCGAGCCACACGAGCCAGAGGAAGAGTTGAAGGCGCTTCTGACCCTCGTCAGAACCGTCGCGCCCGAGACCTTCGGTGGCAGTGGCTCGGCTGGCCACGTTCTGCGTCTTATCGAGGACGACATCGCCCGGCATTTAGACTGCCCAGAACTGCGCACGACGTGGCGGACGCGAGCATTCCGAAGTTACAAATCAGGCATCGTCCGCCTTCGCAGCAGTGAACTAGATAGTGTAGAGGGCCTTCAGGTCCTACCACGAGGCGTATGTGCCGCTCCCACGCATCGTAGTGCTGACGAACTGGAAAGCGCGATCAGCGTCCTCGCCGCGATCGAAGACCGATCTGAAAAGGAAAGCCAGCTCTCTGCTCTCCTGCCTGAACTGGCTGCTGTTCCGTACAACGATCGTTCGTGCTCGCCCTTCTATTCCGCGTGGGACCATTTCTGTGAAGGGTGGCTTCGTGCCACAGCATGGCGTGGCCATCACAACGCCTTGCGCTTGGGTAGACTTGCCATGCTCAACACCCAGATGGTGGTCCGCTGTCTTCTCGCTAGCGGTGGCGATCGACACCAAATCGCCGCCCAACCACTACCTCCGGAGGCAAAGATTGGCGACCCAACTCCTTGGCTCCGTGCCTTTTCTTTAGGAGGCGCACTCGCAAGCGAATACTACTCGCTTGCAAAAGAGCAGACGATTCGTAGTTCCAAGGAGAAATTCCTCCGAAGGGGTCTAGAGTTTCTGCACGTCGCAACACGGGTTCGCCATTTCATGCGTGAAGACGAGCGCCACGGTTTCTTTGCCGGCCTTGCAGCTATCCGCGGCCACATCTACCTTGAGTTAAGGGACCAGACGCTGGACCCGGTTGCGGCATTCGAAGAGAGTCTCAGACTCCGAAAAGACGCTGGTATGCGCGGCGCAGCCCTTGCTGAGGGAAAGGCCGATCTCGGTCACGCGCTAGTCCAACACGGGCTCTGGAAGCGTGGACATAACCTGCTGCTGGAAGGTGTGGAGGAGCTTGAAGCGGCAATGAGCGAGGGATTCGCAGCGCGGGCAAAGCTCAAGATGGCAGAATACTATTTGAGGCGGTGGCGAATCCGCGACGCAGTTCGGCAAGTACAGGAGGCTGACGCGATATGCAACCTTCACCAGATAAGAAGGCGCGAGGCCAGCGGCACCCTTCCACATCTCGCATTGCAGTTCCTCCGCCTCGTTGGATCAAGGTTCCCGAAGCTCGTTGCCGAGAGGACGGAATCGGGATACCAGTACCGGGTGGAATGAGAGCATACACACAGCGGTATAGAGCGGCAGACGGTGCAAGATCAATTTATCAATTGGCAAGCCGCCAACCTAGAGTACCTCGACGGTCTCAGGCGCGGGTTCGGGCGGGTGGCAGCGAAGCTGCTCGCGGAGAAGGACCGGCTCCGGCGCGAGTTCGCCCGGATCGAGGAAATCCTGTTGGTGGCGAAGGCGTTCCTCGCGTGGATCAATTACCCCGAACTCCGTGTTACCAAGCGGATGTGGCACGACCGTAAATGGAAGTCCCATGAGGCCCTTCCGAAGATCGCCGGAAAAGGTTCCCGGAACCGTACTCCCGTCTAGTAATAGGGCCTTCGCAAAACGTCGAACAAGGACTTAAACCGGACTGTAATGGCGCCTCCGGCGCGTGCCTCGTCACGAGCTTGAACCAACCTCGGATGCAGGATTGCTGGATCACGGGACCACAATGGGTGAGATATGATCTCGACAATTTGGCCCCGGCGACCAGCTTGTAAGTTGGCAAAACTCTGAACTACCCAACCGGGCTGAGCACCAAAGTAGGCTTGAGAGGCCGCACCTGCAAGCTGTACCCAATAGGGAACATCTAGACCAACTGGCGCAGTGGCGTCGAGGGCTAGTCGGGCGAGATCTAATCCTAACCGCCAGTCAAGGATGTTATGGAAGCCGAGATTGGTGAAGTCACGGAGGCAATCTGGGCAGGAAGTCTGGCAGCTACTTGCGTGCGCCGCGGACACCAGGGGTGCATAGAAAGTCTGGTCGTTTGCGCCACTCACATACTCCAGAAGGTTTTGTGTTTCGGCGGGCTGGCCCAGGCGAGAACTGTAGCCTGCGCCGTTCTCCAGGGTGTCTGAGATGAAAATCTGGCCGGTAATTTCTCCCGATGTTTCGCGCACGACACGCAGCCCTATTTTGAGTTCGCGTTCATCCACGTCTAGGAGATCGGCTGCCCCACGGCGAAGCAGGAAGCCGAGGGAATACAGCGCGGCCCTGCCGTCAACGTTGAGGGGTGAGGCAAGAACGCCTTGTGGCCACTGCCTGATTCCCAGCACGAGCAGGTCCGTTTGCTTGACTGATGCGAGCGCCCGGTGGACTGGGGGAACAGAGAGATCAATTTGATTGACAGGCACGTTGCTCCTGTTCAAAGCGTCCTGAGTCACCCACGTTTCTCTGCCGATGAGCTTGTGGAAGTCAAAACACTCCCCATCGTTGTCGTTTATAACGAAGACAGTCTCTTGCCCTGCCCAGACTCCGAAGTTCGCACGCGGAGTGAGCGGGTGGAGCGTGGCGCCGGTCTTCGGTCGCGAGGCACGCGGGGTCCACTCGAACAGACCGTCAAAGTTGCGGCTGGCTCCATACCAGGTGCGGAACCCGTGGGGTTGACTGAGCTCAATGACGCGAAAGTCGGGGGCCCCAGCATTGCAGACGGGACAGTTTGTTCCCGGCGCGGGTGAATGATCCACAGCCTGGCAATTTCGACAGAGGCCGATGGGTCGCGCGGGGCCAAGTGGGTTGGGCTGTTCTACGACTGACGTCGGGCCAGGTAAGTAGTGGACCACACCGATGGACGTGTGGATCAGCCCGTCTTTGACTGACTCTGAGCCAGGGGCAAACTGGCTGATGGCTATGTCGAGAGACCGGTCCACAACTCCTTTCTCGGGAGGCCATTCGGATAGGGTGGGATCCTTGTGAAAGAGTAGTCGCACGTTCGTGGGAAAGCCGAACATCGGTAGCAGCCCGGCGTTGGCCAGCCGCTCGCTCAGGTTCACCTGTGGGAATGCCGCGCTCGATGCGATCGCGTCGATTGTTGGCACCAAATCGTTTCTTGCGAAATCTAGCAGCGCCTGCCGACGTGCGTGTAGATTGGTCCGCACGAGCAACACATCGCAGATGCGTTCGATTTCCTGTGGGTGAGTTTGAATCCAGTCCGCAATTAAGACGCGCACGGGCGGGCCGGTTCCGGGCGGCAGAGGCTGGTGCCAATCTGGAGCTTCACCAAACTCGCCGTGAACGCTGTCCGCAGAAGACGGAAGGCCGAGAGGTGCGAAGGCCTGACGGAGCACTTCTTTCACTATCACGCGACGGATAATTGGTCCGCTGCTGACATCCACGTAGGGCGCAGGCGGCGGGTCGGCCGTGATTCGGTCCGGCCGCTGGAAGTAGTAGTCGTCGTGACTGCGACCGCGGCAAAGAGTGAGCGCCACCGACAGGCCCGCTCCGCGCCGGCCAGCGCGACCAACGCGTTGCTGGTAGTTAAATCGCATTGGCGGCATGTTCGCCATCATGACCGCCAGCAAGGCACCGATGTCCACGCCGGACTCCATCGTGGTAGTCACGCTGAGTAGATCCACCTCGTCAGTTAGCGGGTTCTCTTGCTGTGGCAACACTATGTTCTGGAAAAGACGCTGGCGGCGCCGTGCGTCCTCCTTGTCAGTCTGCCCTGTCAATTCCTCGCAATTCAGCCGGTAGGGCTCGCCTGCGCGTGTCGCAAGATACCCGTAGTAGTCATCTTCTGGCGGGTTTGCTTGCAAGGGCTGAGCTAGCCCTAATTGTGTCAAACAGTCGGTGCAGATACCACCAGCTTGATGGAGATGAATCCGCCGGCATTGCGGACACTCGTAAAAAATGCCGACGGGCGGCTGCAAGCAAAGTCTCTGATCCTGAAGCACGAACTGATTAGTGTAGCCGTGGTTCCTCAGATGATTGACCACGTCTCTCTGAAAGTCTGCCGGAACAAGACTGTTCTGGTTTGCCACAGCTTCGAGATAGTCGCGGAGATAGGCGGGGATGGACGGCGAACTGTTGGCGTTTTTGGACGCCAGTTTCCGGCGTGAGCCAAGGATGCGGATGGCTCCATCAATGCCCTCCTGCACAAGCGGAGTCGGCGCGGGGTGGGTAATGCGGTCGGTCGTAACGTAGGCCAGCCGCAGCGACTCGAGGCTCCTCCGTCCGGAAGCGAACACGATGTCCATCACTTCTTCTTCGCTCTGCCGATGAATCCTTTGCAGGTGAGCTTGCTGGCCTGCGGTCAGCAGATGTTGCGGCTTCTCGGCCGGCGTCCCGCTTGCAAGCCAGTCGTAAAGTTCGCGCCAATGCCCCTGCTCTTCCCTCCAGTCTCTCCAGAGCACTTCTTGGGCCCAGCCTCCCGGATTCATTCCGCAGCGGAGTAACTGTCCTGCCGCGTCCAACGCCAGTGGCGTAATGGGGAAGGGACCACTGGCCGCCCTGTTGCGAATGGCCTGAGCTACTTGTTGCCAGGTCAGGTGGGGCGCCTGAGTGGAAGGCCGGTTTGCCGTCTGAGGGTTGGCCGCCATGCTGAGAGCCAGAGCGTCACTGGGCCGCTGTGCAGCGAAAGCGGCAGCTTCCTGTTGTTCACTTGGAGACAGCACCTGTCCATTCACCTGTCTCCAGAACGCCTCGACGCCCTGCCGCTGGTTCCTAAGCGCAACTGCCAACGCCTGACGCAATGCGTCACGGTAATGGGCGAAACGCATGCCTGCTGAAAGCTTGGCCGCGTCCTGCCTGCTGTCCGAAAACACGACCAGCTTCCGTGCATCGGGGTTGGCCTGACCGGACTCCCGCACGAGCACCTCGGAAAGAACTTGCGCCAACTTTTGGAAGCCGGTGCGTTGAGTGCGGATGACGCCAATTTCTCCCCGCCTCCATTTTGTGTCGCAACGCGGGCAACATTCCGGAAACGCGAACCCGGCGCTTTCGGCTAGATTTAGCGTTCGCCAATCGAGGATCTCGCCGTTCGGGCCGTGCAGGGGCGGAACATAGTAAAGGTAGCCCCGAAGTGTTCCGGGGCGGCCGCCGTCCGCCACCTTGGCTTCGGCTACCACACAGTGTGCCTGTAGCCAGCGGCGCGCGACATTGTCTTCTTGCCATGTGGGGCTAGCTGGCGTGGCGCCGTCCGGAGCGGGCCAGAATACGGCATAGCGGGCGTAGTCCCTGTTGAGGGAGACAAGATCTGGGGAGGATTCCAAGTCTGGATGGTCTGGGCTGAGATACCACTCGTTTGGACTCGTCCCCGCACGGCGGTAGCCACCGAGAAAGACCTCACCGCATGCTTCGCAATAGAGCAGTTCGAGCACACGCGCACCGCATGTGCACGTGAGCGCAGGCGCGTAGTGAAGGCTACCCACAGGGCATGGCATGTTTCGCGGTGGAGCGGCGGTGCAGGCCGGGTTGGGGCAGACCCACAAGCCCTGCAAGTTACGGAGGAAAAGGTGCGCACGGATAGGCAGTGCTCCGTTCGTTGCACATCCGAGACAAACGCCGGCGAGCAGACCTTCAACTGCGTCTTTCCGCTCGCTTGCGGGCAAAGCAGAAAACAAGGCTTCTCCAATCTCTGTCGGCGTGCGTGGCCTCATTGCGGCGGAGCTTGATGAAGTGCACACAACACGGAGGGCTGAAGGAGCCGCGATATGCTCCAAGGCTCCTTGCAAGGTTTCTTCCAGCGAATTGCCAGACGGTGGCGGGGCACCTACCGCTTGCTGGAATTGAGCGACTGCCGCGACCAGGTTGCCTGAGTTCGCGTTCCGAAGATCCCTTCCAAGGTCGCGGAACGCCAGGGCGTGCGCCTGCACACGCGAAACTGCCCCTGCGCGCGGAGGCACCATGTTGCCCGAAATGATACTGAATCGGTTTCGGTCCCGCCCGAAAAACTGTTCGAGATACTCCCTGCCAGATGTGTCCCCGGCAATTGACGCACTCGAAGCGATGATGCGCAATTGTGGCGAATCTGGAGTCAGCCCGAGCCGCTCAAGGAGCACGCGGAGGAGATACGCCACTTCCGTGCCCGGCGTACCACGATACGTGTGTAGTTCGTCTACGATTAGGTGGAACACGCGCGAGCGGTCTGCGGTTAGCCACTGGCGGGTCAAGTCGAAAACCGGTGCCTCTAGGCGACGCATGAGCATGATGTTAAGCATAGAATAGTTCGTGATCAGAATGTCGGGAGGGCTTTCCTGCATGTCCCAGCGCGACCACATCTCCCCGCCGTCAACCCTCGCGAAGAAACGCTCCGCTGGGGACCCAGCGACTCGCTGCGCTGCTAGTTCAGCTTCGATTAACTCTTGCCGCAGACGACTAACCTTCGCAGGCGTTTGCAGCCCTGGCACAGGTGTCCGGCCTGTGTAACGACCAAAATAAAAGCGATTGCCAGCTCGCCGTGTCTGCAACCACTGTCGCGCCCGTGCGCCATCCAGAGCCGTTCGCAGCCGGCCGAGCTGGTCCTCCACAAGAGCGTTTAGCGGGTACAAAATGAGCGCCCGCACCGCAGCGGGTCGTGCCGCCGCCATCTCATGTCCCCGCTGCGAAATCCGACGTGCGCCGTGGTTCCACCAGTCCCAATTTGCTGGACGCGCAGGTGCTGGGCCCCAGTTAGCAGACTCCCGTATTAGCACGGTCAGAACCGGCAGCAAGAAGCACTCTGTCTTTCCCGACCCAGTGCCTGTCGTCACCACCACATCATTACTGTTTTGAACCGCCTCGCGGAAAACGTCACGCTGATGGGTGTATGGCTGGCGTGTGGTTGGAAATAGCTCGAGGGAGACGAAGCCCGCAACATCCGAAATTTCCTGTGCCGTCCAACTGCCCGCCAGGAGGTCTTGCGCCATGGCAGAGAAACTCTGCCCGCAGGCCTCATAGAGCGGCACCGGCTCAATGAGCGGTTCACGATAAATGTGCTGGTCCCTATCGAGAAGAATGCGACGTTCAGCCCGCAGGTCTGGATAGCGAAGGTCGAATGGGCTGTCGAGATAACGGAGATACATCTCTTTCAGTGACTCAAAGAGTTGGTTCGGGTTGTTCATATCCATTCCTGGCAAAGTATGGTGGCCGTCTTACCGGCAATCCCCGCGGGCACTTCCTTGTAAGTCAGGATGCCCGGGGCTGAATCGTATCGAGGCAAGAAACCTGAGCAGAGCACCAGTGCACGGTCCACAAGGAGAGGAGGCCGGCAAATGTCTGGAACGGTCAGTTGGCGAGTGGCGCGGTCGTAGCGAAGAAGTTGGCGACGGCGCTGAACCACCTGATAGAACTTGCCGATCTGGCCTCCGACACGATAGGTCCGCCCATCAAGGCGGAGGTAGTGCTCCCTCTGGAACCGCGTAAACCTAAACAGCCCGTCCCGTGTTTTGTTTGCCTCTTCGACCGACGAGTCAACCCAACGGCACCTCCTTCGGATCACCTCGAAGCGACTGACCTTCCAGTCTCGGCCGAAGGGTAGTGCGGCTTCGCGGGCGTGCCAGCCATAGAGATCTGTGATCCGTGGGAGGCACGAAAGAATTGAAACCGAAGCGTGCCGCTGGACAACCACGCCAATCCGACCCGCGAGCGCCTCTAAAATTCCGGTGTCTTCAGCCAGGAAACGAATCACGTCGGGATGTTCTGGCCCTTTGTACCGCTCGAATCGAACAGACTCCGCTTCCTCTTGCAAAGTGCGCACGAGTTCAGGAAGCCGAGCGCCACAGAGGATGCCCAGGACACAGCCCTTCTGCGGGGACAACGCCAGCACAGGAGGTGCCACGCGCCAACCAGATTCGCATCCGTTCGCGTCGAACTCCACGTGCGCGAGCTGCTGGAGGCTAAACCGCATTCGCTGGTAAAGTGGTATGCCATCAGGACTGCTGGTGGCGTTTGAATCATTTTCCATGATCTCTTCGACTGCAGAGCGAAATTGCGACCACGAACCTGCGTGCCTGGCCGAGAGCCAGAAGAGGAGTTCATTGGGACCCATACTACTTGAGTCTCCTCCACAGGGCTCTCGCTTGCGCGGCGTAGGCGGTCCAAAGGGCCTCAATTTGGGGGGTGGGAGGCGTAGCGGTCAGCCCCTTCCTTCGGCAATCGCGAATGGCCTGGCACCAACGTCGTTGTGCGCTGGCGATGGCGGACCGGCGCACCGCAGGCGGCAATGCACGCACTGGCGAAACCTGCGTGACCAGCAGCACGTGACATGACGAGCGGTCGCAATGAAGCGGGTCAGAAGGTAGAGCCCATGCAACTTGGAATGGAACAAATCCTGTCCATTCGGTAACGACTCCTGCCGGACACAGGAAGACCTGACCTGGGACGGGCCCGATGAGCAGCGGATTCGATGTGGGCACAGTGACCGGTGGCCGGGTTACGTCGACACGGGGCGAAGCGGAAGCGCCGCAGAGGGTTCCGCCAGGAAAACTGTATGATTCCCAACTCTCCCGAGGAACTTCTGGTGTGCAAAGTGAATAACTCCGTGATTTGCCTGCGCACCAGACCAGGTGGTCTCCCGGCTGGTCATGCCCCGGGCTTATGTAGCTTCCGTCTTCAGTCTTCTGCGCAGGCTGGCCGTCAATGGAAACGACGGCTTCCAGTGGGTGTACGCCGGTCACCCTAATCTGCGGTGGGTAACCTGCGAGCCATGTGGAATCGCGCAACCATAGACCACCCTCCAAGGCCAACTCAAGTTCGGGTTGAGGACGCAACACATTCAGGATGTCGTCCCCTGGCGTTGGAGTCAGAGGATGAAGGGGGATGACCGGCCAGAAGAAAACCCAGCCCGGAGGGGCTCCGAATTCTTCCGAACACGCCGAAAGAGAACCGCACCCCGCCCCGGCCAGAACGTCAGAAACCTCGCTTGCACGACTAGCCCGGCAGAGGACCAAGTGCTTTCGCCCAATGCACAAACGGGTGGTCGAAACAAGCCCAGCGCCTGGTTGCCCAGCAAGCACATGGACATCTCGGCGACTTAGCTGCCAGCTCAGTCGCGGCTCACCGCGCTCCTTCTCCATGAGAACAATGCCGTTTGAGAGCCAAGCACTTAAGTCGCGTTCCGTCGCAATTTCATACCAATCATCACCGGACTCGATGAGTCTCACAGCCCCGTCACTCCCGCGCGCCTCCAACTCGGGAAGTGAACCCTCTGGACGTTGGGCGAGCAGCCTGAATGAGCAGAAATCATGCCGGTCCGGGTGCGCCTGCAAGCGTATCTCCAACGGCAGTCCATGCTGGGGTGGGCGTGTCTCTCTCGGTTCAGCCGTTCGTGGTCCGGGAGGTCTGGCAGGAGGTGGACGGTACCGCGCCGGACGGCGGCCTGCTTGCATCGCCATCTGGTTGCCAAACGTGCTTTCGCTTTCCTGTCCTTGTTCCGTCAAGGGGGCAGGCGTCGGCTCAGCTTTGGATTCTGGCGGTGGCATCAGAGCGCCAGCAGTATGCAATGTAGCCGGACCTAGTTCGCGTGTCGGTTCCTGTTCTCCGATAGGGTGCGGCTCGATTGGCTCAGTCTGCGCTTTGGTTGGGACGACTGGCTCTGGCAGAGGTTGTGTGAATCCCAACTCGGCTGTGTCGCGGACAGGAACCGGTTCCACCATCTCTATTTTGGGCTCTTCGCGGAGCTGAGCACCAGCGGTCACGGAGCTTCGGGGTTCCTGTGATTTGTCGTCCTTGGCTTCGAGTGCTGAGGCAGCAGGAGTTGACTGAACATCGAGAGGACCTGGCGATTCGGAAGGTTGCACCTCGGAATGCTCAGTGCTGGCGGCGTGGGACTCGCAAGGCTCAATAGCACCAGAATCTAACGAGGGTACTCGCTCTGGCTCCACCGCAAGAGAGGCCTGTGCCGCCTGCCCCTGCCTAGCTGCGCCCCCGACGCTCGGAATTCTTGCATGAAGAGAAGGCCGCTCTTCAGTTCTCTCTAAGCTCTCATCAGCCTCGCTGGGCGGCTCTGTCGGCGCGCGTTGATCTGATGCAGGGGGCTGGCCCGCCCTTTCATCGAGCTTACGCCGCCTCAATGCCCTAATGGCAAACCCGGCCGCTACTATGAGCGCGAAGCCTGCGAACACGTAATAGGTTAAATCTTCCATGGCCATTTCTATTTGGTCACGCCCGCGCTGACTCGGGAGAGTGTAACCGCAGCGCCCCTCACATTCATGTTCCAGTAAGCGCATTGGGCTCGGACGGGACAAGTGTTGCACTCCGGCTGCCTTGCCTTGCAGTGAGAAGCGCACAGGTCGAGCACAGCAAGGTTGAAATCTCGTGAGGCATCTGGCGGCACAACTGCGTCAGCAATGCGTTGCAGTCGGCGGTCACGGGCAGGATTTTGCGTCAAGCGTAGCTTTAGCCCGAAATACCGTACGAGGAAGCGTGCAACATTAGTGTCGACGACCGCGAATGGCTGCCTGAACGCAAAGGAGATCACGGCTCGTGCGGAGTAGTCGCCAATACCAGGTAGTCCCAGCAGGCTCTTCAGATTTGGCGGCACCCTCCCCCCGTGGCGCTGGACGATTGCGCGTGCCAGGTGCCGGAGCTCAACAGCGCGATAGGCGAATCCCAAGGGTGCCACGATTCGCTTCAGTTCCTGTTTTGGCGCTTCCGCCAACGCGGCCCAGCTTGGGTAACGCCTAACTATCTCTCGGAAAGCTCTGACGACCGCTCGGGTAGCAGCCGTTTGCTGCAACAGCTTCTCGGCCAACAACACGCGGAATGAGTCGCGTGTTTGCCGCCATGGGAAGCGCCGCTGTTTTTGCTTGAACCACCCTAGGAGGGAGGCCTGTAGCACGGTAATCGGGGAGTAGATGGACAGCTTGATGGCTCGCGCAATGGCCTCTCCCAAAGCAGGTGGAACCGCATCGGAGACTTGGGTTATCTGATCGCTTAGGGTGCCTCGAAATTGATAGGTGCGGGGGAAGCCCTGCAGGAGCATCGCCTCCAAGACACTAAGCCGGCGATGTCCATCCGGATGGACATGTATCTCCCTGTTTCCATAGGCAACAGTGTAACTGGGCTTCTTCCAATCCAATTTCTTGAAGGAGCGGCCGTTTCCGAAGATGCCGTTGCGGAACTTCCGCGACAGGGGATTCATAGTCCAGTGATTAGGATGAAATGGGATATCACGCGGTTTGAGTCCGCGACGATAAAAGGTGGGCCGAGGCAACCCGCCTATTACATCACGCACAGTCGCAGGCTGGGCAGAGCCGATTGGGAACTCGAACTTCACCCATGGGTACTTTGCGCGGTTGATCCCCACAACGATCAGGCGCCGACGCCGCTGTGGCACTCCAAATGCGCCACAGTCGAGTTCCTGGACGAACAAATTGAATCCTGCCTTGCGCAGTTCCCGCAAGATAGCCTTAAAGCGGTTCCTGTGGCGGGATGTCCGAAGGCCAACGACATTTTCGAAGAGAAAAAAGTCAAGTCCGAACTCCTGATTCAATGCTTGCACCAATCTCGCAAAGACCAAGCCCTGGCGCGACCTCCGGTCGTGCCGCTTTTTCCGCACATTTCCCAAAGAAAAACTCTGACAGGGTGGTCCACCAATAACTCCGCGAGGGACCTGGCCTGGTGATGCTTTCCTAAGCATCGATATAAGAGTCTCTTTCTGAAGCGCATTAAGATCGCATTGTTGGGCTACGGCAGGCCGGGTATTCCGATTGTAAGTCTCTACGGCTGCCTTATTGGAGTCGATCGCGAGTACTGTCTTGAACCCGGCTCGCCGGAATCCCAGATCCAGTCCCCCGGGGCCAGAGAAGAGACTAATAAGTGGAATGGCTGTCTGACGCTTCATCGGGTGACCCAACCACGTATGCGCTCGTGCGGGGACCGGGCGGACAAAGAGTACCACTTCTTGCATCTCATCTAAAGGGGGAGGGCTGGCTCACCAAGGGCGGAAGCGAAAGACCCGGAGGGGCTGAAGCCGCCCGACTGAGACAGCCGGGCGGGCGGGGGACCGTAGATGGAAGATTGGCTTGGTGGCGCGAGCCACGAAGCCACACCTTTACAGTCTGGTGAGCGGGAGTCTGTCGCAGGCAGTCTCCCGCGAACTCTTTGGGGGCGATCTTCTTTGCCTGGTTGCCTTGGGCGGGCCGGAAGGCTGGGCGGTGCTCGCTTGCGGGGGTTGAGAGTCTGAGAAGTTCTGCGCGATCCGAACGCCGAGGGCACGAGCCTTGCGGCTCCAGAGGGGCTCTGGCCGCAGGCAGCGGAAGACCCTGCGGGGCTGGAGCCCGAGGACAGAGACCCTCAGAGCCTCTGCAAGGCGAGTGACCGAGGCAAAGCGCGCCTGGCACGCCCCCTTGCCACCGCAAGGCCAATCCGAATGGGCGCACGCAAGGGGCGTGACAGGCGCTCAAGCGGCGGGAATGCGAGGATCAGGGGCCTTGGGCCTCAAAAAAGGTTCGAACGCGCTGCAGGAGGGTCCACCGATCTTGGGGACAATCGGGGTCAAGAGTGCAATTTCTAAGGAGCGGTCCACCCTTTCGGTCGTCCCTGCGTTTCCCCTTTCAGCCGCTTCCCTACTTTTCTGCCGGTCTGCTGTCAACGAAATTGTTCTCTTGACCCCTATATCTCTTGTTAGGATTGCCATGGTTTCGCAGGCGTGCTAGAGTTTAACCCAGTTAAACTAGGAGTCACTCGTGGCACGAAAAACGGCGGTGCTGGGGTTTTCGGTCAGTCCCGCGCTTGCGAGAGAGTATGAGCGGCTCGCGGAGCGTGAGGGGACGACCAAGAGCGACCTGTTTCGCCGGATGGTGAATACCTACAAGGCAGAGTGCGAGGAACAAGAATTCTTCGCGCTCCAGCGCAAGATGGCGCGCCGGTCCAGGAAGCAAGGGGTGCTGACCGAGGAGGACGTTGAACGGATCGTGTTTGAGGACCGCTGATGAAGGTGGTCTTCGACACGAATATCTTCGTGTCGGCCTTCATCATTCATGGCAGCAAAAGCGAAGACGCTTTTCTGCTTGCCCATCGCCGTAAGGTTGAACTGTACTGTTCAGTTCCCATCCTCACAGAGACCGCTCGCATCCTTCGCGCAAAGTTTGATCAACCGGAAAAAGACATCACCGCTGCGTTGAAGATGATTGGCCGCGCGGCGACAATCGTCCGTCCGTCGCGCAAAGTGACAGTGCTTGAGGATGTGCCCGATAACCGCATTCTTGAGTGCGCGGTGATGGCTCAGGCCGATCTTATCGTCACTGGCGATCACCATCTTCTTAAGCTCAAAGAGTTTGAAGGCATTCCCATTGTGCGCCTGGTCGATTTTCTCAGGATGATTCCTGTGGAATAACCCATCACGGGAAGGAAAAGGGGACAAGAAGGAAAAGAAAGAAGGAAAAGGGGAAGAAGGAAAAGAAGAAGGAAAAGGGGACAAAGAAGGAAAAGGGGACAGGCTACTTTTTCTGATTGATCAGTCCGGCCAGCCTCCCATCGCGCTCCGATTCGCGGCTCTTTTGCAGCCAGTTAAGACTGCTTCGCGAATAAGGTATGAAAGCCGGACGAGGTCTTGCCTTTGCCACCTGAGGGGCTCGGAAAAGCCGCCTGCTTGCGGGGCACTATTGGAAGCACAGCCACGAGAGACCTGATAGCCGTACCCTTGTCTACTCATCCGCAGAAGCAGGCCAGCGGCTCGGCCTCGATTTCTCAAACCAAGTCGTCGATCCGATCGCTCGATGACGGGCCCGGATGCTCGTGCCATTTCAGATCGGACGGTTGCCAATGGAGCCGCCATTTCTCAGCCGACCGGCTAAGAAAATGATGTCAGGCCCCAATGTTTCACGGCTGCCCCGCTTGTTCGATGGCGGCAAGAATCTTGGCACGCGTGGGGGCATCGAATTCGTGGCCGTAGAAACGAAGAAACAGGCCTTTGCGGATCGCCTCCGCGGTGGCCTGCGGGTCTTGCTCGCGCAGGGAGGCTTCCACGAAGGCCCGCGCGGTGTCGCGCATGGCGCAGCCCATGATCAGGCGTTCTGCTCCCGTCCGCTGCAGCAGCATGGCCCGATACCGCTCGGCTACATCAGGCGGCGTATCATTCATGGTTGCCCCTCACGATAGAGCTCAGCCAGCCCCAGGCGATCCGCCCATCGCTTCAGATACGCGCGGTCGAGGTTCTGCACCGATCTGAGCAGGTTCCGCACGTCGTCGAGTTGCATCTGACTGCGACTCTCCTTGGCCCAATCCAGCTTGGACAGAATCAGGTCTTCCGGCGCCACGAGGCTCACCGGCTGACCGTCAATGGTTACGGTGCGGCGCCGAGAAAATTCTTCGCGCCGATATTCACTGTCTTTTCTGACGACACAATCCACCTTGACCACGACCGTGCTGTGAATCATGTTAAACATGGACCGATGGCTGACCGCCTGCCGGACCATTTCTCGATCGATGTAATAGTCGTCCTGAAAAAGGCTCACGACGCGCTCCACGTCCGCCTCCCCCAACTCGACAACGAGGTCGATATCGCGTGTCATCCGGGGCGTGGCATAGAAGTTGGTCGCCATGGACCCCGTGACCATGTAGGGAATGCCGGCCGCCTCCAACCGCGCCGCGACCGATTTCAGGATGTCGAGTTCATCGCTCACAGTTGCGGCGGAGCTTATCGTTATTGACGCGAGAAGTCACGTCCTCGAATTTTGACCGCCCGTATGAGGGGGCAGAGAACTCGATCAAATCGCTATATCTTCTTCAAGATGCTCTCCGAGCGCGGCAATCCTGAATTCAGGAGCCTCGATGTGCTCCTCCACGCATTAGGGTTCCGCCTCGCCGTGACCGCGAATCGTTAGACGTAGACCGAACGGGCTAAGAGAGAAGCGTCGCCGCGCGCCGGGAAACGGGCCGGTCGGAAAAGATTCCCGACCCCTTACGTTTCCGTTCGCGCCGGGAAACTACGTCATGTGTGATGGCAAGACCCCGTTTCCCCTGGTGCGCGTCTTCGCCAAGTGCAAAGTCAAGAACTGACCCCGTCTTTGCGTCTTTGCCAGTGAAGCTCTGGCTTGGCTCATCCAATGTGTGATTGCAAGACCTGACCCCGTCCAGGCGAACCAAAGTATTGGGGCTGCTTCACGGGCTCAGCTTCCGGAATGAGGCCGTCGGCACCTGAACTGATCCCATTGCAAGAATTTCGGCCGTCTCAACATTCACAAGACGCGAATTGACGTCAACCTTCTGGGAACTAAGTTGGGCAAATGCCCCGAGCACCACAGCATCAACGCCTAAGAGACGGCCTACGCTCTTCACTGTTGTGTCGTCGAAGGTCGGACTCGTTCCAAGTTTCAGTTCATCGAAGACCTTGGTGAGACGTGAGCGTTCTACAATCTTGGCTAGGCCTGTCTTGAAAAGCTCCATCGTCAACTTGTCGGTCAGGTAGTTTCCGAGGGGTTTATTTAACCCATGCGACGCGTCCTCAAAGGGGAGAACGGCGAGCCGAGTGACGCGGTTATTCTGCAGCCCTAATGAGAGTTGACGGGCCAAGTCCTTGATGCGATTGTCGAAGACCTCATCGACAACTATCGGTAAGGATTCAGATGGGGTAGCAGATGCGCTGGCCAAGAAGACGCCACTCGATAGTTTGGCTCCTAACTTGGAAAAGACGAGAGGAGCTTTCTCGTCGCAGTCTAGATTGGTTTGAATGCTGTAGACATATTTTTCCTGGACTTCTACCTTGGTTTCATTCTCACCCACAGGGGTCAGAAACACTCCGATCACGTTCCCATAACAGAGAGAAAGAAATCCCTTGCGGTACTGGCCGAACTGGGCGCGAATCTCACCTCGCTCGCGATCGTCCGATTTCACGATGAAACCAAGATCTTCCAAGGCCTCCACTGCACTTCGATAAGTGACGGCGTAGGGCTGGTGGTAAGTTCTGCCTCCGCCCTGGCGTTCCAAACTTTCGACACTGGCACAAGCAGCGAACAGCAGGCAGAGGCAAAGAACGTAGGACACGCTGAAGAAATGCCAAGTTATTCTCATAAATCACCTTGGAGAACCGGCCCCCGGACCACCCGTTGCTTGACTCTTGTTTGTTTGGAAATACTGCACCATGCCCTTGTTGTTGAACGACACCGTTACCTGTGACACCTCTGACGTGGCGGTTCCGGCAAACAAACCTACTACCGGAATGAATGTCACGGGATCGACCTCGGCGTTAATGAAAGTGTAATTCAAGATTTGGGGTCGGGTCTTGCCATCCAACATTGCGGGTTGCGGGCGCTCGATTACTGCGACTGGATGTTGGTGTGTTCAGCACGTGAGATCACAGTACGCGGCTTGAGTGTGGGCGGTCAAGATGTGCGGGCCCGGCTTGTAGGTAGCACGTGATCGGTCCGGGTTACGGTGCGCTCTCAAGGAGGGCCATCATGACACGGGCGACCGTCCTACAGGAGGTGTGACAGACCCGCCTGCCGAGGCGCGGGCAGGTGTGGGTTGAAGAGTTGCGCGACGACATCGGCGGGAACTGACGATGTCGGAGGCCGCAGAGATGTTAGGTTCTCTCAATTCACCGAGAAGAAGAGCTATCGGTGGAATTCGCAGCCGTAGCCGGCGGAAATCAGCGAACCCGCCTCCTCCCGAATCGCACAACTTCCCAACCTCCACCTAGCCCGCATTATTCATGAAGCTTCGTGACGAAACTGCGGAGACGCCAATGAGAGGACGAGTACGGGCCGATGCCCCGCCTGTTCATGACCGGCCTGAGGATTGAATTGCAGCCAGACGATGTCCCCGCGGTCTGGGACATAGGCGGGTTTCTTCATCACCAAATCTCGCGGCCGACTGGAACGCCCGCGTCGATTTTGCCGTGCACGTTCTTTCTGGTGATCCGTTTGACGAGGTCGTCAAGGCGATACGTCCGGCGGAGGTGCGGCTTCAAGACGACATTGCCATCCTGCACCTCGATCTCCAAATCGTCCTGCGGTTTGAGTCCGACCTGCGTGGCGACGCTCTTGGGGACTCGGACCGCGAGACTGTTGCCCCACTTCTGCGCTCTTGTTCTCATGCACCGTTCTCAATGTAGAGACGGTGTCGATACTATGCTGAACAGGCGGCCGGGTCAAGAGGCGATGGGGAGGCAGGTGGAGGACGTATGGGTTTCCGGCGACCAAATATGATGCTCCCGCCTCCCTATAATTTCCCAAACGATCGTTCGAAAAACTCACGCACTCTTTTCATATGCTCCCCCAATATCCGTCTCCAACTGCCTAGCCCCCGTCTGTCAGTCGTCGGTGGTATAGCCGACGCGGCGGGCGAGGAAGATGAACTTGTCGGAATCGGCCGGCGGGAGTACCAAACCCTTCATTTTACGCCGATCAACTCTTCCTACAAGTTGACCTTGTAATGCGTGCTTCGGCCGCCGCCGGCAGGCACGAACACTCCCTTGTCTGCCAGGTCCTGCAAGTCGCGCGTGGCCGTTGCTTTGGACGTTCCCGTGATCGACATGTATTTCTTGGCGCTCATGCCGCCTTCGAAACCCGTTGGGCCTTCTTCGAGCATGCGGCGGAGAATTTTCAATTGCCGTTCGTTGAGCTGATTGCGAAACCGTTCGAACAGTCTGGTTTTCTTGAGTGTGAACTCGATCAGTTCTTCGGCCTGGACTTGCGCCTCCAGCACCATGTGGACAAACCACATGATCCAGGGCGTGATCTCGTTCGACTGCTGCCCTTCCTTCAGCGCGTCGTAGTACTCCTTCCGTTTTGCTTCAATGACCCTGGACAGGCTCAACAGGGCCGGTCGTCCAAGCCCCTGCGACAACGCCTTTTCGGACAAAGCTCTGCCGATGCGGCCATTGCCGTCTTCGAATGGATGGATCGACTCGAAATAGAGATGGGCCACAGCCGCGCGCACCGGCGCTTTCCGAATCTCCGCATTCCCGCCCGGGGCGGTGCCATTGAACCACTGGATGAAGCGTGCCATCTCCTTGGGAATGTGCGACGACGGCGGCGCTTCAAAATGTACCCGTTCATGTCCCACCGGCCCGGACACCACGTGCATCGGTTCGGCGTGCGTCCGCCACTGGCCGGCTGCGACATGCCGGTGGCCCTGCATAATCATCCGGTGCCAGTCGAACAGCATCTCCTCGGAAAGCGGCGCCGCAAAACTGTTGCGGACATCGATCATCAGAGCCGCGGCCCCTGCCGCCCGTTTGTCTCCGCCCGGCGCCTCGGGGGCCAGGCCGAGATTGTTCCGGATAGACGACATCACATCTTTCCGGCTCAACAGTTCCCCTTCGATTGCGGAGGTCTTGACGGCTTCCACCACCATCAGTTCAATTGAGGCTTCCGTCTGCGCGTCGGCTGTCAACCCTTTCAGGAGTCCGCTCGCACGACCGGCTCTCTCAGTAAACGCAAATAAGACGTCTTCAACGCCGGATAGGTCGTATCGGAATTGGGGCCAGCCTTCTTGCTGCCAGTTGTAAGGCATGAACCGAATTATAGCCGATTCGGCTCACATTTTCTTATAACGTGAGCCGAATATCGGTCGCAATCGGATCATTAATAGAAGGCTAGGCCTGTGTGCAAACTGTAGGTCGAGGGCTGAGGCTGCGAGAGACCTGCTACTCTACTGACTCAGAGCTGACCGAACATCCGTTCGAAGAAATTCTTGGTGGCGGTCATGTGTTGCTCAATATCCGCTTGCAAATGCCTCGCTCCTGCTTGCCAATCCTCCGTCGTGTAACCCACGCGCCTGGCGAGGAAGATGAACTCGTCGGACTCAGGCGGGGGCAGCACTAAATCCTTCGCGTTGCCCCGCACCATGCGCAGGCCGTCGATCAACATGCGAAGGAAAAAGTAGGCCTTCCGTAGATTCTCGCCGTCCTGCCGATTCACAATGCCGCGCTCCACGAGTTCCGCCAGCGCTTGCATCGTGTTGGGCGTCCGTAAGCCGGCGTGCTTATGACCGTGCATCACCTGGAAGTACTGCACGGCATATTCGATATCGACGAGTCCGCCGGTGCTGTGTTTCACGTTGACCGTTCCAGGCTCGACGAGCTGCTTGATCTGCTGACGGCGAAGATCGAGGGCGGCGGCGAGGTCCCATGGTGCCCCGCTGTAGACGTAGCGGTCGCGATGGGCTTCGACTTCTTTGCCGAGTGCGACATCTCCCGCCACGTGGCGAAGCTTGATTAACGCTTGTCGCTCAAATGGCGCGGCCAGCCCTTCAGGACTGTAGTAGCTGGTGATTTCGTCGAGCGGGTTCGTCAGTGAGCCCTTGCCGCCGTGGGGGCGGAGGCGCACGTCGATGTGGAAGATGCCTTCTTGCTTCGCCTCGATCCACTGCAAGAGTTCCTGCGCGAGGCGTTCGAAATATTCGCTGTTCTCGATGGCCTGCTTGCCGCTGGTGTGTCCCGGCCCTCCATACACGAACAGCACTTCGATATCGGAAGCATAGCCGAGTTCCCTGCCGCCGAACTTGCCCGCTCCCAAAATCGAAAACGGGCAGAGCTTCTTGTTCGCCAGGCGAGGGACACCGTAGGCCTTCTCCAGCTTGGCCCGGCAGTCTTTCAGGCTGTGGCTTACGATCACCTCGGCCAGCTCGGTCAGGGCTAGAGAGAAATCGGCCAGACTGGTCGAGGGCTCGACGATGTGTTTCATATCGATCCGGAAGAGCTCGCGGTCTTTGAACCGGTTCAACGTCTCTTTCCGCGCGGCTTCAGTCTTGGCCAGGGCCAGAAGGTGATCGAGTTCTTTACGGAGCGATGCCTGCGGTTTGACCAGCGGCGCATCGCGATAGTCCTGAAGGAGCGGCAGTAAATTTCCGTGCTGGCGGCGAAGAAAATCTTCCCACAGGAAGTCGCTCGCTCCGAACAATCGCGCGAGGAGCGGAAAGCTTTTCTTGTTGCTGAGCAACGCGAGAGCCTGTTTTTTGGCCTTGCCTTTGGTCTCTTGCACGGTGAGATCGAGGAACTGATCGAAGGCTTCGAGGGCTTTGGCGGGATCGGGCGCCCACGTCAATGCCTGGGTGAACTGTTTGATAAGCGCAGCCGTGAACCGAAGCTGCTGCTGATCTTTGGTGTCCACCAGTTTCTGGCCGAAGCGGTTCCGCACGAAGAAGCGATCATGAAGCTTGGTGCCGACGTTCTCGAACTGCGCCTTGGTAAGGTACACGTTGCGCATGGCCAGCGCATTGGCGAAGGCATAGAGAAAGGCCGGGGTGTCGTCCGATCGGATGTCCACAATCGTGTCCGTCGGGGACTGGCTGTTGTCGAACGCGATCTGGACCGGTTGAAGCAGCCCACGGAACGTCGCCCGCTGTTTTCCAAGCCGTTCCACCAATTGCCGATTGACGTGGTGGCGAGCCTCCTCGAATTTGCCGGCATCGAGGATCTGCACCATATGGGCCAGCTCTTCGCCCAATCGGCGCTGTTCGGTGGAAGAGAAGGCGGTACCTTCGACGGGACGGACTCGAAACAGGTCTACGATCTTCTTGCGGCTCAACCCGGCCCGCGTTTTCGGGAGAGCGCGTGGCGGCCATCCGGTCGGTGGACGTTGCGACGGAGCCGCATCAGCGAAGGTATAGATTCGACCCTCTTCAATGTTCAGGCCGAATGCCGAGAGCAGGCCGCAGATCGTCGCGAACTCGGAGAAGTAGTCGTAAGCAACGACGACGATGTCGATGCGACGGTCCGGCCGCTGCGTTACCAGGATCTGGCATGGGTGGTCGAGGTCGAGCCGGTCGGCCAGCTCAATGTGCCGCGCGATCTCCTCTGGCGTGAAGCGCTCGAAGTAATCCATGTCCATCCGCGACACGAAATCGCGAAGGACGTCCCCTCCGATTCCCCGGCAGAGCGGGGTGAGGTGATCGAGGAGCTGTTCTCTGGATGCGCTCATCGGTTGAGCAGTATACCCGAACAGCCGTTCGTTGTACGCAGTGGCAGGCCCCAGTATAATGCCTTGTCATGACCTCCCGTGTCAGCGCGACAGGCCGGCAACCAAGGTTCCGGTCGCGGCGCGCGCCATCCGTACCAGCTCGGCCCGATCCTACTCCGCTGCTCCTCGCCTCGGGGCTCACGGCCGCGCAGGTAGCTGATCTCCTCACGCCCTACGGCATGCACGACATTGCGCAGGCGGATGCCAACATCCAGGCGATGGCCGGCGAGCCGCATGCCAGGAGGCAACTGGCCGAGATTCTCGGTCCACTGTTGGAATCGGTCGCGCAGACGGCCGATCCCGATCAGGCGCTGAATCATTGGGAACGGCTCCTGTCCACCGGAATCAACCGCTCCGCTTTGTTTGAATACCTCCGGTCGTCGCCCCGCATGCTGCATCTGCTCTGCACCATCGTGGGCAACAGCGACTCGCTGGCCGTGACGCTGATTCGGGACTCCATGTTGATCTATTGGCTGGCAGAGCAGGAGGTGCTGTCGAAACGATCCACGCGCGCGGGACTCGAAAAGAGCTTGCGTCGCAATTTCATGAACCTCACCACGGCGGAGCTGAAGCTCGAAGTGCTGCGCCGGTTCCGCCGCCGGGAGATGTTGCGAATCGGTGTAAGAGACCTGCTGCGGTTAGCCGATGTGCCGGAAACCACTGCCACGCTTTCGGATTTGGCATCGGTGTTGATCCACGCCGCCTATGAAATTGTCGATGCGGATCTCCGGCAACGCCACGGTGTGCCCATGCACAAGAACCGGCAGGGGCGGTGGGTAGAAACCGGGTTTGCGGTGATGGGCATGGGCAAGCTGGGAGGGCATGAGCTGAACTACAGTTCCGATGTCGATTTGATCTACGTCTACGAGTCGCACGAAGGCGAGACCAGGCAACCGCGAGGGAAGGCTACGGACCAGCCTGCGGTGGTCGGGATCTCCAATGAAGAATACTTTGAAGTCCTCTCCCGGGAGCTGACGAAAGCCTTGGCCGAACAAACCAAGGAAGGGTACGTCTTTCGCGTGGATTTGCGGCTGCGGGCGGAAGGCGCAGTCGGCCAGTTAGCGCGCTCGCTGGAGGACTACAAGAAATACTATGCCGCTCGCGGGCAGGTCTGGGAACGACTGGCCTTGCTCAAAGCCTGGCCGGTGGCGGGCTCCATGGAGGTCGGTCGATCGTTCCTGAAAATGGTGAAGCCCTTTATTTTCGGCACAGCGGAGAAGAAGACGGATCTCGCCGGCGCGTTAGCCGTGCTGCAAGATGTGCGGGCGGTGAAGGAGATGATCGATGCCAGGATGGCCGATCGCGGGCATGAGCGGCGCAACGTGAAGCTGGGCGTCGGAGGTATCCGTGAGATCGAATTTCTCGTGCAGACCATTCAGGTGCTGGCCGGCCGGTGTGTTCCCGGGCTCCTGGATCGTGGAACCCTCACTTCGTTGGCGCGGCTTCGCAAGTCAGGGATTCTTTCAGCGAAGCAACAGGTAGACCTCGTCCGTGCGTATCACTTTCTCCGGGATGTGGAGCACAAACTCCAGATGGTGCATGATTTACAGACGCATGCCTTGCCGGATCAACATGACGAGCTCGAACGCTGCGCAATTCGGCTGGGCTACGACAGCGAGAATCGACGCGCGGCTCTCAAACAGTTTCAAGCCGATCACGCAACCCATACGACGGTCGTGCACGATCTGTTCCGCTCGTTCTTCGAAATGCCGAAGACCTCGCCGCTGTTCAAATCCGCGCTGCGGGCGATGGCGCATAAGAAGTGAAAAGTGAAGCGATGATACCGATCCTCTGTCGCCTTCCATGGTCCATCATCTAGCCAGAAGACACATATCATGATAAAATGTTTTTTATGATACATGAGAGGAGGCGCGCCATGCCGATCATCAAACCGATATCGGATCTCAGGAACAAGACGAATCAGATTTCCGAGTTAGTGCACACGAGTCACGAGCCCGTGTTCATCACCAAGAACGGTGAGGGAGACATGGTGCTCCTGTCGCTTGCGAAGTACGGCGAGATGGAGCGCACATTGGAGTTGTATGGAAAATTGGCGGTTGCGGAAGCGCGTGTGGCGGCGGGAGAGCGGGGACGATCATTGAGCCGCGTGATGGCCGACCTAAGGAAACGGATTCGTGCCGTCAAATAGCTATACGGTCCGTCTTCTCTCGATTGCAGAACAGGATCTTGTCGATTTGATGACTTACCTCGCCGCAGAAAATCCACCGGCGGCTGCAGGGATGCTCCAATACATCGAGGCCCGACTACAGACCCTCGGTGACCATCCCCTGATCGGTCGTATCCCCAATGACTCCAAGCTGGCGGGACTCGGCTATCGAGTCCTTGTCATCGGCAACTACCTATCCTTCTACAAAGTCAAAGACAAGACTGTCCTGATCCATCGTATAGTGCATGGGGCGAGAGATTTCCTGTACTTGCTTTCTGAGTAGTTCGTCACATCTCAAAACGACTCCCGCCACCATATTGCCCCGGGGTGTGGCCTTTGTGCCTTCTCAGGTGATGAAGGTCTAGCGGTCTCGATTGCAGCGGCTGCCGGGATCTTTCCCATCGTTGTGCATGTCCATCCGTGGCCAGTATGTTGCTTGTTGCTTGAACAGATATCACTCTCTCAGAGGGCTTGACGAGACACTGCACACTGGTTCATAAGGTGGCCTGCCACCTTGGGCAGTGCGGGCGGTAAACGCGATGAGGAGGCAATGGATCCCATCAGGCCTGTGACCTGCCTTCCTGCCAGCAAGCCGGTCCTCGGCTTGCACGCCTCACGAATAGCTCTCGTACCGCTCCCTTTCCGAGGCTCGGCATCTTCGCCGGCATTTGTCTATCGAATAACAATCGCTCGACCGTCTTGCGTGGGGGAAATGCGACTACGCACGAGGTCGCGACCGATATGAGCGCAGCAACGCATTGTCTGACTGGTGTGTGCAGAGAAAAGGCTGGTCTAAGGCTGGTCTGTTGAGTGCCCCAAAAGTGAACATTGGGATTGATAGCTCGGCCATTTTGAAAAGGAGGGTAGCCATCATGAGGACATGCCAACAGTTACGTCGTGCTTGGCAAGCGGCAGGATTGATTGTAGGTGTCGTAGTGTTCAGCGGAACGGGAACTCTACCGAGCTACGCCGAGGGGAATCACAGAGTGGTCGGGGTTACCTCAATCGCAAGTACGGTTCCTGATGTGTCCGGAGACGTTGCCCAACAGCTGTTCATCACGGCGCTCGTGAAGACAGATCGGTTTACCGTCCGCCCACCCGATGTAAGTGGCTCTTTTCCTGGTGTGGAATATGTCTTCGAGCCGACCATTACGGAAGGAAAAGCCGCTGGGAGCGGGAACAAGAAGGTCTTTGGATTTCTAAAGGAAGCGATCACATCGGAAGCGCCGGTGAGTATGGACATTCGAGTCTTTGAAACACGGACCAACTCACTGGTGGGGGTCATCACGGCAAAAAGCTCGGATGTTAAGTCCGACAACTCCAATGCTGCTGCGGTACAGTCGCTGCTCGGAGCGACAATGGGTGGAGAGACGACTCAGCCTTCGAGTTCCAATCCCACAATGGGGAAAGTTGAGGAACGTCTTGGGCCTATTGTGAACTACGCGGCAAGCCAGTTGGTGGCGAGATACGGTGGATCAGGCGTGCAGGGCGTGACTCAATCCAGCGGGTTACCCTGGAGACGGTAGTCGGCATCATCGTCGGTGAGGTGCTCCTGATCGAGTTGGCTATGGGTTCCACGCTCGGGATTGCGGCACGGCCGTTTTGCGTCCATGGGAGCCTGTCTTACCTCAGAAGAGGAATCATCCTGGGAGAGCTGTCGTGAAATCAGACAAGCCGAACAAGACTGGCAGCAAGAGGGTTTGCCGGGTTGATTTTCACCCTTGGCTTGCTCGTGAGCTGTTCCGGTGGAGGGAGCAGCGGCAACTCGGGCGGCGGTTCCAGCCCGGGCACGTCGGGTGGAGTCAGCGGCCAAGGGACCGCGTCTGCCTCAACTGGTGGCACCATCACAGTCACCGATCCAACCAGCCCCAAATAATAATTTCATCGTGATGTCTATTCGCCGAGTGCGGAGAGCCAGGAAACACGAAGGGCCCGGCGGTTTCCCACCGGGCCCTTCGTCTCTTTACTCTGAGCTATCAGCTATTCGCTATCGGCTCTTCTCTTCTTAGTACATCCCCTCCATCCCGTGGCTGTGGCCACCGGCTGCCGGCTCTTTCTTCTCTTCCGGAATGTCGGTGATCATGACCTCGGTCGTGAGCATCAAGCCCGCCACGGATGCCGCGTTTTGCAACGCGCAACGCGAAACCTTGGTCGGGTCGATAATGCCGGCCTTGATCATGTCCACATACTCTTCCGTTGCCGCATTGAACCCGGCATTGGCATTCTTATCGCCACGAACTTTCTCGACGATCACGGACCCTTCTGCACCCGCATTGGCCGCAATCTGGCGGATCGGCTCCTCGAGCGAGCGGCGCACGATGTTGACGCCAACCTGTTGCTCGGAGACCAGTTTGATCGAATCCAGCGCCGAGATGCAGCGCAGGTACGCCACGCCGCCGCCTGGCACGATGCCTTCCTCGACGGCCGCCTTGGTCGCGTGCAGCGCGTCCTCCACACGGGCCTTCTTTTCTTTCATTTCGGTCTCGGTCGCCGCGCCGACGTTGATGACCGCCACGCCGCCGACGATCTTCGCCAGCCGCTCTTGCAATTTCTCGCGATCATAGTCCGAGGTGGTTTCTTCGATCTGCGCCTTGATCTGCTTCACGCGGCCCTCGATCTTTTTCGGATCGCCGTGGCCTTCCACGATCGTGGTGTTGTCCTTGTCGATCGTGACGCGCTTGGCGCGGCCCAGGTCGGTGAGCTTCACGTTTTCGAGCTTGATGCCCAAGTCTTCCGAGATCACCTGGCCGCCGGTGAGGATCGCGATGTCCTCCAGCATGGCCTTCCGGCGATCACCGAAACCTGGCGCCTTGACGGCTGCCACGTTGAGCGTGCCGCGCAGCTTGTTCACCACGAGGGTGGCGAGCGCTTCGCCCTCGACTTCCTCGGAGAGAATCACGAGCGGCTTGCCCATCTTGGCAACCTGCTCGAGGATCGGCAGCAGATCCTTCATGCTGCTGATCTTCTTCTCGTTGATGAGGATGAGCGGCTCATCCATGACGGCTTCCATCCGCTCCGCGTTCGTGACGAAGTAGGGAGAGATGTAGCCGCGATCGAACTGCATGCCCTCAACGACATCGAGCGAGGTCGTCATGGACTTGGCTTCTTCGACCGTGATGACGCCGTCCTTGCCGACCTTCTCCATGGCCTCAGCGATCAGGTCGCCGATCGTCTTGTCGTTGTTGGCTGAAATGGTGCCGACTTGGGAGATTTCCGTTTTGTTCTGGCAGGGCTTGCTGAGTTTCTTCAATTCGTCGACGACCACCTCCACGGCCTTATCGATCCCCCGCTTGATTTCCATCGGGTTGGCGCCGGCGGTGATATTCTTGGCTCCTTCGCGGTAGATGGCCTGCGCGAGCACGGTCGCGGTGGTGGTTCCATCACCTGCGGTGTCGCTGGTCTTGCTGGCGACTTCGCGGACAAGCTGGGCGCCCATGTTCTCGTAAGGGTTCTTCAGCTCGACTTCCTTGGCGACGGTCACGCCGTCCTTGGTGATCGTCGGTGCGCCGAACTTCTTGTCGAGAATCGCATTCCGGCCCTTCGGCCCGAGTGTCGCCTTCACGGCATCTGCGAGCTGGTTCACCCCTTTCAGGATGGAAGCCCGTGCCGCTTCACTGTACAGTAATTGCTTTGCCATGTGTTCCTCCCTTATTTATTAAAGTCCTAAAGTTTGCAATGTCTGAAAGTCATAAGGTCGTGGTCGAGACTTTCGACTTGAAGACTTTGCGACCGCTTATGACGTGAAGATGCCCAGGACATCTTCTTCCTTCAGGATCAAGCATTCTTCGTCGTCGATCCGGAGTTTGCTGCCGGAGTATTTGTCGAAGAGGACCTGGTCCCCAACCTTGACATTCTCGACTTTCTTGCCGATCGCCTGGACGACGCCCCGCTGCGGCTTTTCCTTCGCGGAATCCGGTACGTAAATGCCGCCGGCGGTTCGTTCCATCTCTTCGGTATAGGTGACGAACACGCGATCACCCAGCGGCTGGAAGCCCTTGGCGGCTGATGTCTTCTTCTCCTTAGTCTCCGTGGCCATAACAACACCCTCCTCGTGATGAAGTAAACGTGGTTGTGTGTACCAGATGTTGGATGATTCAATACCGATGTCTGGAATTAGACACCCGGGAGTGCTGAAACCATGATCAGCAAAACTCGTGGAGTAGATAGTACTAGCAGGGATGAAGTCAAGGGGGTATGAAGGAAAATCTTTCTCGCTACACCGGTGCCGCCAGACGAAACCTTCTAACCATTTGAAACTACGTGGCTAATTATTGTTCTTCCGCGTCCAGACTCAGGAGCGTAGTTGGTCGAAATCCTTCACTTCCTTTCTCAGGTAATCGCGCAGCCGCTTGATAATCCGAGACTCCAGTTGCCTGGTTCGTTCTTTGGTGATCCGGTATTTGCCGCCAAGATCGTCCAAGGTGAGCGGAGTTTCTGAAAGAATCCGGTTGCGAAAGATGTCTTCTTCGCGCTCGTCCAGGGTTTTAATGAACTCTGCGAGCTTGCGTCGGAACAGTGCGCGGAGCTCCCTGTCCGCTAATTGCTCGTCAATAGGAGTGGTATGGGCGGGCAACACGTCCAGCAAGGAGCCTTGCTGGTCTTCGCCGATGGGTTGGTCCAGCGAAAGTTCCCAGTTGCCCAGCCGCTGATCCATCTCGATCACGTCCCGCTCGCGGACGTTCAGCCGGTCGGCCAGCAGTTTTGTGTCCGGTGCGAATCCCTCGCGCTCCAGCTTGGCCTTCTCCTTTTTCAGGTTATAGAACAGCTTCCGTTGGTCCTGTGTGGTGCCGACCTTGACGAGCCGGTAGTTATTGAGCAGGTAGCGGAGGATATATGCCCGCGCCCACCAGGCGGCGTAGGCATAGAAGCGAACGTTCTTGGTGGGATCGAACTTCTTGATCGCCTGCATCAGACCGACGTTGCCTTCCTGAATCAGGTCCATGTGGTCGGCGCCGGTGTGGAGGTACTCGGAAGCGATCGCGACCGAGACCCGCAGGTTTGCGAGGATCAACTTGACTGCGGCCTCGCGGTTGCCATGGACGTGATATTCCTCAAACAACCGCAGCTCTTCTTCTTTGGTCAAGTAGGGGTACCGGCGGACCTCGGTGAGGTATTGCTGAAGCGCGGTGACGGGAACGACGGCCGTGGCAGGCTTGGTCTTCTCACGGTCCTCGCCTTCGCGCGGCTCGACCAGTTCCGGAGGCGGGGCCTCTTCCGCCACTTCCTCGTCGGTGGGATCGTGCAAGTCCGGGTCGTCGGCGGTGTCTGTGTGGTCGTCAATCGGTTCGCGCATCGAATTCTAAGAGTGGAAACAGCGAAAATGGATTCTTGTTGCGGATGACTATAGCAGAAGCTCCGGGCGGGACAAAGGCTGATCGCGGCGTCGGAGCGGTCGGGGTCCCTTGCGCGGGAAAAAGAGGACCTCGTATAGTGGAAATCAGCACCTTGCGTGACCCATTCATGCAGTCAGAGGGGAAGGATCGGACAGGCAAGCGATGTTAACCGCGATGCGCAGCGGGCACTGGCCATCACTGGTTGGAGCCTGGTTGCATTTCGAGGTCAGTTTCATGACCTGGCTGTTGATCGGAGCCCTTGGCGTCCCCATCGCCGAGGAGTTCGGGCTGACCCCGACGCAGAAAGGATTGCTCGTCGCATTCCCCCTGCTTGGCGGCGCGCTGTTGAGGGTGGTGGTGGGGCTCAGCAGCGACCACTATGGGACCAAGGCTACCGGCCTGGTCGTGTTGGCCTGCGAAGTTGTGGCTGTCGTGTGGGGGTGGACGGGGGCGCCGAGCTATGGGCACATGCTTGCGGTCGGGTTGTTGCTCGGAGTCGCCGGTGCAAGCTTTGCGGTAGCCCTCCCGATTGCGAGCCGGGCCTACCCTCCGGCTCATCAGGGATTCGCTATGGGCGTGGCCGCGTCGGCGAACAGCGGGACCGTGCTCTCCATGTTTTTCGCGCCGCGGCTTTCCCAGGTGTTCGGCTGGCACGGCGTGTTCGGGTTGATGGTGATTCCGCTCATCCTTACAACCATGCTCTTCGGACTGCTGGTTCAACGCGAAGTCGGCTTCTCGCGGCAGGAACGTCATCCGCACCGCTGGAGGAGCACGGCGAAGATCATGGCACGGCCATCCATCTACTGGCTGGGTTTGTTGTATGCCATCACCTTCGGCGGTTTCGTGGGGGTGTGCAGCTTCCTGCCCATTTTTCTTCACGATCAGTATGGGTTGGACATCGTGGCGGCAGGCTCCGTCACGGCGTTATGCGGGCTATTCGGCAGTCTGATTCGCCCGGTCGGAGGGTACGCGGCAGATCGTGTCGGGGGTCTGCAATTGCTGCGGGGGGTGTTTGTTGCGATCGCAGGACTGGTGGCGGGAGTTGCTCAGTTACCGGCGGTGGGGCCGGCGGTGATCCTCTTGGTGTGTGCCGTTGGGGTTATGGGATTCGGCAACGGCGTGGTATTCCAAGTGGTTTCCGACCGGTTCCCAAAGCAGATCGGGCTGGCATCCGGCTTCATCGGGGCGGCGGGCGGCTTCGGCGGTTTCTTGCTGCCGCTGTCGCTTGGGCTGCTGAAGGATGTGACCGGCTCGTTCCAGGCCGGACTGTGGCTGTTTGCTGCGGCCTCGATCGGGGGAGCTGCGAGCGTGTTGCTGGCGCTCAGGCGTAGTCAGGCGGTGCTGTGAGCGGCGATCGTTTGCGGCGGTTTTTCCGGTTGACACCTGGGTGCCAAACAGGGTTATGTGGGGGCACGTTAAATGACAATTGAAAATTTCAAACTCAGCACCATGGCAACCCCGTTTGATTCGATTGAAGACGCGATCAAGGACATCAAGAAAGGGAAGTTCGTCATTCTCGTCGATGACGAGGATCGCGAGAATGAGGGCGACCTTGTGATGGCGGCCGAGAAGGTGACGCCGGCCGCCATCAATTTCATGGCTAAGCATGCGCGCGGGCTGATTTGTCTCGCGCTCACGCCGGAGCGGGTGGAGGAGCTCCAGTTGCCGCCGCAGGCGGCGGAAAACACGGCGACCTTCGGCACGGCGTTTACCGTCACCGTCGATGCGCGTAAGGGTATTACCACCGGCATTTCCGCTGCCGATCGCGCAACTACCATTCATGTCGCCATCGATCCGAAGACTGCTCCGTCGGACCTCGCCAGGCCCGGCCATATCTTTCCGCTCAAAGCGCAAAAGGGCGGCGTGCTTCGCCGAGCCGGGCAGACCGAGGGTTCGGTCGACCTGTCCCGCCTGGCGGGGCTCTACCCGGCGGGCGTCATTTGCGAGATCATGAACGAGGACGGCACCATGGCGCGGGTACCGGAGCTCACCAAGTTTGCCAAAACCCACAAACTGAAGCTCATTACCATTAAGGCGTTGATCGAATACCGCATGCAGCGGGAAACGTTCGTGCGGCGCATCGCGAGTGCGCGAATGCCGACCATCTTCGGCGACTTCGAGGCAGTGGCCTTTGAGAACGAAGTGGACAACGTCACACATATCGCGCTCGTAAAGGGGCCGGTCGAGAGCGGGGGGCCGATGCTGGTGCGGGTGCACTCCGGCTGTCTCACGGCGGATGCGCTGGGTTCTCTACGATGCGATTGCCGGGACCAGCTCCACCGCGCAATGGAGATCATTCAGAAGGAAGGCCGGGGGGTTTTGCTTTATCTCAACCAGGAGGGGCGCGGCATCGGGCTCTTGAACAAGATCAAGGCCTATGGTCTCCAGGATCTGGGAAGCGACACGGTCGAGGCGAACCTGAAACTGGGGTTCAAGGCCGACTTGCGGGACTATGGAGTGGGGGCGCAGATTTTGGTCAATCTCGGCCTGCATCAGATCAAGCTGATGACGAACAATCCGCGCAAGATCGTCGGCATCGAGGGTTATGGATTGCAAGTCGTCGAGCGGGTGCCGATCGAAGTTCCGCCGAGGGCGGCCAATGAAAAATATCTGAAGACGAAAAAGGCGAAGCTGGGGCACATCTTAAAGAAGGTATGAGGAGCGGCTGGGATGATCTCTATGCTCGCAGACCCCGCACCTCAGAAGGTGCTCGGTCGATGCGCGCAGCAAGAGATCATCCCAGCCACTCCTTTTCGTCAAGGGAAAGGGAGTGGCAGGAAGAATGAAACTGCGGAAAGGCTCGTACGATGCGACGGGACTCCGGTTCGGGGTCGTCGTGGCCAAGTTCAACAAGTTCGTCACGAGCCGGCTGTTGTCGAATTGCGTACAGGCTCTGACCAAGGCCAAGGCGAAGGAAGAGGATATCGAGGTCGTGCGAGTGCCGGGCGCGTTCGAGATTCCACTCGTGGCAAGGCAGCTCGCCAAGTCGGGCTGCTTCGATGCGGTCATCTGCTTGGGCGCCGTTATTCGCGGCGATACCCCCCATTTCGAATACATCAGTGCAGAGGCGGCGAGGGGCATTGGACAGGCCGCGTTAGATGCCGACGTGCCGGTGATCTTCGGCGTCCTCACGACCGATACGATGGCGCAGGCGATCGAACGAGCGGACCCCGATAAGTACAATCGCGGGGCGGAGGCGGCGAAGACGGCAATTGAAATGGCGACGGTCATCAGGCAATTGAAAACCATGGAACAGGAACCGGGTACGATGGATCGGAAGCCTCGTCCCAGACGGGTCACGCGAAGGCATGGCAAATAATCATGGGGTCTCGCCACCGAGCCCGCGAACGGGCGATCCAAATCCTGTTTCAATACGATATCCACGGCAAACCGGGATTGTGGCTGGATGAATTTTGGAAACAGTATCCGCTGGAGGACGAGTTGAAGGCCTTCACCAACCAGCTTGTGGACGGTGTTGTCGCGCATCAGAAAGAACTCGACGCCCTCATCGGCCGCTATGCGGCCAATTGGAAAGTGAGCCGTATGCCGATCGTGGATCGCAACATCCTGCGCGCCGGCCTCTACGAGCTGCTGTGGATGCCTGACGTGCCTGCCAAGGTGACGATGAACGAGGCCATCGAACTGGCCAAGAGTTTCGGGGATGAAGAAGCGTCGAAATTCGTGAACGGCATTCTGGACAAGGTGCTGGCCACCGAGCCGAAGCTCGAAGCAAAAAGGCGAGAGGCGAGAGGCGAGAGGCGAGGGGTATGACACAAGCTCTTCAAAGCGAAAGGGGTTTCTGTTCGATCCCTCTAGCCACGCGCCTCGCGCCTTTCGCCTGCATTCGGAGAATGCGATGATCGACCGCTACACGCGCCCCCGGATGAAAGCCATCTGGGAACTGAAACACAAGTATGAAATCTGGCTCGAAGTCGAGTTGCAGGCCTGCGCGGCTTTCGAGCGAGCCGGCCAGGTGCCGAAGGGAACTACCACGCGCATCCGCCGCAAGGCGCGCATCGATGTCGATCGCGTCGCGGAAATCGAACAAGTCACCAAGCACGATGTGATCGCCTTCCTCGAATCGTTGGCCGAACCGGTCGGTCCCGACGCGCGCTTCCTCCACATGGGGCTCACCTCGTCCGATATCGTGGATACGTCGCTCGCCGTTCAGATGACGGAGGCGCTGGACATCATTCTCGACGATCTGGAGGAATTGCTCGCCGTACTGAAGAAACGGGCGAACCAGCATCGCCATACCATCATGGTCGGGCGGTCACACGGCATTCACGGCGAGCCCATCTCGTTCGGTTTCAAGCTGGCCATCTGGTACGAAGAGGCTCGCCGGCATCGCGAGCGGCTCAAAGCGGTGCGTCAGGAGATCGCCGTCGGCAAACTCTCCGGCGCGATGGGCACCTTCGCGCATCAAGGGCCGGAGGTCGAGGAATACGTCTGCGCCAAATTGGGGCTCACGCCGGACCCGGTGTCGAACCAGGTGGTGCAGCGGGATCGCCACGCTGCCTATGCGGCGGCGCTCGCGCTGGTCGCCGCCAGCATCGAAAAGTTCGCGACAGAGATCCGGCACCTTCAGCGAACGGAAGTGCTCGAAGCCGAGGAATATTTTTCCGAGGGACAAAAGGGCTCCTCCGCCATGCCGCATAAGCGGAACCCCATCGCCTCCGAAAACCTCTGCGGCCTCGCGCGCGTGGTGCGGGCGAACAGCCTGGCGGCGATGGAGAACGTGGCCCTGTGGCACGAGCGCGACATCAGCCATTCGTCCGTCGAGCGCGTCATCATGCCGGACAGCACGATCCTCGTCGATTACATGCTGGCCAGGATCACGGATGTGATCAAAAACCTGCTCGTCTATCCCGCGCGGATGAAGCAGAACCTCGACCTGACCGGCGGGCTGGTCTATTCGCAGCGGCTCTTACTGGCGCTGGTGGATAAAGGTGCGCAGCGGAAAGAAGCCTACGAGGCGGTCCAGCACAATGCGATGGCTGCGTGGAAGGGCGGGAGTGGGTTCCAAGAGTTGGTGAGCAAGGACTCCTTCATCACGCAACATCTCACACTGGCAGAGATCAACGCCTGCTTCAATCCCAAGTACTACTTGCGGCATCTGGACAAGATTTATCGGCGGGTGTTCGGACGAGCCTCATTCAAAAAGTCGGGGAAACGCTGATGACGACCAAAGGCGACATGCTGTACGAAGGAAAGGCGAAGAAGATCTTCGCCACGGATCGGTCTGACGAGGTCGTGCAGTATTTTAAGGACGACGCGACGGCCTTCAACGCGCAGAAGCGCGGCACTATTGTCGAGAAGGGTATCGTGAACAACAAGGTTTCAGAGCGGCTGTTCGCGCTGCTCGAAGAGCATGGGGTGCATACCCACTTCCTCCGCCGACTGAGCGACCGGGAGATGCTCACGAAAAAGGTCGCCATTGTGCCCGTCGAGGTGGTGGTCCGAAATATCGTGGCCGGGAGCCTTGCGAAACGGCTGGGGCTGAAAGAAGGCGATGCGATCGAGCCGGCCATCGTCGAGTTCTATTACAAGAACGACGCCCTGGGCGATCCGCTGATCAACGACGACCACGCGCGACTGTTGAAGGTGGCCACGCCGGGAGTGACGAGAGAGTTGAAAGAGCTCGCCCTCAAGGTCAACGCGATTCTCGCGCCGTTTTTCAAGGAGCGGCAGATGCAACTCGTAGACTTCAAGCTGGAGTTTGGGGTGTACCACAATAAGACGATCGTGGCGGATGAAATTTCGCCGGACACCTGCCGGTTCTGGGACATGGGGACGGGCGAGTCGATGGACAAAGATAGGTTCAGGAAGGATTTGGGGAGGATTGAGGAGGCGTATCAGGAGGTGCTGAAGAGGGTGTGCGGGTAGGAAGATGCCAAGAGGCTGGGATTGGTCTCTGTGCTCGCGCAACCCGCACCCGCAGACGGGTGCTCGTTGGACGCGCGCAGGGGAGACCAACCCCAACCTCTCGACAACAGAACGCATCCCAAATTCTTAGAGGGGGTGAGGGAGGAAAAGAGTGAAGAGGTTTCTTCAGCTCTTTCTGAATTACGGATTGGTAGCGGCGGTGCTGGTGTGGGCTGCGGTCGTCGGCATGATGGCCTATCGCTTGGACGATTCACCCTGGCGCTGGGCGTTCCTTGCGTTAGCGGCAGGAGGCATTGCCACCGTGGGAGGCATTCTCAAGATCAGAAAATACATCGATAGGCTGAATAAGTCACCGCAATAGGAGCATCACTCGTGAAAGCGAAAATCCATGTCACGCTCAAACAAGGCATTCTCGATCCGCAGGGAAAGGCGATCGAGCATGCGCTCGATTCGCTGGGGTTCAAGAATGCGGGAAACGTGCGGGTCGGGAAGTACATGGAATTGGATGTGAACGAGCAGGATAAGGCCAGGGCGGAGGCTGAGGTGAAGCAGATGTGCGAGAAGCTGTTGGCGAATACGATCATTGAAGAGTATAGGTACGAGTTGCAGTGATGGTAAGGATACGGGGCGACAGGGCTTGCCTCCGTGCTCGCAGAACGCGCACTCAATCCATCTCAAGGTTCATCAAAAAGGTTGGAGTGCTCGTTCGATGCGCGCAGTAGAGTCAAGCCCTGTTGCCCCATTACTGGCCTGCCTGATCGTGGTAGCTGGGAGAGGAAGAGATGAACATCGGCGTGGTGGTGTTTCCCGGTTCTAACTGCGATCACGATTGCGAGCATGTGTTTAAGAACGTGCTCGGGCAAGACGTGACGATGGTATGGCACAAGGAGACCTCCCTGACCGGCCTCGATGGCGTGATCTTGCCGGGCGGGTTTTCCTACGGGGACTATCTACGGACGGGGGCCATCGCGCGGTTCTCGCCGGTCATGGGGGCGGTGAAGAAATTTGCCGACGATGGCGGCCTCGTGCTCGGCATCTGCAACGGGTTTCAAATTCTGCTGGAAGCAGGGCTCCTGCCGGGAGCGATGCTGCGCAACCGTTCGCTGCACTTTATCTGCAAAGACGTCTGTGTGAAGGTCGAGAACGCGGCCACGCCGTTCACGGGTCAGTACGAATCTGGCCAAGTGCTGAAAATTCCGATCGCCCATGCGGACGGCAACTACTACACCGACCCGGTGACGCTGGCAGGATTGCAAGCCAACGCGCAGGTCGTCTTCCGCTACTGCACGCCGGAGGGCAAGGTGACGCCGGAAGCGAACCCGAACGGCTCGCTCGACAACATCGCCGGCATTCGCAACGCAGCCGGCAACGTGCTCGGCATGATGCCGCATCCGGAACGGTGCGCGGAGGAGGCGCTGGGGAACGAGGACGGGCGGCTGATCTTCCTCTCGATGTTGGAGGGGGCGAAAAGGGCGATGCTGCAACCGAAACCTGCCGTGGCTCACTAGAACGTAGGGGACACATTCATGCCTCTTTTTGATCTGTGGGGCAAATCAAGAGCACAACTTGAAGGCAAGCAAGTTCAACAAATTATAGCTATTGCTGGCTCTGGAAAGCTCCTTGATGGGGGCGATGCCTCTAGAGAATTTCGTGATTTTCTCTCGCACATTCCCTCGGCTCTTCTTGCTCGTTATGGTGAGGAATGTCTCACTGAAAAATTTGATGGCAGTGGGTATGCCCTTCAAGATGTTGTGAATCAAATTGGGCGCCGGCTCGGATTTCAAGTGGAAGATGGCAGATATCGCGGCAGTTCAGGCCAAAGTGGACACGATGGCCTATGGAGATCATCACTTGGGAGTGAGATTATTGTTGAGGTCAAGACAACCGATGCCTACCGCGTAGGCCTCGATGCCATTGCTGAGTATAGAAAAAGGCTTATCCAGGAAGGTAAGGCAAGCGAAGCGAAGTCTTCTATCTTGGTTGTTGTTGGCAGGCAAGATACAGGTGATCTCGAAGCACAAATTCGCGGATCGAGGCACGCATGGGATATTCGTTTAATCAGCGTTGATGCGTTGGTTCGGTTGATGTTCCTCAAGGAAACGGTTGAGGATCCGCAAATATTGAAAAAGATAGTCGGGATTTTGGTGCCGCAAGAATTCACCAAAGTTGACGGGATCATCGATTTGGTCTTTTCTGCGGCGGAGGAAATTCAACAAGACGTTGCAGAGGCTGAAGTTCAAGAGGACACACCGAGGAAAAAAGACAAACCAGCACCCCAATTCGTTCCTGTTGATTTCCATGGAGCATGTATTGACCGCATTGAAAAGTTTCTCGGTCGTTCCCTGGTTAAGCAAACGCGCGCAACTTTTAGTTCTCCTGACGGAGCGTTAGTGGTTGTCTGCGCCGTTTCGAGAACTCACACAAGAGAAATGTATTGGTACGCGTTTCATCCTCACCAAAAGGAGAGACTGGAAGCTGCAAGAGAAGGGTATGTTGCCTACGGTTGCGGCTCAGAGAGCATCGTTTTGCTCATTCCCTTTCAAGACTTCACTCGCTGGCTTGAAGGAATGTGGACCACTCAACTGGAAGATAGGTTCTATTGGCATGTGAGCATTCGACACGACGGTGAGAAATTGGTTCTCAGAAGAAAGAAGGGATTTGGCGAAATAGATCTGTCGAAGTACCTGCTAAAGTAGCCTTGACCAATGATTGCCAAAAACCTCATCGCACAACATAATCTGACGGACGATGAGTACAAGAAGATCGTCGAGATTTCTGATGGGGAAACACATGATGGAACCAATGGGGCCGATTGATCGCTTGGAGCCACTGACTCATGAGGAGGAGGCGGACCTTCTCGCAGGGCTGGCCGAACTTGATGAGGGAAAGGGAATCCCGCTGGCGGACGTCGTGCGAGAGATTCGTGGCGGGTCGTCAGGGTCGTGATTCATCTTGTTCGTGCTCATGCAACCAAGCAACAGATGAAAGAGATGCTCCAGGCGCTCGCTACATACATCAAGCTGGCGGTGGACATTCAACGTGGTGTTCTCGCTGGTGGTGGCACGCTGCACGCGGATTGTGAGGCGGTGTTGATCGAAGATGGCAGTCGCCAGGAAGACGTGTGGGGAGCGGATTGGAACCCTGCTGCACAACAGGTCACCTTTGAATCGCTGATCAATATCCGTCCTCGTCAGAACAATCCTTCGCTGGAGATTCTTGACCCAGCTCTTCGCGAGCGTGTGGCCGGGATTGTTCGTCAACTGCTGGGGGGCGCATGAAAGACTGGACGGCGATTCGAGAGCGATATATGCGGGACGATTTGCCCGTCCGCCTGGGCGGGCTGGCGGCTAATTTGGGCCGTATCAAGTCGTTTGCCGCGCACGACGCCAGCCGGGAAGCGGTCGAAAGTCTGATAGATGAGAGCAAGTTCTTTATTGAATGGACGGCGGCGGAAGCTGAGAGCCACACGGCGGAGGAACTCGTTGTGTTGCAAATACAGCTTGCACGGTGGCAGTACAACTGGAGCCGTATCTGGACTGATCTTGAACAACGGCAGCGTCTTGCAGAGCGGTCGAATGTTTGGTCGAAGCGGGTCTTGGAAATGTCTGGTCTTTTGAGCCATACCGTGAAGTGAATTGCTGATGCAAGCCATGATCACCAAAGACCTCATCGCGCAGCATAATTTGACGGACGACGAGTACAAGAAGATCGTCGAGATTCTGGGGCGCGAGCCGAATCTGACGGAACTCGGCATGTTCTCGATTATGTGAAGGGGGAGCTATGGAAGTCTTTCCTGGCATTTCGATGGACCCCGGTATCAGATTCGGGAAACCTTGTCTCACAGGAACGCGTATCGACGTGGCGACGGTGGTGGGGGCTCTGGCTGCAGGAGAGAGTATCGAGGCGGTGCAGGACGCCTATGCCATCACGAGAGAGCAGATTCTTGCCGCGCTTCGCTATGCCGCGCATGTTGCCGAACATGTGCCGCCTGCGGTTGAGCAGGCCTCTTGAAGTTCCTATTGGACGAGAATTTTCCGCTGCCGCTCTACCATCGGTTGCGAGCGGCGGGATATGATGCCGAGCATATCATCACGCTGGGTTTGCGCGGTGTGAAAGATTCAGAGATCCGTAAACGGCTGGCAAGAGAGGAGGTCGTTCTTCTCACGCAGGATACTGAGTTCGGAGACGTGGACACCGACTGGCGAGGCGCGGTCATCATTTCACGTGTGCGGCAGAACCTGACAATTCAGCGAAGAGTCGAGATTTGGTTTAAGGCTCTTCAAGAGTTTATGACTCGCCAGCGCTCCGAGAAGTTGTTTGACCTGCTCGAAAGCGGACAGATCATTCCTTGGAAGGTGCACAGGAGCCAATGAAATCATCCGATCAACTGATCTCCAAAGACCTCATCGCGCAGCATAATCTCACGGACGATGAGTACAAGAAGATCGTCGAGATTCTCGGAGGGGAGCCGGTGTCTCCGGTTACTGAAGGGAGTGACTCATGAAGCCCATTGAATTCGATGCCATTATTTTCCAGGAAGGCAAAGCCTATGTGGCTCACTGTCCGGAGTTGGATGTCTCTAGTTGTGGAAGGGATGTTGACGAAGCAAGACGTAACTTGAAGACCTCCGTCCGTCTGTTTATCGAAGAGGCGGAGAAGTTGGGAACGCTGGACGATATTCTAAGAGAGGCGGGCTACCAACGCACCACCGATGGGGCGTGGAAGTCCCCTCGTATTGTGTCGACGGAAGTGATGTCGCTGTCGGCCTAAAGCAATGCCTCGCATCATTCCGATACCGGCATCGAAGCTGCGAAGGGTGTTTGAGAAGGCCGGGTTCAAGCTTGTGAGGACGGAAGGGGATCACTTTGTGTATGTGAAGTCCGGTGTTGCAAGACCTGTTGTGATCCCAGATTGGGACGAAGTGCCGGTGTTCATCATCAAGAACAATTTGCGCACGGCGGGCCTCTCGCGGGACGAATACTTCGAATTACTTGGACAGGTCTAGTAGATGGCGAGAAATGTGAAGGCCAAAACCAATGTTAAAGCCGAGCTTGTCAAAATGCTCAGTGCCCTTCCGGATGATCTTACCTGGGAAGACCTCCAGTATCACATTTACGTGCGGCAGAAGATTGAGCATGCTGAGGAAGACATAAAGGCTGGTCGCGTGCTGTCCCAGAAAGATGTTGAGAGAAAGGTTCGAAAGATGGTGAGGAAATGGCGATAGACAGTGTCTCAATTACCAAAGACCTCATCGCGCAGCACAATCTGACGGACGACGAGTTCAAGAAGATCGTCGAGATTCTGGGGCGCGAGCCGAATCTGACGGAACTCGGCATGTTCTCGGTCATGTGGTCGGAACATTGCTCATACAAGAGTTCGCGTGTCCATTTGAAGAAGCTGCCGACGATGGGACCTCGCGTGGTGCAGGGGCCAGGGGAAAACGCCGGCGCAGTCGATATCGGCGACGGCCTCTGCGCCGTGTTCAAGATGGAGTCGCACAACCATCCGTCGTTCATCGAGCCCTATCAAGGGGCGGCGACAGGAGTGGGCGGAATTCTGCGCGATATCTTCACGATGGGCGCGCGGCCGATTGCGTTGCTGGATTCGTTGCGCTTCGGTGGGCTGGAGCAGGCTAAGAATCGGCATCTGATGAAAGGTGTGGTGGCCGGCATCGCGGGTTACGGGAACTGCATGGGAGTGCCCACGGTCGGCGGTGAAGTCGTGTTCAACGACATTTACGCGCAGAACCCGCTGGTGAACGTGTTTTGCCTCGGCATCGCGAAGAAGGACAGGATCTTCAAGGGCAAAGCAGCCGGGGTCGGCAATCCGGTGATCTACTTTGGGTCGAAGACGGGCCGTGACGGGATTCACGGCGCGACGATGGCGTCCGATTCGTTCGACGACAAATCCGAACAGAAGCGACCGACGGTGCAGGTGGGCGATCCCTTCACCGAGAAGTTATTGCTGGAGGCCTGCCTCGAATTAATGGCGGGTGATCTGCTGGTCGGCATTCAGGATATGGGGGCCGCCGGTCTGACCAGTTCCTCCTGCGAAATGGCGTCGCGCGAGGGCACCGGCGTCGAGCTGGACCTGACCCACGTGCCTCGGCGTGAGCCGGGCATGACGCCGTACGAACTAATGCTCTCCGAATCGCAGGAGCGCATGTTGATGGTCGCCAAGGCCGGCAAGGAAGAAGACTGCATCCGGATCTGCAAGAAGTGGGATCTCGATGTGGCGGTGGTGGGCCGGGTGACGAATGACGGCATATTGCGCGTGAAGGACCAGGGCAAGGTGGTCGCCGAGATTCCCGCCAAGGCGCTGGCGGATGAAGGCCCGCGCTACGAACGGCCTTACTCGCCGCCGGCCTATCAGGAATTTCTCCAGTCGCTGAATTTCGATGCCATTCCCGATGTGAAAGATGTGAACGGGGCCTTGCTCGCTCTGCTGGAGTCGCCGACGATCGCCAGCAAACGCTGGGTCTATGAGCAGTACGATCATATGGTGCGAACGAATACGATGGTTCGACCCGGCTCGGATGCAGCAGTGGTCCGGGTGAAGGGTACGAACAAGGCGCTCGCCATGACAGTGGACTGCAACGGGCGCTATTGTTTGCTCCAGCCTTATGAAGGGGCCAAGATTGCGGTGGCTGAGGCAGCTCGCAATCTCGTCTGTTCCGGCGCCGAGCCCATTGGGCTCACAGACTGTCTGAACTTCGGCAATCCCGAAAGGCCGGATATCATGTGGCAATTCGTGCTGGCAATCGAGGGGATGAAGGACGCGTGCGAGCATTTCGGCATTCCCATCGTGAGCGGCAACGTGAGTTTCTATAACGAAACGAACGGGCTTTCTATCTATCCCACGCCGATGCTCGGCATGGTCGGCCTGATCGACGAGGCCGATCGGGCAATGACGCAGTGGTTCAAACAGGATGGCGACGTGATCCTTCTCCTCGGGGCCACGAAAGACGAGTTGGGAGGGACGGAATATCTCAAGATGTTGCATTCGCGGGAGCAGGGCTCGCCCCCATACCTGAACTTGGAGACGGAGAAGGCACTGCATGACTGCGTGCTGAAGTTGATTCGGGAGGGTAGGGTGCGTTCAGCTCACGATTGCTCAGATGGAGGGTTGGCTGTGGCCTTGGCGGAATGCTGCATATCCGGCCCGGACCAACCGATCGGCGCTGTGGTAGAATTACACTCTCTCAACATCAGGCGCGATTCGCTTCTCTTCGGTGAAAGTCAATCGCGCGTGGTCCTCTCGGTGGCGGCCCAGCAGCACAGGGCGGTGCTGAAGGCGGCGGCCGAATCCGGCGTCGCTGCTGAGGCAATCGGGACCGTTGGTGGTGACCGGCTGGTCATAGATGTCGCGGCAACTCGATCTGGCGCGGGTTGCCGGATCGACCTCGATGTAGTGCAGATACATGACCGATGGGCGCATAGCTTGGAGAGGGCGCTAGGCGATGGGCGATAGGCAATGGGTCAGACAGTTCTTGCCTATAGTCCATAGCCAATCGCCTATAGCCTTATGCAACTGATCACTCCCGACAAATTTCACGATGAATGTGCGGTCTTCGGGATCTTTGGCCACAAGGAAGCCGCCAACCTGGCCTACCTCGGCCTCTATGCGTTGCAGCATCGCGGGCAAGAAGCTTCGGGCATCGTGTCTGGCGACGGCGAGCATTTCTATGTGGAGAAGGGGCAGGGACTCGTCGCCGACATCTACAACAAGGCTTCACTGAAGCGACTGGCCGGCCACATGGCCATCGGCCATAATCGGTACTCGACGGCCGGCGGGAATGATCTGAAGAACGTTCAGCCATTCACCGTCAACTTCGCCTTCGGGAATCTCGCGCTCGCGCACAACGGGAATTTGATCAATGCGACCGTCCTGCGCAACGAGCTCGAGGCGTACGGTGCCATCTTCCAGTCCACTTCGGACAGCGAGGTGATTATTCACCTCATCGCTCACTCGCGGGCCGATTCGTTCCTCGCACGGGTCGTGGACGCGCTCAGCCAGGTACGCGGGGCCTTTTCCGTCGTGCTGATGACCGACAACGGCGTCATTGCGGCGCGAGACCCTCATGGCTTGCGGCCGTTATGCCTCGGGCGAGTCCGCGACAGTTGGATTGTGGCCTCGGAAACCTGCGCGTTCGACTTGCTGGACGCGGAATATGTGCGCGAGGTCGAGCCGGGCGAGCTGGTTGTCTTGAGCGAACAAGGCGTCGATAGCCATCGGCCGTTTGCGCCGACGAAGCCGGCGATGTGCATCTTCGAATATGTGTACTTCGCCAGACCGGACAGCAAGATTTTCGGCGCCAACGCGGTGTATGCCACACGGAAAGCCCTGGGGAGACAGTTGGCGCAGGAGTCGTGGGTGCCCGCCGATGTGGTCATCCCAGTGCCGGACTCCGGTGTGCCGGCTGCACTGGGTTATGCGGAAGGAGCCGGCATCCCGTTCGAGACGGGCCTCATTCGCAATCACTACGTGGGCCGGACTTTTATCGAGCCGGAGCAATCCATCCGGCACTTCGGCGTCAAGGTGAAGTTGAACGCGGTGCCGGAGGTGTTGCGTGGAAAACGCGTGGTGGTGGTGGACGACTCCCTCGTGCGAGGAACGACGAGCCGGAAAATCGTGAAGATGATCCGCAACGCAGGCGCGAAGGAAGTCCACATGCGAGTCAGCTCGCCGCCGATCATTTCCCCCTGCTTCTACGGCATCGACACGCCGACCAAAAAAGAGCTGATCGCCTCCAGCCACTCGACCGAAGAAATCCGCAAATACATCACCGCCGACAGTCTTGCCTATCTCAGCCTGGATGGCATGTTGAAGTCTGCGCCAGGCACGCCGGGCCACTATTGCAATGCCTGCTTCACCGAGCGATATCCCATCTCGTTTACCCGCGCGGAGGAATTGCAGCTCGGCCTGTTCGAGTCCTCCCACTAAGACCCCGCCAAGCGACATTCGTCAATCGTCGTCCGCCATGCGTTGGGAGGCGGCTTTCCGGCGATTGACGGTTGACGCTTGACGACCAACGTTTTCCTCCGGTTGCCCCTGAAAAATTTAGCGTGCTAGGATATCAGCGATATTTATGAGAGAGGAGGCTGTCATGAAACGGATTCTCATGGCGTTGTCCATCTTGTCGGCCACGGTTTGTGCGGCGCATCTCGTCATGGCGGCGGGATTTTTCAAAGTCGGGGAGAAGGCTCCGATCTTTACGTTGACCTCGATCACCGGAGAGACCGTAGCGTTGGACGCATTGAGGGGCAAGGTCGTCGTGCTGGGGCTGTTTCATATTTGCGATCCCTGCATGATGCAAGGCTCCAACCTGCAGAAGGTGTACGAAGCGACCAAGGGGAGGGATGTCGCCGTTATCGGTGTCAACTCTGCCGGCAACTCGAAGCGGGATGTCGGCGAATTTCTCTCGGCATTTCCCGTGAAGGTCACATATCCCTACCTGCTCGATCCCGGCAAGGTTACGGACAAGCTGTACGGGGGTGGGAAGTTCATCCCCAACGTCTACGTGATCGATCAGAACGGCGTGATACGGTGGCAGCGGGTCGGAAATATGGATTTGGCGGGAGCGGACGTGATTGTGGCTGAGGTGGAAAAGCTGCTGGGTGGCGCGAACAAGATGTAGGTAAGCGGGGTCGGCCAGCCGTCTCCGTACTCGCGGAGCCCGCGGTTCAGAAACCGCTCGCTCGACGCGCGCAGTGGGAGACGGCCTGGCCGCCCCCGTGAAGCTATTCCACCTGTAAAAGGGACGAGGGACAAGCATGGATGAAGTGGAGGAAGGGAAGCAAAAGTTTTTGGAGTTGGTGAAGGGGATCGACAGGACTGTGCAGGTGGTGATTCCGGTCACGCCGTCGAACAGCATGTTCCTGATCTCTCTGACGAAAGGCCCCAATCGCAAATTCATCACGGTACCAGAAGACGACATCATCGACCTGCCCAATGAAACCAGTATTCTTGCCAAAGTTACCAAAGTCGTGAAAGACGCTGTTGCAACCCTTTAGGTCTGTTTGTGCCATCAGCTATTAGCTATCGGCTCTTTTGATGAAGCAAATCCTTCCCGGCATGTGGCAATGGTCGTGGTTTTCTGAGGAGAAGCAGCTCGACTTCAACGGGCTGTTTCTGACTGTGGGCGAGCACAAAGTTCTGATCGATCCACCGCCGATGGCTGCGGAGGACGCCGCATTCGTTCGCCGAAGCGGTCCGATCGATTACATCGTCGTGACGAATCGGGACCATGCCCGAGAGTCGGCAACGTATCAAGCCGAGTTCAAGTGTCAGCTCCAAGTGCCGGACATGGATGCGCCGTCGATGGAACTAAAGCCGACCAAGACGTTCAAGGACGGCGAGCTACTCCCCGGCGGGATATGGGTGGTGCACGTGAAAGATCAAAAGTCATCTGGGGAATGTGCCCTCTACCTCCGACAGGGAAAGGGGATTTTGATCGTCGGCGATGCGTTGATCGGCAAACCTGCCGGGTCGCTGAGCCTGTTGCCGGCCGACAAGTATGCGGATCGGGAGAAAGCGAAGGAGGGGTTGTGCCGGCTGCTCAAGTACGACTTTGACGCCATACTCGTTGGAGATGGAGTATCGATCCTCGCGGGCGCGAAACAGGCAGTGGAGGAGGCGCTCCGGTAGGAACACGCCATGCCGACGCGGAAGGGGCTTTCTGAAGAACTGAATCGTCAGGGCAACGAGCACTTCGCCCGCGGGTTTTACACTGATGCCTACGCCTGCTATGCAAAGGCGCTCGAATGTGATCGGCTATCCGGAGACCGGCGCTCCCTGGCCGCGACGCTCGGCAATCTCGGCAACATCTGCGCGGTGAGCGGTCGCCGCGATGCAGCCCAGAACCACTACCAGGAGGTTCTCGAACTCCAGAAGATTTTGGGCGACGAGAAAGGCATCGGGACGACATTGGGGAACTTGGGCAATCTTCGGGCCGACGCGGGCGACTGGAGCAGGGCTCGCGCCTACTACCTCGAAGCGCTCGATATCATGACGAAGGTGCATGACGAGGCGGGCAAGGCAGTGCTCTTCTCGGATCTCGGGCTGGTCGCGCGAGAGACCGGCCAGTTTGAAGAAGCCCTGCAATACTATGAGCAGTCCCTCGTACTCATGCGGCGGCTGGGCGACCAAAATGGGGTAGCCGATGCGTGGCGGATGATGGGCCGCACGTTCCTCGCGCAGAAACGGTATGACGAAGCCATGGCCTGTTGCCAGACGAGCCAGGCTATTGCGGAGCGGACCCGCGATGAACTGCGGGTCGGTGGAGCGCGCTATCTTCTCGCTCAGTGCTATGAGGAACTCGGCCAGATCCGTGAAGCGGTCGATCTGTTGGAGCAAGTGGTCCATATGGATCGCAAGTATCGGTTGCCGAAACTCGAAGAGAATGCCAAACGGCTCGAATTGCTCCGGGCCCGTTTGGCGGTCGAGACCAAACAGACTTCCCCTTTTCGCGGGAGCCATGCATGAGCGCCCCGCTCCTTTCTAAGGCATCCTGGACTCATGTTCGATCCCAGTTGTGCGCCGCCCTGCCCGCGCTCTACGAATTGGAGCCCGGCGGGGCTTTGGCGATGGAGTTGGAGCGCGACGGCTGGATGTTGGAAATTACGCCGGACGGGACATTGGCTTGTCAGAACGGCATCGCGATGGATGATGTGAAAAGTCTTACTTCCGACGGCACAACCGAAGACATCGGGACGGACGAGTTGGCGAAGCAGGCCAAATATTTCCTCCAGCCGGCCGTGTCGAAGTACCGTCCGGCGTTAGTGAAGGCGGGGTTCGAGGAGCAAGCGGAAATGAATGAGGAGTATGTGGCGGTGATTTTCAGAAAGACTGTGGATTTGGGAAATCTGGAGGAAGTAAAAAACCTGATGCGGTGGTGCGTCGAGAAGATTCGATGAGAGGTCGTGTGGGGCCGGCCGGCCCCGCACGACCTCTCGTTCAGTGGGCGGGATGGAGAAGGATGGCAGGATGATGACGCCAAAGATCGCCACCTTTGAAGAGTTTCGCGATGCCGTTATGGCCTATCGATTGCCGCGGGTTCTGATCACCGCGTTGGAACTCGACTTGTTCACCGCGATCGGCTCTAAAAAATGGCGGGTCGGTGAACTGGCGGCCGCACTCAAGGTCAGCGAGCGAGGGTTGGCGATTCTGTGCCGCAATCTCGCTGCGGCCGGGCTGTTGCGAAAATCGGGCGACACTTACTGGAATGGCAGGCTTGCCGCTACCGCCTTGAATGCCAACAGCCCGACTCATCGCGGTGCATACCTCGATCTACTCAGGAACCACTGGGCCGATTGGTCTCGTCTGACCGACAGCGTGAAGACAGGACTTCCGGTCGACCACGATGAACCAGAGGAGCCGGGCTATCGCGAGCGGTTCACATGGGCGATGCACCATCGGTCGTTGGAGGTCGCGCCTCAAGTTGCTGCACAAGTGAATCTGCAGGGCGCCAAAACGCTCCTGGATCTTGGCGGTGGGCCCGGCACCTATGCCATGGCCTTCTTGGCGAAGAATCCGCAGTTGCGGGCGACGGTGTGTGATCGACCGGCGGCTTTGGAAGTCGCGAAGAAGATCGCGGCCACGCACAAGGCCGGCCACCGGCTGTCGTATCAACCGCTGGACTTCATGCAGGAGCCGATCATCGGCCGGTACGACGTCATCTGGTATTCGAACGTCCTGCACATCTATTCGCCGGAGGAAAACCAAGCCCTTTTCCGCCGCGCGTTGCCGGCGCTCAATCCCGGTGGACGACTGATCTTGCAGGATGCGTTTCTTCATGATCGAGAGGGACTCTATCCTCAAGAAGCCGGTTTGTTTGCCGTGACGATGTTGTTGTTCACCGAGACCGGCAACACCTATTCGCTGGCGGACACAATGCGATGGCTGCGGGAGGCGGGATTCCAACGGATACGACCGATCAAGATGCGGAAGGGGATGGAGGACTGGGACGGCGGCCTGTTGGAGGCATTGAGTCCTGGGGCAAGGCGAGAAACCCTCGCCCGCCGAAGATGATCAGCAGGAAATTCAAGAGGCCGCTGAGTGCGCTGAGCACCGGCACCAAGACCTGCCCATCCGAACTTCTCAGCTCCAGCACCAGCGTCGAGATATCCAGCGCCAGCCCCACGGTCCCATAAATGACCACTCCCATTAGGGCCCAGCGTTTCTGTGCGAGGAGACACCCGGCCAGTACTCCGGGAATACCGAACAAGAACGCCAGCCACAGGAGTTGGGCTGATGAAGAGGAGGAAGGAGGATGGAGACCGAGGATTCGCGCGGATGCTGCTACTGCGGCGATCGCGAGCAAAATACCGATGAGCACCCGAACGGGCATCATGTTTCGACTATAGCGGCGACTCGCGCGGACGGCAACCGTCGCTTGCTTGGGGTAGTACAGTGATGGACCACATGAGCAGACTCGCAGGTCATCCGATGGCAGATCAGGTCTCAAGGAATCAGGAACGCCTGCTCATCTACGACGGCGATTGTCGCCTGTGCATGACGGCCAAGGCTGGTCTGGAACGATGGGGTAGGGATGGCCTGGATCGGTCCATGCGATTCGTGCCCTATCAGTCTGAGGAGGCGGCCCGCAGTTTAGGGGCTGAGTATCAACCAGGCCGGCCGGAAGCGGCGTTTCTGCTCCAGCCGGATGGGAAAATTCAGCGTGGCTTGGAGGCATTCCTTCCTCTCCTGCCCGGATTGCCTGGAGGACGTCTGTTTCTCACACTGGCTCGATCTCCCCGCGGACGTGCAGGTTCTTGTGATTCGTCCGCCGGTAAGTGAGCCGGTGAACCGCTATCGCTGGTTCGGGGCGGTTACACACCTGCGTTGACAGACTGACTTCATTTCCTGCCATAGCCAGTTCTCATCATTTGAAAGTTCCTGATCGGTCGGATCGTCGATCGCCGCATCCCCCTTTTGGGGGGGATTATGAACCTCTGTGGAATTTACCGTGACACGGCTCCACCTGCAGAATAACGCTCAACAGGAGGAGCTGTATGAACCTCTGGCAATGGATGTTGACTCTGATGAGGTGGTGGCCATGGGCGCTCCCCCGTACCGTCATGGCACGAGCATCGAGGGGACTCCAACGATCAAACAGATGCCGGTGGGGAATCGCTGTTGGCCTCGGCACTATGCTCACGGCGAGCGTCGCGTTCGGAGCCGGTTATGACTTTCCTGGGCGGTTGAGCCTCGCCCAATCGCATGGGACGGCCAAACTCACGGCGCGCGAGACCCAGCAGCCCGTCGTGGCGGCCGGCTTTGGTTACCAGGCAGCCGGAACGTCGACTATCCTCATCAGAACCTACGATCCGAACAGTGGAACGGTGCTTACTGAAGAGTCCTACGATCTCGATGTGCACGAGGAAGGGACGCCGACGTCCACACCGGTGCGAGAGCGCATCTTCGCCGGGGGTATTGGTGTGGGCGCCAATGGGCTCTCCCAGTTTCTGCTCCGCGTGTATGATGCGGCAACCGGCAAGTTTCTGTGGCAAGGGCAACTGAATCTGAATCCCGGAGGGCAAGAGGGGGCCGCGAGTCCTGTGGCAACTGTGGCGCGGCTTCGCGCGACGGTCATGCGAGTCTCGAATCCGGAGCCGTCGTCAGTCCAACCCTACTTTCTCCTGCGAGCACGAGATCCCTTATCCGGGGCGCTTATCTGGGAAGATCACTTTGCGGCGGAGGGTCGTGGCATTGCTCGCGTCGAGCGGATTGTCCATGGTCGCGGGTGGACGGTGATTCCAACGCCGGGCTTGCGTCACACGTTCGATTTCACGATTCTTGCCTATAGTGAGATGCGTGGAGAATTGATGTGGCAAGATGCCTTCGATTCGTTGCGGGAAGTGGGGAAGAGCGTTCAGCAGGAAGATGACCAGGCGCGTGTCCTTCCATTGTGGCCTCGCCAGGAAGAGAATTCATCCAGCCGTGAGTTGATTCAGTATGGCCCACTTCGGGAGAGTTTTTTGAGGACTTGGTAAAGTGCCGGTTCGTTAACGAGCCGTGAGTAACTTCCCGGACTTGAGTTTCGCATTGAGATCGTCCACCCACTGGCGGTCGAACTGCTCGTAGGTCAGGAAAAGCTGGTCTTGCATTGCCTCCTGCACAGATCGACTCGCCTTCAACACCTTCAACAGATCCCTCACGTGCTCCATGCCGAACCGGTCGATCAGGTAGTGGGTTGCGAAGCTGGCTTCAAGATAGGCGACGCTGGCAGCTCCGCTTGAGAGGTGGCCCCATCCCCCTTCCAGCGTTGCGAGCGGAACAAGCGCGACTTCCGCTCGTATCAGTTGATCGACGTCCGCCCAGGGATCTCCTGCCAATTGCATCGCCAGGCCTTCATTGAGCCAGGTTGGAATCGATCCAGCTTCCATGCCTAACTGATCCTGCAGGATGGCGTGCACGTACTCATGCCGGAGGACACGGGTGAGCCAGGTCTGGTCCGTCAATGCCCCTTGCGTCGGCACGTGAATCCGGCCCAGCACAGGATCAAAGAGACCGTCCGCCCACGTAGGGATTCCTGTCGCGCTATGAAAACTCTCTCGGGTGTGCAGGACGACGACGACCGGATTGCCGGGGAAATGCCCGAACTTTTGCCCGATGTCTCGATAGGCCTCTTCCAGAATATCCAGCACTCTGGTCCAGGTCGCCCGATCTTCTTCACCGTCGAACTTCACGGTGAAATGAGCGTTCCCGCGTGAGGTAAGGCGCTGCTCAGTTCTGTCCGCGTGACGGACCTTTGCCGACACCGTTTGGAGGTAGGATTGCAGAGCAGGGTCTTGCTGTGCGAGCTCTGCTGCTTGATCGAGGTGCAGCGCGGCTCCTGCAAGGTTGTCCCGCTCTTGCAGCAGGTCTGCCATTGCCAGGTGGGGGAAAGCCTCAGCCGGCACAAGCTGTATCACCTTGTGCAGGAACTCCTCCGTGAGTTCCGGATCTCGAAGTGCCCAAAAGGCGTGAGCAAGGTTCAAGTGCGCGACCGGGTTGCTTGGATCGAGGGACACGGCTTTTTTGAAAGCCTTGACCGAGACGGCGGTGCCGCCTGTTTGTTCTTGGAGAATGCCGAGGTTGTTCCAGAGGACGGCCACATATCGCCGAACTTGTGGCTCGGCCAGCATTGTCGGAGAGAGGTTGGTCAGTCTCGATTCGACCTCTGATGCGTGGCCTTTCTCCAATTCGTCACGGAGGCTCTCCAGCGTCGTGACATGCGGCGACATTGGAGCCGGACCCGATTCAATAATGCGGGCCTGCTTCGATTCAGCCAAACGTAATTCCTCCTCGCGGTTCCGATCCGTGCCGGTCTGCTCATCCTCTGTTTCGACCGTAGTCGACGGGGGAATCGGCGCGGGCTGAAAAAAGGTGGGTTTGATCCACGCGTGGTACAGGATGAACAGACCAACACCGGCCGCTAAGTAGCTCAAGATATAGAAGATGTTTCGTCGATACATTGGATACTCCACCACGCATTGTAACCTGTACCACCCTAGCGTGCATTATTCATGAGCAGTTCTGCTGCGATCGCCAAGAAGCGAATAACTGAGAGCAAATGGTTTTGAGCTACTCGCTGCTGACTATCGGCTGTTCGCTAGTCTGATTCACGACGATGGGACGCGTCATTGTGAGGGGGGGATGCCTATGCTACGATGCGCGACGACCGTGATCGATAGGGCAATGGCGCGCATGGCTGTGCATCCTGTCCGCTGCGGCTTCCCATGACCATCCGATTCACCTCGCCTTCGACACAATCCAGTGCGACACCGCTTGTGCGACCGTTGCATGATTTCTTGCAACGGGTCGAGCGCCCGATCGACTTTGCCTTACGGGATCAGGGGTCGCATCTCTCTTCGATCAAAAATCTCGGACCGTTCATCTCGTCACAAATTATCGAGGCACTGTCGGCCGGCGTGTATTCTCCTCTGGTTGAAGGCCGCCTGCTCGATCTTCGCCAGTTGTTCGTCGACTTTCACGCGGGTTTGTCTCCTGCCGAGCAGTTGCGCCGGCTTGCCCGGGCTCGCATGATTCTCGCGAGCCTGCGCGCCGGCTCTCTTGAGGACACTCCGAAAGAGGGACAAGTCAAGCCGGGCCGGCGGACGCCCAAATCGGTGGGCCACCTGCAGGCTTCGCTGGATGTGAAAACCCTTGCGATTCGGTATGCCAAAGGAGTCGGGCCCAAACGAGCGGCATTGCTGGAGCGACTGGGCGTGAAGACCGTTGAAGATGCGTTCTGGTGCCTACCCTGGCGCTACGAAGACCGTTCGGTGATCACCCCCATCGCCCGTGTCGTTCCTGGTGGGGAGGCGACCGTTTGCGGCGTCATCGTGGCGAGTCAGCTCCGTGGCGCGAGGTACAAACGGCTGACGGTATTGGAGGTGACCGTGCAAGACCGGACCGGCCGCCTCCAAGCCGTGTTCTTTAACCAGCCGTACCTTGAAAAGGTATTAGCCGTCGGGTCGCGCATCATGTTGGCGGGACGGGTGCTCGCCGGTCGGGGCGGTTGGATGGAACTCCGGATGGACGTCGATCAGTACGAAGTGTTGGGCGAGGAAACAGATGGCACCGTGCATGTAGGACGCATCGTGCCGATTTATCACGAAACGAAGGGATGGACCTCGCGCCAGATGCGCGTGCTCGTCAAAGACCTGATCGAGGAATATCTCCCCGGTCTCGAAGAAGCCCTACCGGTTCAGGTAAGGGCGAAGTATCACCTGTGTCCCATTCAACAGGCGGTGGCCGAGGTACATTTCCCCGTTGCCGGAACCGATCTCGCCGCGCTTGATCGAGGCGTCACAGCGGCTCATCGGCGGTTGGCGTTCGAGGAGCTGTTCCTTCTACAGGTGGCTTTGGCAAGTCGTCAGCGGGCAGTCAAATGCGAGGTGAAGGGGATTCAATTTGATCCCGCCACGTCTTTGCTGGCGCGGTTGGGCAAGGCCTTGCCGTTCAGGTTGACCACTGCGCAAGAGCGAGCATGGATGGAGATTCGGCAGGATATGGCGAGTCACCGGCCCATGAATCGCCTTATTCAGGGTGACGTGGGCTCCGGCAAAACCGTCGTTGCGCTTCATGCGATCGTGATGGCCTGCGGCTCCGGGTATCAGGCTGCCTTGATGGCGCCGACGGAGATTCTGGCGGAGCAGCATGGCTATACCCTGCGAGGTTTCCTCGAACAACTGGGTTTGTCGGTCGCGGTACTGACGGGCAGCGGAGGAGCTAGGCAACGTGTGGTCCTGCTTACGAAGATCGAAACGGGTCAGATACAGGTGGTGATCGGGACGCATGCGCTCATTCAGAGAGGCGTGAAGTTCGCCAAGCTGGGGCTGGCGGTCATCGATGAGCAACATCGCTTCGGGGTCTTGCAACGGAAAAGTCTCATCGACAAGGGCTACAGGCCGGACGTTCTTGTGCTCACCGCCACGCCGATTCCCAGGACGTTGGCCATGACGGTCTACGGCGACCTCGACGTGTCGATGATCGACGCATTGCCGCCGGGACGGAAGCCGGTGAAGACTCTGCTCTTCGCCGAGTCACAACGCTGCCGTGCGTATCGGATCGTCAAGGATCATGTGGAGGCCGGATGCCAGGCCTTCATCGTGTATCCGCTCGTGGAGGAGTCGGAGAAAACCGATCTGCAGGCTGCGATCCAAGCGGCGGAACGCCTCCGGCAGGAGGAATTCCGACACGTCACGGTGGGGCTTCTCCATGGGCGTCTGCGCTCGGTGGAGAAAGAGCGGACGATGGCCGCGTTCAAAGCGGGCAAAATCAACGTGCTGGTGGCGACGACGATCATCGAAGTAGGGATGGATGTGCCGAACGCGTCGGTCATGGTGGTGGAACATGCGGAGCGGTTCGGACTTGCGCAACTCCATCAATTGCGCGGGCGAGTGGGGCGAGGCGCGCAGCAGTCGTATTGCCTCCTGCTTTCATCGAGGACCGGCGGCCGCACCGTGCAACGAGCGAACGCGAGTGATAGCATGCTCGCCTCAGCGTCGCTGGCGCGACAACGGCTGGAGGCCTTGGTCAAATCGAACGATGGTTTTGTGATTGCGGAAGCCGACCTGCGGATTAGGGGGCCAGGAGAGTTCTTTGGGTTCCGGCAATGGGGGATGCCGGAATTTCGAGCGGCCAATTTGATCCGCGATGCGGACTTACTGCAGCAGGCGAGGCAAGAGGCTTCTGCCCTGCTCAAGCAGGACCCGCTGCTGGCCGTGCCGCAACACCGGACGTTGAAAGCTGCCATGCTCCGCCGGTGGCAGGCGAAGTTGGATTTGGGATCGGTGAGCTAGGAGGGGGCTGGACTGATCCCGGTGCTCGCGGAACCCCCGCTTCGGAAAGTGGTCGTTCGACGCGCGCAATGGGGCTCGGTTCAGCCCCCTCCGAAAAAGTAGAGTGCTCGCAGGAAAGATATGGGACTGATACAGCGGCTGAAACATGATTTGAAAGCGGGTTGGGCGACGTTGCGGCATGGCACGGCGCAAGCCGCGAATCGAGCGCTGGAAGAAACCGAGCTATTGAAACTCCGCCTGGAGATGCGGAAGCTGGATCAACGGGTCAGCGATCTCTCTCGCGACATCGGCGAGCGGGCTATCGAGTTGCATGAGCGGGGCGAGCCGGCCGAACGCGTCTTGTCTGATATGGAGATCGGACGACTGGCCAAACAAGTCCAGGTCTTGCGGGAGCAGCGGGAAAAAATCGAAGGAGAGATGGAAGAGATCAAGAGCGAGGGCTGAGCGTGGAGGAGAGCGTGAAAGAGAAGGCTCCGAGCAGTCTTGTACTGGCAGGGATTGATATCGGCACCCTCACCTGCCGCTTGCTCATCGCCCGGGTGGCAAAGACGGACAAGTTAGAGGAAATCCGATCGGATCGGCGGATCCTTCGGCTCGGCCAGGGAGTCGATCGGGATCGAGTCTTGCGCGTCGATGCGATGGATCGGGTGCTCGTCACGTTGCGTGAATGGCGCACGATCATCGACTGCCATCAGGTTGACGCCACGACGGTGGTCGCGACCAGCGCCGTGCGCGATGCAAAGAACCGAGATGAGTTTCTTGATCGCGTGAAGCGCGAAGCGGGGTTTGAGGTGGAGCTGATCACCGGCGAAGAGGAAGCGCGCCGCACCATGCTCGGTATCAGGTCTGGCTTGCCGGTCGGAGTCACCGATATGTTGGCGCTCGACATTGGCGGCGGAAGCACAGAATTCATCCTGGACCGTCCGGGCCAGCCTTCGATCGTGCGTTCGATCGATGTGGGCGTCGTTCGCTTGACCGAGCGATTCTTACACCATGATCCTCCGAGCGATGATGAAGTGCGGGCAGCTTGTGAGCTGGTTGAACGAGACACCAAGTCGGCGGTGGCAGGGATGGGCAAGCTTGAGAGCGCCACGTTTGTCGGCACAGCAGGGACCATCACCACACTGGCGGCGATGGCCCAGCAATTGCCGGCATACGAGCCGGCTCGCATCCACAACTATCGGCTGAAACTGGTGACGGTTCGGAATCTGCAAGGCGACCTCCTCTCTCATACGAAAGCTCAACGGCGAGGTATGCCGGGACTGGAAGCGGGCCGCGAAGACGTGATCCTCGCCGGCACGCTTATTCTGCGGATCGTCATGGAAACGTTCGAGATATCAGAATGCTTGGTCAGCGATTTCGGCCTGCGGGAAGGGGTGCTCTTAGATCTGGCGATGCGGATCATGGCACGGTGAGCAATAAGAATTGGAGCTAGGCGAGGACGGATTTCCGGTAGGTTTGTAACTGCCGGATGTCTTGGACCACGCGGGACACGGCCTGTTGAAGCTGTTCCATGACGCCCGCCGCTTCTACCACTTGCCCCATTCGTCCGAGAGCTTCCAGTTGACCGGCAATGGAGGCCACGGTAGCGGCGCACAGATTTCCCGCGGTACCTTTCATCGCATGAGCAGAGTGCTCCAAGCCTCGGGCATCGCAAGCCTCGATTGCGTCGGAGATCTGCTGAAGCATTCCCGGCGAACGGGTCACGAACATGGCCAGTAGTTGCTGAAGGATCTCTTCATCGCCGCCGATGTTTTGCAGAATCATCGCTGGGTCGAAGGAGGACGTCGTCACGCCCGGAAAGTCTGTTGGCCGGCTATTATCGGATCGTCCGTGAGCCGGCTGCGCCGTAGGGAACCATCGTTGGAGTGTGGCGCTCAACTCGTCCTTCTTGACCGGCTTGGACAAATAGTCGTCCATGCCGGCTGTGAGACAACGATCCCGGTCGCCCTGCATCGCGTTGGCCGTCAGGGCGATGATGGGAATGCGTCGAAAGTCAGAAAGTCCTAAAGTCGTCAAGTCTTCCGACTTCGGACTTTCGACTTGATGACTTTGGACTCGCGACCGTTCCCGTTCGCGAATGCGCCGCGTCGCCTCGAATCCATCCATGACCGGCATCTGGCAATCCATCATGACGACGGCGTAGGGCGTTCGCTCCAATGCCTCGATGGCTTCTTGTCCGTTCGCCACCACATCGACCTGATATCCCAGCAGTTCCAGCAGCCGCACCGTCAACTTCTGGTTGATCACGTTATCTTCCGCCACCAGGACGCGCAACCGACGCTGATTCTCCGCCAGCGTATGCCGGGTAATGAACGGCGGAGCCTCGGTCTGGTCGGCGCCAGCTCCGGAGCGGTCGGCCGCAACCGCCGGGACAAGACCCAGCACTGTGCGAAGACATTCGTAGAGCTGGTCGTGTCGTACCGGTTTTGTGAGATAGGCGGTAATGCCGGCTTGCCGGGCCTGCTCAGCCTGACCCCGTTGGACGAGAGAGGTCAGGATCACGAGTTTGATCCGTTGCCCGGTCGGGTGGGACTTCAGGCTTTTCGCGAGATCAAGTCCGTTCTTGCCCGGCATCATCATGTCGAGGATCGCCAAGTCGTACGGTTGTCGGCTGGCGGAAGCTTTGTCCACCATCTGGAGCGCCTGATCGGCGTCCTCCGCGTGATCGTCCTGCATACCCCACATGCCGACCAGATGGTGGAGGATCGTTCGATTGGATTCGTTGTCGTCCACGATAAGCACGCGCCGACCCGCGAGTTCTGCCGGAGTCACCGGAGGAGAGGGAGCCGATGCCTGTTTCTTCAATCGGGCGGTGTACCAGAACGTGCTCCCCTGACCAAGCCGGCTGTGGATGCCGATCTCCCCCCCCATGAGCTCCACCAATTGCCTGCAAATCGACAGGCCCAGGCCGGTTCCCCCGTATTTTCTCGTGGTCGAGCTATCCGCTTGGGTGAAGGGCGTGAACAATCGTTCCTGCACCTCCGGGGCGATCCCGATGCCGGTATCCGTCACCTCGAAGCGCACAAGCGCCGAATCGGGCGTCTCATCCACGAGGTACGCCTGGACCGTCACGTTGCCCTTGTCAGTGAACTTCACGGCGTTGGCCACGAGATTCGTGAGCACCTGGCGCAATCGCCCCGGGTCGCCTCGCAACCCCGTCGGGACCGACGCGTGGACCAGCCCTGTGACCTCGATGCCTTTTTTCTCCGCCCGTTCAGCGAACTGCCCAAGTACGTCCTCGACCGTTGTGCGCAGGTTGAAGTCGATGGACTCCAGCTCCAACCTGCCCGCCTCGATCTTGCTGCAGTCCAGAACATCGTTGATGATCGATAGCAATGCTTCCCCGCATTGCTGGATCGTGTTGACATAGGACCGCTGCTCATCCGAGATCGGCGTCTCGAGCAACAGGCTCGTCATTCCGATGACCCCGTTCATGGGAGTTCGCAGCTCATGGCTCATCGTGGCGAAGAAATTGGTCTTTACGCGAACGGCTTCTTGCGCCTGCTGTAATGCCTTGTCCAGTTCGCCGTTGACCCGTTCGAGATGATCGGCCGTATCCCGCAACTGTCGTTGTGTTGCGCGAATGTCCGTCAGTTCGGTCGCATACCCTCGGACGGTTTGATGCGCGGAGGCCGGGCAGAAAGTCCAGGCATAGCAGGCGTCGGAAACCGCGACTTCGATGTGGGCGACTTTCCGGCCGGTCGCCAGACATTGTTGCACGAGCGGCTGAAGATTTGCGGGAAGGACGCGAGGAAATCCTTCGGTGGTGTATCCGAATTTCTCCAACAGCAACGTCATCGCCGGATTGGCATAGAGGAGGTTGGCATCTACGTTGAGCTCGACCAGAGGGGAGGGCGACTCCTCCGCGATGAGCGCCAACCGGTCCCGGTCTTCTTGCAACTCGATCTCGTCGCTGAGATCGTGAAAACTAAATACTCCCGCAAGCCCTGTCGCTGGATCGAGCGGACGACAGGTCCACGCAACGGTCATGCGCCGTCCCTGTGGGTGCGCAACAACCTCCCGATCACCCAAGGCCGGCTGTCCTGTGGCCAGGAGCGCACGGATCGAGGGGAACGCGGTGACCGACTCCGATGGGTTTCTGTCCCACCCAAGGAGATGTCCTAACGGTTTCCGGACGCACAGTGCCGGTGGACGCCCCAACAGTCGCGCCGCTTCGCGGTTCAACCAGACGACGGACCCGCTGTGGTCCAGAAGGCAGGTTCCTATCGGCAGCGCATCCAGTACGTCATACGATAGGCTATCCGCAGGTTGCGGTCGGCGCTCCGGCTCCTCTCTCTTGGCATGCGCCGACTTCTTCACGCTGCACCCTCCAGCCTGGTCGTATCCAAGTACATCGCGATGTTGATCTGTTCCGCCACCGGATCCAACGAACCCAGGATAGTCCGTGTCGGTTCAGTCTGCTCGGCCTGCGCAAGATCGACCTGGATCGGACTTGTATAGGGTTCGCCGCGCGGGCCTGAGATGACCTTAAGAATAGGCTTCAGCCGGTGTTCCGGGTGAACTCCCACAACGATCGCCCGTTCCCCTGTATTGAGCTTCACGACGCTGCCGATCGGATAGATTCCCAAGCATTTGATGGCGACTTCGACCAGCGCTTTGTCGAAGTGGCGCTTCTCACCCAGTATGAACAAGGACCGAACCGCTTCAAATGGTGAGAGGGGGGGGCGTCCAGCCTGATGCCCGGTGAGTGTATGGTAAGTATCAACCAATCCGACGATCTGGCCGAGCGAGGAGAGTGCGGACCCACTCAGCCCTGCCGGGAACCCCGAGCCATCGATGCGCTCATGGTGCTCCACCACGATCCGGCGCACTGTTTCGGGCAAATCCTTGGCAGCCGACAAGACCGCCAGCCCGAGTCGAGGGTGCTGTTGCATGAGATCCTGCTCCTGCTGAGTCAACGGTTGTCGCTTCCGATAGAGATGCCGTGGTAGCCGCAAGTAGCCCACATCGTGCAGCAGGGCGCCGATGCCTACGTGTTCCAGCTCTTCTTGATACACCCCGTATTCCGACGCGAAAACCAGCGACAGGACACAGGTGTCGATGGCATGGCTGCCTAATCCGCGGTCGAACCGCCGCATCTGCTGCATCAAGACCTGCGTCACCATCGCCGCGCGATCCTGGAGAATTCGATCGAGAACTCCCGCAACGATGCTCTTGAGGACCGGTGCTGACGGCACTCGCCCGGCATTCAGGTCTTCAAAGATCCGTTCCGTCGCCGTTTCCGCTTCCTCATAGACAGATTGTGCCGAGCAGGACCGGTGGCCATCGGTTTCGCTCGGCTGCGCCCTGTCCGGCGGCAGATCGAGCGGGGAGGGATCGCTGCCGGATCCCGGCGTGGCCGGCGCGGCAAGCGAAGCGGAAGATTCCTCCGCCGGCCCTTCTGCGAGATCGATGCCCCGCGCGGGATCGATCACCACTTCTCGGATCCCGTGGCGCATGAGTTCTGCGATCTCCTCCTTGGATTTGATCACGCGCTTGTGAAGGAAATAGGGGGTCTTGTACCAGGGTTGATCCATGCCGATCACAAACATGCCCGGCTTGAGTTGCTCGACTCGAATCTGTTTGCCTGTTTTCACGTCAATTCCTCGTGAATAAGGCGCGCTAGCCCACCCCCTTCAAGGGGGAGGGGTGATCCGATGGGACAGGTTGCGCGCAATTGCCATATCGGCCTGATAACCACGCAACTTGACGACTTCGCGCATGATCCATGAACGCTTCTGCTGCAACTGCCGGGGAGCGAATAGCGAATAGCTGATAGCGAATGGCTCTGAGCTACTCGCTGCTGGCTATTGGCTATTCGCTGATTTCGCGGCTCAAGTTCTCGATCCGGACGCCGATAGAACTCGTCAGAGCCTGTTGTTGCCTGATGCAGCAATATGGCTCCGGTTTCAGACGGTATTCGACCATGCGAAAACGAATCTCCATCGAAGATCTCCGTGTCGGGATGCGAATCATGCAGATGGATAAGTCATGGGTGGAGACACCATTTCTACGCCACCGCATGTTGATCACGGAACATCGGCAGATCGACGCTCTCCGTGCCTGCGGCGTCAAAATCCTCGAGGTAGACGACGGGCCCGAAGAACATTCGGGGGCGGACACAGCATGGGTCCCTCCGCCGGAGGCCATTTCCGATCAGCCTGTAATTGACCAGCCGCCTGAACCGGAACCGAGCCGGGAGTTTCCCGCCACGTCGTTCGAAGAAGAATTGACGACGGCCCGGCAGGTCTATAAGGCCGCTAAACATATCATCGAAGATGCCATGTTGGATGTACGCATGGGACGCGACATCAACATGGAGGCGGTCAACTCGGTTGTCGCTGGTATGGCGGACAGTGTCTTGCGCAATCCCGACGCCCTTACGAGCCTCTCACGCGTCAAACGGTTCGATGAGTACACCTTCTACCACTCGGTCAATACCTCGCTCCTCGCTCTGGCGCTCGGCCGGAATCTTGGTTTCGATCGCGGCGGCCTGCACCAGCTCGGAGTGGGGACATTGCTGCATGATATCGGCAAGACCAAAATTCCTCTGGAGATTTTGAATAAGCCGGGGCGGTTCGAAGCCAAAGAGTTTGAAATCATGCAACAGCACGTCATGCACGGCGTGGAGATCTTGTCCACCACGACCGGCCTCGACGAACCGTTCTTCAAACCGACGCTCGAACATCATGAACGGGTGGACGGTACGGGCTATCCCCATCGGCGCAAGAAAAGCGATCTGAGCGAATACGGGCTCATTGCGGCGGTCGTGGATATTTACGATGCGGTCACGAGCGACCGCTGTTATCACAAGGCCAAGCCGCCCCATGAAGCCTTGCAGTTTCTCTATCAGCTCGGGCAACGCGGTCACGTAGACAGTCGTTTAGTGCAGCGATTCATCCAGATCGTCGGGGTCTATCCTGTCGGTTCCTGCGTCGGTCTCAACACAGGCGAAACAGCGATTGTGCGCAAGTTGAACCATGATAAGCCCCTCGAACCGCACGTTATCATCGTCAAAAGCGCCGGCAACACTCTTCTCTCCAAACCGGAGGAACTGGACCTGTCAACCCAGGTCCGCAGGCCGCATCGGAGCATCCAGTCGGCACTCAATCCTCTGACGCTCGGCATCAACCCCAGCGTCTACCTCGATAAGGAGCTGATATGAGTCACGATGCCCCTCCGAGTTCCTCCTCCGCATCGTTCCTGTCGGTCGGGCTCCCGTTGAAGCTCACCATTCAGACCGGGCAGGGCAAGGTGCAATGCGGATCGACCTTGTTAGGCTGGAAAGAGAATGCCTGGCTGATCTGCGAGTGGCCGTCCCAGATACGGCATGAAATCGGGTGCACAGCGGGCACTCAATGCTTAGTCAGCTATGTCTATGCAGGAAAATTGATCGGCTATCGCAGCGAGGTGCGGGAGGTTCTCGTGACTCCGGTGCCCCTCTTGTTCCTGTCGTTTCCCAAGACGGTCGAGGAAGTTCACCTTCGCAAACATGTCCGTGTGCCCAGCAACGAACCCATGTTGCTGCTACAGGTCAACAGTGCGGCGCAAACAGACCGGCCGTCCAGCAACGACCTTCTCGGTGGACTTCTGCAGGACCTCAGCATCGGCGGGTGCAGCGTTGTGCTGTCCCAGTTGGTTCCCGGTATCCGTCCGGGCCTGGAAGTGAAGATGGAGTTCGAACTGCCGGGTCTGGGTCATGTGACGAACCTCAGCGGGGTTGTGAAGAATCTCCAGGAACAGGCTCCGAACTATCTGGTTGGCGTCGAATTCCGGTTCACTGGCCTGGAGTATATCGAGTATCGCGGGTGGGGTGGGACTGTGCAGAAGGCTCTCGAATATTGCGTCCTGCAAAGGCAGAGTGCGGGGGACCGGCCCCACGGATAAGAATGCCGGTCTCCGCGCCTCCTTCGCCTCGGTCACGAACGGCAATGTCGGCCAGGCTCCAGGCAATTCTTGCCGCGCCAACGAGCCTCGCGAGCCAACGGCGTCGGAAATCGCCCCGCTCTTCGCCGCTTTTTCTCGTGTGCCGGCTTGGCGTATCCCTTGCTAAGTCCTGTTCTCGACCGGGAGGGAAGCGGATGGAGCGACGCAAGCCTATCCACAACAGTCATGTCATCGTGACGGGCGGGGCCGGCTTTATCGGCTCGCGCGTCAGCGCCAAGCTTTTGAGTATGGGAGCCCGCGTAACGATTCTGACGCGTCACGTTTCAACACCCCGCGCGGCCGAACTGGCAACACGAGGCGCCCGGATCATCGCCTGCGATCTGGCTGCCCAGGATCAGAAGCCCTTGCTCCCGTCTCCCGAACAGGCCGATGTGTTCCTTCACCTCGCCGCCGATGTCTCCGTGAGCGGGCCTTCCGTTTGGGCGACCAATGTCGGCGGCACCAAGCGGGCCTTGCAATGGGCCGACGCGTTCAAGGCTCCTTATTTCGTGTGTGCGAGCAGCATCGAGGCGCAAGGGTTGGGAGCGGACCAGGAGATTCCGCTCCGCGAAGAGATGCCCTGCCGGCCCGTGTCGGATTACGGCCGATCTAAAGTCAAGGCAGAGGAGCTGACGGCGGCGTGGGGCGCAGCGTCCGGACACCTCGCTCTGATCCTGCGCATCGGCAATATTTACGGGCCAGGCAGCGCCTGGTTTCTTCATCCCTCGCTCATGGCGTTGCTGGGAGCGACGCCTATTCGCCGGATCTGGTCGCAACTTTGCCACCGCCGGTTTCAACCTTTGTACATCGACGACTTGGTTGAAGGACTCGTGCGCGTGGTCGAAAGCCGACTGACCGGCCTCTACAACATCACAGGGGAGGAATCGGTCACCATCGGCCAGTATCTGGAAACCCTGGCGCGTCTGACGCAGTTGACGGACTGCTTCGAGCTCTTGCAGTCGCCCTCGCAACCGGATGCAGCTCGCCCTCTCCCGATCGCTCCGGACTTTGCCTATGCCTTGATGGGAACCCCGGAGCAATGCCACCGATCCTACGACAATGCCAAGCTGAGGGCGGAAATCGGTGCCTATGGCCGCTGGTCGCTGGCGCGTGGGTTGGCAGCGACTCTGGCGTGGTACCACGCCAGCGGTCAGCTTCCCGCACTGCTTCACGCCATTCAGCAGCGGGCAGGAGCCCTCGCATGCACGTGACCATGATCTTTCCCGGCATCGCCTTGCCCGGGTTCGACAGTTTCCGTAAGAAACGCACGATCGAGGCAAACTTCATCGACCACGGCCTCGCTTCGTTGAGCGCCTCAGCGAAGGCGCATGGCCATACCGTCGACTTGATCGATCTGCGGACGCTTCTCGACTGGAGCCATTTCCGGGAGGAAGTCCGGCGCCGCCGTAACAAGGTGTGGGCGCTGACCTCCTGGAGCCTTCATTACCCCGATGCCGTGCGCGCCATCCGGATCGTGAAAGAGGAACAGGAAGACGCCACGATCATCTTCGGCGGTGTCCACGTCACTATCCACACTCAGCAGGTTGCCTCCAACCGCCTCATCGATCACATCATCACCCAAGAAGGAGAAATCAGCTTCGTCACATTACTGGACGAACTTGCGGCGGGGGAGCAGGCGGAGCGGATCATCATCGGTAAAGGGCCGGGACTGGACGATATCCCCTGGGTAGATCGCGATCTGTTCGACATGAGCGGGGAACTGGCGACCCCGATGGTTCCGAGCCTGCCCACGCCGTTCGTTACGACGAACGCCGGCCGCGGCTGTCCCTTCAAATGCAACTTCTGCCAGCCGGCCGAACGCGCGGTCTTCGGCAATCGCGTCAAGATGCGCAGCCAGCGGAACGTGATCGGCGAACTGCGGTCCTTGAAGGACCGGTTCCGTTTCCGAAGTTGGATGGCGCACGACGACCTGTTCTTTATAAACCACCGATGGACGAGGGAGTTCTGTGCCCAATATAAGGCGGCCGGGTTCACCGAACCGTACATTTGCCAAATGCGCGCCGATCTGATCTGTCGCTATCCCGATGTCGTCAAGCAAATGGCGGAGTGCGGGCTGGCCTGGGCTATGATCGGCTTCGAGAGCGGGAGCCAACGCATCTTGGATCTGTTCGAAAAAGAGACCACGGTCGAGGAAAACCTCAAGGCTGCGGAGATCTGCAAAGAGTATGGCGTCAAGATTTGGGCCAACATCATGTTCGGCGCACCGACAGAAACGCGAGAAGAAGTCATGGACACGGTCCGGATGGTCTGGAAGATTAAACCTGATCACCTCAGCACAAGTTTCTTCACACCGACTCCGGGCAGCGGGATGGCGGAAGAGCTCGACAAGAAAGGACTCACGATCGTGGACCCGTACAACGGCTCCTGCCGGACACCCACCGAGGCCAAAGTCAAGGACGTGGATTACGTCTGGTTGAATCGGGTGATCGCCCTCGCACACGAAGGGGGGACGGAAGAACGGCTCTTTGCCCTTGGTCAGTTGCCGACCACATCCCGGGAGACGATATGCGTATCGCGCTGATCAACAGCCCTTCACTTCACACGAGACCGGTCAGCCGCAGCATGGCCGGCGGATTAGGATTCGACGGGCATGACGGGATGGTCCTTCCGCCGCTCGATCTGGCGATCATGGCGGCCACCTTGCGCCAAGCGGGAGAGGAGGTCGAGCTGATCGATGCGGATCCTCTGGGGCTGGACGCGCAAGGCGTCTGCAATCGCTTGGCCGGCCGTTCCTGGGATCTGCTGGTCGGAACCGTCTCCTTGCCGTCCCTCGAACATGACGTTGAGTTTCTGGCGCAGCTCCGGTCGCGGCATCCCCAAGCTCGTATCTTTGCAAAGACCCTGATCCGCGCGCAGGCTGTTCTCGAACCGCTGTTGCGGAAGAGTTGTATCGATCTCGCCATTCATGGGGAAGCCGACCTGAGCATCATCGACATGGCCCATGGACGGAGCCGGCAAGGGACGGCCTGGATCGAGGCAAGTGAGTCCGGTTCCCAATATCGCTTCGAGGAGGGGACGGCGGTCCATGATCTGAACCAACTTCCGTTGCCCGCGCGCGACCTGCTTCCGAACGAACGGTACCGGTATCCGTTGCTCGGCGGGCCGGTCGCCACTCTCCAGACGAGCCGCGGCTGTCCGTATCCCTGCGGGTACTATTGTCCTTATCCGCTGGTCGAAGGAGTCAAGTGGCGGCCTCAGTCGCCCGAGCGGATTGCAGCGGAACTGAAACAGATCGTCGAAGAATTGGGAACTCGGAAGATCTACTTCCGTGACGCCACGTTTACCTTGAATCAGGACCGTATCGTGCGTCTATGCGATCTCATCGTCGAAGCTCGATGGCAGCTCGAATGGGTCTGCGAAACGAGGGTCGATTGCTTGGGCGATGCCGTGCTCGAAAGGATGAAGGCGGCCGGGTGCGTGGGCATTCTCGTTGGAGTCGAAACCGGGGACGAACAGGTCATGCACCGTCGTGAAGGGAAAAAGGGCCTCACGGTCCCGAAACTGGCTCACCTCCGCGAGAAGACCAGGCAACTGGGCATCCGCCTCCATTTTCTCCTGATCGTCGGGCTCCCGCAGGAAACCCGCGAATCCATCGTCGCGACCTATGATCTGATTCAACGCTATAAGCCGGACACCATCGGCGTGACCATCATCACCCCGTACCCCGGTACGCCGCTCTATGAAGAGGGTATCCGCCAAGGCTGGATCGAGTCGCTTCAATGGAAGGATTACGGTGGCCATCAAGTGCCGATGCACAGTCCCAACATGAGCAGGGAAGATATGGTGGCAGGCAAGCGATTCCTGGAGGAAGGATTCGCCATCCTTCAGCGCCGGCAGGCCGGCGACCATTCCCAACCGGTAGAGGCGTTCGCCCAACAACATTATGAGCAACTATTGCGGTGGGCCTACCGGCTCGACGCTCCGCTCGCGCAATTGCGCCGGCTTGTGTCGCAGGCGCCTCGCACGCCGGTGGTGGCTCACCCACAACCCTCGGCGAAGGCTGCCGTGTCCGCCTTGCCGCTGAGTGTCGTGATCCCGGCTTACAACCGCCGCGCCATTCTTCGAAAGACTCTGTTGGCCCTTGAGTCCCAGACGATTCCGCCGGAACAGTTCGAAGTCATCGTGGTGGACGACGGGTCCTCCGACGACACCATGGCGATGCTGAAACAGTTCAAAGCATCCTTCACGCTCAAAGCGTTGAGCCAGCCACACCAGGGAGCGAACGCGGCGCGCAATCTGGCGATCCGTGAAGCAAGCGGGGAGATCGTCCTCATCACGGGCGACGATATGATTCCGGAACCGGCTTTCCTGGAAGCGCATCTGAAGTTTCACCGGCAGCATTCCTCCGAGCTGGACGCGATGCTGGGCTTCATCGACTGGTCGCCTGAGATTCGGATCACGCCGTTCATGCATTTCATCGTCTCGCCGGAAGGGGGGCAACAGTTTGCGTTCCATGTCGTGCGGGAGGGGAAAGCGGATTTTCGCCTGTTCTACACCAGCAACATCTCGCTCAAACGCAGTCTCTTGCTCGAACAGACCACGCTTTTCGATCAGGACTTCACCTATCCGGCGTACGACGACACCGAACTGGGTTATCGCCTGGCGCGACAGGGGATGCAGATCCATTACAACCCCATGGCCGTCACGCGCCATCACCATGAAATCACCGTGGAGGGGTTCGTGCACCGGCAGCGAAAGGCCGGGCATATGGCCGTCATCCTCGCTCGCAAACATCCGGAACTCGACGGCATGGTCCTGGGCCTGCAGGACATCCTGCACAACCGTGGACGGTACACAGAGGAACATGTCCGCGGACTGCTGGAGGCGATATCGGAACTTCAGAAGCCGGATCTCGGCAGGCTCGGAGTTGTCCGGTTGAACAACCAGGGGTACGACCACTTCTACACAAGAAACATTCTTTATCCGCTCTACAACGCTTTGCTACAGGCGGCCTATGCATGGGGCGTCTGTGAGGCGGCGGCCGCACATCTACAGGCGCAACCTGTCGGACAGGAGGCGGGAGCGGGCAAACAGATCGTGGCCTCCATCATTATTCCCGTCTTCAATAAGCTCGATCTCACGAAACAATGTCTCGTCAAGCTGGCTGAAGTGACCCACGGCGTGGAGTACGAAGTCATCATCGTCGATAACGCCTCTTCCGACGGCACCGCGGAGTTCTTGAGCCAACTCGGCGGCGATGTGCAAATCATCAGGAACAGCGAGAACCTGGGATTTGCCAAGGGCTGCAATCAAGGGGCGAAGGCGGCCAAAGGCCGGTATCTTGTCTTTCTGAATAACGACACGATTCCCTTGGATGGATGGCTCCAGGCGATGGTAGAGGAGGTGGAGCAACATCCGGACGTGGCGGTCGTCGGGAGCAAATTGCTCTATGAAGACGGGACGATCCAGCACGCCGGCGTCGGCTTCTCCCGAATTTTCTTTACCCCATATCACCTCTATCGGATGGCCCGTGCGGACATGCCGGCTGTGAACTACCGGCGCGAGTTTCAATGTGTCACAGGCGCCTGCATGCTGATACGCCGCGAAGTATTCGAGAAGGTCGGGGGCTTCGACGAGGGCTATCGCAATGGTTTCGAAGATGTGGACCTGTGTCTGAAAGTGGGGGAAGAGGGCTGGAAAATCGTGTACCAACCCACGAGCGTCGTCTATCACCTGGAGAGTCAGACGCAGGGGAGAAAAGCTCACGACCAGGAGAATGCACAACGGTTTCTTCAGCGATGGACTCACAAATGGTGGATCACCGACGAAGATGCCCTCTATTTTGCCGATGGCTACGCATGTCACGTCCGTACAGAGAACGGGATGCTCCACAACGATGTACGCCGGTTGACCGAGCCTGACCGTGAGCAATGGCGTCTCGTGGCCGAGGCGCAGCAGGCCGCGCAGCGTCAGGATTTCGCGACGGTGAAGCATCTTCTCGCGCAGGCGAAGAACTGGCCGAGCGATGCCTGGGTTCTTCGCTGGGGCGCGTTGGTCTGCCGCCGCGCAGGCGTTCCGGAGCTGGCCATGGCTTTCTGGGAACGGATCTTAAGCATCGAGGAGGACCCGGATGCGCGGATCGCTCTCGCGCGGTTCGTTCTCGATCAGGGGCAGTTCGAGCAGGCCGACTCTCACGTAAACATACTGCTGTCCCGCAACGCTCAGCACGGGGAAGGGTGGTTCCTGCGCGGCATCATTGCGATGCAGCGGCAAGCCTGTGGAGAAGCGGCGATCGCATTCGAGCGAGCCGGCCAGTTTGGTGCCGATGTGAGGAAAGCCCGTCTCGGGGCCGGCATGGCCTTGATGGGGTTGGGCCAGGCCGAACCGGCCTGGGAGCGGTTCTCCGGATTATTGAAGGATAACCCGGACGATGTCGAAGCGATCCAATGGCTCTTGCGGGCCGGGACAGCTTTACAGTGGTGGGATGAGCTGCAACGACGTTTAACCGAGTACCTGGTGAGAAACCCCGGCGACATCGGGATCCGGTTCGCGCTGGCAGGAGTCTTCCTCCGTCTCGACCACCCTGCCGCAGCACGGAAGGAGCATGACACGATCAAGATACTGAATCCGACATTCGACGGGCTGGCGGAGCTGGAACAGGCCTTGGCAGACAAGGAGGCCTCGCTGACACATTCCCATGTTGTCTGAGGGACGAGCGACACCCCGTGGGCTTCTGATCCAACTTGCTCGCCTAGGCGATCTTGTCCAAAGCCTGCCGGCCATCGTCGGGCTCAAGGCCCGATACCACAACCGGCCGCTCGATCTGCTTTGCCCTTCAGCTTTGGTCGGTTTGGCGAGCTTCCTTCCGGGGGTCGATCGGGTCCTGGGGTGGGACGGCAGCAGATGGCACGCGTGGGCGGATTCCTCCGCGGAAAACCTCAGCCGCGACCTGCTGGACGAAGTAGCTCGCCATATCAAGGAACTCTCTCCGGAATTCTATGAGATCGGGTACGTGCTGAATCAACACCCTCGCGCGCTCCTCGCCGGCGCACTGCTGGCCAAACAGGTACGGGGGCCCAAACGCCATGGTCCTCTTGATGATGAGCTCACGCCCTGGGCCGCCTACCTGCAACAAATTGTACGGCGACGAAGTCCCAACCGCGTTCATCTGGCCGATGCGTTTTGCGGTCTCTGCGGCATTGAACCGCCAGGGGTGTCGGTCCGTCTAGCTGCTCCCCGAACGGACCTGCCTCGGAACCTCAACGGCATCGGGCAGGGGAGCGGCCTGTGGGTGGCCGTTATCGTCGGCGCAGGCGATGTGGCTCGACAAATACCGGCGGAAGTCTGGCATCGCTGGATCACCCTGTTCCTCACCCGCAGCCCCACCGGGCACGTGGTGTTGATCGGAAGCGGACAGGAACGGGAGCGAGCGCATGTGATCCAACACGACCTTCCTCCGCTGTTGTTGGGACGGGTGTGGGATGCGACCGGTCGGACAGACCTTCCACGGTTGGCGCTGCTCCTCAGCCGATGCCAATGGGTCGCCGGGCCTGATACGGGCCCGCTGCATCTCGCCGTTGCACTGGGAGCCCGCGCCATCGGGTTCTATTTCGCCCGTGCCCGAGTCCATGAAACCGGTCCTTATGGAGAAGGGCATTGGGTGTGGCAGCGAGAGGACGTCAGTGGTGACGGTCATCCGCCACGGCCGGATACGTGGCCGGTGGAAGAAAGCATCGAATTAATCCAGACCGGGTCGTGCCGGCGAGTGCTCGAAGGCTGGTCATTGTGGGAAAGCCACGTTGACCGCTGGGGTGCATTTTTCACTCAGGCTGGCACCTCTTCTTCGCCGCCGCTCCAGCGGGAACAGGTGTGGCGGACTATCCATCAAGAGAACCTCGCGGAGTTCTGCCGATGAGTGTGCTGGACGACAATCTTCATTGGATTGCGGAGAAACACTCAGCCTTGGCGCACGCCCTGCGCGAGGCCGAGGGGGGTGTGCTCACGATCGTCCGAGCCCGCAATGGGATGCCCTCGGCAACCGTGGCCGGTCGTTGGGTGCACAGTGCCTATAATCCGCAGGAAGAAGCTCATGCCTGGGCCGAATCGCAGCAGTCCACGTGGAAGGAGGGGGAAACCGGCGTCGTGCTCGGAGTGGGACTGCTCTACCATGTGGAAGCCCTGCGACGGCTTGCACCGTCCGGGTCATCGCTCGCCGTCATAGTTCCGGACCAGAACGTGCTGCGGGATGCCTGCAATGGCAGGATGCTTGGAAATTGGCTCGGAGAAGTCGATTGGATCTGGGGAACCCCGCACGATATGGCCGAGCAATTGATCGCGTTGGGCCGCCCTCTCCGCTTCTTGTCCTACGGGCCTGCCGCCGGATTGCACGGCAAAGCCCACGGAGAACTGGAGGTCGCTTTGCGACGCCTGCTGGCAAACCGGTCGGGCGGACAGCTTCACGTGGCGGTCGTCGGCCCCATTTATGGAGGCTCACTGCCGACCGCCGGGTATGTGGTCTCGGCTCTCGAAACACTGGGGCATCGGGTGAGTTGGCTCGATCAGAGCGTCCATAAGACCAGTTACGAATCGTTCGGGAACATCCGCGATACCCGCCACCGCCTCACCGTGCAGAGCAAGTTCGCCGAAGTGCTCGGTCTCACCACGCTGGTCCGCCTGGCGGAAGATCCCCCGGACCTGGTGCTGGCGTTGGCCCAAGCGCCCTTGACCGTCCCGGTCCTCGAGCATCTCAGAAAGAAAAAGTTTCCGACCGCCATGTGGTTCGTGGAGAACTTCCGCCACCTGACCTACTGGCAGCAACTCGCGACCGGATATGACTACTGGTTTGTGATTCAGCAAGCAGATTGTCTCGACGCCTTTCGGCGTGCAGGAGCCAAACAGGTCGCGTATCTGCCGATGGCGGCGGATCCGGCAGTGCATCGTCCAATGTCTCTGACAGCCGAGGAGCGGGAGGAGTATGGCGCCGACATCTCATTCGTCGGGGCCGGCTATGCCAATCGCCGGGCGCTGCTGCCTCGTCTGATCACGAGCGAATGGTCATTCAAACTTTGGGGAAACGAATGGGACGGAGCAACGGACCTCCTTCCTGTCCTTCAACGGAACGGCGCCCGGATCGATACCGAGACCTGCATGAAAGTATTTAGCGCGACGACCGTCAATCTGAACCTGCACTCCTCGTCGGGCGCGGGGCTCGATCCTCACGCCGACTTCGTCAATCCACGCACGTTTGAGCTGGCTGCCTGCGGAGCGTTCCAATTGGTCGATCATCGGACATTGATGCCCGAGTTGTTTTCCGAGAAAGAAGTGGTCGCCTTTCGTTCGGCGGATGAGTTGCAGCCGCTCATCCGGACATGGTTGGCCGACTCCGCCGGCAGGACGGCCTTCGTCGCCGCCGCGCGCCGGCGTGTTCTCGATCACCATACCTATGTCCATCGCCTGCGCGATTTGTTGGCCCATATCGGCGTGAGTCAACCGGATCGTATCGGATCCCTGCTGCGGGGTGAACGCGACGCTGCGCGGTTGACCGACCGATGCGAGAAGGCGCCTGAACTGGTTCCCTTGCTGCGGCGCTTTCCCTCCGGCCGGCGCGTTGAGCTGAAGGATCTTGCCGAGACAATCCGCTCGCGAGGACCCACGGCGACGCTGGCGCGCGAGGACCTCCTGATTCTCATGCTCGACGCCTATCGCTCTGAAACGAGAGACATGTTGTGAGCAAGCAGGTCCTGATCCTCAACATCACGCGCATGGGCGACCTCGTGCAGATGGGACCCCTTCTGGCCAGACTCCAGCACGAATGGCCCGGCGCCGGAATCGATCTCGTTGTGGATCGGCGGTTTGCTCCGGTCGCAGAATTGCTGCCGGGGCTGCGACACATTGCGGCGTATGACTTTCATGCCCTGATCGATGACAGCCGAGCCAAAGCAAAAGACGTGGTCGCGTTGTATCAAGACGTCGCGGCGTGGGCGAAGCCTCTTGCCGAGGCAGGGTATGACCGCATCGTCAATCTCACCTTCAATCAATGCAGCGGACTGCTCGCCGGCTACGTCGGCGCCTCCGACATTCGCGGGGTGCGCAGCGCCTGGGACGGCGGGCCGGTTGTCGAGAATCCCTGGATGGCCTACTTCACCGATATGCATCTCTACCGCCGGTTCAATCGCTTCAACCTCGTGGATGTCTATGCGCTTGGGGGAAGCGGAGTCGGGCCGTTTTCTCCGCTTCGACTCGCGGTGCCGGCCGGCGCCTCCGACTGGGCTCGCCGTTTCCTTGCCTCAGAGCCGGCGACCGCCGCGCAGTGGGTGGCCGTTCAAGCCGGAGCCAGCGACCCGATGAAGGCCTGGCGTCCGGAATACTTCGGGCGGACGATGGCGCTTCTCAGCAAGATATTATCGGTCGGCTTCGTCCTCGTCGGTACAACGGCTGAACAAGAAACGATCATCCAGGTGAAGGGAGCCTATCGGGATGCAGGAGGCCGGGCTCCGTTGCGCGTGGCGGTGGGGCGTACATCGCTGCCCCAGTTGGTCGGCCTGCTGGCCGAGTGTCGTATGCTCCTCACCAATGACACAGGCCCCATGCACCTCGCAGTTGCGGTCGGCACACCGGTCGTCGATCTATCGGTTGGGCATGTCGATTTTCGAGAAACCGGCCCCTACGGTCCCGGCCACTGGGTCGTCCAGCCTGAGCTTGACTGCGCTCCCTGCAGTTTCGACCGCGTGTGTTTCCATCACGGCTGTAAAGATCGCGTGGCGACCGCAGAGATGGCGGCATTATGCCGGCACGTTTTGCAGCAGGCGTCTGTGCCGGTCACCGCCGGCGGAGCCAGACTGTATCAGTCGGCCGTAGACGAAGATGGTCTGGCTACGTACAGGCTTCTCGCCGGGGCCGAACATCCCACGACGGCCTGGTATGCCTCTTTCTGGCGTCGCTACTGGTACGAAGCATTCACGGGCACGCCGAGTCGCACTTCCGCGCCGATCGGTCCTCCGCCCGACCTGTCCGACGCCGACGAGCGGTTGGGCTGCTTGCTTCCTCTACTGGACAGGCTCTGCGATCAAGCCGATGAAATGGTGCGGATCTCTTCCCGCCGTCCCGTGCCGGTCGAAGCCTTGAAGACCTTCCAGGCACGGTTAGGAAAAGCCCGGCAGGAGGCGGTGACCAGAGGAATGGAATCGCCGGCGACCGCTCCGCTGGCGGTGTCGTTCCTTCGCGACATTCATAACGACAATGTCCAAGGTTTAGAACGGCTCGCGCGACACCATGCACATGCCTATGAGCTCTGGCGCAAGCGCGCGAAGGACATTCAGGCACGGCTGCACAACGCCACCGGCGATCCTTCCCGGCGGCCCTTTGGCCGAGATGTCGCTTCCGGCCCGGTGCCGGCCATCGGACACCGATGACGCAGGAGCATCCTTGGCAGCACCAAAAGACGAAAAGGAGACCGACCATGCAGGTGATACTCGATCAAGAACAATGGGAAGTCGCGGACGACGTCCTGTTAGCCGATGTCCTGGCGCAGGTGAGTGATCGTGCCCAGGCTCAATCACGCATCGTGACGAGCTTGACCGTAGGTGATCGTCCCCTCAGCGACCGGGACCTCGAACCGACCCTGCTCGCAACGAAAGCCGGGGAGACCGGTGGCGTCCGCGCGACTTCACAAGCTGTGAGAGAGGTCCTGCAGGCGGCGCAACAATCGCTTCGCAAGTATGCCGGTTTCCTCCGGGATGAAGGGGCCGTCTTGATCCGTTCTTTTAGGACCGGAACCGGCAACCTAGGGTCGTTGGACGTCTGGCTCGGGAAATTAGCCGACTATCTCGAAATGACGGAAACCGCATCCGCGCATGGTAGTTCCGTGTCAGACAGAAACTCGCTCGTTTCCTGGGTTCAGGAACTCATGGAAGCACGGAACGCCGGAGATCCGGTGCGGCTGGCCGATCTGTTGGAGTACGAGCTGCTGCCGCGCCTGGTTTCCTGAGCGCTTCGCTTCGTTCGTGCTCGTTAGGTGTTTCCGCCGCCGCTCCGTGCCGATTGTTCCAGGGCTCAAGTCTTGATGTGGAAGACCGATAAGGGTTGCAACTGTGCGAAGAAAGGTCGCACGGATCGCAGCCTTAGCACGGACGCCGGAGGCGCAGGAATACGGTAGGGTCGGTTTTTCAAGGAGGAAGGGTTTATGTCGTTAATCATCAACAACAACCCGTCATCGCTCGCCGCACAGCGCAATCTGTCGGTCAACACGCTCGGCCTGGCGCGGTCCGTCGAGCGCCTGTCCTCGGGTCTCCGGATTACCCGGGCCGCGGATGACGCCGCCGGTCTCGGTTTGTCCGAGACTTTGCGCGCACATGTCCGCAGCATCAATCAGGCGATTCGGAACTCGTCAGACGGGATCAGTTTGACGCAGATCGCCGACGGCGCCGCGAGCACCGCCGGGTCCTTGCTCGCCCGTCTTCGTGAACTCGCCTCGCAATCGTCGAGCGGTACGGTGGGAGCGACGGAACGGTCCTACATCGACCAGGAGTTCCTGGCCCTCCGATCCGAAATCGACCGGATCGCGCAAGTGACCGAGTTCAACGGTCAGGCTCTGCTGAGCGGGAGCTCGATCAACTTTACGGTTCAGGTCGGGTTTAAGAGCGGAACAGGCAATACCCTGACCTTAAGCCTGAACGACCTGACGATTTCCTCGTTGGGCATCAGCAGCGTGAACGTGTCCACAGCGGCCAACGCGCAGAGCGCGTTGGGCAACATCGACAGCGCCATCAGCGCCATCGCCACCGCCCGAGCCGAGTATGGGTCGATCCAGAACCGGTTTGAGGCGACGATCGCGAGTCTCCAGGTGACAAGTGAGACGCTCACGGCAGCCGAATCGCGTATCCGCGATGCGGACATCGCCTACGAAACGTCGATCTTTACGAAGAACCAAATCCTCGTCCAGACCGGTATCGCCGTGCTGGCTCAGGCTAATACCTTGCCGCAACAGGCGCTCGCCCTGCTGCGAGGCTAGGCGTGACCGGACCTTCACCCGCCCTCCCTCTATCCGAGGGAGGGCCGCGGTAAAGGCCGGAGCGAGGGGGAGGGTACCATGGTCCAGGATGTGACAGGAAAACCGGACCTTCAGCTCCCGACGGGCCACCGTGCCGGACCGGCGCAGGGTACGGGGATGTCACAATCCGGATCAGCTCATCCGGCAGCCACCGAAGCCAAGACGGCTTCCGTGGATCGGGAGCAGCTCGAACAAGCGGCGGCCAGAGTCCGTGAGGCGTTCCGCGCAACGGACGCACAGTTGGAGATCGAGATCGAGCCGGATCTCGATCGGGTTGTAATCAAAATCCTGAACGGGGAATCCGGCGAAGTCATTCGACAGATTCCTCCGCAGGAGTTCATCGAGCTGGCGAAGGAACTGGACGGGCTGAAGGGGCTCTTGCTGAGAGAGCGGGTTTAGAGAGCATTTTATGCCGACGGTGAGTTTCGGGGGGCTCGGCAACGGGCTGGATTTCGGCCAGATCGTCGATCAACTGGTCAAGGTGGCGCGCCTGCCGGTCGACCGGCTCGAGAAGACCAAAACAAACCTGAATACGAAACTTACCGACCTTACCACGCTCGGCACGAAACTCCTTTCCTTGCAAAGCGCCGCCGATGCCTTGAGGCTTTCAACCACCTTCGACCGGACCAGCGTCTCCATCAGCGATTCCACGGTGCTCAGCGCCACAGGGTCCTCCACCGCCACAGCCGGCAGTTATACGGTCAAGGTTACCCAACTTGCCCAGTCGCACCAGATCACAAACAAATCCGCCAAGGCCGTGTCGAGCACCACCACGGACATCGTGAGCGGAGCCTCCGCGACGTTTACCTTCAAAGTTGGAACCGGTTCCAACCAGACCGTCACGCTCGGAGGCACCGGCACCCTGGAAGATCTGAAAAGCGCCATCAACGACTTGGGCGCGGGGGTGACTGCGTCGATCGTCAACACAGGCAGCGATGCATCGCCCGCGTATCGGTTGGTCTTGACCGCCGCCAGTACGGGCGGAAGCAACGGAATTACGATTGTCGCCGACGGCACGACGTTGGATCTCCTGAACTCGAGCGGCACCGGCGGGATCGACACGTTGCAAGCCGCCCAGGACGCGATCATCGTCCTGGGCGATCCGGCTCTCAATCCCGTGACCATCCAGCGGAGCAGCAACACCATTACGGACGCGATCGCCGGCGTCACTTTGACGCTCAACAAGACGACCGGCAGTTCTACGGTGCAGGTCAACGTTGCGCGCGACGTCGCTGCGGTGAAGACCAACATCAAGGCGCTTGCCACCGCCTATACCGACATCGTGAAGTTCATCAACGAACGGAGCACGTACGACGTCACCACGAAGCAAGGCGGGATCTTCTTCAGCGAACCGACCGTTCGGACCGTCCTCAGTCAGTTGCGCCAAGCCCTATCCTCTCCGGTCACCGGGCTTACAACGTATACGAGTGTCGGCGAGATCGGATTCAAGACCGAACGTGACGGCACCGTCACCGTAGAAGACACCAAGCTGGACGCCGCGTTGAGCGCCAATTACGCCGCCGTAAAATCGCTGTTCATCAATCAGACCTCTTCGACCGGCGTCGCCCAGCTCATCAACAACGCCGTCGACACGCTCGACGATATCGCAAGCGGCCCATTGACGCTGCGTAAATCCGGACTGTCGGACCGCATCGCGGACCTGACGACCGACATCGCGCGCAAGGACGATGCGATCGGTCAATACCAGGAGCGGCTCCGCAGGCAGTACGCCGCTCTGGACGGGCTCTTGCGCCAACTGCAAACGCAGTCGGGTTTTCTGCAAGCCCGTACACAATCGATTCAAGGGAACCGAGCATGATCCCCGACGCAGTGCGACAGTATCAGCACACGCAGGTGATGACGTCATCGGGAGCGCAATTGATCGTGTTGCTTTACGATGCAGCCGTCCAGTCTCTGGAGCTCGCGCGAGAAGGCATGCGGCGCAATAACGTACAGGAGAAGGCCAGATTCTTGGGCCGAGCCATGGCCATCGTCAGCGAATTGTCCACCGTCCTGGATTTTGAGCGAGGCGGAACGATCGCCATGTCCTTACATCGTCTCTACGAATACATGATGGCCGAAATGCTCCAGGCCAATGTGCGAAACAACGCCCGGCATCTCGAAGGCCCGCTGCGCTGCCTGACGACGTTGCGAGAGGCCTGGCAGGGGGTCGCTCAGCAAGAGGCAGCGGCACGATCTTCCGGGATATAGCAGTGAGAGACATGGACCGCATAGGGTGGCAGCGTGATCTGGAGGTCTGGACGGAACGCGCCGGCCAGGCGGCCAGCCTTGGGCAATGGGATCAGGTCGGGGAATACTACCGGCTGCGCGGGGAGCACCTTCAAGACGGTCCGATTGCTCCAGCCCTGGCCGAGCAATTGCTCACACTTGATCAGTTCGTGAAAGAGCGAGCCGTCGTTGCACGCGCGGCCTTGGAATCGATGTTGGCCGAGGTCGCGACGATACGCCAGAGACTGCAAGGCCTGAGATTGTGGGACGGAGTCGGCGACTCAACCCATCATCGAATGGACCATCGCGCATGATGAACCGGTGAGTATGGGAATTGAGTTCAACCAGATTCATAATCTCGTTCGGACCTATCAGAGGATCCTGAACTTCCCGCGTAACGAGAGGGTGGAGGAGAAGGCAGCCGGATCGACGCCGGAGGATAAAGTTTCCATCTCTTCCGACGCCCGCGAGCTGGAAGCGGAGGCGCATCGTCACGACAAGCCGCGTGATCCTGTGACCGGGGCCGAACATCGGAATCGATGAGATGACGACGGCCCCGAGAACCGCCCAAACCGCGCGCGTCCATATCATCGGCCGATCCGGCGGATTCAGCCGGTTCGTGCACGCATGTCTGATCCAGAAGGGTTACGAGGTGTCCGGCGGCCGCACGGAAGCGGAAGCGTTGCGCCGCATGCGCGAAGGTTCGATGGATGCGCTGATCTACTGCGTTCCGCAACAAGGCCAACGCATTCTCTGCTTTCTCGATCAGCTTGTATCCCAGCAGAGCGACACCTGTGTGATCCTGGTCGGTCCGGATTCGGGGGCCGAGCAGGTCGCCCGGTTCCTTCGCAACGGGGTCTTCGACTATCTGACGTTCCCGCTTGCACAGGAACGGCTGGTCGATTCTGTTCGTCAAGGTTTGGAAATCCGCCGGGCCTTCATCGAAGTCCGCGACCTCTCCGGCCAACTCACGCATGTCAACCGTGAACTAGAGCATGAGCGGGACAACCTCCGGCGGTGGAACCGGAATCTGACTTTGCTGAACCAGTTGAGCCAGCGTATCGCAGGTTCGTTGGATGCCGACGAGATCGGCCGGGTACTCGGCGCCGGCTTACGACCTCTCGTCGATTTCGAGATAGCGGGATTGGTCTGGTTGAGGTCCGAGCGAATCTGGCTCCACAGTTCCTCGGCCATGAACGCCGCTGCCTGCGACCGGACGCGTCGGCACCTCCTGGCCCGCACGAAGCGGCTGGCAGAATCGGTTGGCGGTGCCGCAGCCGGCAGCCTTCATGACGGCATCGAACGGAAGGTATCAGCGCGGACCTGCGTGATTGAACAGCCGCTCGTCATTCGCAACGCCGTGCATGGCTTCCTGTATCTCGAACAACGGGCAGGCTGTGCCTTCGAGAGTTTTGAGGCCCAGATCATCACGTCGGTCGCCACATCGCTCGCCCTCGCTCTGCACAACGCGGACTCGTACCAACAGGCTCAGCATCTTGCGATGCGCGACAGCTTGACCAATTTGCCGAATCGGCGCGCCTTGAACGATGCGCTTGACCGCGAATTAAGAGAAAGTCAGCGATATCTCTCGCCGGCGTGTCTCGTCATGGTCGATCTGGACCACTTCAAGACCATCAATGACCGGTTCGGACATCTTGCGGGCGATGACATCCTCCGAGCCGTCGGAGCCGTCATGGCCGGCATGGTCCGGTCCGTCGATGTCGTGGCACGCTACGGAGGAGAAGAGTTTGCCATCGTGTTGCCGCGCACCGGCTTGGAATCGGCCTTGGTGTTGGCCAATCGCATCCGCGAGCGTCTTGAACAGCACTCCTTCGTCATAGACGGCACCTGCATCAAACTGACCGTGAGCATGGGGGTCGCTTGCGTTCCGGCCGCAGACGTTCGTACTGCCGAAGCGTGGGTGGCCGACGCGGACGCGGCTCTCTATCAAGCGAAAACCCAGGGCCGCAATTGCGTGCAAACCAGCTCGACCGCCTTGTTTTCTGTCGAAGGCAAAATGCCGGTACTGGCCGGAATGTAGCCATGAGCTTCTCGGTAGAAGCATCAGAGCAACCGATAAGGGATACCATGATGTCCGATGAACGCCGGGAATGGGTTCGCATCGACGATCGCTTGCTGCTTGAGTATCGCCTTGTCTCCGAATCACCGGACACATTCCTGCCGCCTGATCTCTGCGCCACGGAAGCGATGATTGCGGAATCGATCGCGAAACCCACGGTTGATCTTCTCTCCCGTGCGGACGATGTGCTCAACGGATCGCCGGTTGTGCCCTGGCTGAGAAAAATCGATTGGTTGCTGGAGCTGACCTTGAAAACACTGGCAAAGATGAATCCCGGAGGAATCCCGATCGCCCAGGTCACCGACGTCAACATCAGCGGGGGCGGCATCGGGTTTACCACCAAGCGAGAACTTCAAGCCGGCCAGGATTTGGCCATCAAACTCATCCTTCCACCCTTTCGCCCCATCCAGGCTATTGTCCATATCATCCGAGTCACACCCCATCGAGAGACCGAGGCAGGCTTCCAGGTGGCCACACAATTCACCACCATGAGCCCGGACGACCAGGAGTCCATCATCCGCTACATTCTGCTCACGCAGGCGGAGCGGCTACGGGCGCGCCGGAGCTTCGCAGGCTAGAGGCGAGGGGTGAGAGGTAAGGGGAAAAGGGAGGGCGAACCCTCTAGCCTCTCACCTCTGGCCTCTCGCCCAACTGTTGGAGCAGCGCATCGGTGATGCGGCGGAGGGCTTGGGCCGAAGGGGAGTGAGGCTCGGCTTCCACGACCGGAAGGTAGCTTCGCACGGACCGTTCCATGGCTTGATCGTCCGGGATCTCGCCGAGCATCGCCAAGTCGCCCCCGACATACTCCTTCAAGAGCTTGCGGAGTTGTAAGAAGTTGATACGAGATCGGCCGGACACCCGGTTCAAGATGAGGCAGGGCTGGAATCCTCGGAGCGTCGATTCCGCCACCGCTCGACCGGCTTCATCCGTTTTGCCCGCCACGAGCAGCACTTCCTCCACGCTCGAAAAGTCTCGATCTGAAAGCGCATCGGCGATCGCATCCCGAGCCAGAAACGACGACAATACTCGCCGGATTGCGGCCAATTTGATGAATCGATAGAGGTCTAAGACCGACGTTGGATCGGGTGTGGCCACGGCAAGGTGATGGTCCGCCATCAGGAAGAAATCCAACGCGTGATAGCTCGTTCCGGCGCCCACATCTACGAGAATGATATCGGCCACGACATCCCTGAAGTGCCGGATCAGCCGCTTCTTCTTCCCGTACGGCATATTGGCGGTAGCGAGCGTATCCCCCGTTCCGGGAATGATGCGGAGGCGGGGATGTGTCGGGAGCGGTTGCGCAACGGCATCGAGACTCTCGACCCGGCGGTTGAGGAAGTCCGTCAGAGTCACCGGCGGATGCAGCATGCCGAAGAGGATGTGAACGTCTGCACCGCCGACGTCAAGGTCCGCCAGGACGACCTGCTTGCCCTGTTGCGCCAACAGCAACGCCACGTTGGCGGCCACTACACTCTTGCCGACACCGCCCTTCCCCGACGCGACGGAAATGATGGTCGCCATTGCGCGCAGTTCCTGCCCGTTCCGAGTCGATGCCATCTACCTCATCGGCAGCCCACGGCGAAAACTGAAACCGTTGTCCGTTATCCGTGAATCGTTAGCCGTGAACCGTTTTCCCTGAAGAGCCTCTGCCCGTGGCGGTATGACGGTTTACGGATGACGGACAACGGTTCCCGCTCAAGTTTCCCGCCGTGGAGTCCGATATCGCATCCGCTATGAACGACGCAATGGCCGCAGCAACCAGCATGAATGCGAACGGCGCTGCTCCAGTGGATAGCGAGATTCTGACCGTTATGGACGTGGCGCGGTTCCTCCGCGTTCCGAAGTCCACGGTCTACAAGCTCGCTCGTCTTGGACATTTACCGGCATCCAAGATCGGCAAACACTGGCGTTTTCTTCGCCGCGATATTCATGAGTGGCTGCACGCTCGGGCTCAGCAAGGATAGCGCCGGATTGCGCGCGGATACCCGTTCGCGACGCCGCACTCTTCGTGTGCCCGCTTTCGGCTGAAATAACACGTGTGCGAGGACAAGGATGTCGGTTGCCTCGATCGCAGACCCACACGAGTGCCGGCAGGATCCGGTCCGGCGGCGCGCCTTCCTCGAGGAGGCGGCAACGCGCGGAGGAGACGATGCCATCGAGTTGCTGGTGGCCGGCTTCTATGACGAGAACGCCGGCGTTCGGCAAGCGGCCGTCGACGGATTGCTCCGAATCGGCAGCAGCGCGGTCATGTCGAAGCTCCTGAGCCTCTTGCGGGAGCCGCCGTCCGTCCGCAACATGGCTGTGGAAATCATCGAGCATATCCTGCCCAACGCGCTCGATCCGGCGTTACACCTCTTGACGTCGCCGGACCCGAACGTTCGTAAGCTGCTCATCGACGCGTTCGGGAAGAGCCCCGACACGCGTGTGATCCCTGCGCTCCGGCAATCTCTCCGGGATCCTGACGCAAACATCCGCGCCGCTGCGGCTGAGGCGTTGGGCCGTTTGCGTGCCCGCGGCGCGGTCGCCGAGATCATCAATTTGTTGGGCGACGCCGAATGGGTCGCCTGTTCAGCGCTGAAGGCGCTGGCGGACATCGGTGATGCTTCGGCGTTGCCGGCGGTGGCGGCACTGTTGTCGGACAGTACCGAACCGATGCGCGACGCAGCCATCGAAGCCTTGGCGCATCTCGACACCGACGGGTCCAGCGTGCCGGCGCTGATTGCGCTGGCCCCGTCGCTTCTTCCTGACCAATACGGGGTCTTCATTACGACGTTCATCGCGCTCGCTTCCCGAAGATCCCACGATCTATGGCACACCCTCGACCGTTCGCTCTGGCTTTCGATTTTCAAAGAGGGGTTGATCAACCCGAACCCCGAAGTGCAACTGGCCGCCATGACCGGTCTGGGCCTGCTGGGAGATGATCGGGCAGGACCATGGATTCTCAACATCTGTCTTACCTGGAACAACCCCGGCGAAAACGCGATTGCCATCGCGGCTGATGCCCTTGCGTCAACCGCCAGACAACGCCAGCTCGTTGACGCCTTAGTGCGAGTCGAGCAACCGGACACCTTCTACGCCATTCTGATCCAAGCCATCGGCAAGCAAGGCGACCCGGGAGCCGTCCCTGCCCTGACGGCCATTCGTCGCTACCACTCCAACTGGGAACTGCGTCGAGCCGCCCTCAACGCGTTGCGCGCGATCGGCACGCCCGCGGCCTGGGCAGCTATCCATGAAGCCATCGACGATCAGACCGGCTATGTCCGGTGCGAAGCGATCAAACAGATCGCGGCTTCCGGCCGGAACGAAGACCTGTGGAACTTGCTCACGAAACTCCGGCAGGAACGGTACGAAGACGTCCGGCAGGAACTCGTCCTCGCGCTGGCTCAGGACGCCACCCAAGAGATCGGCATAGAGGCGGTGGCCCTCCTGGACGACCCTCGACCGGAGACGCGGCGCGCAGCGGCCGAGTTAATCGGCGCGATGAAGCTGCCCGAAGGGTTCACCTCCCTCCTCCATGCCCTCGACGATGCCGAATGGCCTGTCCGTGAGGCGGCTGCTCAGGCATTGGGGCGCTACGACGATCGGCGCGCGACCGAAGCGGTGAAGATGGCGTTGGCCGATGACCATGAGAGGGTGCGTCTCGCCGCCGTCATGGCTCTCGCGGAACAGAATCATCCGGATGGATGGGCGGCGCTCATAGCCCATGCGCTCAGCGATTCCGATATGTGGGTCCGGTATCGCACCATCGAGCGGCTCGGACATGCACGCAGAACCGAAGCCATCGCGGCTCTCACCGATTTTCAGCACGACGGGCGCCTCCCGGAGATGATCCGCCGTGCGGCTCAGGATGCCTTGCAGATGATGCAGGCTGCGCCCCCGACGCCGGAAAGGAGCGCCACGCCGTGGAACTGAGCGTCGCCACCTTCAAGGAGTTGCGCGACTTCATCTACAAGCAGACCGGCATTTTGTTTCAGGACAACAAGAAATATCTCTTGGAAAGCCGGCTGCAAGCGCGGTTGAGAGATCGCAACTGCACCTCCTACGAGGAATATTCCAAGATCCTCCGGTTCGACGCGTGGCGGGACAAGGAATTGTCCGCTCTCTACAACCTCATTACCACGAATGAGACGTGTTTTTGCCGGGACCAGGCGCAACTCGACGCCTTCTTGTCGCACGTCGTGCCGGCGGTTATGGAGACCAACAAGGGAACTTCTCAACTGCGGATCTGGAGCGCCGCCTGCTCGACCGGCGACGAACCCTACACGTTGGCCATCATGCTGCTCGAATATCCGCCGCTGGCGAAGTGGTCCATCGAAATCCTGGCGACGGACATCAGCGAAAACGTGCTCGCTACGGCACGCAAGGGAATTTACGGCCCGTATGCGATCCGCAATCTCCCACCGGCTCAGTTGCGGAAATACTTCACGCAGGAGGAGGGCCAGTACGTGCTCTCGCCGAAAGTGAAGCACCTGGTGAGGTTCGCCAATGTCAATCTGTACGACCGTCCGCGGCTCAAGCTCATCCGCGGCATGGACGTCGTGTTCTGTCGAAACTGCCTGATCTATTTCGACGATAAGGCCCGGCAACAGATTGTGAACGATTTGTACGATGCGCTGTCACCGGCCGGATACTTGGTCATCGGGTTTTCGGAATCGCTGCACAACGTGTCGCGCGCATTCCGGCCGGTCCATGCGGGGCGGTCGGTCGTGTACAGGAAGGTGTAAAAGCCGTGATGAGCGGCACGTTGCCGGCCACCCATGAGGCATGACGATGTCAAAGACCATTCTCATTGTCGATGACTGCGCGACCACCCGGCGTCTGGTGAGTCTGTATCTCAGACCTTGTGGCTACGACATCGTCCAGGCCGAGAACGGCGTCGAGGCCCTTGAAAAACTGGCGCAGCAACCGGTGGACCTCGTCGTCACCGACATGAACATGCCGCTGATGGACGGGGTCGCCCTTACGCAGGAGTTGAAAAACACGCCGCAGTACCGGGCGATCCCGGTATTGATGTTGACCACCGAGAGCACCGAAACCGAGCAGCGGCACGGCGTGCAGGCCGGTGTCGATGCCTATTTGATCAAGCCGGTGACCCAAGCGCAACTCACTAAGGAAGCGAAACGGCTGTTGGAAACCGCCTGCGCGTAGATCGAAGGAGGAGCATATATGCCTGCGGAACCGCACATGAAAATTCTGGTCGTGGACGACATGTCTACCATGCGGAGGATCGTCAAGAACATCCTCAAGCAACTGGGCTTTTCCAATGTGGAGGAGGCCGAGAACGGTCAGGAGGCGATGAACAAGCTCAAGGCGGAGGCCTACGGCTTCGTCGTCTCGGACTGGAACATGCCGGTGATGTCCGGGATCGATCTGCTGCGCGCCATCCGGGCCGACGACAAGCTTAAACATATTCCGGTGCTGATGGTCACGGCCGAAGCGCAGAAGGAGAATCTGATCGAGGCCATTCAAGCCGGCGTCAACAATTACATCGTCAAACCGTTCACCGCCGAAACGCTCCAGGAAAAGATGAACAAAATTTTCAACCAGTGAGGAGCCGGTCACAACCATGACAGCCAACAGAATCGCCGGCGAAGATGCCGGCGACGCTTCCGGCAATGCCGAGGATTCTCCGGGCGAGAACCCGAACGCGCTGCTGTACGAGGAACTAGGAGATCTCGCGCGCTTTGTCGATAAAGCCATACGGACGCTGACGGAGTTCGCCGCGCCCATGAATGCCGTGGCGAAACAGTTGCCGTGGGCCAACGAGCATCTGGCAGACCTCCGCCTCCTTACCGAAGAGGGCACGCATGAAGTCATGCGCCTCGTTGAAGCGATACAAGACAGCCACCAGCGCGTCACCAAAGGCGTGACCGAGGTCGTCGGGGCGCTGTCGCTCAAACAGGCCACGCCGGAAACCTTGAAGTTGCTGGAAATGATGCTGGATCAACTCGCGGCCGACGACAAACGGCTCATCGACATCATGACCGCGCTCTCGTTTCAGGATCTGGTGGCCCAGCGGGTGCTGAAACTGGTGAATGTCATTGAGGATGTTCAGCGCAAGCTCCTGGAACTCGTGGTCGTGTTCGGTCTGGACAGCAAGCGGGAAGAGCAACCGGCACAGGGGCAGATCAACACGCTCCTTAAGCAACTGGAAGAGTCAAAAACCACGGTGATGAATCAGGATCTCGCGGACGAAATTTTGAAGCAGTTTGGATTCAATTGAAGAGGGAGTGAGCGAGTAGCAAATGGCGAATAGCAAGTAGCCGGAACCGCCGTCATATTTGCAGGACTATTGGCTGTCGGCTACCAGCTATTTGCTGCCCGCCGGGAGGCGATATGAACGATGAGATGCAGGAGATCCTCAACGACTTCCTGACCGAGTCAGGGGAGATGATCGACATGCTCGACCGGAAGTTCGTCGAGCTGGAGTCGCAGCCGGGCAACACGGACTTGCTCAATGAAATCTTCCGAGCCATGCACAGCATGAAGGGCTCGGCAGGATTCCTGGGGTTCACTCATCTGGTGGACGTGACCCATCGTGCTGAAAGCATTATGAACAAGCTGCGGCAGGGCGAGATGCGGATTCAGCCCGCCATCGTCACCGCCATCCTCGAAGCGATCGACGTCGTCAAACTGATCATGGCGGATATCCGCCGGAGCGGGACGGATCAGAACGTGCCGACCGACGCGATGGCGCAAAAACTGGACGCCGTGTTGGCGGGAACTATTCAGCAAAGCGCGGCCTCGGCGGCAGCGCCTCCGGCGACACCGTCTGCTTCCGCCGGGCCGGACACGCCGGTGCACCAAGCCGCGCAGTCATCCTCGCCGGCGCCGGTCGCCGATCAATCCTCGGCTTCACCTACGCTCGGAGAAATTCTGGTCGGCGAAGGCCTGGCAACGAAGGAACAGGTGTTCGACGCGCTGACGCAACAACAACATCAACAGGAACCGAAGCAGCCGTTAGGCGAGATCCTCATCCAGGCGAAGGCCATTACGGAACGGGCGCTGGACCATGCGCTACAAAAACAGGAGAAGCCGTCGCGGGCGGGCGACGAGGATCAGACGATCCGTGTTGAGACCAAACGCCTCGATTCCGTCATGAACCTGGTCGGCGAGCTGGTGCTGGGACGCAATCGGCTCATCAAGATCGGAGGCCAGCTTGAACACGCCTACGAATCCGACGCCAACGTGCGGGTGCTGGGGGAAACGCTGGCGCAGCTCAACCTGGTGACGACGGATCTCCAACTCGCGGTCATGAAAACCCGCATGCTGCCTATCAGAAAAGTGTTCGCGAAGTTGCCCCGGATGGTGCGCGATTTGTCGCAGAAATTAGGCAAGCAAGTCCGCCTCGATCTCCACGGCGAGGAGACGGAGCTGGATAAATCCGTTGCCGACGAAATCGGAGACCCGTTGGTCCATCTGGTGCGCAACGCGATCGACCACGGAATCGAAGCCCCGGCGGAGCGGCTGAAGCTGAACAAGCCGGTTGAAGGGACTTTGCGGGTCGCGGCCAGCCAGGAAGGGAACAGCATCGTCATCCACATCCAGGACGATGGCCGGGGCATTCCTGTGGAGAAGATCAAGGGGAAAGCGCTGGCCCGTGGCCTGGTGAGCCCTACCGAACTGGCTGCGATGGAGACGCGGGAGATCGTCAACCTGATCTTTCTCCCGGGATTAAGCACGGCCGAAAAGGTCACCGATGTGTCGGGGCGTGGCGTCGGCATGGATGTCGTGCGCACCAACATCCGGAAACTCAACGGAAATGTCGTGGTGGCGTCGGAAGAGGGCAAGGGCAGCCTGATTACGATCAAGCTGCCGCTGACGATCGCCATCATCCAGGCGCTGATGGTGGAGGTGGAGCGAACGACGTTCGCGATTCCGTTGAGCTCGGTCATCGAGGCTGTGCGAATTACGCGTTCCGACATCAAGACCATCAACGGTCGAGAGGTGCTCCACATCCGCGACCGGGTACTCCCGTTGATCCGGCTCGCCGAGGAATTCGAGATTTCCTCGGATGCGGATCGTGAGCGGTTTTATGTCGTGGTGACCGGACTCGGTGATCGGCGCATCGGCGTCGTTGTGGATGAACTCCGCTCTCAGGAAGAAGTGGTCATTAAATCCATATGGGATTATCTCGACCACATCAAGGGCGTTTCCGGTGCGACGATCACCGGCGAGGGCAAGGTGGTATTGATCCTCGACATCCCGGAGTTGGTCCAACATGCCAGGGGCACCAAAGCCATGGGAGTGGCAGCGTAAGGCGTGGCACGTGAGGGGTAATGAGGGAGTAGTAAGTTGTGAGTAGTAAGTGGTGAGCGGTTAGGGGAGTGGGAGGTTCGCGCAGGGCGCGTCACGAGAGAACGGAGGAACCCATGTCGACATTGATCAACGAGGTGGATGCTCGAACGCGCTTGGCCGGCGCCAATCAGATGGAGCTCCTGCTGTTCCACGTCGGCACCGGCGAAGTGTTCGGGATCAACGTCTTCAAAGTTCGCGAGGTCATGAAGGAGCCGTCGCTGACGCGGGTGCCCGAAGCCGACGAGCGAATCAGCGGGTTGGCGAACATCCGCGGCACCATGGTCCCGGTCATCGCGCTTCGGAGGGCGCTGGCGCTCGGGGGTGGGTGTTCGCGCGAGGGAGACGGTGCGGACGCCGGGCACCTCATCATCACGGAATACAACGGTACTCTTCAGGCGTTTCAGGTCTGCGGCGTGGCTCACATCATCCGGACCTCCTGGTCGGATATTAAGACTCCCCCGGCGTTGGTGCGGGAAAACAACAAAGGGGTGGTGACGGCCGTCACCCTGCTCGAAGACGGGCGCATGGTGCTCATCCTCGACGTGGAGAAGATCCTCAGTGATATCTGTCCCCGTTCAGATGAGGAGGTGTACAGCGCCGTTCAGACGCAGGTCGCGCTCAAGGCGAAGTGCGTGTTGTTTGCCGACGATTCCTCCGTCGCCCGCACCCAGATCAGGAAGACGCTCGAACGCATCGGCATCGGCTTCATCCAGACGACCACCGGCAAGGAGGCCTGGGACGCCCTCCTTGCGATCGCGGATGAAGCGGACAAGAGCGGCATCCCCGTCGCTGCACGCGTGCAATTGGTGCTGAGCGACATCGAGATGCCGGACATGGACGGGTTCACCCTGACCAGGCATATCCGTTCCGACCCGAGGTTCATCCACATGCCGGTCATTCTCCATTCATCCCTGACGGGCTCGTGCAATATGGAAAAAGGGCGCGCCGTCGGCGCGACGGATTACGTGACGAAGTTCGATCCAAACGCATTGGGCAGCAAACTGATGCGCTATCTCCAGGCAACGGACGTGAAAGGCCGTGATGCGTGACGGGGAAGCCGTGATGGAGGGATCGTCATGAGCTTGTTCAGCTTTATGGGACGGCTAATAAGATTTCGAAAGGATAAGACCGAGGGACGGATCCGTCGGTTGGAGATGGAACTTGATGAGGCCCGCGAGCAGGCGCATCAGGCGTGGCAGATCCTGGATATGCTCACGCAAGAGCGAGTGTTCATCTGCGATATGAGCCCGCCGTCCGCGACCTCGCAGGGCAATCGGCTTTATTACGTGAATCGGCTGGGGAAGACGACGTTGACCGACTGGGCGGACGACCTCAAACGGAGTTTCAAGGTGGATGGGGCCACGCTGTTGGGCGCCAGCATCCATACCTTCCATAAGAATCCCGACCGGATCCGGCAGGTTCTCAATAGCCTCAGGCCGGGAGAATCGCACCATAACGCCGATATTCCCATCGGGAAACACATCATCCGGTCCGTGTCTCACGCGCTGACGAACCGCAAGGGAGAGGTCGTCGGGGTCGTCGCGACCTGGATCGATGTGGCCGATCAACTCCGCTACGAGAATCTTATTCAACGCGAAATCACGCAGGTAGCGACGGCGATGGAGGAAATGACGGCCACCGTTGCGGAAATCGCCCAAAGCGCGCACAGCGCCTCCGCGCAGAGCACAGGCGCAGCCGATGAGGTGCGAACCGGTGAACAGGTGACCGGCAAGCTTGTGTCAGGCATGACCGCTCTGCGCGGAGTCATTCACGAAACGGCGGTGGTCGTCCGCGCCTTGGGAGACGCCTCCGCGGAGATCGGCAAGATCATCCAGGTGATCGACGATATCGCCGACCAGACCAATCTGCTCGCGCTCAACGCCGCCATCGAAGCGGCCAGGGCCGGCGAGCAGGGTCGGGGTTTTGCGGTCGTGGCCGACGAAGTCCGCAAGCTGGCCGAACGCACAAGCAAGGCGACGAAGGAAATCACCGGGACGATCAACGCCAACCAAGATCGGACCGCCAAGGCGGTGCAGGCGATCCAGGTCGGCATCGACGGGATGGATCAAGGCATGACTCAGGTCCAGGCCGTGGCCGCGGCGCTCAAAAAAATCGCCGAGTCCATGCAACTCGTCCTGGATGTGACCCGCCAGATTGCGACCGCCACGGAGGAACAAAGCACCGCGGTGGCCGAAGTCTCGCGGAGCATGAACGTGATACGGGAGGCTCGGGACAACGAGCCTCCCACCGTAGATGAACGCGTGAAGCGCGACGGGTGACGGCACGATGAGCTGGTTCAGAGATCGATCGGTGAAGACAAAACTCTACCTTTTGGTCGGGCTGCCCACCACGGCGCTCATCGGTTTTGGCGCGTTCGCGCTTGCGATGTTGCAAGAACTGAGCGTGAACGGCCCGCTGTATCTGGAAATCGTCCGAGGGAAAGATGTGATCGCGGACTTTCTTCCCCCACCTGCCTATTTGGTGGAATCGTACCTGGTCGATCTTCAGATGCTGGGGGAGTCCGATCCTGGCGCGGTGCAGACGCTGGTCGTGAAAAGCAAGCAGTTGCGAAAAGAGTTCGAAGAGCGTCACGCCCTGTGGGCCCGAGACCTGCCTCCGGGTCCCCTCCGCACCGCAGCGGACAAGGCATACGGGCCGGGCGAGGCCTTTCTGGACGCGCAGGACGGGCAGTTCATTCCCGCGATCTTGAGCGGCAATACTCAAATGGCGCGGAGCGTCGCCGAGAGTCTCTTGAAACCACGCTATGCGGAACATCGAACTGCGGTGGATGAGGTAGTTCGACTTGCCACAGATCTCAACGCGCAGAACGAACGACATGCGGCGGAGACGATCGCAGCGCGTACCTTCTTGCTGGTGGCCATGGTGTGCATGATCCTCCTGGCCGGTGCCGTGATCGGGTGGCTGATTGCCCGGAGCATCGTCCGGCCGATGAAGCGGCTGGCCACCGCGATGGACGATGTGACCCGCACATGGGATCTGACCGTGCGGCTGGACGTGCGAAGCCGTGACGAGGTCGGCGACACCTGTTGCGCGTTCAATCGCCTGCTCGTCAAGCTCCAGGACAGCCTGGCGTTGGTCGCCAACTCGACGGTGTCGCTCGTTACAGCAGCAGAAGAACTCACTGCCAATACCGCCCAACTGACTAAGGGCGGTAGCGAGCAAACCCAGCAGGCGATTCATGCGTCCGCCGGGGTTGAGGAAATGTCGACCACGATTGCGAACATGACGAAGAATGCTCAAGAGGTTGCCGGCCAGGCGGGGTCGGCTTCGGTGGCTGCCTCGCACGGGCATGAAGTGGCTGCACAGTCCGTCGCGAGCATGTCCCGGTTGGGCGAGACCATCCGGAACTCGGCCGAGCGCATTCAGCTCCTCGGCCAACGGTCCGAACAAATCGGACAAATCGTCTGCATCATCGAAGAGATCGCCGGCCAGACCAATCTGCTCGCGCTCAATGCCGCCATCGAAGCGGCCAGGGCCGGCGAGCAGGGTCGGGGCTTCGCGGTCGTGGCCGACGAAGTCCGCAAGTTGGCTGAACGGACGACCAAGGCGACGCGCGAGATTGCGGAAACGATCCGCACCATTCAGTCCGACACGGCGCAGGCGGTTACCGCTATGCGGCAAGCGACCGAAGAGACGCAAGGCGGGATCACGCTCGCCCAGACTGCAGGGCACCGTCTCAGCGAGATTGTCGGCGCGGTGCAGTCCGTCACGACGATGGTGCAGCAGATCGCGGCCGCCATCGAGGATCAATCACGGGCCAGCTACCAGATCGCCTCCAACCTCGAGGCGCTGACCGAGGTCACCAAGCGTGGGCAGGCCGGGCTGTCACAGATCAACGATGCCACCGGTGCCCTTTCCGGGTTGGCGGGCGATCTTCAGAAGGTCGTCGGTGGGTTCAGGTTGGCGGGCGATTGACGGCATTTTCACGGCAGGAGCAGACCGACATGGCGTCCGGTGCGACGAACAGGCCGATCCGAGTTCTGGTGGTGGACGATTCTTCGTTCATGCGCAAGAGCCTCTCCGCCATGTTGTCGGCCGATCCTCGCCTGACCGTCGCGGGAACAGCCAGGAACGGCGAAGAAGCCATACAACTAGTGGAGCAACTGCATCCCGATGTGGTGACGCTGGATATCGAGATGCCGGGCATGAACGGGATCGAAGCCTTGAAGCGGATCATGGTCGAACATCCGGTGCCGGTGCTGATGGTGAGTTCACTCACGATGGAGGGAGCACAGGAAACGCTGGCTGCGCTCGAGTCGGGAGCCGTGGACTACATCCCCAAACAGTTCGACGGCGTCGTCACGCGGATTGCAGACATCCAGACGGAGTTGATCGCCAAGGTGATCGCGGCGGCAGGCGCAAAAGATAAGATTCGTCAATCGTCAATCGTCAATCGTCAATCATCGGGTTTCTCTCGCCCCTCATCCCTCGCCCCTTGCCTGTCGTCGAAGGCGGTGGCCGCGACGCGAGGCGGCAAAGTAATCGCGATCGGGTGCTCGACGGGCGGTCCGCAAGCGTTGATGGAGATCTTGCCGAGCCTGCCGGCCGACTTGCCGGCCGGAATCGTGATCGTCCAACACATGCCGAAGTTTTTCACGAAGCCGTTCGCGCAACGCCTGAATCAATTGTGCCGGCTTGAAGTTCGCGAAGCCGCCGAACACGACGACGTCCTGCCGGGTCGCGCGCTCATTGCGCCGGGTGGAACGCAGCTCCGGGTCCGGCAGCGCACGATCAGGAACATCGAGGTGAGTTTGAGCCCGAACGTGGAGGGACATCTGCATGCACCGTCCGCGGACGTCATGATGCAGTCGGTCGCGGGGGTGTACGGGGAACGAGGAGTCGGCGTCGTTCTTACGGGCATGGGGCACGACGGCCTCGAAGGCATGAAAGCCATCAAGGCTGCGAAGGGACGAACGATCGCGCAGGATGAGGCCTCGTGCGTGGTCTACGGCATGCCGAAGGCGGTGGTAGAGGCCGGATACGCGGATAAAGTCGTTCCTTTGTCGGGCGTCGTCGGAGAAATTCTCAACATGGTGTAGGAGTCACTCAGGTACCAGATGGGTTCCTAGAAACCGGAGGGGAAAGGAGAAGCTGTGAGTCTGCGACTGAAGGACCTCACGATCGGGGCAAAGTTTCTAGCCGCCATCGGAGTCGCCTCGTTGATCATCGGCCTCGCAGGTTTCGTCATCCTGCACTACCAGGAGGGCGAAAAGCTGTCGATGATGCTCGAACAGCGCGGCCAGTTGCTCGAATCTCAGATCAAGATCACCCGCGCTTATATCGCGCAGAACTATGTCGGGAAGATCAAGAAATCGAAAGCCGGCGGCGACATTGTCGTCGCGAGAGACCATGCGAGAAATCCGGACGCCATCCCATTTCCCGCGACGGCGACTCGGGAAATGGGAGAAGACGCCAACAAGAGCGGGCTGTACAACACCAGACTCATCAGTCAGGCTCCGCTCAATCCGAATAACTCGCCCAAAGATCCCTTCGAAACCGAAGCTCTGGAAGCCATCATGGGTGGGGCCGCAAGCCTTTCCCGCATCGAAGAGATAGGAGGGATCATGACCTTTCGACGGGCCTCCGCAGACAAAGCCAGCGCGGCGGCCTGTATCTCATGCCACACGGATAAGCAAGTCGGCGACACGCTTGGGGTACTGGTCATCAATATGAATATGGACAAGGGAAAAATGGCAGCGGAGAGGTCTCTGCGGAACTCCACTGCGCTGATGATCAGCATTGTATTGGCCATAGCCGTCGTAACGTATCTGATGCTCCGCAGCCTTGTGCTGAAGCCGCTGAATGACGTGAGCGACATCACCAGAGATATTGCTCAGGGCGAAGGAGACTTGACACAACGGGTCCCCGTTCACGGGTCTGATGAAATCGCTCGGTTCAGCAGCTCATTCAATCAGTTCATGGAAAAGCTGCAGCAGATGATCGGAAAAGTGGGGCAGGTCACGGACAAGGTGGCGTCGGCGGCGGTCGAGCTTTCCGCAACGGCCGAGGAGATCTCCAAGGGGACCGACACGCTGCAGAGCCGATCCGCCCAGACGGCGACGGCCGTGGAGGAGATGAACGCCACGGTCAGCCAGGTGGCGCAACATTCCGGGAAGGCGGCTGCCTTGGCGCAAGAGACCGTCCAGACTGCCAAGGCCGGCGGCACCGTCGTGGCGAACACCATCGCCGGCATGCAGCAATTGTCCGACGCGGTCTCGAACTCCGCTACGATCATCGCGGAACTGGGCAAGTCGTCCGATCAGATCGGGGAGATCGTCCGTGTCATCGAGGACATCGCCGACCAGACCAATCTGCTGGCGTTGAATGCAGCGATCGAAGCGGCCAGAGCCGGCGAACAGGGGCGCGGGTTCGCCGTGGTCGCCGATGAAGTCCGCAAGCTGGCGGAACGCACCACCAAGGCGACCAAGGAAATCGGCGACATGATCCGGCAGATTCAGCAGGACACCCGCGGGGCCGTCGAGTCGATGCAGCAGGGCACGCAGAAGGTCGGGGCCGGCGTGGAGTTGGTCAACAGGACGGGCGAGGCGCTGACCCAGATTGTGCGCATGGTGTCGGAAGGGGCAGACATGATCCGGCAAATTGCCGTCGCCTCCGAGGAACAATCGGTCGCGACTCAGCAGATCGCCAGTGATGTCGAGCAGGTCGCCAAGGTCTCAAAAGAATCGGCTTCGGGCGCTCAAGAGTCCGCCAAAGCCAGCGCCGACGTGAGGAAGTTGGCGGTGGAACTTCAGAGCATCGTCGGATCGTTCAAGGTTTAGCGAACGGCAAACAACAACGACTCGATCGTCATCGGGTCTGGAACAACAAGGAGGATACCATGAGGAAGACGCAATGGTTTCAACACCTCGGCAGTGTCGTGACGGTGGGGATACTTTCATGCGCAGGACTGGCCCATGCGGCGGATGAGGCTAAGACTGCCGAAGTGTTGGTCAAGGTACTCAAGGCCGGTCGTGTGGTGGTGTCCGATCATCAGGAGCTTATCAACGACGCGAGCAAGGGCGACAAGGGCTTCACGCCCGCGTATTTTGAAGGCAAATGGAAGGCCAAGTACAAAGACACGAACAAGAGTGAGATGCCCACGAGCAACGTGGTCGACGCGCTCGTCGAATCGGGCAAGGAAGTTGTGGGAGATGCCCAGGCCTTGATCAATAAGCAAGGCACAGGGTTTAAAGGGTTTCTGCCCGCTTTGTGGGGCCGGAAGACGGGGGAGAAATTCGGCCAGAAGTCCGGCATCCGCCTGAAGCAAACTTCCGAGCACTACCGGTTCGCGGGCAACAAGCCCGATGAGTTTGAAGCCGAAGTGTTGAAGGAGTTTGCTAGCCCGGCCTATCCAAAAGGAAAGAACTTGGTGAAAACCGTCGCGATGGGCGGCAACCAGGTAACGCGATATATGTCGCCAGAATACGCATCTAAGTCCTGTCTGGGCTGCCATGGCGAACCGAAAGGTGAAAAGGATCTCACTGGAATGAAGAAAGAAGGCTACAAAGAAGGGGATCTGGCTGGCGCCATCAGCGTCCTGATTCCCGTGAAATAACAGCGGACGAAACAAGCGAGGAGGGGATTCAGAGATCTCCTCCCAAGACCTGCGCGCGGGATGGTCTCGCGAAGGCGCCGGAGGGAAGCTCATGCACGCGATACACAGAACAGATTCGACACGGGGATGGGTCGGGCTGCGAGCCAAGATTCTTCTGGGGCTCGGATTCGCGCTCTGCCCGATTATGGGCGTTCTTATCTTCAACATGACCACCGCCCAGCATGCGGTTCAGGCGATTCTTGCCGCAAACGAGATAGACAACATGCGGCGAGAGGTGAATATGATCCGGCTCGGGCTGCGCGAATACAGCTTGATACAGCAGCCACACTCGTTGGACACGCTCAATGCGCATGTCACTCAGTACAAAGCCCTGTTCAGCCAACTAACAAAACGCTACACGGACGATTTCGACCTGAAGGCCAAGTTCAACGCGGTGAATGGCGCAGTGGAGCAACTTCACGATCATGGCATGAAAATGGCGGACGCCTACATTCAATTCGACCGGGTGGTGGGAAACACCTTCGTGGACGAATTCTTGAAGCGCGACGAGGCAGTGGTGACCTCGATTAGCGCCTTGGGGAAGGGATTCGCCGATGCTGCCACGAGCCGAATGTCCATGTTGGTTACAATGGCTTGGGCGGTCATGGTGTTGGTATTGGCCAGCACGATCGGCTTCTCGTTCATATTGGCGTGGAGACTTATGCTTCCCATAAGAGAAATCAAGGCCGGAATGGACAAGCTCGCCGAAGGCGACCTTACCGTTCAAGTGCGGGTCACTAGCGGTGACGAACTGGGACAACTCGCCGCCCGCTTCAACGAAGTCATTCCGAGGTTGCACGGGATCGTTGCCAAAGTGGTTCATGCAACAGCGCAAGTGGCTTCGGCCTCGGCCCAGCTCTCCGCAACGGCCGAGGAGATCTCCAAGGGGGCCGACACGCTGCAGAGCCGGTCCGCCCAGACGGCGGCGGCTGTGGAGGAAATGAACGCCACGGTCGGCCAGGTGGCGCAGAATTCAGGCAAGGCTGCCGAGCTGGCGGAGCAGGCCGTACAGACGGCGAAAGACGGAGGCGTGGTCGTGTCCGATACTATCGGCGGCATGCGCCAGCTCTCCGACGCCGTATCGAATTCGGCCTCCATCATCGCGAAATTGGGCAAGTCGTCCGATCAGATCGGGGAGATCGTCCGGGTCATCGAGGACATCGCCGACCAGACCAATCTGCTGGCGTTGAATGCGGCGATCGAAGCGGCCAGAGCCGGCGAACAGGGGCGGGGTTTTGCGGTCGTGGCCGATGAAGTCCGCAAGCTGGCCGAGCGGACGACCAAAGCAACCAAGGAAATCGGCGACATGATCCGCCAGATCCAACAGGACACCCGCGGCGCCGTCGAATCCATGGAAGCGGGCACTCAGAAGGTCGTCAGCGGCGTGGACCTGGTCAACCGGACCGGCGAGGCGCTCAAAAACATCGTCCAGATGGTCACGGAGAGCGCGGACATGGTCCGCCGGATTGCGGTCGCAGCGGAGGAACAGTTTGTGGCGACCCAACAAATCGCCGGCGACATCGAAAGCGTCGCGACGGTCACCAAGGAGTCGGCGTCCGGCGCCGACGAATCGGCCAAAGCCAGCCACGGTCTGAGCCAACTGGCGGTGGAACTGCAATCCATTGTCGGGTCGTTCAAGATCTGACCGGCTCATTTAGAGAGGATGCCATGACGATCGCTCAGGACAGGGCAGCCACAGAGAGGACAGCGGTTGAACCGGCCGAAGCCGGTTCGCATACGGCGGCGCTTGCGGAAGACCTGTGTCAATTTATCATTGCTCGGGTAGGGCACGAAGAATTCGCCTTAGATGTCCTGAGCGTCCAGGAGATCAATCGTTTGACGGATATCACGCCTGTTCCCAAGGCGCCGCCCTATGTTGAAGGAGTCATCAACCTGCGTGGCCGCATTATTCCGGCATTGAACCTCCGCCGGCGATTCGGACTGCCTCCCATCGAGCGAACGTCACGGACGCGGATTATCGTCGCGATGGTGCATCAGCGGATGGTCGGCCTGTTGGTGGATTCGGTGGTCGAGGTGCTGCGCCTTTCCAAAAGCGCGATTGAGCCGCCGCCTTTAGTCGGTGCGAGCGCCGGATCGGAATTTATGCAGGGCGTCGGTCGAATCGGGGATCGGCTACTGATCATCCTCGACCTCAACCGGCTTCTCCAACGAAGCAGCGATGCCGCAGAACCAACGGGCTCCTAGGAATCCGGAAGGGCGTCCTCGTCGGAGGTGGGGTCTGAGTTCCTCTCGCGGGTCGCGTCGAGAACGCGCTCGAGGACGTGGAGCGATTCGTTGAGGAGGTCCGATGCACAACCGAGCGTCACTTGAAATTGCCGCATGGCTTCCGGCCAGCGCCCTTCTTCCTGGAGTGCCTGAAAGCGCCGGTGTTGCTCGTCCAGAATGGCCTGCTTCGCATCGAGGATTAAGTGGTCAATTGGACTCACGCGGCACCTCCTGGTGTTCCAAGGTGGAATGCCACGGTATCAAACTCTCGGGAGAGAGTGCAATAATACTATTGAGTATATAAAGCATTACTTTAGATATAGGCTGGATGTGCTTATGATCAAAGTGGATTTATAAGTCAATGGATATCGCTACCATAATCGGAGTCGTCCTCGCGCTGGGTTCAATTGTCGGTGGGCAGGCGCTGGAGGGAGGCCATCTTGGATCTATCCTTCAGCTCACGGCCTTTATCATCGTGATTGGCGGGACCTTCGGGGCGGTTTTTGTGCAGCATCCTTTGCCGATTGTGCTCAGGGGGGTCGCCATGCTGTCCTTGACAATCGGCGGGCCACATCACGATGTCAAAAGCACCATCACGAAAATCCTCGACCTCGCCAATGTTTCACGCAAGCAGGGATTGCTCGCGCTGGAAAATAAAATGAAGGAGATCAAAGACCCGTTCTTTCGCAAAGGGGTGCAGCTCATTGTGGACGGCACGGATCCAAAAGCCGTGCACGAGATATTGGAAATCGAGGTCGAGCATCATGAAGAACAAGGCGTGCTCGGCGCGAAGGTATGGGAAGCCGCCGGCGGATATGCGCCGACCGTGGGCATTCTGGGTGCCGTGCTCGGCCTGATCCACGTGATGGAAAATCTGGCCGACCCCTCCAAGCTCGGAGGCGGCATCGCGGTCGCGTTCGTGGCCACAGTCTATGGCGTCGGCGCAGCGAACCTCTTTTTTCTCCCCATGGCCAACAAAATCAAGATCAAGCTTAAGGAAGAAGCCGAGGCGCGCATGGTCATCATCATGGGGCTCGTCGGGCTGGCGCAGGGCGAGAACCCTCGGCTGTTGCAGGAAAAGCTCGAGGGCTATCTGGCGGAAGCGGAGCGGACGAAGGAGAAGAAGTGATGGGTGATCAGTGATGGGTGATGAGCTTTCGGATGGTGTCCGTGATCCCACTGATCACTCATCACTCATCACCCATCACTTCTGACATATGGCGAAGAAAAAACACGAAGAGCACGAGAACCACGAGCGCTGGCTCGTCTCGTACGCCGACTTCATCACGCTCCTCTTTGCTTTTTTCGTGGTGATGTACTCCGTTTCCTCCGTCAATGAGGGGAAGTACCGCACCGTGAGCGAATCCATCAAAGCCGCGCTCAATCCCATCGTGAGCCCGCCGGCCAGCACGCTGGCCTTCACACTCGGCAACAACAAGCCGACCACTATTCAGCCGTCGCTCGCCGGGGCCAAAGAGCCGGTCGTCCGGAAGCTCCGGGCGCTCATGAAGGCCATCAACGACCCCGCCCAATTCGAGGTCATCCAGGTTGCCGAGCGCTCGTCCGGTGAGATCGTGATTACAATTCCTGACCACGTCATGTTCAACAGCGGGGAAGCGGCGCTCCGCCCCGACGCACTTCCATTCCTGAAGGCGTTGGCGGAGGTGTTGATCGAGTTGGACCGGCAGGTCAGGATCGAGGGGCATACGGATAACGTCCCCATCCGCACCGCCCAGTTTCCGTCCAACTGGGAACTGTCCGCCACACGAGCCGTGATCGTCGTCCGCGTCATGAGCGAACTCTACGGTGTGCCGGCTCAACGTTTGAGCGCGATGGGACGCGCCGATTCCATGCCGCGCACCGACAACCTCACCCCCGAACATCGGGCCAAGAACCGCCGCGTCGAGATCGTGGTCCTGGCGGAGAAGACCGCGGCGCCGGAGGCCAATGAACCAATCAGTCACACGATGGAGGGGGGAACCCCACCGATCGCCGATAATCCAGGAGCAGGCGATCCCGCTTTCCCGGCTCAGCCGGACAGGGCTACGAGAGAGCACCCCATGTGAGGGCGTGTCGCCTATCAAGATCCGACGGAAAAAAACCGAAAAGATCATGACGCAGGACCTATGCCCACAACGAACCAGAATTGCATGCCGACCGGTGACCTGACCATTTTTGAAGCGGTTGCCTTCAAGGATGCGCTCGTCACGTTACTCTCTCAAGAGGGTCCGGTTGTCCTCGACCTCGCGCAGGTGAATCGTGTGGACACCTCCGCTTTGCAGTTGATACTCGCCGCACAACGTTCCGGTCGCCTTCACGTGACCGGGGCACCGGACACGGTAAAACGCAACATGGCGCGGATCGGATGTCCGGGGTCGCTCGCGTCGTGAGGTGGGGAGTCAAGGCGGCCGGCCTTGTTGGACACAATCATGTCGGGATATTGAGGAACACCGCATGTTGGAAGCCGCACTGTATGTCGGAGGAGGAGTTTTGGCCGGAGCCTTGGCGGGCGGATGGTGGTGTTGGCGGCAATGGCGAGCACCTCTTGCTGTAGAGCTGGCCGAACTGAAGGTTCGTAGCGAGGCGATGGCGAGTCGCTGCGAGAACTGGAAGACGTGCGCGCAAGGCATCTTGCCGGTCCTTCCGATCCTCAATCAGCAAATGAAAGCGGTCATTAACCAAACCGAACAAGCCGCCCTGGGTCTCTCGACCCGGTTCCAAGCGATTTCTCAGCGCACGACGGAGCAGGCCGGTGAGGCCAGCCAAGTGTTTACCCAAGACGACCAGAGCCTCGAAGCGCTGCTCCAGCAATCGGAGAGCATGCTCAGCGGGTTTGTGCAGGATGTCATGGACTCCTCCCAAATCGCAGTCCGGGTCTCGGAGAGCATGGACGACATGAGCCAGAGCACGAAGGCCATCGGCGGCATTTTGGCCGACATCGAATTCATTGCCGAACAGACCAGGCTCCTGGCGTTGAATGCCGCAATCGAAGCGGCGCGCGCCGGCCAGCACGGCCGTGGTTTCGCCGTGGTCGCCGACGAAGTCACCACGCTGGCCAATCGTTCGGGCCAAGCGGCGAGCAACATTCAACAGTTGCTCACGGAGGTGCAACGCAGCAGCACATCGGCCATGGAGAGGATTCGCAAAATGGCGTCGATCGACCTGACCAAGACACTCTATATGAAAGACAAACTGGATGCGATGACCAAATCGCTGCTCGAACGCAACCATCTACTTCAGATCAGTGTGTCCCAATCGACGACTCGTGCGCAGGAGCTGGCCGAAGATGTCGCCGACATCGTGATGTCGTTGCAATTCCAGGACATCACAAGGCAGCGTCTCGAGCACGTCATCGAGCCCCTGGAGCAGATCCGCCTCCATCTGCAAGCACTTGCGGAAGAACGCGACGTCCCCGGGGTATACGACTATTCTGCGATGCTGAAAGAGATCGCGAAGACCTACACGATGGAACACGAACGGCAGGTGCTCTCTACGGCTATGAATGGACATGGGCGCGCACCCCAAGCGGTCGGTGCCGCATCATGCGGGGCGGACGGCAACGTGACGCTGTTCTGAAGAATGGAGCGAATAGCCAAGAGCGAATAGCTGATAGCTGATAGCGAATAGCTTGGAGCTGTGAAGCTCCGCTGCTTGCTGCTCGCTATTGTTGAGGAGGTTCCACATGGGCAAAACAGTCTTGGTCGTGGATGATTCGCCGACGATGAGACAAATGGTGACCTTCACCCTCACCAATGCGGGGTTTCAGGTCGTTGAAGCCGGCGACGGGAAAGAAGCGGTAGGCAAGCTCACGAACGGCACCAAACCGGATCTCGTCGTGACCGATTTGAACATGCCCGTCATGGACGGAATCACCCTGATCCAGGAGATCAGGAAAATGCCGGCGCTGAAGTTCACACCGATTCTGATGCTGACGACCGAATCGGCCGACGACAAGAAAAAAGCCGGCCAAGCCGCCGGCGCGACAGGATGGATCGTCAAACCGTTCAACCCCGATCAAATGCTGAAGGTGATTCAGAAGGTGTTGCCGGCGTGAGCACCAATCTTTCCAGATTCCAGGATGCATTCTTCGAGGAATCGAGCGAGCACCTCTCCACCATTGAAGAGGGGTTGCTGCAGCTCGAACAGCACCCTCAAGACTTGGACCTGCTGAACCGCATCTTCCGCGCAGCCCATTCGATCAAGGGTAACAGCGGCATGTTCGGATTCACCGCGGTCGGGCAGTTCACGCACAAGATGGAAACGCTCCTAGACCAGTTGCGGAACGGACAAATGGCCGTCACCGGTCCCCTTATCGATATCCTGTTGCGCGCTACGGATTGTCTGAAATCCCTTCTGGAGGCGGCGCGGACGGGGGCGCCGGTCGACGAAGAGACGTTCGGTCGCCTCGGTGCCGAACTGGAGGCCAGTCAGTCTCCGGGACAGGCGAATGCGGGGACAGGCACCGGCGGGGACTGTCCCCCCCCCCAGGGGACTGTCCCCCTTCTTGGCCGGAGCCAGTCCCCTACCCCCTCAGAAAGGGGCCAGTCCCCCGCGCCTCTAGCCCATAATTGCCGTTACACCATCGCCTGGACTCCGCCTCCGTGGTTGTTCCAAAGAGGATTGGACCCGATCCAGATGCTGAAAGAACTTGGCGACCTGGGTCGGCTCATGTCGGTGACGGTTGATACAAGTCGTCTTCCGAACCTGTCCGAGATGGACCCGGAGCAGTGCTATCTGTCATGGGCAGTGGAAGTCGAAACATCGAAGGACCGTGCCGTGGTGGAAGGGGTATTCGATTTCGTTCGTGAAGACAGCGTGCTCACGATTGAGAAGGTTGAGGTCAAGGCTGAGGTTAAGGAAGATTCTCAGGGGTCATCCTCAACCTTAGCCTCGACCTCAGCCTCAACCTGCGAAGCCCGCGAGCCCAAACCTCTCGGCGAAATACTCGTCGAGACCGGCGTCGTCACACAGGACACCTTGAATAACGCCTTGGCTCAGCAGAAGCGGGTGGGGGAAATACTGATCGAGCAGAAGGCGGTGACCCCGCAGCAGATCGCCCAGGCGCTTGAGAAACAGAGGCAGTTGGAGTCCGCGGCGCACGCCAAGAAGGCCGACACCGCTTCCATCCGCGTGGATACCGCCAAAATCGACAAACTGATCAACCTGGCCGGGGAACTGGTGATCACGCAATCCATGTTGAGCGCGTTGGGAAAAGGATTCGACATGTCGAAATTGCCGGTTCTGCTGGAACGGACGGCTCAGCTCGAGCGGAACACCCGCGAGATCCAGGAACGTGTCATGGGCATCCGCATGCTCCCCATCGGGCAGGTCTTCAGCCGTTTTCCACGCCTGGTGCGCGATTTGGCGGCCAAGAACGGCAAGAAAATCCGGTTCGTGATGAACGGCGAAGAGACCGAGCTGGACAAGACCGTGATCGAATCGATCGGCGATCCGTTAACCCATCTGGTCCGCAATTCGGCGGATCATGGCCTCGAACCGCCGGACGAGCGGGTGGCGGCGGGCAAACCGGACCAGGGCGTCATCAAGATGAATGCGTACCATGAGGGCGGCAATATCTGCATCACGGTCGAAGACGACGGCCGCGGCCTCAATCGCGAAAAGATTCTCGCCAAGGCCGTGAAACAGGGGCTGATTTCGGAGACCGACAAGTTGAGCGACGAGCAGATGTGGTCGCTCATTTTCCGGCCCGGCTTCTCCACCGCCGACAAGGTCACCGACGTCTCCGGCCGGGGCGTCGGCATGGATGTGGTGAAGCGGAACATCGAATCGCTCGGCGGGACGGTGAGTATCCGCACGGCGGCCGGCAAAGGCACGACGTTCACGCTGAAGCTGCCGTTGACGCTGGCGATCGTCGAGGGGATGACCGTTCGCGTGGGGCAGGAAAGTTACATCATCCCGTTGGTGTCCATCCTCGAGTCCGTCAAGCCGACCCCGGATGCGATACAAACGGTCCTCGGTAAAGGAGACGTGGTGAATGTGCGGGGCGCGCATCTGCCGATCATTCGTCTTGCCGAAACTTTTTCGATCGAGGCCGAGGACGACGATTCTGCCGGCGCGATCCTCGTGATCATCGAGACCGAGAGCGGGCGTGTCGCGGTCATGGTGGACGAGTTGCTGGGGCAGCAGCAGGTCGTCATCAAGAGCCTCGAACGGAATTTCCGGAAAGTCGAGGGCATCGCCGGTGCCACGATCCTGGGCGACGGAACCGTTGCGTTCATCCTGGATGTGCGCGGGCTGATCGAACTGGCACGCCGTGGCGAGGCGGTGGCGGCGTGAAGAAGACGGTGATGGGTGATGCGTGAGGAGTGATGGGGCGAAGGGGGGGGAGGGAAAACACCATGGCACAAGCGATCGAGACAGTCACGCAGGAGGCGAGCCAGCAGAGCGGGATCGGTACCGACGAGCACCAGTATCTGAGCTTCACGCTCGGAAATGAACATTACGGCATCGATATTCTTCGCGTGCAGGAGATCAAGGGCTACACAGCGGTCACGCGGATTCCCAATACGCCGGCCTTCATCAAGGGCGTCCTCAATCTTCGCGGCACCATCGTGCCGATCGTGGATCTGCGCCGCAAGTTCGGGATGCCGGAGGCCGAGTACACGGTGTTTACGGTGATCATAGTCGTCGTCGTGCGGGATCGCGTGATGGGCGTCGTCGTGGATGCCGTGTCGGACGTATTGAACATCGTCCAAAAGGACGTGCAGCCGCCTCCGGAGTTCGGGACGAAAGTGGACGTGAGCTTCTTGAGCGGCATCGGAAAATGCGCCGATAAACTGGTCGCCATTCTCGATATCGACCGGTTGCTTTCCGACACGGATATGCAGCAGGTCAACAGACTTGCCGCGTAAAGGAGGGACGCTAAGCCATGACGCTTCATGTCGAGGTTCTCGATAAAAGCGTTGATAGGGAAGAGAGACGAACGTTGTGGTCGTCGTTCGGCAACCTGAACACGATGACGAAGCTGATGGTGGGTTTCGCGATCGTCGGCGCCATCATGGCGGTGGTCGGGTTCATCGGCGTGCAGAACATGGGCAAGGTCAACGACGGTCTGGATAACGTCTACAACGTCCAACTCAAGCCGCTTATGACGCTGACCCGTGTCCGAGGCATGGTCTATCAGATGCACACGCAGACCATCACCGCCGTTCTAACCCAAAGCCAGGCCGACCGGGAAGCGGCGCTGGCCAAGATCGGAAACCTGAACAAGGAAGTGGACGAGACCAGGCAGGCCTTTGCGAAAACGATCAAGGCCGAGCAGGTTCAGAAGGCTTACGACGAATTCGTCAAAGTCTACGACGACTATCGCGGATACCGCGACAATGCCGTGTTCAAGCCGCTCCTGTCCGGCGATCAGAAGGAAGCGCTTGCCAATCTCAAGGGGGAAGCGGCCGGCAAATTCACGGCCTCCGTCGATGCCATCAACAACCTGGTCGATGTGAAAATGAAGATTGCGCAAGCCAAGTATGACGAGGCCGACAGCACCTATCGCGACTCGCGTACGCAGCTCACCGGTATGGTAATCGGCGGTGTCGTGCTTGGCCTGTTCTTTGGCTGGCTTATTGCCCGTTTCATTTCGTGCGGTTTATGTCGAGTCATGGGCAGCGCCTCCAGGCTGGCGGCAGGGGACCACGGGGCACGGGTGGAACTGGCGACAACGGACGAGATCGGCCGGCTTGGCAAGTCGTTCAACTCCATGGCGGAGCAGATCCAGGCAAATATCGCGGAGCGGGAACGGACGATGCAGGAGATGGCGCGCCTCACGACGGCGATGGAGAACGCCGGTGTCAACATCATGATCGCGGACGCGCAGGACCAGGTGATCTT
>JBBIQV010000005.1:0-107527 GCA_037442105.1 Nitrospiraceae bacterium | reverse complement strand
GCCGGCCAGCTTCGCCATTTGGATGGCGACACTCCCGACCCCGCTCCCGGCTCCCATCACCAACACATCCTCACCTGCCCTGAGATCGGCCAAGGCGAATAACATATGCCAGGCGGTGACCGACACGAGAGGGAACGCCGCTGCCTGCTCGAACGAGAGCGTGCCCGGAATCGGCAATACGTTCTGCGCCGGAACCGCCACGAACTCGGCATAGCCGCCGTGAACCTTGGCGCCTAGAATCCCGAAGGATGGGCAGAGGTTGTCGCGGCCGGCCAGACACTGCTCGCAGCGCCAACAGCTCAACCCCGGCGAGATGAAAACGCGCTCCCCGACCGTGATCCCCTGCACCCCGGCACCGACCGCGTCGACGACACCGGCCACATCCGATCCGGAAATATGCGGCAGCGGAATTTTATAGGCCGGAATCCCCCGGAGAATCCAGATATCCAGATGATTCAGCGCACATGCCCTGACCCGAACAAGGACCTCGCCAGGTCCCGGCGTCGGAATGGTCATCTCCTCGACACGAAGTCGATCCGGCCCGCCGTGCTCGTGAAACACCACCGCTTTCATGTCTTTGCAGCTTTCAGTTATCAGCATTCAGCGATCAGCCGGAGTTTCAGAGCTGAGAGCTGACGGCTGATAGCTTCTTCGCTAGAAACTCAACGTTCCTTCCGCAATCATCACGGCCTGTCCGCCCACTTTCACGGATTGGATCGCATCGTCGTCCGATTCCACCTGCACGAGAATCCGTGAGGGGCGCTCGATTTCATAACCCTGCTCGGCGATGATCTCCGTCATCGGCCCGACCTCCACCACACCGTTCTGTACCAGGTAGGCCCCGAGGGCGCCGCTCGCGCTGCCGGTGGCGGGATCCTCCGGAATGCCGATGGCCGGTGCGAACATGCGGGTATGAACCGTGGACTGTTGTTCGACGGTCACGGTTGTAAACACCATGATCCCATTGGCTCCGTACCGGTGACAGAGCCGGATGATGGCCGACGCATCGGGCATGATCGATCGCACCGCCGTCAGCGTCCGGATCGGTACGATCATGACCGGCAATCCCGTCGAGGCTACCTCGACCGGCCACTTCGTTTCCGCGATCAGGTTTTTGGACAGACCGAGCGCCCGCGCGATCTCGTAGAGATCCTCCGCCTCCTCCACCGCACCGAGAAATTGCGGCTTCGGTTGCGCCATGACGACACGATGAATCTCGCCTTCGCGCACGTGGAGCTCGACGGGAAAGAGCCCGATGTTGCACTCCTGCAGCACGCAGGTCATCGGTTCAGAGAGCGGCAAGCGCCCGACACGGCCCAGGATGTAGAAAGCGCCCAAGACCGGGTGCCCGGCAAAGGGAATCTCCTGGGTCGGAGTGAAAATTCGCACTCTGACCACCGCGGCTGGGTCTGTGGGAGAAAAGACGAAGACCGTCTCGGAGAGGTTCATCTCCCGCGCAATTTGCTGAAGTTGGAAGTCGCTCAACCCTTCGGCATCGGGGATGACCGCGACGGGATTGCCGCCGAACGGCCGGTCGGTGAAAACATCTGCTTGATAAAACTTCAACGGGCGCGGTTCAGAACTCATGTGAAGTGGACGTACTGTAGGTCAGCATCGTGGCGTTGTCAACGCGACTCGGTATAGTAAGATGTTCACACTAAGCAGGAATGGAAAGCGCCTCGTAGGATTGCGTGAGGGGATTGCGGACGTAGTCTTCGACGTAGGTCCTGAGCAGCCCGTTACGCCAGAGACGAGCATTGGCGAACGTAGTGTCGATCTTGTGGAGGATGCGGGCCTTCACGCCGGTTTTTTTCATGAACTGCTCGATCGTGACCCCGGCAATGTCGGTGTATGCGCCGCGCCCGGACTGCATCATACACTTGGGAATGTAGATGTGCTTTTGAGTGGTCAGGCAACGGGCGATATCGTCGAACGTGAGGAGCACCGTACAATCGGAGTCTCCGCCCAAGGTGGCATTCGGCACCATGAGATAGCGCGCGCGATTCTTCCGGTACAGATTCAGGATCCTGTGCACGCTCTTCGCCATGACGACCGTATCGCGTTTGTCGAGATCGAGGGCGTCGAAGGCACTGACGATGCGCTTGCGATTTAAGAAGGCGGTAATCGGCGCTTCAGTATGAATCGTCTGAATGTTCGGCAGCCCGGCGTCATAGATACGCTGGGCCTCTTCGGGGAGATATCGGCGCCCCTGGCGCATAAGAGCGGCCGTGTCGTCTTTGATCCCGCGGACCGGCGTCAGACATCCCATCCAGAGCACGCAGCGCCGATTGATGGCGGAGATCGCGGCGGCATCCTTCGACATGGTACGCGCACCGAAGGAGTAAAAATTGGCGGACGACACCGCCGGCCCGTCGAGAACCTTTAGTAAATGCTTCATCGCCGGGGCATGCGGCATGAGGCGTTGCCGGTACTCACCCAACGTAATAACCGACAGCTCGAAATTGATCCGGCCGGGGTATTGCGCCGTCAATTGGTGAATCTTGGGCACATGGACGTATCCGACCGTAAAGAAGGTGATGTTTTTGTCCGTGTATCTCAGGAAATCTTCGACCCACTCCATCGCCTTCGGATGCAGAAACAAGTCGGTCCACTCCATGTACTCGTTTCCGCCCAGACACCAAAACTGAAGCGGATCGGTCGGCTTCTTGTTGATGTAATCGAGGATGAACTCCCAATCTTCCTGGGTTGTTTTGGGGGGATCCAACGTCTCGCGGTAGGAATGATCGATCTCATAGCAGAACTCACACTTCACCGGGCAGCTTTTCCCCAGACTCAGCGGAATTTTCCCGCCATCCATCTCGCGGCGCAAGACCTCCCGATAGTCTTTATTCTTGAAGATCGGCGGAGCTTGGAGAATGGGAAGGGGCATCGACATGATTCTCTGACAGTCCTCAAGAGCCTTCGGCTCACCCTGCATCATGAAAATGCGGATGGCGCCGAGCGGGCGCCCAAGCGCGCGCAGCGGGAGTCCCTACGCCGGGCGAGGTGCGAGCACGGTTGGGCTGCTCGGCGACAGGACCCGCATTTTCAAAGTAGATTATGGCAACTCAGCTACCCGCACGATTGACAGGACGCTCGCCGCCTTGTCAGACTTTCGCCCATGAACCCCGGCCGGCAAAACACCCTTGCGCATGCCCTCGAGGTGCTTGGACTCCAACTCCCTGCGACGCGCGAGCAGCTCGACCAGAAGCGCCGCGAATTGTTGCATACTTGGCATCCCCCTCGCTACGCCAACCTGACCAACAACCCGCACAAGTACACGCAGATGTACAAACAAGCCGAAGAGATGACCAAAAAGATTGAAGCGGCGTACGCCCTGCTCGTCGATTGGTTTCGCGAACAATCGACGAGAGGCTCAGGTTGAGGTCAAGGCTAAGGACGGATTTGAACTCAACCTTAACCTTAGCCTTCCTCACCCCACTCCGTGCGACACCACTCGGCTCATTCCTTCTTTTCCGTCCTCTCCCTCACTCATCGCCACAGGCCACGTGACCAACCCTGAGACACTATCCGTCGCGGTTGCCGCCCCTTCCTTCCGCTGCGCGTAGATTTGCGGGAGCCGGTTGGTGCCGAACTTCGAGATGTAGAGAAATACCTGCTCGCGGGCGTTCACCCGCACCGCCCAAGGCTGGAAATCGTTGTGATAAAAATCCTCGCAGAGCTGCATCGCGTCGAGACAGGAAATGCCGCCCGGCTCATTGAGCGTGTAGTAGTAGTCCAGCGGCAGATCGTATTCTTCCTGCTTGTGGATCGTGATGCCGAACTTCGCCGGGTTGCGGACCATCGGTGTGTGCCGGTAGGCGACGAAATAGAAAAGCTCGACCGAGTGGATCACCGGTTGGTTCTCGAGAATGAATTGCCGCGTTTCCAACGCCTCTTCCCGCGTTTCGCCGGGGAAGCCATAGAACGCCATCACGTGATTCCAGATACCGGCTTTGGAGGCTTGATGGAGATTGTTCCGGATCACGCTCTTTTTCGCGTGCTTGTCCATAAGATTGAGCACGCGTTCGTTCGCCGATTCCATTCCATAGTACAACGTGCAGCAACCGGACTTCGCCGCGAGGGTCCAAATCTCAGGGTCCTGGAGCGACTCTTCGAAGCGGATCAGCGTCGTCCATTTGATTCCTACGTCTTGCTCGACGAGGAGTTGCGTCACCTTTTTCAAGAGCGCCGGCGGATACGACTCGTCGGAGAACAGAAAATGCCGGCACTGATACTTGTCCCGCAGCGCCTTGATCTGCTCGATCACTTGATGAGCCGGCATGCCTCGATATTGATCGAAGTAGCCCTGCCCGTGGTCGCAAAACGTGCAGCGGCCCCAGTAGCAGCCGCGCGTGGCCAGATAGGGAATAATCCGTTCCGGCACGAAGTAGTGATCCAGCGGCAGCCCGTCGAAGTCCGGCAGCGGCAACGCCGTTGTTTTCTCAGTATAGACTTCCTGATTCAGGCGGACCGCGCCCTGTTTGTCCCGATACATGAGGTTGGGCACCGCCGCGATATCCCGCTCGCCGTTCAACGCTTCGATCAGCCACAGGAGCGCATGCTCGCCTTCGTACAGAATCGCCGAGTCGAAGACCTCCTGAAAGAACCGCTCGTGCTTCGGCCACTCCTCCTGTAATCTCGTGACGACGTTGCCCCCCACCACCACGTGGACTTGCGGGAACGATTCCTTGATCATCTTGCAAAAGGTCAGGCCTGCCATAAGCTGCATCTGCGTCCCGATGGACACGCCAATCACCTCCGGCCGCTCCTTGCTTACCGCCGGCAACACAAGCTGGTTGCAGATGTCGCGATAGACATTCACCATCTCGTCATCCAGACAAGCGAATACTTCCCGCGAGACACCGGGCCGATAGCCGAGATTGCTTTCCATCGGATAGAACACGAGGGAGGCGGGATAGTAGGCAACAGAGAGGTATTGCATGACTTCGCGGAACGTGTTCAGCGCCCACTCCAATTTGTCGGCGTCGTAGAAGGCTTCGCCCCGCACGATCCGCTTGGCCTGCTCCGCCCGTTCCGCCAAATCGAACACGTCGATCGTTGCCGCCTGCTCCAAACAGGCTTTCTGATCGACTTCCTGTTCCGTCAACCATCCGGCCTTGTCTTTCTCCTCCAGCGCCTTGCGCTGCATGCTCTGCCGCGCCTTGGCCCAGATCAAGAACGAGTCGCTGAAGAAGTGGTCGTACATCTCGATATTCACGTCTTTTTGTACGACCTGATGGCCGGCCTCGCGCAATACCGCCGTCAGGGATGGAAGCGCCAAGTACGGCGCCGTAGGCACCCACTCCGGGGGGAACAGCAGCATGACCTTGGACCTATGCCTGGCTCCGCTCATTGCCGAGGCCAGTCCGCCGATTTGGACAAGTCCGGAAGCCATACTCATCACACCCTCGCTTCGACAGCAGAGGACGTACCGCTCCCCAGGCTGTCCGGATCGAACTGAAGATCCGATAATTTTGACAGCCCAAACCGAGCAATGTAGAGGAAGACGTATTCCCGGATGAACAGGCGCAAGTCCCAGCCTTGGTAGTGGTTGCGCTCGAACTCTTCAAAGACCCGCTCGGCCTCTTCGATGCCCATGCCGTTCTTCACGGTGTAGTAATAGTCCAGCGCCAAATCCCAGTCAGGATTCTTGTACGGGGTCACGCCCCACTTCTCCGGATTCTTCGCCACCGGAGTATGCTTGCTCAAATCGAATGTGCCGAAGCCCAAAGAGTGCACATATTCCTTGTTCTGTTCGAGAAACTGGACCGACGACAAGGCTTCTTCTCTGGTTTCACCGGGGAACCCGAAAAAGCCCATACAGTGGTTCCAAATGCCGGCATTGGCCGACAGTCGAAGGTGCTTGGAAATGACATCGGTCGTCGTCGCTTTGTCCATCAACTTGAGCACCCGCTCGTTGCCGGATTCGTAGCCGAAGTGGAGATAACGGCAGCCGGAGTCTCTGGCATCCTCCCACACAGATGGCTCCAGCAAACTTTTCTCGAACCGCATGTGGGTGGTCCAGATGATATCCATCTTGGTGTCGATGAGTTTGCGTGTGAGTTTGCGGAACAGGGCCGGCGGGTACGATTCATCCGTAAAGTGGAAATGGCGTGCGCGATACTTGGTTTTGAGATGCCCGATCTCCTCGATGATCTGATCGAGCTTCTTCGCTCGGTAACCGGCTGTATAGCCCTCGCCGTGATCGCAGAACTCGCACCGACCCCAATAGCAGCCACGGGTCGCCAGATACGGCAGCACCCGCGCCGGCACGAAGTATTTGTCGAACGGCAGCCCGTCGAAATCCGGCGGCGGAAGGGAGGCCATGTCTTCGGCATAGCTCAACGGCGACACATGAATGCCCGCCGTGTCCTTGTAGATCGTGTTGGGAACTTGCGAGAGATCCCGCTTGGCGCCCACCGTCTCAATCAATTGCAGAAACGCCGTCTCCCCTTCATAGACCACCGCGCTGTCGAGGTACTGAAACAGCGGCGATTGCAGCAGCACATCGCGCAAACGCGTGACCGTGTTTCCGCCGATCGTCACATGGATGTTCGGGAACTGCTTCTTGATCAACGCGCAGAAGGTCATGGAAGAGAACAGTTGCTGCTGCAACACGATGGAGATGCCGATCACGTCAGGCTGTTCCGCCTGAATCGCCGGCTTCACGAGATGTTCGAACACATCACGATAGACGTTCACCTGCTCGTCCTGCACCGCGTCCATGACCTCCGACGAGACATATACCTTATACGAAAGATCCGTCTCCATCGGGGGCATGCAGATGCGGGCCGGAGAATAGACCAACGAGATGACGGACGTGACTTCGCGGAAGACGTTGATGGCCCATTCGAGTTTGTCGATATCATAGAACTCTTCCCCCCGCACGGTCCGCTTGGCCTGCTCCGCCTTCTTAATCAGTTCGTCGATCCGCTGGCGGGTCAGATCGCAGAGCGCCAACTGGACATCTGTTTCCCATTCCGCCAATTCACGCTTCTTGGCCAACTTGCGCAGCCGGTCCAATTGCTGCGGCACACGACGGAGTACTTTCTTGAGAAAGTCCTCGCTAAAGTACCAGTCGTACATCTCGAGGTTGACGTCTTTCTGGATGACAGTATGCCCGGCCTGTCGGAGCACGGCGGTCAGGGTCGGGAGACTTAGATAAGGTTCAGAAGGAAACCAGTCAGGCGGGAAGATGAGCATGACTTTCATCTTCCGGCCACTGGTAGCTTCCGAGGTCTGGCGGTGGAGCAGGATCAGCTCTTTGGAGGCCCGTTCGCCCTTCGAATACTCGACGCGCATGCAAGCGGCTCCTCTATCGAACCAGCACTCCGAAACTGTCAGAATGCCAAAGGGTTAGGCTTTGCGATTGAATATTCTACGGGGGTGTGAGAAGGAGATGCAAGGGCGGGAGGATGGCAGGGGTGCCTGTTGGCCTCCTGTGCTCGCGCAACGCGCGCCCTCAGAAGCAAACGAAGGAAGCGGCCAGACCGTCCTTTTTACTCGCGGAACCCACACGATAAAGCTGTGCTCGTTCGACGCGCGCAGCGAAGGACAGTCTGGCCACTCCCTCTTGAAGTGAAACGAGCAACCTCGGAGAGACCATCTCCGCCACCTCCAATGCGGGAAGCAATGAGATAAATAGGCTCTGAGCAAAAGACGGGGGCAGGCCTTGCAATCCAACATTTCGCGGCGAGCGGCTGGCCGGCTGCTTCTTCATCATCCCGACACGTCTCGCAAGACCACCTAGTTGGTACCCGCGATGATTTCCTGATAGTAGGTTTCGAGCATCGAGGCGCGCGCCGGTTCCACGATGACGAGCTGCCGCTGATCGAAGGTGTTGGCCACATAGAGATAGGCCACGCTATCCGCCGTGCCGAGTTCAACATGGATCTGGCGTCCATCCGGTTCTTGGCGAGTGGTCTCCTGGGTGACCTGTTTTCCCTTGAGCCCTTCCCAGACTCGCTGCGCTGACGGCCAATGGTTTTCATAGAGCGGCTCGTTGGGATCGCTTGGAGCAGCTTTCAGACTGGCTCGGTCGAAGGGCGAACCTTCATCCGGCTCCGGCGATTCGTCCCACGCGATGCCGCTCCCCTGCCTTTTTGTGAGCACATAGAACGGCCCGTCGTCGGTCACTTCCTCAACCAGCAGATACCGGATCGGTTCCGGTTGTTCGAGCAGCGTGAAGCCGCGCGCGGCCAATGCCCGCTGGAACGGCACTCGCCTTGCGAGCTGTCTCGTTTTCTCGAACACGATGACCCGGCCTCCCGGCTTGACCGCCGCTGCAAAACGATCGAGTTTCAGTCCGAATTCTGTCCGATGCTCGAATTCCTGTTGCCGGCCCTGGTCCTGTGCCCGCTCAAACGTCCGCCAGCTATCGCTGGGGATGCCGGGGTTCTGCTCGGCTTGCACCAGCACGTGGGTGGCGACGATCAGATCGTAGGTTCCTGGAATTGGTTGCCGATCGAGGTCCATGCATTCGAATCGCACGTTGGCAAGGCCCAATTCCTTCGCCTTTTCCTGCGCGACGGTGATCGAAGCCGGCGAACGATCAATCCCGACAATGGATCTATCGGGAAATTGACGTGCATAGAACGTGGTCAGAATGCCCACCCCACATCCAATGTCGAGAATCGACGGCGCACTGCCGATCCGTGCGGCAATGCGAGGACCGATTTCACAATAATAGTTGTAACGCTGACTGTAGAGGACCGGAACGATGCGCGGCTGCGCGGTGAGGTCGTAAAAGAGGATGTCGTCCGCCGGTCCGGCGCATGGCCGACGCTTCACCTCAACCTGTCGGTTCAGGATTGTCAGATCGGCAGGGAAGAGCGTCTCTCGCTGCCACTGAAAGTAGGCGTCGTCGGATGTGAACCGCCTCAGACCCCATTGGGCGAGATGGGCACGGAGCGCATCCTGAGCCTGTGGAGGAGACACCTTAACCCGCACTTAAGGAGCCCAGGCTCCTAAGCAGGACGTTTTAACATAATTGCGTCTTCGTACGTCACTGGCACCGGATGAGGGTGCCGCAACTGCCCCGTGCCGAAGACGACGTACTTTTCTCTGGTCAATTGTTCGAGACCGATCGGCCCTTTGGCATAAACTCGTGACGTGCTGATCCCGACATCTCCACCAAAGCCGAACGTCTCACCCGCATGCAAGCGCGACGAAGCATTGACCAATACCGCACCGGCATCGACTTCGCGGGTGAAGCGCATCGCCGACTCGTAATTCTTGGTGACGATGACGTCGGTCTGGCTTGGACCATGTTGGCTGATGTGATCGAGCGCCTCCTGCATGGACGCCACCATCTTCACGGCCAGCATCGGGGACTGAAACTGTTTATCCCAGTCCTCGTCGCCCGCAGGCTTCACTGACTTGTGACCGCTCATCGACATCTGACCCATCAGCGAAACCGTCTTTGGACAGCCCAGCACTTCGACTTTGAACTCGTCCAATAGCCGGAGAATCAGCGCCGGCAGCAGCGAGCGAGCGATCCCTTGGTGGACCAACAGGGTATCGATGGAGTTGGCCGCGGCCGCCTGTTGGACCTTCGAATTCACGACGAGATTTTGCGCCAGGGGCAGATCGACATCCTCATCGATATAGATATGGGAACTGCCGCCATCGTGACAGAGAACCGGCATACGCGCGTTTTCGATAACGGTCTTGCGAAGTCCGGAACCGCCGCGCGGGATGATGGCATCCAGGAACTTGGCAGCTCGGATCAACTCCAGCGCCACATCCTTCTCCGGCCGTTCGACAAAAGACAATGCGCCGGCCGGCACACCAGCCTGTTCTGCCGCCTCACACAGACCGATCGTGATCGTTTGCTGGGTCTTACCCCACTCCGGCGAGCCTCGAAACACGCACACGTTGCCGGACTTCAGACAGAGCGCCACCGATTCGGCCGTGATGAGCGGCTTCATATCGGAAATGACCCCGATGACCCCGATGGGCACCCGTACTCGGCTGACCTGCATACCGTTCGGCTCTTCCCAGCGTGATGTCACTTCACCGACAGGGTTGGGGAGATCGGCCACGAGGCGCAACCGATCCGCCATTTCCTTCACGTCATCCGTAGTCGTGCGAAGGCGAGCCACCGCTTCGCGGACACGATCCTTGTTCGCTTCTCCTACCATCGTCTTGCCAACCGTCTCCACATCCTGCTCGTTGGCCGCTAGGATGGCATCCTCATCGGCCAGCAACCGATCCGCCATGGCGTACAACGCCTTGTTCTTGATCGGGCCGGAGAGCAACGCGAGCGGCTTCGCTGCGTCACGGGCCTTCTTCAGCAAGTTGGTGACATACATCTTAACCGGAACTTCAACCATTCTTAGCCTCGCTCAATGTGAAGCATGAAACGTTCTTTCAGGAATCTCGCCACTGATCGCTCATCACGCGTGACGTTGATTTATAGCATGGGGTTTTTCGGACAGTAAAGAAGGCGGGGCTTGTTCCCTTCCTTCTCCCTCCCTTAGAATGCCCTCAATTCACGAGGAATTCTATGACGCCGCAAGAAGCTCGCTCTCACTACAATTATCTGATGACACTGTGCATCCGGAAGGAAGAAGCGTTCGGGCCGATGGCGATCACGTTCATCCGGGAACAGGATCTCGATCAACTCGGGTTGACGCCGGAGGAACAGTTCAACCTCTATATGGCCACCGCCGACACCTTCATGGCTGAGCCGAAACGTTACACGCACAAGTTGGAATGTCTGCAGAAGGCGCAACAAGTCTTACGCCGCACACAATTCTTCGATCCAGAGCTCTCCCAACACATTGCCCGCGACATTCAAAAGACGGCAGCGGAACTCGACATCTATAACGAGGCAATGCGGGCGCAGCGCACGGCTCCCTCTCAGGCTCAGGATCGGCACCGCATTATTGTTGAAACCGATCTGCCTGACTATTTCCTCAAGACTGCACAACAGCGGGCGTCAGCCTACTACCAGAACAAGTACAAGCTGACGAATCAAGCCAAATCGGCGCAGCACTTCACCAGCCAATCGCGTAAGTTTGAGCCGGATAATCCAACCGTGCAGAAAGAATTTGCCGGCGCCTGTGCGCCATTCATGGCCGTGAGGTCCAGCGCCACCCATCTGATGCTGCCCTTCGATCTGAAGATCGCACGTAGGCCGGACGATCCGCTCGAAGCGGGCCTGCGAATCTGGTACGCGAAAATGGGCTACTCATTCCCCTTGCGCTATGAGTTGGGCAAGCTGGTCAGCTACTACGACGATCAAGTGGTGGATATCGGCATGGATGATCCGAATCTGCTGTTCGTCTCCGTGTCACCGGTGAAGGAACGGGAGTTAGGCCAGGTGAATCGCGCGCTGCCGGAGGATGTCCCAATGGAGATCGGATTGCCGCGCGCCTTCCTCGATGGTTCTCACTCCCTGGGGCCGTTTATCCAGCTCGTTTGCAACTTCAAAGTCTGGTTCGACGCGGATGCCATGTCGCTGCTGATCCAAGGCGCACCCGACATCCACGAATACGGGCTCCAAGGGGGCGCGGGACTGCTCACTCGCTCCTACGCCACGGAGAAAATTCACGCTTATGCCCCCTCGAACCGACAGCCCTGGCAGGACGGCCTCAGCTTCAATTTCGTCAATATGCATGTACAGTTGCCGGCCGGCAGCGACAGCGCCTTCGTGCCTTTCAACACACCGATCTTTTCGATCTATCCGGTGCTGAATAAGCAGAACTACAAATTTGAAGACGCGCGTGATTTCGAGAAAGAACGATTAGCGACCGAGTAACTCTTCCCATGATCGATTTGCGAAGCGACACCGTCACCAAACCGTCGGACGAGATGCGCGCGGTTATGGCACGCGCACCGGTCGGGGACGATGTCTATGGGGAAGATCCTACCGTCAACCGCTTGCAGGAGATGGGCGCCGCGCTGGTCGGCAAGGCGGCGGCGCTCTTCGTCCCTTCGGGAACGATGGGGAACCAGCTCGCCATCCGAGTCCAAACTCAGCCGGGACAGGAAGTGATCGTCGAGAGCAAGTCCCATATCGTGCAGTATGAGCAGGGCGCCGCAGGAGCGTTGTCCGGCGTCCAGCTCCATTGGGTCGTCGCTGAGCGCGGCATCATGCAACCGGAGCAGGTCGAGGCGGCGATTCGACCCAAAGACATCCATCTGATTCAGACCGGTCTTCTCTGTATCGAGAACACCTCAAACCGCGGCGGTGGGTCTATGTATCCGCTGGCAACTATCGAGCAGATTCACGCAGTCGCGACCAAGCATGGAATTCCCATGCACCTCGATGGCGCACGGCTGTTTAACGCCGTCGTCGCCAGCGGGGTGTCGGCGGTCGAGTACGCCCGCCACTTCGACACGGTGTCGTTCTGCCTGTCGAAAGGACTCGGGGCTCCGGCAGGCACGCTGCTGGCCACCGACAACACTGCGGTCTTCGACAAGCTCCGCCGATTCCGCCGGATGTACGGAGGCGCGATGCGTCAAGCCGGCATCCTGGCGGCCGCCGGCATCTACGCTCTCGAACACAATATCGCGCGATTGCGAGCAGACCACGACAATGCCCGGCGTCTCGCGCAGCTCCTTCGCCAAATTCCCTGTGTGCGCATTAACGTGGACCACGTGGAGACCAATATCATCATCTTCCAGATAGTGGGTCATCGTTTGACTCCGGCGGAAATCGTCGCCGCGCTTGCGCACGAAGACGTGCGGCTCAGCGCGATCGGCGGTGCAAGCTTCCGCGCCGTCACGCACCTCGACATCTCGGCGCAGGATATCGAACGGGCCGGCGAAATCATCGCGCACGTCCTGTCGCGCTAACTCGCCGGCGTTGACACTCTCTCGCCTCGCTCTTTAGAATGCCGTTGGCTGCTGTGTCGCGCGGCCGGGCGACTATGACGCTGCAAGCCCTGTCCTTCAAACAGATCGGACAAATCCTCGATGTGACCGACTCTTTGGGACTCCACCGCAAGAGGGTGGAGATTCCTCTTTCTCCTGAGAGTCCAGGTGCAGTCCGCACGCTCTCGAATGGAAACCTGGAAATTGTGGTCGATGCGGATCAGCCCTTCGGGGAATGGCTGGCGTCGCTCCCAGCAGAGATCCGGAAAACACAAGGCCCCTGATGGAACCCGACATCACCGCACCGTTGCCGACGAGAGAAGAGCTCAATGCCGAACTCGTGGACGTGCCGGAACCACCGGAGCAGCCCGAGCTCGCCGAAGCGCCCGGTTTTGATGATGCGGTGGCGGTCGCCCTCCGTCACATCCGTGGCAAACGGGGTGGCGATCTTGTCGGAGTCATTCTCGTGGGGTCCGGAACCAGGCACGCGGTCACGCCGCATAGCGACGTCGACCTGATCGCCCTCATCAAGGGACAGGCCGAAGGCCATGAGATTGTCCGCATCGCCGACCGTCTGGCGGACATCCGGTACCGAGGACACAAGGCCGTGGAGGAGGAACTCGCCCTCTCTCCTCGGCTGCCTCCGCTCCTCCGCAAAGGACGCATCCTGTTTGACCACGAGGGGATCAGCGCCAAGCTCATCGAGAAGGCTAACCACCGGTTCAGGCAGGGCCCACCGCCCGCCAGCCTTAATGAACAGATCCGCATGAAGGCCGAGTGCTTGCACTGGCTCGGTAAGGCGGAAGACTTGTTCGATCGTCCGGCATCAGCCTTCTATCTCCTCAATGTCTTCTTCGACGACTGCCTCAGCGCCTTTTTCCGTTTGCGTGGATTCTGGCTGACCGCCCCGGCGGACGTCTTACGGTTCATCGCGTCTCGAGACCCCGCATTGGGCGAACTGACCAGCCGGTTTCTCTCCGCCCCGAATCTTTCAGAACGGCTCAACTTTGGCCGGCAACTTGCCGATTTACTCTTTAAGGACATCCCGAATCCTGCCAGGGTGGATTGAACGCCCGGCGACACGGAACACCAGAGATTGTCTTGACCGACTCCTTCATTCGTGGAGGGGCGCTCCTACACCCGGAACTTGTCGGGTATCGGCTCCCCCTCCCGACCGACCGGGAAGGAGTGCGCCGTTGTGCTAGAATGGAAGCGCATGTGTTGCTCCACCGCTCGACGGGAACGGATCACACCACATCATCCCCGCCTCGGTCAGTAGGGGACAGAGAGGACCGCCATGGAAATCGGGTTCATCGGATTAGGCAAGATGGGCATGAACATGGTCACGCGCCTGCAGCGTGGCCAGCACCGCGTCGTGGTCTATGATCGCGCCGCCGACCTCGTCAAGCAAGCGGAAGGACAGGGTTGTACCGGTTCGTCGTCTCTCGCGGATCTCATCGGTAAGCTCAAAACGCCTCGGGCCGTCTGGATCATGGTGCCCTCCGGTGCGCCAACTGAAGAAACCGTTCACGCTGTCGCCGCCCTCCTGCAGCCGGGCGACACCGTCATCGACGGCGGCAACACGCGCTTCCATGACGACGTACGCCGCGCGGCCGATTTGAAGAAGAAGGGCGTGCACTACGTTGATGCCGGCACCAGCGGAGGTATCTGGGGGCTGAAACTAGGTTATTGCCTCATGGTCGGCGGCGAAGACGCTCCGGTGAAACACCTGGCGCCGATTTTTCAGACCCTCGCGCCTGAGAATGGCTGGGCCCACGTCGGAGGTCCCGGCGCCGGCCACTATGTCAAAATGGTGCACAACGGAATCGAGTACAGCATGATGCAGGGATACGCCGAGGGATTCGAGCTGATGGCCAAGAGCGAGTATAAGCTCGACTTGGCCAGGATCGCCGATCTCTGGATGCACGGCAGCGTAGTTCGGTCGTGGCTGCTGGAGTTGGCTGCCGGGGCACTGAAGGAAGACCCACGGCTCGAAAAACTCAAGGGCTATGTCCAAGACTCCGGCGAAGGGCGGTGGATGATCATGGATGCCATCGAGAAAGACGTGCCTGTTCCGACGCTGACGACGGCGCTGTTCACCCGGTTCCGCTCACGCCAAGAGCAATCGTTTGCGGAAAAAATGCTGGCCGCATTGCGCAACGCCTTCGGCGGGCACGCCGTCCGCCACTGACCGCTCACGCAGAAAGGCTCCCTGCTCATGGGACAGCCCACACCGCCGGATCCCTGCACGCTCGTCATCTTCGGAGGCTCGGGTGATCTTGCCAAGCGCAAGCTAATCCCCGCCCTCTACAACCTGATGCTGGACGGAACTCTGCCCTCAACATTTTCCGTCCTCGGTCTTGGACGGAAAACGCACAGCGACGAGGAATTCCGGGAAAACGCGCGCAATGGCGTCATGAAATATTCCCGACAAGCTCTGGACCAGCAGAAATGGGCCGATTTCGAACGACACCTCTTTTACCTGGCCGGCTCGATGGATGATTCGGCTCTGTACAACGCGATCAAAGTACGGGTCGAGAAACTGGAAGCGGATTTGGGACTGCCCGGCAACCGCATTTATTATCTGGCCATTCCCCCCACATCCTTTGCCTCGGCCTGCGAAGGTCTGCAACGCGCCGGCCTGGTGTCTCCGCCGGGCAGTTCGCAGCCTTTCTGCCGCGTGATCGTCGAGAAGCCGATCGGCCGTGACCTACAGTCGGCCCAGGAGATCAATGCGACGATCGGGAAGGTGTTCGACGAGTCCCAAATCTTCCGCATCGATCACTACCTCGGCAAAGAGACTGTGCAGAACCTCATGGTGCTGCGGTTCGCGAACAGCATCCTGGAACCGATCTGGAACCACAAATATATCGATCACGTGCAGATCACGGTGAGCGAAGCCGAGGGCGTCGGCACGCGCGCAACCTACTACGAGGAGAGCGGCGCATTGCGGGACATGGTTCAAAACCACCTCTTGCAACTGCTCTGCCTTGTGGCGATGGAGCCCCCTTACTCACTGGAGCCGAACGTGGTCCGGAACGCCCGGATCGATGTCCTCCGCTGCTTGCGGCCAATCACGGGTAAGGACGTCGAACGATTCTCCGTCCGTGCCCAATACAGCCCGGCCGTCGTAAACGGTATCGAGGTCCCCGGCTATCGCCGTGAGGCCGGCATACGCCCCGACTCCACAACCGAAACCTACGTCGCGCTCAAGCTCTTTCTCGATAACTGGCGCTGGGCGGGTGTGCCGTTTTATCTACGAACGGGCAAAGCGCTCCAGAAACGGGCGAGCGAAGTGGCCGTCCAGTTCAAAGAGATTCCTCAGATTCTCTTTAACAGCGATCCCACCTCGCCACAGCCGCCGAACGTCTTGACCCTACGGATCCAGCCGGAAGAGGGCATGTCGCTGCGGATGGTGTCGAAAGTCCCCGGGAGCCGTGCCAGAACTCATCCGGTCGAATTGGATTTCAAGTATGGCGATACCTTCAACGCCCCATCACCCGAAGCGTACGAACGGCTTTTGTTGGACGTGATGGCGGGCGACGCGTCGCTCTTCATGCGCCGCGACGCAGTAGAAGCCTCCTGGGCCTGGATTACGCCGATTCTGGAAGGCTGGCAAGCCTTCGGCACGAAGTGGTTACCGGAATACGCCGCCGGCAGTTGGGGGCCTGTCGAAGCGGACAGACTGATCCAGAACGACGGACGCGCGTGGCGGGTGCTATGACGCAGGCAAGGGAAAGCGGGACGCAAACACCTGCTCGTACAGAAGCGTGGCGATGAGACGGTACCCGCCCGTGGTCAGGTGCAGCCCGTCATTCGAATAGGCGGCAGCCAACTGAAGAGTTCCAGGCTCAGCGGTGGCCTCGAACAGATCGAGATAAGGGAGCTGCTTCGAGCCGGCATAGTTGCGGATCAACCGATTCAAGACCTGCCGGCGGGAAAGGTGATCAGCAAGCCACCGCTCCCCCTCCCCGTCTCCCAACTCGCCCGCAACCCGCAACGATGGCACCGTCACCAGAACAGGCTGGACATGGGCCGCAAAGGCCTGTTCGTACATTTGCACCAGGTTGCGCATGATGTCCCGCGGATGAGCGTTCCAACCGAGATCGTTTGTACCTCCCAGGATCACGACGAAGGCCGGCCGGCGATCGAGCACATCACGGCGAAACCGCATGGTCATCTCCCCCGTTAACTCCCCGCATATCCCACTGACGGTAACGCGGGCTGCCGAGCCGAGACGATCCTGAAGAAACTGCCCATAGGGCGTCTCGCAACCATGCGGGCATTCAGGACTCGGCGATTGAAATCCTGCCGTGAGACTGTCCCCGAAACAGACGATCAACGGTGTTGGTGTCGTCATAGCGATAACAGAGGTTGAATCATCCGCTGAATTCTACTGCCTTATGCCAAACGCTGACAATGTGGGGCAGACCGCGCTGCCGCCGGGGGAATTTCCATGCCGCATCACGCGGTGAAGAACGGCAATTTTGTTGACGAACCGGGGGTGCCAAGGTACGAGTACCTCATATGGCTGATCTCAAGACGGCACAGGAAATGATGGCCGCGGCGACCGCCGCCAAAGAGGCAACCAGCCCCGAAACCACGTCGGTCAAGCAGCTCCTCCGCCTGCTCGATAAGACCTCGAAGTCGACCCGCACCTACGGCCCCAACAACCCCGTCGCCCAGAAGTTCTTCCAACAATTCCACGAAGAATTGACCAAACACCTCGGTACGTACGGCCAACTGGGCTTTCTCGTGCAACGGTCCGAACTGTCTTTCAAGGAAGACATCGTCTACCAGACGCAGGACGAAGCGGCCGGCGAAAACTTCGCCTTTAAGCTTTACGCCGACGGAATCCGCGAGCTGACCTTCCACGATGGACTCACCAAAGACGACTTGATGTTCTTCCTCGATGCGCTGTGGAGCAGCACCACCGACGAAGAGAGTGACGACGACCTCGTCACCCGTCTCTGGTCCAAGAACCTGTCCACGATCACCATCGTGACGGCCGAAGAGATTGCCAAAGCCTCAGGGGCCGGGATCCAGGACGTGTTGTCGCCCCAGATCAACAGCGTGATGGATGCCCCAGCCTCGTCTCTTCGGGAGTTGCTGGATCGCGAGCGGGCGCGTCACACGGCCGATGGCGGGACCGCCACGGGAACAACGGGAAAGGCAGCTCGCTTCCGAGCCGATCTCGTCGGGTATGAGGTCTCGGCTGAGGAGCTGGCCACGCTGGCTAAGGAGATCGAAGCCGAATCATCTCGCGATAGCACGATATACGTGCTCGACATCTTGACGGCCATCCTGGCCTCTGAACAAACCCCTGCACTGCTGACAAAGTTGTTCGAGGTATTCGACAGTGTTCTCGAATCATTGACCCGCCAAGGGAACTGGACCGTGCTTGAAACGGTCCTCAGCCTCTTGCATGAAACGGAGGCGGTCCGGCCTAATCTGTCGGAGCAGCACAAGCAACAATTGGCCGGCCTCGCCGACAGCCTCGGACGGCCGGAACGGATCAAACTCATCGAAACCTACCTCAACCGCACACCCAGCGCAAACACCACAGGACTGCCGACGTTGCTCTTATCGATGAAACCCGAAGCCGTGCCGGCCCTCTGCGCCCTGCTCGCAACCCTCGAAAGTCCGACGCACCAAGCCATCTTGTGCGAGGCTCTGTTCACCCTGGCTAAAGATACGCCGGAACCGATCCTCAAAGGCCTGTTGGACCGTCGCCCGCTGTATGTGCGAAATTTGTTATCCATCATCGCTCGCTGGAACAACCCGCGGCTTGCGGATGGGGTCGAGAAGATCCTGCGTTATCCCGACGCACAGGTGCGGAAGGACGCCATTCGCACGTTGGGCAGCCTGCGCCCCAGCGGGAACGGCACCAAGTTCGTCGGGTTGCTCAATGACCCGGATGAGCCGGTCCGGCTCGCAACGTTAAAGCTGTTGATGAACGGGCACTACGCCATCCCTTTCAGCGTCTGGTCGCCGCTCGTCACCGCCGAAGAATTCCACGACCGTACGCCGTCGGAAAAGCGCGCCGTATTCCAGGCCATGCGTCAGACGGCCGGCGATGAAGCGGTACCCTACTGGCAAAGTCTCTTCACCGAATGGTCGTGGACCAACCGTCAGAAACGAGAAGACCTTGCCGTGTTGGCCGCCGATACGCTCGGCAAACTCGGTTCGCCGGCGGCATTGGCGGCGCTCGATATCGGACAGAAAAAGGGCAGCACAACGGTACGAAGGGCCTGTGTCGCCGCACTGGCTATGGCCGCTCGTCAGCAACGCATGAACCAACCTGCCATCGGCCAGCAATAAGGAGACGACCGTGACCGAACCCACGCCCGCCGCGAATCCGACCGTCGCGCCGGAAGGCCAGACCCAGCCGATCCTCACCCACGAGCAGTCCTTCGCTCAAAAGATCGCCAAGGGGTCGGAAGCTGGGGACATCCTCGATCAGCAAATCATTATGCTGGGGACGCAACTGATTACCCAGCTCAACGTACTCATTAAGACTTCGCGTATTCATGGCCGTACCAATTCGGCACTGGACAAGCCCGTGGAGGCCATGCTGACGCTGATCAAGACCCTCGCTTATGACAAGCCGGTCGTCTTACGTCTCCAGAATAACTTTCTGTTCCTGGGAGACAACTACCTGAAGGTCAACGCCCAACAAATGGCCGTCTTCTCAAGCATCATCGATGTACTCAACACATGGAAGATCGGCGGCATCTCGTTCGCCAAGACAGTGGAACCCAAAGATCTGCGCGAGTTCGCGCACCTGTTCGTCAGCATCGATACGGAAACCAAGTCTCTAGACGAATTGCGCCAGGAGTTGCAGGCGCGTGGAGTCCACGGCATCGAGCTGGAAGAACCACGGGTGTTGCAGGTAAAGGAACCGGATGACTCGGCTAGCTCGAAGCGCAAAGCTGTAGCGAAACGTGGCTATACCAAAGCGGCAGCGGCAGTCGGCGAGGTTGTCCAGGCATCAAGAGAAGGGAGCAGACTTGCCTTCAAGCAGGCCAAGCGCGCCATCCAGAACATTGTGGACCTCATGATGCACGACGAAGCCACGCTGCTCGGACTCACGACCCTGCGATGCCACGACCAGTACACGCATAACCACTCCGTAAACGTGGCGCTCCTTTCGGTCGCCTTGGGCAACCGGGCGGGATATCCCAAAGTCGAGCTGGCGGACCTCGGCCTCGCCGCGCTCTTTCACGACATGGGCAAGGCCAGCATTCCAATGGAGGTCCTGAACAAGCCCGGCGAATTTACCGAAGCCGAATGGGCGGCGATGCGAAACCATCCGACGGAAGGCGCGCTGAACATGGCCCAGATGCGAGGGATCACCAACCTTCCTGGGCGGATGGCAGCGGCTTCTTTCGAACATCACATGAACTACGATTTCACCGGCTATCCGAAACTCAGCACTCCCTGGAAACTGTCGCTGACCGGCCGCATCCTCATGATTGCGGACTGCTATGACGCCATGACCTCGTCGCGTGTGTATCGACGGCAACCGATTCCCCCCACCAAGGTCTTGCAGCTCATGCTCGCCAAGAGCGGGAAGTCGTTCGACCCGGTGCTGATGAAACTCTTTATTACCTGCGTCGGGATCGTTCCCATCGGCAGTCTGGTCATGCTCGACAGCTACGAATTGGCGGTTGTCACCAAGCAGGCCGCAGAGAAGGAACAGGCCGAACGGCCTCATGTCAAAGTCATCGCCGACCCGGCCGGCTTCCCCATCGACGACGGCCCGGAGCTGGACCTCACGGAAAAAACCACGGACGGCGAATACAAGCATAGCATTCTCCGCTTGGTCGATAATACCGAGTACAAGTTCGATACCAGCCGGTATTTCGTGTAACCAGCCGATTAACTCTCCCGCCTCCACGCCAGGCGATCAAGCATTCCCGAAATCAATTCACCGTTGGCTATGTTGCGTTATACGCGTGCTTGACACAGGTCCCTGTCGCAGCTATTCTCGCAGCGCTTCTTGAACGTTCTCCACTGCTTTACAACCGGGAAAAAGGAGTCACAGACATGATGAGCCTCTCCGCGCGGCCTCTCTGCTACCTGGCCTTCGTCGCCCTTGCACTATCGTTGCTCTCAGCCGCTTCCACGGCCGGCCATGCCGCCGAGTCGTTCAAGATGGGCGTCATCGACCCACAGGCTGTCCTGGAAAAGTCCAAAGCCGGGAAACGGGCGCTGGACGGTTTGCGCGAATATGTTTCGACCCGGCAGAAACTCCTTTCACGCGATGAGGAGGAACTACGGACAACCGAGAAAACGCTCAAAGAGGGCAGCGCGAAGATGAGCGAGTCGGAAAAGAAAGATATGGAAACGAAGTTCCGTGCGAAGATTCAGGACTATCAGAAACGTGCCCAGGAGTTTAACCAGGAGTTACAGGGCAAACAAAAGGAGCTGATCGACGACTACATGAAGAGAATTGCCACGGCTACCCAGACGGTGGCCGAGAAAGCCGGTTTCGCGCTGGTGGTCGACAAAGGCAGCGAAGCCACGGTGAAGATCGTCATCTATAACAGGGACGCAATCGATCTGACCGACCAGGTCATTAAGGAATTCGATCGCGTCAACAAATAGCCCCGGGGCAGGTCATTGGCGGCATCGGGCTTCAGAAACACCCATCTTCATCGGACGATTGACCATTAACCTCTTTCTATCGGATATCCTGCCTCACGCCAGGCTCTGATTCCCCCATCCATCGAGATCACGTTCGTATAGCCCATCTGCTGCAACGCATCAGCCGCGAGCGCCGAGCGGAAGCCGCCCCCGCAATAGAGGACGATCTGATCGTGTTTCTGGGGAACCACGGTCTCGATATCCCGTTCGATGACGCCTTTGCCCAGATGCTTGGCTCCCTGCGCATGGTCCTTGGCGAACTCGTTGTCTTCCCGCACGTCGAGAAAATGGAATCGCTCCCCCCGATCGAGCCTCGCTTTTACCTCCGCTACCGTGCATTCTTTGACACGCTGCTTGACCCGTTCGACCAATCTCAAGAATTCCGGATTGTGTTTCATGCTGTCCCCCCTTCAGAACAAGACCCCTTGCTCGACACCAGGCCGTCGGAACGTCTGTTGAATCGGGCCGGTCTCTTCATCGGAAAATCCCGCTTTGCGCCGGGCTACGTCGAACAGTTGCTCAATCATAGTCCAATAGGTTCCGGTTCCCTGGTGTCGTTTGAAGAAGTCCCCTTCCGTCATCTTGCCACCGCGTACCTCACGAATCCGGTTGGTGATTTTGGCAATGCGCTCAGGGAATGCCTCCTTCATCCGCTCAAGGAATACCGGCTCGACACTACCGGACAAACGAAGCAGGACGAAGGTCGCTGTTCGAGCGCCGGCCTCACGTGCTCGAGCCAGCAGCTCCGGGATATCCTCATCATTCAAGCCGGGAATGATCGGCGCGATCGAAATACCGGTTGGGATGCCCGCCTCGGCCAACGCCTTCATGGCCTCGAATCGTTTCGTCGTCGATGGCGCATGGGGTTCCACTTTCCGCGCCATGTCGTCTGATGAAAAGGGAATACTGAAGTACACGCGGACCCACGCTTCCTCCCGCAGACGCCTAAGCACATCGCCATCGCGGAGCACCAGCACTCCCTTGGTGATGATCCCGACCGGATTTCGGTACTCGGCGCAGATATCCAAGCACGCGCGTGTTAATCCGTAGGATGCCTCCAGCGACTGATAGCAGTCTGTGTTGCCGGAGAAAACGATCAGCTCACCGCGCCAGGATGGTCTGTCAAATGTGCGCCTTAAGAGCAGCGGCGCATCCTCTTTTACGATAATCTTGGTGTCGAAGTCCGTCCCCGCTCCGAAGCCCCAATACTCATGCGACGGACGAGCATAACAGTATGCGCAGGCGTGGAAACACCCTCGATAGGGATTCAGGCTCCAACGAAAGGGCAGGTCGGGGCTCTCATTGCGGCTCAGGATCTCTCGGGTGGTGTCTTCGTACACGACCAGCTTGGCCGCCGGAGCTGGTTCCAGCAGCTCGCGATGCTGGGAATCGAAGGGATTGGGTGGATTGGTGATAAGACGCACGACTGGTATGCTCCCTCGTCAGAACCGGCCTTGTCAACTGGAGGGCGGGTTCTGTCGGTCCGGTTCGCCGGCCGAGAGAGCGACGACGCTCGATTGACTAACCCCAGACCAGGTGCTAGATTTCAGCGCCTTCCGACATCACTCGTTTATGTACGAGCTACGCTATCTTCGAGAAAATCTGGACGCTGTTCGAGCGCAACTCGGGCCACGTGGCGCCGACGTCGCGTGGGACGACCTCGGCAAGTTGATCGAAGAGCGCCGCGGCATGAACGCCCAGGTCGAGCAGCTTCGCTCTCAGCTCAAGAAAGGATCCGACGAAATCGCCCAGCTCAAACACGCAAAACAGCCGGTGGATGAGGCGGTGGCCGCCATGAAAACGTTGGGCGATCGTATTAAGACCATGGATGAGGAACTGCGCGGGCTGGAAGAGCGGGTGAGCCACTTGGCACTGCGCATTCCCAACTTGCCGCACGCCTCGGTACCGGTAGGCCGGGACAGCAATGACAATCTCGAGGTGCGCCGATGGGGAACTCCGCCGACGTTTGTTGGAAGGCCTCGCTCCCATTGGGACATCGGCGAGGCGCTCAACATTCTCGACTTTGACCGCGCCGCGAAAATCGCCGGCGCGCGATTCGCCGTCCTCTCCGGCCTCGGGGCCAAGTTGGAGCGCGCGCTCATCAATTACATGCTGGATCTCCACACAAGCCAACATGGTTATCATGAGGTGCTACCGCCGTTCCTCGTGAACCGGGCCGCGATGACGGGCACGGGACAGCTTCCCAAATTCGAGGAGGATCTCTTCCGGCTCCGCGACGAGGACTACTTTCTCATCCCGACAGCCGAGGTGCCGGTGACGAACCTCCATCGCGAGGAACTGCTCGACGGAGGCAAGTTGCCGATCCGGTACACGGCCTACACGCCTTGCTTCCGTCGGGAAGCGGGGTCCTACGGGAAAGATACGCGCGGTCTGATCCGGCTCCACCAGTTCAATAAGGTGGAACTGGTCGCCTTTACCACGCCGGATCGATCGTATGACGAGCTGGAGCGACTGACCGGCCATGCCGAAACGGTGTTGCAGAACCTCGGCCTGCCCTACCGAGTCGTGACGCTCTGCACAGGCGATTTGGGATTCTCAGCCGCAAAAACGTACGACATCGAAGTGTGGTTGCCTTCGCAGGATCTGTATCGCGAGATCTCGTCGTGCAGCAACTTCGAAGCGTTTCAGGCCAGGCGAGCAAACATCAAATATCGCCGGACCGGCAATAATAAAGACGCGAAAACCGAGTTCGTTCACACTCTCAATGGGTCAGGCTTGGCGGTGGGGCGAACCCTCGTCGCCATTCTGGAGAACTACCAGCAAGCGGACGGGTCGGTCGTGATTCCAGAAGCGTTGAGATTCTATATGGGAGGAGTGGAGCGGATCACGGGACGAGGCTGAGGTTCAGGCTAAGGTTGAGTCGTTATCAAGAAGGCACTCAGCCTTAACCTCAACCTGAACCTCAAGCTCGGAGGGGTGACGGAGTGGCCGAACGTGCCGGTCTTGAAAACCGGAGTCCGGGCAACTGGACCGTGGGTTCAAATCCCACCCCCTCCGCCATACCATGTTTGACCAGACCCTTGGAGCGGCAATGCCTTACATGACAGGAGAAGGTCCCGTTCCGGGTTGAATCGTCAGTTCGGAGATCCATTGTATGTCTCTCGGCCGCATCCTGATCGTCGATGACGATATCACCATCAGAGAAACCGTGCGCATTATCCTCAACCGAGCTGGCTACGATGCAGTCATGGCCAGTAATGGAGACGAAGCTATCAAGCTGATGAGCACGGATGATAATGCGAGCAAGGTTGATGCCTTACTGACCGATCTTGAGATGCCTGGCATGGACGGGGCGAAGCTGATCGCCCATTTCAAGACGGCTTATCCCATGGTCCCCATTATTATATTGAGCGGGGCCACCGATTTCGTGCTGACCGAGGTACTCATTCAGCAGGGCGTGACCGACTGGCTGCGCAAACCGTCCACGCGGGAAAAAATCCTCGAAAAAGTTCGGGTCGCAGTCCACCTGCATCAGCTCCGTAAGGCCCAAGGCCACGTGTAGCCTATCCTGCCTAACCTTACCCGCCCTATCTTGTTGATAGTCCGAGCGGCTCTGCTTCAAAGCACATACCTCCTTCTCACTTCGCCCATTACCTCCTCACTCATTTGGGGAATAGGCAACCCCTCCTTTTGAATATCCCGACACCTACCTCATTGGTATTTTCACGCGCCTGAGGTTGGCTTATGGTTCAGCTACAGGCTCGAAGAGATGTCCTCAAAAGCGGAACACAGAATTTGGTCCACCACCGCCAGACCACAGTACCAGCGAAGGGAGGCACCAATGCACAAGCAGGTTGGGAAAATCGGGGCGATCAGGCGAGAACTAAGGGGCAAAGCGTGTCCCTTCTGCGGCGGACACAAATATCAATTGGTCCTCCGATGCAACCTCACCCCGGACTCTGGGGGACTCTTCGCCCGCTGCAGCCGGTGCCAGAAACCCAGGGAGCTCGATGAGGAACTTGGCCGCATTCTCTGGATGTAAGGAGAGGCCGAGACGCTCTCTTGGCCGTCAGGAAATCCCCCCTGGGCAAACGACATGTCAACTGCACCGTGTCGATTGCTGCACAAGCAGGGAACGAAGCAAAAGGACTTTTCCCACTTCCTGCAAACCTTCCGGAGGAACTACCAATGGCAGACACACATCTCGACGGGCGACCGGTTTGGTCCCAATGGCATGTGCGAAGAAAACGAGCACGAGCCAAACTGAAAGCGCTGCAACTCATGGCTGCGAGTGGGGTCATTCGTCCTGTCCATGTCGAGTTCCGGTACCAGACCGTTATTGAGGCTGATCGAAGCTTCACATCCTCAGAAGAAACACCTCGCCATGATGTGACTGCCTCATACCTCACTTCAACCGCCACCCGTTTGGACAGCTGGCGAGAATGGAGCAAGCCCATCGCACAGCGATTGCGTGCCGTTTCCGAAGGGATACTCTTCATTCAACGCTGGCTCCTGGCCGAACTTCAATGGGGGCCGGAAAAAGCCTATTCATCCCATCGTAGAGTGTACTAGGTTGAAAGACACCGCTACTCTTCTCGGGAAGCTACCAGCCACTGTCGTTCGTACAGGCTGTTGAACCGACGTTTGATCATCGCCTTCGCTGATAAGATTTAAGACACGTTGAATCTCTTGTACGCCTCTCTCTCTCTGAGGTAAGATGCGCACCTCGCATGTATGCATGCGAGCGTACCTATCCCACATAATCCTAGGCAAAGGAATCTTTACAGGCTCCCCCCAATAAACAGACTGTCCGGAGAGGTGGCCGAGTGGCCGAAGGCAACGGTTTGCTAAACCGTCACAGGGCCAAAAGCTCTGTCGCGGGTTCAAATCCCGCCCTCTCCGCCAGATTTTCCTTGCCATCGCCGCACAACCTCTGGGGAAAGCAGCCCCTCTCCTTGAACCTGGGCACATCAGCTGCCGGTATTTGTTCCTATCGCCATTCCGCGCACCCATAGCATCTTGTGCTTTGCTCCTCACGTTCGCCCGCAGTTTTCAGCCCCGGAGGTGGGTGTAATGCCGCTCGCGCACTTCATCTGTACCCTGGTACGAGCGATGGGTGCTAGAGTGCCCGGGCGCATGCTAAAAGAGACAGGGACAACGACCGCGCGCACTACAGCCCGAATTGCCAACACACGGCTGACTCTTACAGTTCAAGCAGTCAAGGGGGAGGTAGAATAAGATTCCGCCGGTCCTTAGGCCTGTTCATGGTACGGATGATAAATCTATTGCCCTGAAACACGTGATGGAGCCGCGCCGTCACGTATTGGCGATAACCGAGCGACTGTTTCGGCATTACAACCAGCCCATTCTCATCCACTACGATCAACAACTCGTCCTCGCCTGCAAGCCTTCGAACGCTCGAACCGACATCGAGGCGATATTGCGTCCGGCCGTCTGGATTCATGGACCCGGAGTCGACTAATTCGGTCAGACCGTCAATAATTGCTGGTTTGTTATCGGACCGGTGTAACACCATCGTGCCATCTGGAATTCTCAACCATGGTTTGTCGTTGTCCATCTTGGTTCCGTCTGTACGCATTATCCCCTTGGAGCCAGTCTAGATTTCGAGTGGCCTTTTTGCAAATTCGCTCGAATGAAGAACTACGGCCTGACAGCCGTGGTTTCTCTTGTTACATGCTTCGCATGAGCCGCCTCGCGGCTCCATGCTCTCAGCCCCATCCTTCCAGATGGGGAACTCTCGCTGGCTTAGAGCCAGTAGAAAGCGAGGTTGGACTGGTGGCAATGCACGCCGACGAAGAGACAGACGTCGATCTTGTTCTTCCAGATGGTCAAGTTCGGGTGATTCGGGCTGATCTCCTTCTCCGCAATGATCTTCGGATACTTCGGCCGGTAATCCGCCATGGGGATCAGCTTCGCCGGAACGGCCTCCGCCAAGGCTCTGACAACCTTCGACTCGCGGACGGCTTGCTGTTCCGGGACAAGCTTCCCCATCAAAGGGCGCCCCATAGGCGATCACGCCATCGGGCAGGATCGGGAGCGATCGGCGATCAGGCAGCGGATCCCACAGCAGCACACTTCCGGGCTGAAGTCCGAAGCGCCGGCACTCCGGGGCGGTGTCGCTCAAATGGACCAGCACGTCGCAACCATGCCCCATCGAAAAGAACGGCCGAGCGGCGATACGAATATGCAGGACGAAATCGCCGAACTCACCGTTAAGCCGCCCCTGTTGCGTCATGACCGACAGCCCTTTCCGGATGAGCGATTGGGCGATGAACGTCCAGTCTTTCAGGAGTCCCGATGCAGCAGGTCCCACAATCTTGATGACGAGATCAAAGTCTTGATTGGGACGAGCCGGCAGCCACGCTGTGAAGGGAGCCATGTCGACCGCTTCCGTCCTAAACACGATAGGTGTTCTGGACCCCTTTCAGGCCTGAGACACGGAGCCAGCGGACGGGATACCCGCTGAGAAAGAAGTGGTCGTAGACGGCGGAGAGAAATACAGGCCCCTCGTGCGGGTGGACGACATGACCTGCCCAGTCCTTCACTCCTTGCCGCAAGGTGACCTGCAATCCGGCATGGCTTGTCGCCACCGTCCCGGTGGCCAGATCGAACCAGACCAGGGCCGTGGCCCCCCTCGGGTACTGCACCGCAACGAAATCGGTATGTTCTGACATGGCGGGCTACCTCCTCGGCGGGCTATTTCTTTTTCCTTTTCCTCTTCATCCCGCCAGCGGTTTTCCTTTTGGCCTTCTTTGCCCCTGCCTTCCGTTTCGTCGCCATGGAGTGCCTCCCGAGTTGGAATGGTGATCGCCTCATCTTAATCGCGAAGCCTGAGCACGGTGCCCTCTACTTTGGTGCTCTGGAAAAGCCGGGCAAAACTGTCGTCAAGCATCGTATTGATGAGCTGCTCCGCGTCCTTCGGCTCGAACCAGAACACGCTGTCGGAACCGGCGCCGTTCAGAGTCATGCGCACCGCGCTTCCGTCGGCGCCGTTCAGCGCGCGGATCGTGATTTTGCTGGTGGTGGTCAGCTTGGTGGAGCCGACACGACTTTTTGCGTCAACCGAAAGAGCCTGCAGATGGCCCGAAATCGTCAGGTCCGCGCCGCTCAATGCGGTTCCGGGTTTCACCACCCGAGCTTGCCAGCCATGACGGTTCAGATAGCGGACCAGGGCTTGCGTCGCGGCGTCGCTTGATGATCCACCGGGAACGTCGAAGTGACTTTCGCCGCCCCACAGATGCGATCGGGTTCCGAGGCGGGCCTTGGTCTGCCGCGAATCTTCAAACGTCTCCACCGCAACACGCAGTCCCTGAGGCGTCACGCTGGTGGAGACTGCGGCAGGCTGTTCTGCGGGGATGTTCACCATCACCACTTCTCCCTTGCCGGCGCAGCCGACCAAGGTCAATAGGCTCATTCCGCAGACAAACAACATGGTTCGTCGTTTCACGTGATCCTCCTCATATTCTGAACGGCTGGCTGAACATCTGAGCGGCCGGCCATCGACCAACAGGGGCCTGGAAAGCGCCACACCTCCGCTTACTGCCGCCGGAAGTGCGCACGACGGTTCGACTGCCAGCAGGCTTCACTGTGCTCGGTGCAGAAGGGCCGCTCCTTCCCGTAACTGGTAATCTGGATCTGCGAGGCTGGAACGCCGAGGTCCTGCAAGTACTGCTTGACTGCCCGAGCCCGCCGCTCGCCCAAGACCAGGTTGTAGGCGAGCGTGCCGCGTTCATCACAGTGTCCCTCGATCAGGATCTTCCCTTTGCTGTCCGCCTTGAGCAGCCTGGCGTTGACCTCCAACGCCGCCCTGGCGTCGCTTCTGAACAGGAACTGGTCAAAGTCAAAATACACATCGGAGAGGGAAACAACTTCGCCCGAGGGAGGGGGCGGAGCCGTACGCACGGGTGCCGGGGCCGATGGCGGTTGAACCGGGGGTGGTCGAACCGCGGGCGGGGGAGCGATCGGAGGTTCGGTGACCCGCGCCTCTTCCACCGGGGCTGCCGGTGGAGGCACCTCGACCTTCGACGGTTCCACTGGGGGAGGGGCTGGTCGTTCGACCTTGGGCGCTTCCATCGGCGCTGGTGCCTGTGGCTCGATCTTGGGGACCTCAGCAAGCACCCGTTCGGGCGGGGCTACCTTCGCTTCCTCGATCGCTGGTGCTGCAGCCTGAGGAGGCGGTCCCGGCACGAAGGTCTGATCCTCTACAGATGTCGTGATTCTCCGTCCGGCACAGGCCGTCAGGAAGCCCAGGACAGCGAAACTGATGACCAACAGGGTTATGCGCTTTGCCAAGGGTCTGATCATGCTAGCTCCTACCTTATCGGACGTGAATCGAACGAGCCACGAGCCCGTCCGGGTTCTTGGTATAGGTCAAGTCCGCCACCTCGCCGGTCTTGATGTCGGAGAGGCTGACTGACCGTTTCCCACGCGTGATGCCGGTATCTGGCGGAACGGAGGCTCCCACGATCAGTTCCTCCTTGTTCGGCATAATCACCCTCACCATGATGGTGTGGGGATCATCTTTGAGATTGGTCGCCATCACCACGCCGCGCACGGTTCGTTTCATGGCCTCTGCGGCGGTGGAGACGGTAGTCCCCATTACACCGGTTAGTCCCAGAGTCAGCGCCAGTGTCCAGCGGAGAACGTGTGTTCTCATGGTCCTTCCCTCTTCCTTTCGATGCTTGCTGTCCCTGTCCCTAGATTCCAGCAAGCCGACTCGGCGTGATCAGTGTGGTCCCGTACATCTTGTCGTCGCCTACCGTGTCCAAGTGACCCGGACAAAATCCTCGTCCTGGTCGTAATGAAAGCTCAGCTCACCATGATACGCATGGTGGAGCGCTTCACCGATTCGTCGGGGCAGGTGCGTGTCGGTGGCGGAAATGACCAGCGCATCACGGTGCTGCTCGATGCCCATGATGCGCGCCAAGGGGTGCTCGCCCTTCTCCCTTGCCTCCGTGTTGTGGACGACGCCGAGGATCTCGTCCTTGTGCTCGACCAGAAACGGCCCTTCTTCGTCGCCGTCGCCATACAGACGTCGCGATCCGTGATCACGCCGATTACCTTCCCCTCCACGTTGAGCACCGGCAGCGCGCCGCAATCGCTGTCCCACATCATTTTGGCGGCGGCCGCCAGATTGGTACCGGGCCCGCAGCACTGCACATCGCGTGTCATGATGTCTTGGACTTTCATGGGGATGCCTCCCTCGTTGTGACGTGTCTTGCTCCGCGACCGGTCATTTCAGCCGCAAGAGTTTGTTTTCGACCTTCGTGTCCTGCACCAGCTTGTCGAAGCTCTGGGTCAGCACATCGTTCAGGACCTCCTGGGCATCCTCCGGATCGAACCAGAACACGCTGTCCGAGCCGGATCCGCCGAGCGTCATCCTGACTTGACTGCCGTCCGCGACGTTGAGGGCCTGGATCCCGAGCTTCGCCTTCGAGGTGATCTTGGTGAAGCCGAACCCGCTCTTGGCGCTCACCGCCAGATCCTGCATCGTTCCCGAGAGCGTGACATCCGCGCCGCTGCTCGTGGTCCCGGGCTTCACCACGTCGGCCTGCCAGCCTTTGCTCTCGAGGCAGGTGGCGAGGGCCTGCGCAACCACCTCGCCGGGGTTGCCGCCCGGCACATCGAAATAACTGACGCCTCCCCAGAAGTGCGTTCTGGTCCCCAAGCCGCCTTTGTGTTTCCGTCCGTCCTCAAAGACGTTGACGGCCACGCGAAGGCCGCCCGCCGGCTTGGCCATCTTCTCGGGCGCCTCGAGAACGGGCTGGAGCTGGAGAGGGATGATATCGCCCTTGCCGGCGCAGCCGACCATCGCCAACCATACGATCCCCCAGGCCATGAGCACAGGACGAATCTTCACTGGTCCCTCCTTCCATCACTTCACGACGAAGTGGCCCCGCCGGTTTTGCTGCCAACAGGCTTCCCGATGTTCGGTGCAGAACGGCCGCTCTTTGCCGTAGCTGACGATCCGGAGTTGCGAAGCAGGGATTCCCAGCTCCTGGAGATACCGCTTTATGGATTGCGCGCGGCGTTCTCCCAACACGAGGTTGTAGGCCAGCGTGCCGCGTTCATCGCAGTGCCCTTCGACCAGCACCTTCACGCCGTTCTTTGATTTCAGCCAACGGGCGTTCTTTTCCAGGGTTGCCCGCGCATCAGTGCGGAGACTGAATCGGTCATAATCGAAATAGACGTCTTCGATCGCTCCCGGCGGCAACGCCGAAACGGCCGGTGGTCTGGAGGCATTCGTCGGACCGGAGGAACCAGCCGGCGACGAGGGCCTGACCGGCTGACTCGGCGTTTCGCGGGCGACCGGTGGCGGCTCGATCGATGCCAGCGGCGGCTCTACGATCCGCGCGGCCTCGACACCGGTCGACGGCCGAGGCTCCTGAGGCGCAGCACTCACTGTCTGCTTTTGCAAGAGGCTTTCATCCGCGGCAGACGTCGTCACTTTGCGGCCGCTGCAGCCTGCCAGCAAGGCCACGATGCTGAGGCCGACGAGCACGGCTCCGCACGTGTTCCTCCATGTCATTGCCATCTTTCCCCTCTGGTTATGCGATTCGATCTGCGCCCCACGCCGGGACGCCTTCCTCACGGATGCCGATGGGTGAGCCGATGCCGAGATTGACAACGTCGATCCGTTCGGCTTCCAGCCACCCTGCATGTTCTCGCAACACGGCCACCACAAACTCGCCGCCGCGAATCTCCTCCAAACTGAGCCGCTCAGAACCTCTTGCCATCTTGGTGCTCGGGCTCAGGACACATTCGACCCGGTACGTTCCCAGTGCTGTTCGCGTTCTCACGATCAGGCTCGGCAGAATAGCGGGCCGGTTTTCAACTGACTCAATATGTCCGTAGATCATTCGCATCGACGTAGTTGACGTCCTACGCTCTGGCGGCATGGTCCGGCCGGACATAGATTGTGTCGGCCTCCATGAATCCGCCGCGACCGTGACGATAACTGATCTCCACCGGTTCCCCTGGACTCAGGTTGGAGAGATCGACCCGCTCTGTCCCACGAGCGATCAGGGTGTGGTTCCCGACGAGCGCGCGAATCCGGATTGCTGTTCCCCCCGCCAGCATCGCTTTCAGCTGCACCCAGCGTCTGCCCTGTTGATCGTCCTCGAACCGGTCGAGCTTGCCCCAGATCACAAGCATGTGCTGACTTTCACCAGATGAGAGACCCGCTCGTTCGCCGCCGACAGCGGGCCAGCCCTTCCCGCGCCTTGAGATTGTTCGGATCGCAGGCGAGAACCGCTTTCCAATTGAACAAGGCCTCCTCGTGCTGATCCAATCGTTCGAGCAGCGCTGCGAGTTCGCATCGCGCCAAGAGATCCACCGGACACACAGTCAGCGCCTCTTGAAGCTGGATAAGCCGTGCAACCCATTCCTCGCTGGTTGGATAATGGGTGGACGACTGTGGCTCTGTCGATCTTCCGGTTTTTGCGGCCATATTCGCGCTCCCGTTCTTATTACCTTTTCGTTCCAGCGCCAACTACAACCCTCACGCCGGTCTCGGATTCACGCGCTCAATCCCGTGATTCGCGCGGATCTGAGTGCCGGTGAGACGGACGGTTTTCCCGTCTTTCGGCATCTCGATTCCGAGTTCCTTGCGGACGCTCCGGAAAATCTCGATGCTGTGATTCATCTTGTTCACATCCAGATCCTGCACGCTCAACATCGCGTCTTCGTGGATGTCGTGACAAAAGGCGACGGTGAGACAGTTCGTGCCTGCCCGCACCATCCGCAGCGCGAGGTTGGCGTAGTGACAGTGGATGCCGATGAACATCGCGATTTCGATCTTGTTGTGCCAGATGGTGAGATTCGGATGATTGGGATTGATCCCTTCTTCCGGATCGATCTTGGGATATTTGGGCCGATAATCCGGCATCGCGGGATGATCATGACATTCGGGATTTCCGCGGCGAGCCGCAACAAGGCCTGTCCTTTGGCGATCCAGTCGGCATTCCAGGCCCAGAGGTACAAGGGGCCTGGAAAGATCGTGGGATTCTTCCTGGTATACAGTTGTCGAGCCGCTTCGGCGATAACCTCATCCGCAGGCGCGTGATGACCGTAGAACAGCCCGAACCCGGTGTCGGGATGCGTCACACCCAGTTCCATCGCCGACGGCGGGTGGAATCCTGCCGGGCCGACATCAATCACGCGCTCACGCCTTGCTGCATCCAATGGGCTCATGCGGTGTTCCTTTCCGTTCTGCTGCCGGGGTGGTTTTTAACCGGACGATCGACTCTGTTCGCACCGTTACGAGGCCTATTCGTGGTAAACAGCGGTCTTGAGGACTGTGAATGCGGCAACGACTTCAGAATTGGAATTGTGGCTCCGGATGGCGGGGATTGATCGTTCTCTCTTCTCAAGAGCCAGAGGGCTCGTAAGTCGCGCAACACTGCATACGCGACAGCCAACATGATCAGCGCCACGATGAGGTTCAAATTCCACCCCCAGGCCACTGTCCCTACCACCGCCATAATGGCCGCGAGATAGGCGACAACCTCCAGGAACCCGATCCGCTGGTCGCGAATCGTCAACATTGCTATGGGTCTCCCAGGAACCCGCTTAAGAAGTCTTCTCCGTGAATAAGACCACGAGCGCCATCACCGTGATCGAGACGATCGAAATGGTAAACACCGTCTCTGAGGCCCAATAGGTGCCCATGGCCACAATACATCCACCCACGAAAACCTTCTCGAGGGCGGCCAACCTGTTGGACTTGTCGTTCCACATCGATCTTGCTCAAGTCCGTGAGCCGGATCAGGCCTTTTCCGGAATCAATGCCGCGACCTCCCGGCGAAAATACACCAAGGCCCTGTGACAGCCAGGACAGACCATCCCCGTCGAGGGAGAATCGAACATCAAGATGTCGGCAGATTTTCCACATCGAGGACAGGAGGCTCGCTTCCTTTTATTTCCCCGCAATGCTGCGGCACCACGGTCTCGCGCGAGGATGACCGCGTCTTTCCGGAGCGCCACGAGCTTCTCGTGGCAGTGACGACAGACCATACCTACGGCCGGTGAATCGAACACGAGGACCGGCGCTGATCGCCAGCACCGGGGACACCGAACCGGTTTTGCATGGCGGGCAGCGTCATAGGATTCGTCGAGCCTCATGGCTGACCCATCACTTCACGCATGGCCCTTTGGTTTGTTCCCTTTGGTCTTCTCGATCGCGTGTTGGAGATCTCCGGAGACACCCGCACCTTTGTCCTTCAACGCCTTGGCCTGCGCCTCCGCACCGAGATAATCACCCTTCTCGATAAGTTGGTGCACTGCGTTGAGACTCGTTTCAAGCGCGGCAAGGTCCTGCTTGATGACTTCCACCGCAGCCCGTTCTTTTCCGGTCGGCGCTTGCGCCATGAGTTCCTTGGCTGAAGCGATGACCTGCTGCGCCTCCTTTTCCATAGCGAGGGCTGCTGTCTTGGCCGTTTCTTTGTTTTGAGCCGCCGTAGCCGCAACACGCCCGCCATCTTCAACCACCTTGATCAACAACTTATTTGCTTCGGAATAGGATCGGAAAATTGAGAGGGCCTTTTCTTGTTTCGCCAATTCGTCCTTCGCCAAGGCATATTCCTGCTCTAACTTGGCAAAGTCATCTTTCGCATATTCTGTCGCCCCCGCGGCCTGCGCTGCCTCCACCGCCTTCTTGGCGGCCTCCAGTTGCTCGACGGGCGGTTGCGCACAGCCCGCCATTGTCATCACGGCTCCTGCGACAAGCCCAGCGGTCATCATGTGTGAGATTCTCTGCTTCATGACGGTCCCCTCCTGCGATTGTTGAATTGTTGACCGGATTCTGCATACTGCCAGTGCAGGGGGGATGCCAGTGAAGGCAGGATCTTGCGCCGATGTCACGCCCCATGAAAATTGAGGACTTGCGAGTTTCTCGTCGTGTCGATCCGAATCAGATCCTCTAGCGGGAATCGATTCACGCAAAAAATGCAGCTTTCTGATTGTCGCGACGCAGGCGGGCCGATCTTCTTACAGAACGAGCCAGCATGTTTCGTGTCCTGAGTAATCGGAACACGGTTGGCAGGCCCAAGATTTGCCAAACAAGTGAGGAAACACTCTGGTGAGGGGAAGAGGGGTAAATCGAACGGCCAACCGGAGCTATAAACCCTGTTTTTCAGGCTGTGGTCGGTAGGCTCAGCAAGAATACGTTTGCAGGCCTTATGATTTGGTCCTGCTGGCCTTGGCGGGTCGGTGTAAGCCTATCCGCCGCCGCTCAAGCTCTCGCCGGCACTCGGCGCAGAGCTCCCGCAGGCTGAGATCATCAAAGACCAGGTCCGACGACCGCCGGGCACACCGATCACAGTAATGCACCGGCGTTCCTCTCTGTTCCTCCGATGTATCCTGAGTGTTCGCCATTTGCATCCTCCTTTTGATTGTTTGCCTGCTGCTCCTGCCATTGACGATCAAACTCGCACGGAGTTCTCACCATCTCCTCGATGGCGACCATCCGAAACCGATCCCAGTTATGCGCAACGGCGGTCCTCCAGCTCGGTCCAGCATTGGAGCGCCTCTTCGAAATGGCCGGCCTGCACCAGCACGAGAGTCAGGCGGTGCCGCAGCATCTGCTCGGAGCGTGAGACATGGGCAGCCCGATGCAGGATACGGGACCGTATTCCACGGCTGAACATTTCGCTCATGGACAGCGAGCAACTTTGCATGGCCAAAGATCGGAGACTCCCCCGACAGACGTTAATTCCGTTCTCAAGCAACATGATGGCCTTCTTTGTGTCCCGCATTTCCTCGTAGATCGTGGCTAAAAGTAGATAACCACGGAGCCAGAGGGGATTCTTCCTCAGCGTGTTGCCCAGGAGGGAGACCGCCTGAGCGATGTCGTTTCGAGCGATGTGCTCCAGGGCGAGCGCTGACGAATGCTGACCCGCCGAGTAGTGCTCTTCTGCTTCCGGCACGATCACGTCGAGGATGTCCATGATGCGTCCTAAGCGGGTCGCCAGGTCGACATCGGGGGCATGAGATACCATTGTGAGGCTCTTAGGCCCGTTCATGGCCATAGGCGGATGCGGCGATCGCTCGCATGAACTGACAAGACGAGTGACATGTGACGGAAGAAGGAACGTCCGCACCATAGGGGACAAATTGCTCGTCCACGATCGCCTGCCCTTCTTCCGAAAGAGCGAATCCGGCAAAGGCGCCAACCATCGGGTTCGGTTCGTCCCTGATAAGCAGCAGCACCGGACGACGCAGCTGATACCATCCATCCCTGACGGTCTGTTCAGATGCCTCGACCCGGTCAATTCGAAGCAAACGGATATCCTTTGCTGCTCTCAAGGCATCGAGCGCCGAGCTTAATGAGGTGTACGTCACCGCAGCAGGGTCGCTGGCGACTCTGTCGATCGCCTTCTGATCGGACTGAATCATCTGAACTGTTTTCGGAATTGTCCCCGCAGCACCAAGGAACTCTTCAAAACGCTGACGGATCGCCAGGCTTCTGGGACGGTCTATGACTTGGATCTCCGTTCCGATTTCGCCTGCACCCAGGCCCAACCAGCCTTTCCTGTTTTCTGAGCGGATTGAGGCTGTAATCCCGGTCCTCTCACCTTCCACTTCGACCCACCGCTTCACCTTCTCTGAAAAGATCGCGGCCAGATGTTCTCTGGTGAGCTCTTCAATTGGATTCGCTGCATTGACAATGACCGCAATTCCCTCCCAGGCAATTGGAACTGCCGTCAAGTCCGCGTTCCCTTGCCCACTTACAGCGATATCCGCTTCTCCCGATTTGACGGCTCGGACTATGTCCAGAGTTGGTTCCCACTGAATAGTGACGACTGTTCCGGGATTCTTCTTCTCAAATGCCCTGGCTAGGCGCTTAATCGTCGGAAGCTCAGATCCATTCCCAACGATGTTCACCGAACCAGACAGGTCAATCTCGCCGGCCACTGACAGAGCTGGGAATATCAGGAAGAGCAAGCCGATTGTCCTGGCACCCATCGCCCACATTGAACCGAACCACGGCTCTTCGATGGGAGCACGTGCCCCACACTCCGTGGCACAGGAATGGAAGCCTTTACTCACATGGCCTCCCGTAACAGGTCTGTGATCTTCGTACTCCATCGCTGTCTTTATGAAAGCAACTCTGATACCTTCTCCCATCATGTAGTCTGCCCTACGAACGGACCGGTAACTCACCGCAAGTTTTAGCGAATTGCGCCGCGCAGGTTGGCCGCCGACAATTCTTCTCCGGGGTCCATGGTCAGAAATGCAACAATTGCACCTCTTCTCGGGGCTGCCGCAGTGAGGAGGAAGATCGACACTAACTCTCCCAGGTGCGTGCAGGCTTTCGAACCCTCTCTTTCCTCCTGAGTTTTCCATCGACTCTGGTGTTTTCACAGGATCGAATTCTCCTTCCTATACGTGGGGCATGCTCTATGCGTTCATCGCTTTTGCAAGGCTCGTTGAGCAGCAACATTTTTGAATAGGGCATGCAACCATGACACCCAACACGTTTCAGAAGCGGACGGCGAAGAGAACCTACAAGCTGCGTGGGACTGTGGTTGGGCTCGATCTAGTCCACCGCACCATTGTGATCCAGCCCTCCGTACACGATGGCAAAAGGGTTCGACGCCTGTCGGTGCTGCCGGACAGCGAAATCCTGGCAGGGGATGAACGTAAGACCTTAGCTGATGTCATCGTCGGCGACTGGGTCACTGCGCAGTTCGTGAAGGAAGAGGATCACGAGGTACTCAAGCAGCTGCACATCCCTCGAGGCATGACCTCTTCCCCTTCCCACGAGTCTGAAGGAGGCAATCCGGCTCCCGCAGCCGGGCGTGATCCTCTGCCGAAGGCGTCATAACAGGACGTGCCGACGATGCGGCGGGCTGATGGTGAGGGAAGAAGGAATCGGCCGGGCCTATGGTTCTGATTCGGTCTCGAGCATCACTTCGTTTCAGACCTGGCGATGCCTGATCTGCGGGAATACCCAGGATCCTCAAGACGTGACCATCTTTCTGTCGCCGGCATGTTCTGCCACATCTGCCAAGGAGCTCAGCTCGAAGACTGGGCTCTCTCGGAAAGGCCGTCCGTTCTCTCACCGTGCGACGGGACACTAAAGGTCGGCGCACTAGCGGCGGGCTTCGACTTTCACAGCCTGATCAGTCTGAGTGATGGCCGACATGCCCCCAGACCCGACTTCTTACCGTCTTGTGGCGCCGCCTAAGCGAGGGGCGGCCATACGTAAGCATCCGACCTCTTCGCAGCGCTGCCATCCAGAGCTGAGCAATCAGGTCGTCCGGATGGTCCTCCAGAATCCGCTCGCACTCCTTGATCGCTTTGGCGTATTGCTCATGGGTCACTAATAGGAATAAAAGGTAATACCGGAGCTCTAGGCTGCTCGGCTGCCGGGTAATCAACCAGCGGAGCTTCGTTTCTTCATCGGCAATCTGTGCCTTGTATTGACTCTTCTGCTCCATGAGATCGCCTTTGGATCCGCTCATCCTACGCGGACTCACGGAGATGTGATCGCGTCCGCAGCCCCTGCATGCCCTTCAAGCACCGAGGGCAAAGCAGTATTTGACTTGGTCGATCAAAGACGAGTCGCGGCGCAGGATGACCGCAACACTCGCAAGGACTATCCTCGGGTTCCAGAGTTTTCTCGTCGGCTTCGTTCATCGGATTTTCTCTGTGCTACCTAAGCCTGATAGGTTATGACAATCGAGATTGTTTGGCCGTGGCTTTCTCTCGACAGCGGAGGGCGCCGAACTCTTCGGCAAAGGCGGTATGCACTGGCCACAATACAGTTGTTCTGTTTGCTTGTCCCAGATGCCGCGGGTGAGGACTTTTCCGCAGCGGGCGCAGGTGATGGGTTTCATGGCTGGGCCATATGAGGCAAGGACCTGAATCACTTTACCCACACGGACAGCAACAGGTATGCCGCAAATACTGCGGACAGGTGTTCCCCGCCGTTTCCCCAATTAACATGGTGGCTTAGGAGCTGGACAATGAGTGATGGGGTGCTTTGACATCTCGGCTGGTCATCCGTTTGTGCAAGAATTGCACACTGGTGAATGCCGCTGTTATAGTTCTGCCTCGAGTGGCAGTTTCCATCCGGGAGGTACTACGCCTCCTCACGCCGCTCAAGATGTCCTACGAGCAGGCCAAAAAGCGGGCTGAGCCATACACGAAGATTATCGAGGAGATCCCGGAGATGCGACGTGATACGGTCGAATTGATTCGCCAGGCCGTCAGAGAAGAGCGCAGAGCCTATGTACTGGTCAACAATCGCGCAGAGGGCAATGCACCGATGACCATTCAAGCGCTGGCGGATCGGTTGCACTCCGGAGATTGAGCCAGCGTCCTTTCCTATCTCTGCCTGCACTGCGAGCCGATCCACCTCTTTCCTTAATCCATCGCCGTTTGAGCCAGCTCCCCAAACTCTTCCGTTTCCCGCCTACTGAAACGGCAGTAATCATGGCTTGTCTGTTATTTTCTGCCATGCTATGATTCTCATGTCACGCTATTTGATATGTGACCTATGGCTCCATTCAAGACACATCTTGGCCAAGGGGGCAGGATTGTCATTCCTGCCGGGTACCGGAAAGCCCTCGGACTGAAGCCCGGAGATGACGTGGTCCTCGTTCTTGAAGGGAATGAAGTGCGGCTTGTCACGCCTCGTCAGGCCGTGAGGCGTGCCCAGTCGCTGGTGCGTCAGTATGTTCCCAAAGGTCGCGCGTTGGCGGACGAGCTGATCAAAGACCGTCGCCAAGAGGTCCGGCTTGAGAGGAAGAGACGGGCGGTTCCTACGGGTCGGTCATGAAGCAAACCGTTCTCGATGCCACGGCCGTGCTCGCACTGCTCAATGATGAGCCGGGAGCAGGAACAGTCGCCTCCCTGCTGCCACAGGCCGTCATCAGCACGGTCAACCTCGCTGAAGTAGTCGGCAAACTCGCGGAGACCGGGATGCCTGAAGGGATGATCAAGACGGTGCTTGACGAATTAGGGCTCATGGTGATTCCCTTTGATGAGGATCTTGCCCTCAGCACGGGCCTCTTGCGTCCTGCCACTAGTGACTACGGCCTCTCGTTGGGTGACCGCGCCTGTCTTGCTCTGGGACAACACTTGCGTCGGCCCGTGCTCACCGCAGACCGGATGTGGAAAACGGTCAAGCTCGCCGTTGAGATTCGGATGATCCGATAAAGAAAGGTTACGCCCCAATTCCGCCTATGCCAGACCCTGAGCATCTCTTCAATTGAGGAAGTCCCGTTTCCTCTTTCTTTGCTCTCTGACCTTGACCGAATGAAGGATGATCGGGTATCGTGCGGCTCCTATTGAGAGATGGGTTGTTGGCACTTTGGTTGGCACTCAGGGTTTTCGAGCTTGAACGAAATTTGTAACCCGTTGATATACAACTATTGCCGCAGTAGCCGAGCTGAGAGAGCACAGCCCTACAGCAATTTGGTGAGACATCGCATAAGTCATTGAAACTGCGTGCCGAGGTAGCTCAGTTGGCAGAGCACAGCCCTGAAAAGGCTGGTGTCGACAGTTCGATTCTGTCCCTCGGCACCATTCTCCCGTAACGCGTCAACCGTCACTCATGACTGCTTTCCCGTGGCGACGCGGTGAAATAGAACATGGCGATCGCCGCGGAGGCCGCCACATTGAGGGACTCGACGTGATGCGCCACGGGAATATGAAACCGGATGGCTGCTTGTCGAAGCGTCAAGTCGGATAACCCTCGACTCTCATTGCCAAGGGCAAGCACGCTGCGCGTTGGAATGCGCTGAATGCTGCGAATCGAAACAGCCCCTTTCGCATGCGAGTCGGCAGCCAGCAAGCTGCATCCTCGCTCGATGAGACGAGACACGTCACCCGTCTTGAACACGGGCAAGACCATCACTGCACCGGCAGTTGCCCGGACGACCTTGGGATTGAAGACATCGGCAGAATCGGGTGTGAGCCAGAGAGCAGAGAGACTCAGCGCCGCGGCCGTCCGTATAATCGTTCCAACATTGGTTGGATCCTGTAGGCATTCCCCATAGAGCCCCATGAAATCGGACCGACCCAAACAATCCTCTTCGGTCCACACAGGCTGGCGCACGATGGCCAGAATCCCCTGAGACGCGTCGAGATCTGAGAGTTTTTCAAACGCACTCTCCTTGCAGGTATAGACACTGCCCCTGGCCTGAACGCGCATGCGTTGCTCGTCCTCATGATATCGATCAAGGTAATCAGGGGTCACAACGATGGCCTGGATAGCCGCGGCACGTGCTCGAAGAATTTCGCGAATCGGCTTCGGGCCTTCGATAACGAAGGTCTGCTCGACATCACGGGTTTGCTTATGCTGGAGGAGATTGCGGATCAACTGGGCAGTTGATCGCGGCAAAGACGGGTATGAAAGCACGCGCGACTAGACCAGCCAATCTCGTGGGAACCAAAAAAATATCGCTGCGGATGCGGATAATGACACGTCTTACTTCCGTTTCCGTCCGGACGCTGCTTCAGCCGCTCGAATACGTTGCGCTCGGGCTTTCGCGCGCTTGAGCGCTGTCAATTTCCCCCGGGTCCGTTCACGCTCCAACTGCAACTGTTCAAGCTGCGAGCGAAGATGTTCTTTCTCCTGCTTGTGCAAATTGGCGCATTCGGCCCGTGATAAATTTGTCCAATCTCCTGAACTCCGCGCGCGACGGATCCGTTGCTCAAGTGACTCGCGCAACTGCCTCGTCCGCATCGTCATAAGCGATCTCAGGGCTTCCTCCCTTCGCTGAACTTCTTCTTCTTCAGCGAGGATGCCGCGTATGTCTGTACCAAGCATAACTATCTCCTTCTGCTGAAACACAGAAAACAGCGGCCATATTGTACTCCAAATTGACAGTGCTCTTCCACCTCAAGAAAGCTTGCTTATCCACTTAATATTCCAAGCATTTTCAACGCAGTGGCCATTAACGTTTTAACATTGTTGTCGTAGACGGCAGGGATTAAGCCGGCGCACGATCGCAAGATGATATGGCAGCGCGGTAGAGCAGCCAGCCAACCAAGATCAACATCAACACCCCGGGCCATGCGTCGAACAGGGGCGAGTCAAAGACCCTGAGAGGATCAGCCCCCATCTCCGGCCACACTCCGCTAAGCGCCACCGGAAGAGCCAACACAATTCCCGTCAACGCCTCCCCGGTAATCAAGCCAGCAGCAAACAACAGCCCTCGCTGATCGCTTGTACCCTTAACGTTTCGACTGCCCCGCCGGGAAAATTCCGCAATCAGCCCTCCAACGAGAATCGCGGCAGAGAGCTTCAATGGAAGATAGATCCCCAGCGCTACCGCCAACACAGGCAGCCGCAGATTGCCTCCCCTTGCTCGCTGCCACTGGTCGACTCCAATATTCACCATCGCAACCACCGCACCAAGTCCGACCAACAGCCAAGGCACGTTCCCGCCAAAAACCCCTAAAGCCAATTGTGCCATCAGCGTCGCCTGTGGCGCACTGAGCGGCTGAAGATGTGCCGGCGTCACCTCGCCAATGCCGTACTTCGCATGCAGCAGCGATAGCACGGGAACGATGACCAGTGCCGCAGTCAGCACGCCGACGACTTGCATGATCTGCTGTTTCCACGGCGTGGCCCCAACGAGATGGCCGGTTTTCAAATCCTGAAGATTGTCACCGCCCATTGCCGCAGCACAACAGACCACCGCCCCGATCAGCAACGTGGCGGCAGGACCAGCCTGATGTCCAGCCCCCATAAACACCACAAGCAGCAGCGAGGCGACCATAATCGTAGCGATCGTGACGCCGGAGACGGGGTTGCTCGAACTTCCTACGAGTCCGGCCATATAGGCGGCGACTGATGAAAACAGAAACGCCGCCCCTGCCATGATCAGAGTCATGCTCACCGCCACGAACCCTTGTCCGACCACACGCCAGTAGATCAGCGCCATCGGGATCAGAGACAGGAAGAACGGGACGAGAATCCACGGTAACGAGGCGTCTCGCTCCGTGCGAGGCGGAACGGTAGGCGTCGTTTCATTACCGGCGCCAGCGTAGGCCTGGCGCAGTTGCCGGAGACTTTGCAGAATGGGCTTCCGCACCTGCGCGAGCGTCCACAATCCACCGACCAGCATGGCCCCGATACCGACATACCGGATATGTTGACTCCAGACTGCCTTGGCTGCCGCAACACCGTTCAGATCGTTCGGCACCCCGATAATGGCCCCGTACAGAGGCAGGAGCAGCAACCAGCCGATGACTCCACCGAGAAACACCACGACAGCAGTATTCAGCCCGACGATGAACCCCACCCCGACCAATGCCGGAGAAAGGTTGACGCCTCCGTAGACCACGGTTCGCCCAAGCAGAACAGCGCCTTCGAGCGATTCATTCCACAACCGCAGCCCGCTTTCGCACAGTTTCATCCCCCCGCCCCAGCAGGCCGCGGCGAGTAAGGTTCGAAAGCCCTTGGCAGCGGTGACGCCGCTCGTCGCCCCCACCTTCAACACCTCTGCCGTCGCAACCCCTTCCGGGAAACGTAATTGCGCGCCCACTATCAAGGCTCTGCGCAGTGGAATGGTGAACAGAACGCCCAGTAGTCCCCCGACGAGGGACACAAGCGTCGTCTGCCAGTAGTCGAACGCCTGCCAGTGCCCGATGAGCAGGAGCGCCGGGATAGTGAAAATCACCCCCGCGGCCAGCGCTTCCCCGGACGATGCGGCAGTCTGCACAATGTTGTTCTCGAGAATATTAGAGCGGCGAAAGCAACGGAGGACCGCCATCGAAACCACCGCCGCCGGGATTGACGCCGACACCGTCATGCCGGCAAACAAACCGAGGTAGGCATTCGCCCCTGCAAGCACCGCAGAGAGAATAATCGAGAGCACCAGTGCCTTGATAGTGATTTCAGGCGGTGCGCTGCCGGAGGAGGGTGCCACGCTCGTTACAGGACTTGCAGAATGAAACATTTTAGATAACGCGTTTCAGGCATCGAAGCGAGCACGGGATGATCACGGCCCTGCGACCGGGATTCAATCAACCGAAGCTGTTTACGGGCATCGCGCGCGGCATCCACGATGGCCTGCCACAATTGGTCCTCACTCACATGATGCGAACACGAGCAGGTGACGAGGAATCCATCAGGCCGCAAGACCCGCAATGCTCGGAGGTTGATATCCTTGTAGCCAGCGAGGGCGTGAGCTACCGCTTGTCGGCTGCGCGCGAACGCGGGAGGATCGAGGATCACTAGATCGTACCGCCGGCCCTCTCGATCAAGTTGCTGCAACGCGTCGAACGCATCGCTCTCCCGATAAGTGCACCGCCCCTCCACCCCGTTCATAGCCGCATGGTCGCGGGCCAAAGCCAGCGCATCGGCGCTGACATCATAGCCCTCGACCGATCGGGCCCCGTTGCGCGCAGCATGGATGCCAAACGCGCCGGTGTGACAGAACACCTCAAGCACGTCTGCATCCTTGGCAAAACTGGCGGCCGCGATTCTGTTGTCTCGCTGATCGCAAAACCACCCGGTTTTCTGCCCCCGTTCGAAGTCAACCCGGAAAGTTGCGCCATGCTCGTAAATCTCAACCGTCGTCTCCCCCCCTCCACGGAGGAATGCCCGTTCGAGCGGCAACCCTTCCAGCGTCCGGCTCTTCGGATCATTTCGAAGATAGAGCCGTTCCGCCCCCGTGGCTTTGAGCAACAGATCTGCGAGGAAATCTCTCCGCCGATCCATCCCTGCCGCAAGGGCCTGCATGACCAACACATCCGCGTATCGGTCCACGACGAGCCCGGGCAACAAATCCGCCTCGCCGTGGACGACACGGTAAGCATCCGTGTCCCTTACCACCCGCGCGCGCAAGGCCACAGAACGATCCACTCGTGCGGACCAGAACCGGTCATCGATCGGTTCTTCCTGAAACGTCAAAATCCTCACTTGAATCTTGGATCTCGGGTTGAAGAGCCCCCGAGCAAAGAACTTGCCCTCATGGGTGTACACATCGACGACATCGCCGGGTTGGGAAGTCCCCGCAACCCCCTCAACCTGTCCGGCGTAAATCCAGAGATGGCTTGAGAAATCAGCGCCGCTACGCGGACGGGCGAGACGAACCCGACCTGTCGGCTCCTCCTTGCACCGAGTCATGGGGGCCTTATCCATTCGCCCTGCCGTCCGCGTCAAGCCCATTCACCTCGACCCCCTTTAAACCCATCCGGCAAGAACCGATTTACGAATCGCTCCCCTGCGGTTATCTGTGGATCGAACAGCTCTGCAGCTTGACGTATGCATAGACCTGTGGTTTGCTTCATCGAAAGAGGCGGCCATGTCTGCAACCCCGATCCGTCACACTATCACGAATGAGATCATGCCCGACACGACGAATGACCTTACCATCGGTTCCGCCGTAATCGATCGGCTGCACAAACTGGGAGTGCGGCACATCTTCGGAATTCCCGGTGACTATGTGCTGAGTCTCTATAAGCTACTCGAGACCTCACCGATTCGGCTCGTAGGGACCTCCCGAGAAGATTGCGCCGGCTTCGCGGCCGATGCCTATGCGCGAATCAACGGAGTCGGTGCCCTCTGCGTGACTTACTGTGTCGGAGGCCTCAACACCGTCAACGCCGTGGCTTGCGCCTATGCCGAACGTTCGCCGGTCATCGTGTTGACCGGTTCTCCCGGAATAGCGGAATGCACCAGAAATCCCTACCTTCATCACATGGTGCGCCATTTTTCGACGCAGCGGGAGGTCTTTGAAAAAATGACAGTGGCCGCCGTCACATTGGACGATGCGCATACGGCGGAACGGGAAATGGATCGCGCGTTCGCGGCTCTGCTCCGATACCGCCGCCCCATTTATATCGAAATCCCGCGCGACATGGTGTATGTCCGGCTCAACCGCTCTTCCCGCTCATCCTGTGTGGAGGACCAGCCCAGCGATCAGGCGGCGATTTCGGAAGCCATATCGGAGGTCCGCGCCATGCTGTCCGCCGCCAGGCGACCAGTGATCCTCGCGGGAGCGGAAATCGGCCGCTTTGGCCTCCAGGACGATTTGATCCGGCTGGTCGAACGCCTCAACATTCCCATCGCGTCAACCCTCTTAGGCAAATCCATCATCCGCGAGGTGCATCCGCTGTACATCGGCGTCTATAGCGGCCTCGTCGCTCGCGAGGAGGTCCAGCGATTCGTCAATGAATCTGACTGCCTGTTGATCCTTGGGTCGATCCTCTCCGATGTCGAGGATATCGACACCCAGTCACCGCTTCTGACGGAGGGACGCGCGATTCATGTCACCGCCGATCGGGTTGCCATCAAGCATCATCGGTACGATTCCATCCGTTTTGAGGACTTCGTCCGTGCGCTGGTCGCCGCGCCGCTACCCTCTTTTGGAATACGAGAGCTGCCCACCGCGCCTCGTTCAGCCATCCCCTCGCTTCCCGCTCACACCCCGATCACGATCGAGAGCATGTTCCGCCACCTCGACAGTGTACTGGATGATAAAACGCTCGTGATCGCCGATGTCGGCGAGTCGTTGTTTGCGGCGACCGACCTGCATGTGCATGGACGCTTCGAATTTCTGTCTCCCGCCTATTACACCTCGATGGGATTCGCCGTGCCGGCCGCCGTTGGGGCGGGCTTCGCCGCTCCATCGCTTCGCCCGATCGTGCTTGTCGGCGACGGTGCGTTCCAGATGACCGGTTCCGAACTGTCTACCTGCGTACGTTACGGCCAGAGCCCGGTCGTGATCATCCTCAACAATCGTGGCTATTCGACCGAGCGGGAGATTCTCGAAGGGCCGTTCAACGACGTCCATGAATGGCGATACGAGAAAATCTGCGATCTCGTGGGCGGCGGCGTCAGCCGCCGCATCGCCACCTACGGCGAGTTTGTGGACGCCATCAAGACGGCGCTGGCTGATCCGGGCCAGATGTACGTGCTGAATGTCCTCCTTGATCCCGCCGATCGCTCGCCGGCCATGGTCCGCCTGGCAAAGCGCTTGGCGAAGCGCCTCTCGACAGACCATTCATGAACTCATAAACGCGACTTCGCCGCCGTCCATCACAACAACTCGGCTTGCTCCCGTGTCTGATCCATGCGAGACTGAGTCCCATGCACAACGCGTCTTACTGTAAACTGCGCGATCGATTGCGGATGGCGCTCGGGCTGAATGCCGTAATCATCCTGGCTGAGTTCATCGGCGGACTCCTCATCGACAGTATCGGCCTGATGAGCGACGCCGGACACAACCTCATCGACCAAGGCTCTCTGTTCCTTGCACTCTACGCCCATATTCTGACCGCCCGACCGGCGACGGAAACGCGCACGTTCGGTTACCACCGGGCCGGGATTGTGGCAGCCTTTCTCAACTCTTTCCTGCTTCTCCTCACCGCGGTCGGCATCAGTCTCGTGAGCATCAAACGGCTCCTCCATCCGGTACCGATCTCCGGCGGCTTGGTCATGGTCATCGCATTGGCGAGTTTCACCGCGAATCTCAGTATCGCGCTGTTGCTTCAGCGGGGAGCGAAGGATGATCTTAATATCAAGAGCGCGTTCTGGCACATGCTATCCGATGCTTGGGTCTCGCTCGGCGTTTTCGTCAGCGGCGGATTCATTCTGTTGACCGGCTGGACCATGCTGGACCCGCTGGTCAGCTTGCTGGTGGTGGGCGCGATCGTGCGAGGGGCCTGGCCGCTTTTCCGCGAATCACTTGAGGTACTCCTGGAATCCACGCCGCCCGGAATCAGCGCGTCCCACGTCGCCGCAACCATCGAATCGATCCCCGGCGTCAGGAATGTGCACGACCTTCATATCTGGGCCGTTGAGCCTCGCCTCGTCATGCTCACCTGTCACGTGCTGGTGGACGGAGACGACAACGCCCTCACGGACGCGCTGCTCCAAACCATTCGAGCGCGAGTCGCATCCGAATTCGGGATCAAACATGTGACCGTTCAAATGGAAGTGCAGGGCTGCCACCCTGTTGCAGTCCACTGCGACTTGAACCAGTTGACCGATCACCCCCACTTAGCCGACCATCTACACGCTCAACACTGAATCTTTCCCCCGACTGTCGAGCCAGCTACAATAGTCGCCTGTATACGCATTTCATCCCGACAAAGGACAGGCCAGGATGCAGATGAAAGAGCCGGTTCCATTCTATGTCCTGTGCGGATCGCTCGGCGCCGGCAAAACCACGCTCCTCATGCGGTTGCTCGAACATTGGAAACAACAGGGTCGCCGGACCGGTGTGCTGATGAACGAGGCGGGCGCCGTCAGTATCGACGGGCCGCGCGCGGGAACCTTAGCCGAACAGGTCCTCAATCTAGCCGGTGGATGCGTGTGCTGCGACACGAAGGACGATCTCGCCTGGGGGATCGCCCAACTCGTGCAAGACTATGCATCCGACGTGATCGTCCTCGAGTGTTCCGGCATGGCCGACCCCGCCGAGGTCGTAGACGGCCTGACCGATGTGTACGTCTCACGCCTTACGCGCTTAGAGCGCATCATTGCGCTTTTGCATCCAGTCACAACGTCTGAGGGCACGATCGAAGATCTTGTCACCCGTCATTCGATCCGGTACGCCGACGATCTGATTCTTAACAAGCGAGACCTCTACGTGCCGGGCCATTGGGAGCGGTTCAAGACCGTCGTGCTTGAACAGAATCCGTACGCCCGCCTCTGGGAGACCAGCCACGCGCGTCTGGATATACCGGCCTTACTTCAACCGCTGCAACGGGCGGCACTGCCGGTCCCACCCAATGTCGAGTTCGGCGAGTCGTCATCTCTTTCATTCGTCCTCGCGAAACCTAAGCCGCGCCATCCCATGATACTCACCATAAAACTACCCGGTTCGCTCGACCGCGAACGATTTCTCCGATGGCTCACGCAACTGCCGGAAGGTCTCGAACGAGCCAAGGGATTCTTTCGGTTCACCAAGGAGTCGGAACTTCAGGAGTTCCAGCTTTTCCCTCCACACACCAACACAATCGCGCCGGTGACTTTGCTCGATGAACCGGAGCCGGTGGTCATTTTGATCGGCAGAGACTATGACCAGGATCGATGTCGCGAGGAGTTGCTCGCCTGTGTCGAGAGAGAGCGGTAGGAACAGACGCGGGCTACTTCTCCGTCGAGGAGAGCTGCGGAAAGGTCGCGGCAGCCTTTGCGGTTCTGAACCGGGACCAGCAGAGCAGGAGCCATGCGGCTCCAACCCCGAAAAGCCCACCAATGAGCCAGCCGCCGATGATATCCGTGACATAATGCGCCCCGATGTAAACACGGGCAAAGCCGATCAGCGCCACGATCGGCCAGCTCACCCAACCGGATCGCGGATAGAGTATCTGAAAGAACGCTGCGGCCGTGGCCGTGTTGAGGGCGTGGTTGGAGGGAAAGCTGAAGACTTTGCCGCAGGCTTCAAGTTGATGAAGCTGACTCAAGACCATACAGGGGCGTGGGCGGGCAATCAGGTCTTTGATGCGGGCACCGACAAAATCGCTCGCACCGATGGTCCCGGCAAGACCCGGCGCCGCGATCATCACTTCTCGCCAATTCAGCCAGAGCCAATAGCCACCGAGCAAGATGCCAGGTGCCCAGAGGAGCGTGGGGTCGGCAACCGCCAGCATCAGCGCATCGACACCCGAAGCGCGACCGGCCAGCCCGTTGACGGCGCGAAAAAGTATCTCGTCCAAGTTCATAAGAGCGACGATAAAACGTCCACCGTCATTCGTCAACCGTTAAGCGGACTCTCGATTCGTTCGTGTGACGAATGACCAATGACGATTGACGTGGCTTATCGAGTGCGAAAATGGATGCGGACGGTAAGTTCTCCATCGACAGGATCTTCACCTTTCAACTGCGGATCGAAGGTCCACTTGCTCAACGCCGCAATACCGGCCAAGGTGAGTTCGCGATGCTTCGCCGGTTCAAGCACGACAACCGTCACCTTCGCATCCCTGGAGACCAGCATGCGCGCTTTCATCCAGTCATCCAGATCCTTGCCGTCTAGCATTGACGGAATTTGTGGCCAAGGGGTCGATTTGGGAACAGGCCCGAATTGCTGGTCTTTGTTCAGTGGCAGGCCATGGACATGGACTTCGGGCAGTTCCAACACATCTTCTTCATGATCAGATTCATGCGTCGCGCGATCCCCCTCGGCGGCCAAGCCAAGGTTCAGGCTAAGGCTGAGGTTCAGGTTGAGGCACACAACCAGCCACAAGAGTGCGTAACGCACGAACATCGATTCCCTCCCCCCTTAACCTAGACCTCAGCCTAAGCCTTTATGGTTTCAGAAGAACCACTGCCCTCTGAAGAAATACGACCGTGGCATGCCGGCGTGAGCCACGCCCAGCCCGATGCTGCCCTCTCCTTGATTGATGAAGTATTTTTGATCGAGCAGATTAATCACGTCGAAGCCCAGCATAAATTTCTGTTGATCCCACGGAAGCGGAATCACATGAGCAATCGATAAATTATAAATCGTATACGACGGACTATGCGTAGAATTGGTTTTCGCATCCTCGTCCGCCGCTGTTCTCAAGCCGGATCCGAACAGCATCTGGCCGGTCACCGTCGTCCGCTCCTTGAATTTATAACTCACGACAGCGGAACTCGTCAGCATTTGCGTGTGATCACAGAATACACCACCGCGCGACTGGATGTCGGCGATCTCCTTGGCATCGAGGAGGAAGTGGCCGGATTGCAGCCCGTAGCCTTTACACTGCCCCCACGCCACGTTGCCGCGAGCAGTCAGATTGTCCATGAGCTGGAGTTTCAGGGCTCCGTCAATACCACGCTGCCAGCCCCGTTCAAACGCGAAATAGTTGAGCAACGGTGTTGTGCCGAACTGCCCCGCATCCGACAGGAAGTGACTGATCTTATAATACCCGGTCAGCTCCAACGTAGCGGAGCGGTTGAGCGCATGGTAACTGCCGACCTCGAAATAGTGCGCCCGTTCAGCGCGCACGGTGTTGTTCGTCGTATCTTCGGGTGCGGCTTTGGTGCCGACCGTATTCAGTTTGGCAAAGGAGATCGCTTCCAGGTTCGGCGGCGTAAACTGCCGTCCATAGAATGCATGGAAGACGTTGGCCTGGTTATACTTGTAGGTCACACCCGCGCGCGGACTGATCTGCCCTTCGCTCCGGAGATACTGCACGGCGTCCCCGCGCACGCCCACGTTGAAGGTCCAACGGTCGCTGGGAGTCCATTGATCCTGAACCCACAATTCCTGGCGCCAGCCGATCAAGCGGTTGTCCGCATTGAGGTTGAGGACATTGCCGGTCGGATTACCGGCTCCATCGTCGGCAAATGTGAAGATGCGCGTCTTATTCACGGCCTGCGTCCGGTCGATTTGAAATCCGGTCTTGATCAAGTGCTCCTTCGTCGGCGTGTAGGTATAGTCCAGCCGGACGCCGGCTGAATAGGCGTTCCGGTCTTGATCCGCCGCGGAAAACGGTTCCGCCGGATTTGCCGTATAAGCCAGCACGTTGAAGGGATCGGTCTTGAAGGTCGCCCGCGTATGGCGGACATAACCGGCCAGACCGAAGAAGTTATTGGCGTTCACATCATGCCGCCATACCATGTGACCGTATTGATTGTCCTCGTTCTGGAATTCATCGATCGCCTGGGACGCGACCGGTGCAAAACCCGGTCGGCTCGCCTGAAGCAGCGGTAGAATTTTTCCGCTCGGATCGAGGTCCAACCCCGGCGTGGTCGGAATCTGGTACTTGGCGACGGAATTCAGGAGCAGCCAGGTGAAGTTGTTCCGGTTGTCGCGCTGATAGTCCCCGCGGATGAATGTCTGCTGCCGCTCGCTCTGCCCGTGGAACACGGAATGGCCCAGCGTCGGCGGCTCGATACCCCGGTTCGTAGACGTGTAACTATGCAGCACATAGTACCGGAACTTCTCCCCAACCGCACCTCCGTACTCGACTGACGGATTGATCGTCTGGTTCGACCCGCCGAACATCTGAAGCGACCCAAATCCCGGCTTGGTCCCGCTCTTGGTTGTGATGTCGAGTACCGCAGCCGTCTTGTTTCCGTACTGCGCCTCCATACCGCCGAGGATGATATCGACCCGCTCCCACGCCCGAGGTGTGATGACATCGGAGAACGTCGAAGACACGGTGTCCGGGATAGGGACGCCGTCGATGCGGAGTTGAAGGTTCGCATGGTCCTGCCGGATATGGACTTGCTTCAACGCCCCATAGGTCGCACTGGGAATCGTGATCAACACATCATGCAGTTCGTTGTTGTTTCCCCGGGGAAGAGCTTCGATTTCTTTCCGGCTGACCGAGTAGGTTTCGCTGGACGCCTTGTATTGGATAGGCGGCAACGGAGACACCACTTCCAGCGCAATCTCTTTTGTCTTAGCCAGCGTCAATACGACCGGCTTGGGCTGGTCCGCCCCCACATTCAGAACGACATACTCGCTTCGGTAAGTCTCCTGGACGGCGCTGACCGAATAGGTCCCTTCCTTCGAGATCGCAATCGAAAACTCGCCGGCATCGTTGCTGACTCCTGTCGCCACGACCGTCCCTTCCTGATCCTTAACCTCCACGACCACCTGCGGGACCCGGCGCAGGTCCTGGTTCTGAACCGATCCCGTAATAGTTCGCCTCTCGCTCGCTGCCGCCGTGGCAGTTTCCATCACACCGGTCAGGATAAGCGAAAAGAGCAATAAGACGCTGACCCATGCATGGCCTTGCATCCGTTCCTCCGGGTCACTGAACAGCCATAATGAAGCGTGCGTCCGCACGGAAGAAAACGGACAGAGTCCGCCGACGCAGCAGAGCGCACGATAATTAGTTCGCTTGTCAGGAGCGTGGAGGAGCGCGGGACGGCCCGACGGAAAGGGAATAAGAGGAGACGAGAACTGTGACAGGAACCCATTCATGCACACTGATCGGCGACCAGGAGGCTAACGGCGGAATCGCAAGGACGAGCGAGCCGGTGGTGTGATGCTGCACCCACTGACAGAGGTCCGTATCGGAGTGCTCATGCCCGTCTTGATCGGCCGCTGCCAGTTCATGGTGGACGTCCTGTGCCACCGCAAACGGCGCCAGCACCAGCAGGAGCAGCACCAAACTGCTCGCAAGCCAGAACCGACCGACTTGCCCGAGGATCGAGATGTGTTGAGACCATTTCATAGGGGCGAATTTAGTACCATAGCAACCGACTACTGTCAATCAACGCATCGCCGACGAACCGTTTCTTCTCCGAGGAGCCCTGGTCGTGTTAGCATAACAACCGCTATGTTGATCGATACCCATATGCATCTCGATGACGCTCGTTACGACGGAGATCGCGAGGCCATGATCGCCCGCGCACGGGAAGCCGGGGTGGAGACCTTCATTACGATCGGCTGCGACCTGACCACGAGTCACGCAGCGGTGGCGCTTGCCGAACAATACCCCTTTGTCTACGCCACTATCGGCGTCCACCCACACGAAGTGAAATATATCGCGGACGGCTGGTACGACGAACTACACCGGCTCGCGACGCATCGGAAAGTAGTGGCATACGGGGAAATCGGCCTTGATTACCACTACCATTACTCGCCTCCGAACGAACAGCGCACTCGCTTCCGTGAACAAATCGGTTTGGCACGAGAGCTCAAACTCCCGATTGTGATCCACACGAGGGAGGCGCAAGAAGACACGATCGCGATCCTTCGAGAAGAGAACGCGTCGGAAGTCGGCGGGGTATTTCACTGTTTCTCGGGAGACGCGTGGCTGGCGAAGCATGCGTTGGATCTTGGCTTCTACCTGTCATTCTCAGGTATCCTCACTTTTCAGAATGCCGCGATGTTGCGCGAGATCGCCAAAACAGTCCCGATCGACCGCCTACTGATCGAGACTGATTGTCCCTACTTAACGCCGATGCCCCATCGTGGCAAGCGTAATGAGCCGGCCTATGTGAGGTTGGTCGCGGAGCGGTTGGCCGAACTCAAATCCGTCGAGGTGCCGCTCTCGGTCGAAGACATCGGCCGTATCACCACGGACAACGCCCGCCGTCTCTTCAAAATCTCCTGAGCTGCTGACTACGCTTACGCAACGCCTTGGGAAGCTTACGCGGATTGCCCTTCTTCTCTGGGTTGCGTCGGGGAAGATCCTCTTCATTGCGATCCACATCCTTTTCCACCGAGCGCCCTACATGGTGCGACGCCGGCGGGATCCGCAATCGAGACTCGAACTCCGCCGACGAAAGGACAAACGCCCCCTGCGCTCGGGCGCTACGGATCACCTCCTGATCCGACGACACGATCGCACAGTCGCGGCCGAACTCCTGCGCGAGCCGTTGAATCACCTGGTCCGCCCGCTCCCCCCGGCGCGAATAGACCACTTCGACACCGGACCGGTGTTCCTGCCGCTCGAACCCGAGCCCCGTTTGCCATGCATCGAAAACGACAGTGATCGCGTGGCCCCTTCGATGGTGGTAGGCGGCGAGGTCGCGGAGCAGTTGTTCTCGCGCGAATTCTAATCGCGCCCCTTCCTCTGCTGCCCCTCGCCGGCGTACCCCCAGCAGGTTATACCCGTCGATGATCAGGTGGGTGGCCATCGCTCTCGACCCTAGCCGACTCCTGCCATCCTGTCAATTCGTCGAAACTCCACGCACGTCCAGCACTTCCCCTTGACAATGGGCCGGGCATCTGAGAGAAAGTTTTTATTCCTCTGCTTCGCCTTCACCCAAGAGAAAGGCTTTGTCGTGAAGGTCCTTGACCGGATCGGTGTCTTGCTCCTGACAACACTGCTCGTTGGGACAGCGCCGGCATTCACGGAATCTGCTTCAGCCACCGTCTCCGGACCTCAACCGGCCGAGACTCATCGCGTTCGACCCCTTGTTAAGCCGTCCGTTCATCCAATCAAGTATAAGCCGGGAGCCAATTCGGGCGTGCCGGCGCTGATTCAGAATCTGCGGGTGGCGACATACGCGAACCTCACTCGCCTGGTACTGGATCTAGACCGGCACGTCCGCTTCACCGAGAGCCGCCACGCCAATCCCGACCGGATCATTATCAAACTAAAGAACGCCACACTCGGAAAAACCGCCCGTACGCAGGCCTCTTCCGGCACAATCCCTCATCCATTCACCGTGATACAGTCGCCCCATCGCGCTGTGACAGTAGCCCTGAAACCGACCTCGATCTCCACCTATAAAGTACTGCCGTTGTCACACCCGCCGCGCCTGGTTGTGGACGTATATCCTCGATCCCCCGAGCCGGTACGCCGCATATCTGAGACCGCACCTCCCGCCGCCACTCCGAGCCTGAGCGAGATACCGGCAAGACCGTCGTCTCCTCCTCAGAAAGTATTCAGGACAATCGTCATCGATCCCGGCCACGGCGGCAAGGACCCCGGCGCAAAAGGACATCATGGCACGGAAGAAAAAGACGTCACGCTGCAGATCGGGCTCCGGCTGCGTGACCTCTTAGCCAAGCTCGGCAGTACGCGTGTATTGATGACGCGCGAGCGCGATGTCTTTGTCGAGCTCGAAGATCGTGCCAAGTTTGCGAATAGCAATGAAGCCGACCTCTTCGTCTCCATCCACGTCAATTCGCATCCACAGCGCAACGTGAAGGGGTTGGAGATCTACCACTTCGGTGAGGCAAAGGACCAGCGGGCGCTCGAAGTGGCCGCCCGAGAAAACGGCACGCCCCTCAACAGCACCGGGGTAGGGTGGGAGTACCTGGTGGCAGACCTGCTGACGACGAAGAAGATCGCAGAATCCCTGGAGCTGGCCTGGGCCACGAAGGAGGCGATGGTCGGCCACTTGAACGGGCGCTATAACACCGTGGACCACGGTGTCAAGACCGCTCCGTTCTATGTCCTGCGCTACACCAGTATGCCGAGCATTCTGGCGGAAATCGCGTTCGTATCCAATCCAGCCGAAGAAGAGTTATTGCGAACCAGATCTTTTCAGCTTCAGGTGGCAGAAGCCCTGTTCGAGGGGGTGAAAGCATTCTTCAGCGCCAACCGACAAACCGGCAGGTAACTGCATCGGCCCGTCCAGGTAGAAGGCCTTGCGCCCGGCTTCCTCATGCCAACCATCAAGCTCATCATTGAATATGACGGCGCCGATTACGCTGGCTGGCAGCGGCAACCCAATCGGCCGACCATTCAAGAGGCCCTCGAATCTGCGATTCTTCGGATGACCCAGACCCCGACTTCGGTCATCGGGGCTGGACGGACCGACGCCGGCGTCCACGCACTAGGACAGATCGCCAGTTTTCGGACCGCCCGGCAATTCTCCGAGCAGGAATGGCTCCGTGGACTGAACGGCCTCCTGCCCGACAACATCGGCGTGCGGGAGGTTCAACAAGTCCAGGACGATTTCCACGCCCGTTATTCTGCCCTAGGCAAGCTCTACGAGTATCGCCTGCTAAACAGGTTGGAGCGCTCCGCGCTGGACCGCAACCGTGCCTGGCATATCCGCAAACGGCTCGACATCGCGGCGATGCGTGATGCCGCGTGCGCCCTGCTTGGTCGGCACGATTTCTCGTCCTTCCAAGGCTCGCCCACCGACAACGAGAACCCCGTTTGCGACCTGCAACGCCTCGACATCTCGCAAGACCAAGATCTTATCAGTCTGCAAGTCTATGCAGACCGCTTTCTCAAACAAATGGTGCGCGCGATCGTCGGGACCTTAGTCGAGGTGGGGCTGGGGAAACGTTCGTCAGGAAGTGTGAAAGACGTTCTCAATGCCCATGACCGGTCCACCGCCGGCCAGACTGCCCCTCCTCATGGCCTCTACCTCGTGCGAGTCGACTACTGACCGGCAAAATAACGGGCACCGTGGCTTTCCCTGCTTCACCTCACAGCCGGTTCGCAGTACCGTGAACATCCGACCAGACAAGCCGTTGCTTTTTCAGGGGATTGTCAAATCCTTCCCTCTCCTGCGTCGTCGATAATGCTTCCTTGACATCTCCTCTCGATCTCCCTCTTTCGAGGGAAACAGGCATGTTCTTTTGAGGAATATCGCGAGTGGCCTTGTTCCGCTATTCTTCTTAGCAGATACCTGACTAGCAGGCCCGGCGGCAAAGGAAGTGGCGCGATGTTCGATTTGATTTACCTGATCGGCCTCACAGCCCTCACAGGGTACTTCACCTATGAGCTGGTACTCCTCATCGAAAGCATTCGCAGCCGGGTGGTCCCACCGCCCAGCTCTTTAACACACCGCGTGAGGTACACCTCGATCCCGATCGTGACTTCAAGCGCCCGGCGTCCTCCGGGAGGCTCACGTCACGTCTCGGCGGTTTCGCACCGAGCCGCATGAATAAATACCGTGTGTCGAACGACCGTGAGCAAAGAAAGCTCACAGGCTCTTCCACACCCCTCATCCTTCGGGCCTCATCTCCACATCCAGCATTTTGATTTTTCTGTGGAGATGGCTGCGCTCGATCTTCAGGTCCTCGGCCGTACGAGAGATGTTCCAATGGTGCTCGCGGAGTTTCTTAGAGATGTACTCCTTCTCGAAGGCATTCCGCGCATCGCGGAGCGAGTCGAAGTGTTTGCTGAGGAGAGGACTGCCTGACTGAGCAGCCATGGCCGACTGAGCACCGGTGCTGCCAGGGCGAGATTGTAAAGCTAGGGCAGCGTGTGAGGCGTCGATAACCAGCCCCGGCACCATGATCATAAGCCGCTCGATCAGATTACGCAGTTCGCGGATGTTGCCCGGCCACTCGTACTGTTGAAAGATCTCTATCGCCTCGGGTGACACCTCCTTGAGCTTCAAGCCCTGTTCTTCCGCGTGCAGCCGCATGAAGTGTCTCACGAGGAGCGGAATGTCTCCCCGCCGCTCGCGCAGAGGCGGCACGACAATCGGCACGACGTTGAGGCGGTAATACAGGTCCTCCCGAAACGTTCCCTTCTCGATTTCCTTCAGCAGATCCTTATTCGACGCCGCGAGGACACGCACATCGACCTTGAGAAGCTTGGTACCCCCCACACGCGTGAATTGCTGCTCCTGCAGGGCGCGAAGCACTTTGGCTTGCGTGTTCAAGCTCATGTCCCCGATTTCGTCCAGAAAGAGAGTGCCGCCATCCGCTTGTTCGAATTGCCCGCGCTTCATCGACGTAGCGCCGCTGAACGAACCCTTCTCGTGGCCGAACAACTCGCTTTCGATCAACGTTTCCGGAATAGCTGCGCAATTGACGGCTACGAACGGTTTGTCGGCCCGCACGCTGTTCTGGTGGATGGCTCGCGCCACGAGCTCCTTGCCCGTACCGTTCTCTCCGCCGATCAGGACACGGCTGTTGGTCGGCCCCGCTGTCCCGATCAATTGCCGAAGCTGTTGCATCGACGGCGCCGTTCCCACTAGTTCGAACTTGCGCTCGACCTTCGTACGCAGCGACAAATTCTCCTGTTCCAGCCGATGTTGATCCAGCGCGTGCTTGACGCGGAGCGTAACGTTCTCCAGCGACAGCGGCTTTTCAATGTAATCGTAGGCCCCGAGCTTGATAGCCTTGACCGCTGTCTCGATCGAGCCGTGGCCGGACATCATCATGACCTGCGCGGTCGGCACCAACTCGCGCACCCGCCGCAGCGTCTCGAGCCCGTCCATTTCCGGCATCCAGATATCCAACAGCATCAAGTCCGGTGGTTCAGTGGTATAGAGCTTTAAGGCTTCGGCGCCGCTCTTGGCGGCGGTCACTTCGTAGCCCTCATCCTCCAAGATGCTGCTCAGGGAATTCAGGATGGACACTTCGTCGTCAACGATAAGGATGGATGCGGACATTCAGACCTCGTGATCGGCGACGCGTGACGCGCGGGACGCAAGGTCCGAGATCGATTTCGTGAGCCAACTTGTCACCCTTCACCTGTCACTCGTCACAGTTCCCTTACACTGGCAATTCGAACGTGAACACGGCCCCTTTCGGCTGATTGTTCGCCGCTTGGATCTGCCCTTCGTGATCCGTGATGATACGCCGCACGATTGCGAGTCCCAAGCCCGTACCCGTCTTCTTTCGGGAGAAATAGGGCACGAAGAGTTTCTCCTGGTCCTCCGGCGCGATACCGCTTCCTTCGTCCGCGATACTCACAACCGCGCGACGCGGCTTCGTATCGTAGCGCGTCGTGACCCAGAGCCGGCCCTTCTGGTTCATCGCCTGAATGGCATTATCGAACAAGTTCACAAAGACGCGCTTGAGCTGTTCTCGATCGAAGTTGAGAGACGGCAGGTCTTGATCCAGATCGACGATAAACTCCACGTCCTTGTGGGCGCTCCGATAGAGTGTGACGACTTCCTTGACGACGTCATGAATCGAGTTTACAGCCAGTTGCGGCGCCGGCATGCGGGCAAACTTGGAAAACTCGTCCACCATCTGTTTGAGACTGGCCACCTCGTTGACGATTACTTGCGTGGAATCGTCGAAAATACGCTCGAAGTCCGGCGCCTTGTCGAAGAACTTTTTGCGGAGGCGCTGAGCCGACAATTGGATCGGCGTCAGCGGGTTTTTGATTTCATGCGCGATCCGCTGCGCGACTTCCCGCCACGCCGCGGCTTTCTGAGCCTTGATAAGCTCGGTCAGGTCCTCGAAAATGAGCACAAACCCCAGGTCGCGATTCGCCTCATCGCACATGCGAGTGCAATTGAGCCCGATGGTCAAAAACTTTCCCTGAACCTCGACCTGTCCTTCCAGTGAGAGGTTGTCCCGCTGATCGACCAGCATCCGGTCGTAGGCGGTCTGGAATAGGTCGAGCCCGTATTCCTTGAACGCCTCATTCACCTGACGGCCGCGGAGCCGGTCGCCCCGCAGTCCTAGGATACGCTCCGCGGACGGATTAAAGGTGGTGAGCACGCCGCTTCGATCAATCGAGACAAGCCCTGCCGCAATCGTGTCCACGACGATCTCGATATAAGCGCGGCGTTGATCCAGCTCTACGTTGGACTGCCGGAGCGAGATGTTGGCCTCCTCGAGCTTGGTTTTGCTCGAGCGCAAATCCTCCGTCATCCGGTTGAACGACTCGACCAGCGTACCGATCTCATCGGCCGCCTTCGCCTCGATCCTGACTGAAAGATCGCCGTGCGCGATCGACTCGGTGGCTTCCGCCAACCGTTGGATCGGCACGGTGATACCACGCGCCACATAGAAGCCGAACCACGTCGCGCTGAAAAGGATCAACACGGTAATCACGGCGACGAACAGATACGCACCGGCCTTGATCGGGTTCTTCATCGCCTTGATCTGTTTGTATTCGGCGTACTGCCGGCCGATGCCTTCCATTTTGGCGAGCAACGACTCCGGCACATACGCATCCACAACGACCACTCCATCGATTTCACCGCGACGAATATTGGAAGCAATCGGCATCGCCGCGCGTACGAGCCGCCCGCTCTGCGCCTCTTGAACCGAGGTCAACTCCTGCTTGCCCGTGATGACCTGCAGAACGAGCTGGCCACTTGGAAGATCCAGGACTGCCGACGGCGCTTCCGGATCCAACGCCTTGGTCATGGTCTCCATTTTCGCCGAATAGACCTCGACGCCGGCCACGCCATACTCGGCGCGTTTCCGGATCATGGCAGCCACCAACAGATCGCGTTGTTCCTGGGTGAGCAGATCTTCGCGAAAGATTTCATGGCTGATCGCGCGGGCACTGTTGACGGCGAGTGTGATATGCCCGGCGTGCTGCATCCGAGCCACCTCGTAAGAGTCCTTCATGACCCGCTCGATCTGATCGCTGAACCAAACATCCACCGCCTTGTTCACCAAACCGCTGGCGACAACCGCCAGCAACACGGTCGGAATCAGCGAGAACCCAATAAACGCCGCCACGAGTTTGGCTCGGAACCCCGATCCCATCATCCGATGCCTACGCTCGAAATAGGCTTTGATGAGGTTCCGAGACAGCAGGAGCGTGAGGACGACGAACCCGATCAGATCCAGGTTGATCAGCAACAGAACGAAGGCATAGCTCGTGCTCGGCAAAAACGTTCCTGCGTCATCGACTCCGGATACTCCATACTGGGCATAATACACAGTGAGGCCGAGGCAGAGGGCCAGCAGTACAAGGACGATCCAGACAGGACGCACGTGCAGTTTCCGACGATCCTGCTCATCAGCCGACTCCCAAGCCGGCCGTACAGCTCCACCGGCAAACTTGGCCATCTCCGGCAATGCACCACCGGACTTCTTCTCCCCCAAATTGTTGATGTCGGCACCACCGGAGTCAGCCATGGACTGATCCAATACACCCATTCATGTGCCTATCATCAGGCACTATACCCGAATCCTGCAAGGGGCCTTACAATTCATGCAACCGGTTCCCCCTCGCCGTCCACCTGCCGGGAATTTCCTGGGCGATCGAGACTGGTTCCTCGGCGGAACGACTGATGAGGACGGAGATGGATCAGTTGCGCGACAGGCCCGCAACCGGAGTTAGGACTGGCGGGAGGATGGTTGCCCTGATGCCAGGCTGACGTACTTCATCCGGAGCGCATAGAGCATGTCGCGCAACACCGTCTGTTCCTCCGTTGTAAGATTGCTCCGTGTTTTCTCTTCCAGAACCGACAGCAGATCGATGATCTCTTTGGCCTGCGGCAAGTTCACCGGTACGGGAGGCTGTTGGGGATCAATCTGTTCCCCGAGGAGCATCAAGGCAGAGGTGCCGACCGAAATCACGAACGACGAGAAGGTCACCGGCATGCCGGGCTCCTGTGTCGGAGCACTCTGGGCCTGTTGTGCCTGACCGGACGACGGTGCCGTGCTTGAGGCAGAAGGACGCGCCTGAGCTGCCGCAGAGCCGGCATCCTGCTCTGCGCGCCCCCGACGGTCACGGATGATGAACCCCTGTTCCTCCTCGCCACCCATGACGATCCCTCGTGCGCTCATGCTCGGAGAGCGACGCGTAACGTACCATAGGCCCATCAGCGGCGCAAGGGATGGTCGCCGTTGGTGATGTAATCTTCTCTGTGTCAAAGACGAAGGGTGTAAGCTGGGCGCTGACGAGGCGAACCCATTCTCCACCAATCTCCACCAAAGGAGGCGTGCACCTATGCCGACGCGAGCACCGTGGACCAAGCAGTGGCAACATTTCCGTTCCGAACTCCGCGAGCAGTTTTGGGGCGATCTCGCCCAGCCCACCCGGCAGAGTTGGCAAGACTGGTTAGGGCGGCTGTCGCTGGAGGCCCGGGATCGGTCTCTGGGGGTGCGGGAGTACGAACGGCGTCCGGCGCGGGCCGATGCCCGGAACGGGTTTTACGAGCGCGAGTTTGTCCCCCGCCTCGGCACCTTGCGCGCTTGGACCGCCGGGCGGCCGCAAGCGCGTGCAGCTGCTCGTGGCCTATGGGGTCCGGGCTGATGGCACGCGGCAGTTACTGGCCTTCACCCGGACACATGTCCGCCGTTGATTCAGAACTGCAACCGGAGTAAGGTTGCATTATCGTTATTTCAAGAGAGGTGCCTTATGGGTCCTACGAAGGTGAGCATCGAGGGTGATGCGCTCTACGACGCCCGGACCGGCAAGCTCATCAAGGACGGGCTTGCCACGCGCCAGGCCATAGAGGACTATGCCGCACGCCATTACATCGTTTTGCCGGAAATGGACAATCAGGGCCGGTCCTGGGAGATCAATGGACAGCCGGTGTACTGCTTGCACGGCGTACGCTATGAGACGCTGGACGAGCACCAACCGCATCTGGCCCGATGCCCGGATTGCGGAGGCATGGGCATCCGGATCGAGGAAGGTACTGTTGAACGGGATTGCCTACGCTGCGCCCAGTGCGATCACGAGTTCGACGCCAGGCTGGAGATGATGGAAAGCTGACCCATACTCCTGACTCCTGCGATCAGCTCACGACTCCTCCGGTGGATCGATCGGCCCGGCCCATTCTCCTTTTGCAAGGGTCACCTCCTGAAATCCCCCGTCCGGCCACTGAAATTGCCCCACCTCATCCACCTGAACGATGAATGGGTCAGCTTCGTGCGCCTGGCCGCGGTACCAGTACCAACCGGCCGTCGTCGGTTTGTCCGTTGTCCACTTCAAATCAGCCATTCCACTATCCCCAATACTTTATGCTTTCTTAACCCTCTCACGGGTTGTGCCAGCGGGCGCCGTCGTAGGAAGGATTGAATTGGTGGGTCAGCTTAACTGTATCGCCGTCTTTCACGATGGAATCCAACGTACCAACCTTCTTGTTGATGGTCACAAGGATTTCGCTTTTGTTGGCAAGGCTCAGTGCGCCGCCGAGCTTGTCCTGGTTGGCTTCGAGAACGGCTTTCACGGTCATCGGCGCAGCGATTTTCACTTCAACCTCCGGCTCTTCCACGCACTCTCGCAATGCGTGGCCGAACATCATGATCGTAACCATAACCGCTCCCCCTTACGAATCCTTATTCGTCCGATGACACCGGAAGCAATCCTGCCGCTTGGGATGCCGCACTGACAGTGGCTGCACCCCTCCAACAACATGGCACCTGAGGCAATCCTTTTCAACGGCCATTCCTTGGTGCGCAGCGTTCTTGGGCACGGCGGGATTTTGATCTTTCGGCGAAGGCAGAAGAGTGACGCCGACCACCACGAGCACCGCCAAGGCTACAAAGATCAGATCGGCTTTCCTGAACATCAGCGCCTCGTCCTTTCGTGCTCGCCCGATTGGCGCACGGCGGCCTCATAAGCCTCGTTCAGCACCTCCGCCACATGCTTGACTTCCGCTCGCCCCTGTAATCCGTTCTTTAACTGGATCATGCAGGCCGGACAACTGGTGGCCACCACCTCGGCGCCGCTCTCTTCGATCGCCCGTCGTTTCCGCGCAAAAATCTTCTGAGACGTCCCATAATCTTTCACGATGTAAGTCCCAGCCCCGCCGGCACAGCGATCCGCATCCGGCATCTCTACAAACTCGACACCCGGCAGGCCGGCAAGAATCGTTCTCGGTTCCTTGGTCACTCCCGCTGCCCGCAAGTGGCAGGATGAATGGTACGTGACACGCCGCGGGGACGATGCTGCGGCTCCCTTCGCAGGCGAGCCCGCGGACTGGGCCACAAACTCGGAGATATGCCGGACTCGCTTAGCCAACGCTTCAGCCGCTTGCCGTTCAAGTCCATCCTCGAAGAGCTTGGGATAATCTTTCAGCATGAGCGTGCAGGAAGCGCAGCCCGTCACGATAGTGCGATAAGGTGCAAGAGACTGCAGGTTGAACCGTGCTCCCTCCCTCACGAGGTCCAGATGCCCATACGTTTCGATCGGCGTACCGGAGCAGCGCTGAGGCGGAAGCGCCGGCTCCACACCGTGTCTCCGCAGAACTGCGATCACCGCGTCTCCCACCCCGTCGTCAAAGTAGTTCGCCGCGCAGCCGTGAAAATAAGCCACGTCGTTCTGCTGTGGTTCACTCCCCTTCCGAACCAGCTCAGGATACCGCTCGCGCAGGTGCCGACGGGCCAGCTTGGGCAGGACCATATCTCTTGGAATGCGAGCCGTGTCGGCAATCCGCCGCAAGAAGGGCCGTGTAAGCCATTCGACCGCCATGCGCGGCCAAGGTCGATCCCATCCCGGCTGTGTCATAGCCAGGAGCTTGAGCAGCGGCTCGAACAACCGAGGCCGTGCATGCAATCGGAAGATAAGCCCCGCCATCCGATTGGGCCGTTCGGCTCGTCGCTTCAGAATGAGATCGGACACGTCCACGCCGGCCGGGCAGATCGTCCGGCAAGACTTGCAATTCAGGCAAGCCTCCACCACTCGTTTCGAGTTCAGATAGCTGTAATCCTTCGCCGTGACGATTTCGAACCAGCCCCGCGAACTCATGTCCTCCGATTGAAACACGTCGTAGACCGGACAGACCGAGTTGCACTTGGCGCAGGTCGCGCAGGATTTGGAGAGCCGCTGATAGTCGATATGCTCCGTGAACGGCGCGTCGCTGAGTTTCACCCCCGGATTCATGACGCCGGACGGATCGAGCGCGCGCTTCACCTGCACGAACAGCTCATACAGCTCCTCGCCGAACATCTTGCGTACGAACTCGGCACGCACGCGCCCATCGCCGTGTTCGCCGCAAATTGAGCCGCCGAATCGAGTGAGGACGGTCTGATGGATCTCACGGTATCCTTCGACCATTTTGTCGAAATCCTGCCGATCATTCACATCAAGCAGGGGCACAATATGGGCATTGCCGTTTCCGATGTGGCCGAAGATCGCCACCGGTACTCGTTGCCCCGCAAAGAACTCTTCCAGATAACGGATCAGCTCGCTGATGCGCTCCGCCCGCACCACCACATCATCCACAAAATTGATCGGCTTCTTCCGCAAATCAAATCGGTACAGGGTGGGATACAGCGCCTTCCTCGCCTGCCACAGTTCATCTCGTTGCGCTCGGTCGAAGGCGACCGTAAGATCGGCTGCCAGCCGGTAGCGCCGGCAGATCACCGCCATTTTATCCGCGTGCTCCCGCAGGTCGTTCCCGCCGTCGTCGGCATCCACCTCTGCCAGGAGCGTCGCAGCCGCATCCGCCGGAATGCCGTAGCGGATACGGCCGATCAGATCCAACGTATTGCCGTCCATCACTTCCAGCGCGCTGGGCGCGAGTTGCAACAACTGCGGCACTGCTTCACCTACATCCTCAAGATTCCGGAAATGGATCAACGCCGTCAGACTGGCGTACGGTTTCTTGACCAGCCTGATTGTCGCCTCGCCGACCACAGCAAGCGTCCCCTCGCTACCCACAAAGAGCTTCGGCAGATCGAACCGTCCTCGTTTTAGACCGTCCGCAAGGTCGAACAGATTGTAGCCGCAACTGTTCTTGCTGACCGTCGGGCGCCTCGCGGCAATGAGTTCCGAATGGGATTGCGTCAAGACGAACGTGTCCCGCAACGCCGGGAAGTCGATCAACAATCGTTCCAGCGCAGGCTCATCCAGCGAATAGGGTCGCGCGTCGATCCAGTGACCGGACGTCAAGCACACGCGCAGGCTCTGCACATTATCCTTCACCGACCCATAGCGGAGCGTGTGGGGACCGCTGGAATTGTTGGCAATCATCCCCCCCAACTTGCACATATCGCCGCTTGAAGGATCCGGACCGAACAAGAGCCCCTCCGGCGCAAGACGCTTGTTGAGCTCTGCCAGCACGATGCCGGGCTGAACCCTCGCCCACCGTTCCTCCCGGTTGACCTCGATAATCCGATCGAGGCGGGACACGTCGAGGATGATGCCGGACCCGATCGCCGATCCCGTGAGGTTGGTTCCGGCAGCCCGGGGAGTCAGTGCGATCCCGCGCTTCACAGCATAGGTGATGACGGTTTGGACGTTGGCTTCCGACTCGGCCATCACCACCACGGCGGGTGTCACGCGATAGATGCCGGCATCCACGGCATAGGCGGTGCGGGTCGGAATGTCGTCTTTGACCTTCTCACCACCGAGCAACCGGCGAAGGTCTGCGGCAATGGCGCGGGACTTTTCGGGAAGCAAGAGAGGCATGTCATCAGCTCCAATGCGAAATGTGCGTTCATTCTAGCAGGACGTTGAAAAAGTCCGCCAGCGGCGTTCTCGCATCGCTCAGAGGCTCACCGTATCGCACAGAGTACGCCTCGCCTCTTCGCTCGCTGCGGCCTTGCTGGACGGCCTTTTTGAACATCCTGCGGGCTCTTCCGATTTCATGGGTGATCTTGTGCCGTCCTGTGTTTCCGGGGGCCCATAATAGTTTTCTACAGCCTGCTAGTCGTAGCGCGGAGATGAGAACAAGGGGAGGTTGTTGGTCGGGCGACGATCCGATAAGATAGCGCGCCCCTCGATCAGCAAGATACGGAGATGCCCCTGCCACGCCTTTACGTCTCGCGCTTGTTGCCGGATCCTGTCATGGCGGTGATCCGGGAACGGTTCCTCTTGCTCAACAACCCGCGCGAGCTTGTTCCAACCAGGCAGGACCTGCTGCAAGGTTTGCGCGAGGCGGAGGCAGCAATTTGCACATTGACCGAAACGATTGATGGAGACGTGTTGGCCGCGGCACCTCAGTTGAAAATTCTGGCGAACTGCGCCGTGGGGTACAACAACATCGACATCCGGTCTGCCCGCGCCCGCGGCGTGGTAGTGACGAACACGCCGGACGTGTTGACCGACACGACCGCTGACCTCACATGGACGTTGATCCTGGCTGTCGCCCGTCGTGTGGTGGAGGGCGATGCGATGGTTCGCTCGTCTCAATGGTCCGGCTGGGCACCGACGCAATTGCTGGGTGCCGACGTAGCCGGTCAAACGCTGGGAATCATCGGCATGGGCCGGATCGGCCAAGCCGTCGCCGCACGAGCTGCCGGCTTCAACATGCCGGTGCTCTATCACAGCCGGACGCCGCTGCGCTCCATGCCGCCGAATACCCACTGGACTGCCCGGCCCTTGCGCGAGCTTCTGGCTGAGTCGGATTTCGTCTGTCTCCACGCTCCCCTCTCCCCTGAGACGAGGCACCTGATCGGCCGAGAGGAGTTCCGTCTGATGAAGCCGACTTCCTTTCTGATCAACACGGCGCGGGGTCCTATCGTGGATGAGGAGGCGTTGGTCGAGGCGCTGCGGGAGGGATCCCTCGCCGGCGCGGGGCTGGACGTGTACGAGCGGGAACCTGCAGTGCACCCTGGTCTGTTATCGCTGAAGCAGGTGGTACTCCTCCCCCACTTGGGCTCGGCCACCCTTCGCACACGAGTCAGGATGGGGATGATCTGTGTCGAGAACATAGAGGCCGTCTTGGCCGGCCGCCCAGCCCCACACCGAGTGAACTGACAACGCGGACTAAGCGATCTGGCTTTTCGCCTTGAGGGCTTCCAGACGATGCGGCACGTCGTGAAAGGAGGGAATTGTTTCGTATGCTTGCAGAGCTTGGTCCAAGAAGCCGGCGCTTTCGTAAAGAACCCCCAATTCATACCGGATAGCCAGCGCCTTCTGGCCACTGCACCGCGGGTCAGAAAGGAGCCGCTCTAGCTGAGCGATCGCGAGTTGAAGCCGCCCTTGATCTTTGCAGCAGCGCGCCAGCATCAGGGAGGAATCGATGAAGTAGTCAGCCCCTTGGATCGATACCTCAAATTCTTCTTTGGCTTCATCGAACAATCCCATGTTCTTAAAGGCTACCCCGAGGGCATAATGTGTCTCGCATTCGTCCGGGGTTGGCCCGGCCTGTTGCGATACCGGAGGCTGCGTTTTTTGGCTGGCCGGCTGGTCAAATCGAGAGGCGAGACGGCCTATGATCGGGCTCGCTGGAGCGAGCGCCTTGATCTTTTGATATAACTCAGCCGGTAGATGCTGCGCCCCTTGTGATGGGTCCTCTAGAAGAAGGTCCAGGGCCCGCGCATATTGCAGCGCCGCGCTCGGACCATCTCCCCGTTCTTCATAGAGCCGCCCGAAGAGATGTCGCGCCTCGATGTGGTCCGGTTGGTCCCGCAGAAACTGCGCCAGCATGCCCTCCGCTTCAACCAGCGATCCCTTCGCCATGAGGGTTTGTGCCTGCTCTAACGCCGTCTTGGGCGACCCTGAAGAATCTCCGTCCGCCGGGTTGGCCTCAACACCGAAAGCCTGGCTTTGAAGGATCGCCTGGGATGGCGTCGAAATGTTCTGGAATGGAGCTGAGCTCTCTTCCTCTCCCACCGGAGGCGCCGCTGCAGACGGCTCAAATCGAGATGCCAGCTTGATAGCAACAGGACCGGTGGGCGCGAGCTGTACGATTTTTTCATAGAGTTCCGCTGGGAGCGTCGGCATACCCGGTTCGGGGTGTTCCAAGAGCACTTCAACGGCCTTGCCGTAATGAACGACGGCTGTGGAGACGTCCCCCTGCTCTTTGTACAACTCGCCAAGCAGCTCCAAGAGCGGCACACAGTTTGGCTCTACCTGGAGATACTCGTTGATGAGCGACTCTGTCAATGCATAGTCCTGTGCGCGGAGCGCGGCCCCGGCGAGAAAACGATATTCCCCCAGCGCCACCCGGAGATCTCCCCGCAATAAATGGAGCCTAGCCAACAACTGACACACCTGGGGGTTGCCGGGCTCCCGGGTGAGAATTTGCGTGAGGATCGCCTCCGCACCGGCATACTGTCCCTCCTCCATCCGCCGAGTCGCCTCGACCAACATATTCAAAGGTTCAGTGGCCTTCGGCAGCCCCGGAGACCGGGCTCCGTCGGAGCGGAATACGGTCACGGTCTTCGGCGTGCTCTTGCCGAAATTCTGGACATACTGAGCGGCTTCACTATTCTTCGGATCGATCCGCAGCACAGCGAGGTAGGCGTCCTTCGCCTCGTCATACCGCTGTTGCGCTGAACGTTCTCGCCCCAACTGCAGGTAGGTTTGCACCGCTTCGCCTTGCAAATTTTCCTGCAGGCAGAGTTCGGCCACGCGTTCCTGCGCATCGAGGTTAGCAGGATCCTGGCTCACGATCTTGCGGTACACATCGAGCGCTTCTTTGGTTTTTCGTTCTTTCAGGTAATGCTTACCGAGCGTGAGATAGTCTTGAACGGCGCTACTGAGCAGACCACGCTCAGCGTTTAGATCGCCGAGATGACGATAGACTTCGTACCTGGATGGATCGACCTTGAGGACTTTCTTGTAAGCAGCAATGGCCTTGAGAGTCGCACCTTCGCTCCGGAAGGCTGCGGCAGCCTGCAGGTAGGCGGTGATCGCCTCGGCGGCCGAATTCCGCTTCAGATGCAGATCACCGATGGTATTGAAAATGCTCCCATCCGTGGGCGATTCCGCAACGAGCTTCTTCCACTCGCTGATCGCGGCATCGAACTGGCCCCTGGATGCAAAGAGCTGTGCGTTGTGCAGGACGGCGGTACGATCAACCCCCACTCGGACCTCCGTAACAAGTCAACGCTAAACCGGCCTCTAATTTTTGTCAAGAAAACCAATGGAATACAGAACACGTGGAGCTGAACTGATACAGAAACAACTGGGGCGGCCGCATCGATTTACCCTGCGGACCGCCCCAAGAAAACCTGCAACGATAGAAGGTCGACCTAGGATACCGCTGGAGCCGTCGTCTTCATCACGTTGGCCGCTTGCGGTCCCTTAGCCCCCTGAACGATGTCGAACTCGACATTTTCCCCTTCCTTCAAGGTCTTAAATCCGTCGCCTTGGAGCGCGGAATAATGCACAAACACATCCTCGCCACTGTCTAAACGGATAAAGCCGAAGCCTTTCCGATCATTGAACCACTTCACAGTGCCTTTTGTCTTCACAACCCCCTCCTTTCCTCAACAGCCGCTTCAACACGAGCAGCCGGTACCTTGGACAAAACACCACCTAAAACACCACCACGATGTAAGGGAACAACCAGAAGATGTACGGAAAGATGGACCGACGGGACCGCGAGGGGATGGGAAACGGTAAGATAAGCCATCGTGGTAATAAAAAAAGACGCGACGCATGTAACATAGGGTTTCTAATCTTGTCAAGCGAATCTTTGCCGACCAGTCCCATTGGTCCATTTACAACCCCCTGCAAGTTTCTTATAGTGTCACGCGAGCCCTCGAACCCGATCAAATCCCGTGTTCTTACGAACTATCCTCGATCGCTATATTTTCATGGAGTTACTCACGCCTTTCTCGGTGAGCTTGGGAGCCCTCTGCTTTGTCATGCTCACGAAGGAACTCCTCCGGCTCGTGGAACTACTGGTCGCGAAAGGGGTCGGCCTGATGGCCGTGTTCAATGTATTTGCTCACTTGCTCCCCTCCTTTTTCGTCCTGACGCTCCCTATTGCCGGCATCATCGCCTCGATCACCGCATTCGGCCGCTTATCCTTCGACAAGGAACTCGTCGCCATGCGAGCGGCCGGCCTGAGCTTGCTTCGGCTCTCCCGCCCGGTCTTTCTGTTTTCAATCCTGGTCTTCGGCCTGACACTCTTCCTGTCACAATGGGGGCAGCCTTGGACAAGTGTAAACTTGAAAAAGGTCGCATTGAACCTCCTTCGGGATCAACTGGTACTGGCTTTGGACAAGGGCGTATTCAACGAGCCCGTTCCGCGTATGGTCATCTACGTGCCGGAAGTCCGCGAAGCTGAGGGAGTCCGGGGGATCTTCGTATCCGACGAGCGCAATCCGGACGAGCCACGCATCATCGTGGCGCGCGACTATGTCGTCCTTACTGATCCCACCAGCAGTCAGGTGGCGCTGCGCCTCCGGGAAGGAGTCATTCACAGCAAGGCGGCGGAGGTCGAGCAGTATCAGCATGCATCCTTCTCAACGTATGCCCTCTCCATGAGCCTCGATCAGAGTGCCTATGGGACCATCGAAGAACGCCCCACTCTGGACGCCATCCTGAAACAACTGAAACAGTCTGACTGGCGTGATCCACCAGCCTTGCGGCGGTTGATGGAATACTACAAAGACCTCGCGTTCCCGACAGCCGCCTTGATCTTATGCATCTTAGGCATTCCCGTCGGCATCGTCTCGAAACGGTCTGGACGGATGGGGGGATTCGCGGTCGGGGTGGGAGTCGTCATCGCCTACTACGTCATGAACGTGCTCTGCGAGTTTCTGGTCACCACACTGGTGTTGCCACCCTTTGCCGGCGCGTGGCTCCCGAACGGTCTTTTCGCCCTGATCGCGGCTGTCTCGTTCCAACACATGAACCGACGATAGCTCGATGAGCATTCTCTTCCGATACGTAATTCGCGAGTATTTCAAGATCTTCGCGATGTGCGGTTCCGCCCTCATGACGATCTATGTGGTGATCGACTTTTTCGAGAAGGTCCGGCGCTTCCTCCACTTCGACGCGGAGCTGCCGGACGTGCTGATCTACTTCATCCTCCGCATGCCCGGTATTTTCTTTCAGATCGCACCGCTGGCGCTGCTTATGGCAACGCTCCTGACCCTCGGTACCCTTTCGCGGAATCACGAAATCACCGCTATGCGGAGTTGCGGCATCAGCCTTTACTGGCTGGCCTCTCCCTTCCTTTTCCTGTCTCTCCTGGTGAGCTTCTTCCTATTAATCTTCAGCGCCACCGTCATTCCGCTTTCGAACGCGCAAGCCGAACAGGTGCGTTCGGTAAAGATCGAGAAAAGAGTCGAGCCCCTGTCGGTGAAACCGGTCCAATCCTGGGCGCGAATCGGCAATCAAACGCTGATGAACATTGAGAGCATCGCACCGGGTGGCGCGAGACTGTCCGGCGTGCACCTATACCACTTATCTTCGACCTTTCACCTCGATGAGCTGATGGAAGCGAAGGAAGCCCGCTACACCGACAACGGGTGGACACTGGTCGAGGGTGTGCGACGGCAATTTCTTCCCGACGGCAGCGTGATAGCCAGCGAGTTTCACATCTTGCCTGTTCAACTCTCACAAATTCCGGAGGATTTCGCACGGTGGCTCTCGGTCGATCCTGAAACCATGACCTTGCACGACATTCGGCAATTCGTGAACCGGCTCGGCCGCGACGGTATCGGCTTCTCTCGACTACAGACGGATTACTATGGACGCATCGCATTTCCGTTCGTGACCATCGTCCTGGTCATCGTCGGCATTGCTCTCAGCTTGCGCCGGAGCGGGGTGCGTGGGGGCAGTCTGGCGGTGGGAATCGGCCAAGCACTCTTGCTCGGCTTCTGTTACTGGGTGACCCATTCGCTCGCCATCGCCTTGGGACGCAGCGGCGCCCTTATGCCCGCAGTTGCCGGATGGCTGGCCAACATGGTCTTCCTGACCTTGGGATTCTATTTGTTTCTCAAAGTTCGCTATTGAGCAACAGTATCATGCCACCGAGCGCTGGCACGGATCGCAAGGTACGTTGACTGGCCTGGCGCCTTCCTGTAAGAAGACACACATGTCTTCCGGTTTCAGATCGTCTGTGGTCGAGTTATGATCTCGCGAGCCGTGGTGACCGGTCTCGGCATCGTGTCCCCGATCGGCATCGGGGTCGGCTCTTTCTGGAAAGCGGCTGTGGCGGGACAATCCGGCATCTCCGCGCTGCGCGCCTTTGATCCTTTCCCCCTCGATGCTTACCGCTCCCGCGTCGCCGGCCAAATCCATGATTTCAATCCTGGCGAGTTTCTGGAGTCCGGCCAATGGGAGCGGGTCGATCGTTATGCGCAGTTCGCGCTCGTTGCCGCCAAGGAAGCCGTGGCCGACGCGGGGCTTCGCCTGGACCGCGAGCCCCCCGAGCGTATAGGCGTGATCGTCGGAGCCGGCATGGGCGGGATGATCATAGGGGAACGGGAGATCACGCAGCTCTATCACCGGCAGAAGCCGCAGCGTGTACATCCGAATTTCATCCCTACGATTACGCTGAACTCGGCCTCTGGCATTGTGGCAATGGCTTTTGGCGCAAAGGGCCCGAATCTGACCATTTCGACCGCCTGCTCTTCCAGCGCGCATGCGATCGGCCAAGGACTCACCTGCATCCGGACAGGACAAGCCGATGTCGTCATCGTCGTCGGCGCCGACGCCAGTATTACGCCGCTGGTCTTTGCCGGATTCTGCTCGCTCCGCACGCTCTCGACAGGATTCAATGACACGCCGCATCGGGCTTCGCGGCCGTTTGACCGGGCTAGGGATGGCTTCGTCATGGGCGAGGGCGCCGGTGCTCTCGTCCTGGAATCGTGGTCTCACGCACGCCGACGGAAAGCCCGCCTCTATGCCGAAGTGGCCGGCTATGCCGCAACCAGTGAAGCCTATCATCTGGTTATTCCCAGAGAAGATGGCTCCGACGTCGCACGCACTATCCGCCTGGCGCTGGAGGATGCGCGAGTCCGCCCGGCACAAGTCGACTACATCAACGCCCATGCAACCGCCACGCAAATCGGCGATACCGTTGAAGCGAGCGCGTTGCGGCAGGTCTTTCGAACCCGCGCAGAGAGGCTGGCCGTCTCGGCGACGAAATCTCTGATTGGGCACACCCTGGGAGCTGCGGGCGCTATCGGAGGCGTCGTGACCGCGCTGACGCTCCAGACCGGGCAGGTTCACCCCACCGTTAACTATGACGATCCAGATCCGGCTTGTGCGCTCGGTGGAATTTCCAAGACGGCTCAGGATTGTTCTGTGAGCGTCGGATTGGTGAATGCGTTCGGCTTTGGAAGCAACAACGCCACGGTCGTCTTCAAGAAAGTCTTGTTGAAGTCGGAGGCGGAGTGATGGGAGCTGAGGCCGCGATTTCAAGTCGGATTGTGACCGCGCTGGCGGAACATCTGAAGTGCGACACCCGGTCGATCAAACAGACCGCTCGCTTGCGGGAAGACCTGGGTCTGGACTCAATGGCGACGATTGAGCTGCTGTACAGAATCGAGGAAGCGTTCGACTTACAGATCCCCGACCAGGACCTTCCCGGTCTCAGAACCGTAGGTGATGTCGTCCGCTACGTGCAACAGAAAACCGCCACTGTTACGCCGCGGCCGGCAACTCGCGCAACGGGAACTCGCCGCGGCAACACGCGCAAAAAATCCTCATCGAGGTCGTAATGGTGGAACCGCTCTCCTTTACATTGACACTGATCGGAGAATTCGTCGGTGCGGAACTGCATGGCGCGGCAGACGCCAGGATTTCCGGCGTGTCAAGTTTGGAGCTGGCCGGCGACGGTGACCTCGCCTATGTGGCCTCCGACCGGTTTCTGAAGACCGCCTTGGCATCGCAGGCCGGTGCGTTCGTAGTCAGCCGCCCGATTGAGACTCTGAAAAAGCCGCAACTGGTTGTCGCAAATCCGGCCTACAGCTTTGCACTCATCGCTCAGCGGTTCTTCACCGCCCGCTACATCCCGCGTGGGGTCGCCGCAGAAGTCGTTCGCGGACAGGATATCCAGATCGGTCCCGAGGTTTCGATCTGGTCCTTTGTCACGTTAGACGACCGGGCTCGGATCGGCGCACGAGTGACTCTCTATCCCGGCGTCTTTATCGGCGCAGACTCGGTGATCGGCGACGATTCCATCCTCTACCCGAACGTCGTCGTGCGCGAGGGCTGTCGTGTTGGAGCTCGGGTCATCATCCACAGCGGCACGGTGATCGGCAGTGACGGTTTCGGCTATGCGCAACACCAAGGTCGCCATCAGAAAATTCCTCAGTTAGGAGGAGTCACGATCGAGGACGACGTCGAATTGGGAGCCAACGTGACGGTGGATCGGGCAACCTTCGGGCAGACGGTGATCAAACGAGGGACCAAGATCGATAATCTCGTCCAGGTCGCGCATAACGTGGTGGTGGGAGAAGACAATATTCTCGTCGCCCAGGTGGGAATCGCCGGCAGCACATCCTTAGGACACCATGTGGTCGTCGGCGGACAGGCCGGCCTGTCGGATCACATTCATATCGGCGACCAGGTCATGATCGCCGCCCGCTCAGGCGTGGCCCGGGACGTGGAATCCAAACAAATCGTATCGGGCACTCCTGCCATACCCCACACCGAGTGGTTACGGCTGCAGCCTCTCTTGACCCGTTTGCCAGAATTTCGCCAGCAATTGCGTGAGTTCGAAAGCCGGCTCCAATCGCTCGAATCCGCAGCGAAGGCGAAATCCAAGAAAAAGAAACGACTCCGTTAGCCTCTTCCTGGGTCATACCCTTCCCATCTCGACCGGCAATACTCCACGCCAAAAAAATATCTTCGCCCAAAAGAAACCTGCCCAGGGCAACAGATACGCTGCCACATAATAGACGTGACCGAACATCGAACTAAGAGCGGAGGCTGTGAGAATAGTGAAGGCCCCCATCGCATAGGCCAAGGGAACCCATTGACGGCCCGGGTGGAGTGTCACCTTGTCCAGCTCATCCCGCTTCGAACGAGCGCGGCTCCCCCTGGAAACGCTCTTCATTCGTGCGGCGAAATGATCGGGATACTCTTGCAACAAGTACCGTTGATACCGGGTCTGGAGCCACCCCAGAAAGCCACCGAGCACCAGAAACCCCATGCTTTCAAAGAAGGTGTGCCCCGTATAGGTGTCGGTTGCCATTATTTGATATCCCAGGGAGGCTGTGCCGGAGACCAGAAAGATCAACCCCAAGAGACCGGAGGGGAACAAAATGTACGTTCTGACATACTCCCTTGCTCGTTCAATATTGCCTTCCAGCCGCTTGACGGTCACTAACTTTGGCATCGTACGTCCCCCTCAGGTCAGACTAATCGATTTCGTGGAATTTAGCGTATGATTATACCGCCCCTTGGTGGGTTGGAACACGATGCCCCGCCACATAGACATACAAGAGCGTGCATTCCGAAATTGGACGACCGTCGCCACGCCCGTTGCAATCTGCGTGAACAGATCGGTGGATTCGTAACCGCAAACGCGAATTTTCGCCTGTGACAAGCCTGTCGTTGCGATGAGATCAGTTTCGTCCTGAAGCGGCTACTGAAATCGCAACGAGATCCTTGTGAACTGGCTGTCATCAACGGTTGGAGGAAAATCAGATCGCCGTCACCCCATCAACATTCGCCGGTCGCATGCGCCCTTCCATCTGATGATCGAGCGGTGTTCACACCTTTTGTGGACTGGTTGTGAGTAACCCTGTGGAACGAGCGACGATCAAGCGATAAGGAGCGGGCACGGGCAACCTGCCCAAGATTTGGGCTGTGAAACACGTGCGGTTTCAATCAGATATGTGCGCTAGTGTTTCCATTTCCGGATACCCCAACATCTTGTCATGCACAACACTTCAGGTACCGTGCCACCCTGCAGACGAAGCCCGCGTAAGCCGCAGGCTTCTCACGATGGCCACAGAGATGATTGGCGCTAAAGGTTGTTTTAACTGGGAAGAATTTGCTCGATGGCGGCCCGCTCGATTCGCCCCTCATCGACCCATTGCGCAGCCATCTGAATAAGTACGCCGAGGCGCGATTCGACGGCTTCAAGGCGCCTGATCGCCATCGTCACCTTACGATAGACGGCCACCGTCATGAAGGAGCGCAGCCCGTCCAAGAACAGCACAATAGTGGAGGCATTCACGGATTTTGCAATCTCGTAAAGTGCTTCCACTTCCCGTAGAACCGACATGAGCCGTTCTTCCGATACACCGGACGCTTCAGCCTCAGACCTAAGGGCAGAGAGTGTGTGGAGCATCGCGGGGACGCGCATTTCAACTTCGTCCAACAACCGCTGATCCAATGCGTCGAGATCCTGCAGAATCCGCTCGATCATGTGGACATCCACCGCTCCACCACCCCGGTTAAGTTCGTATTCCGCCCGCTGGATGACCGCTTGCAACACATCGCGGGTCGGCTCGAGAGAACGCACCCGAGCGAGTTGGAGTGATCGCAAGGATTCCAGGATGGGAGGAACGCCCGCCGCGACGGCCGGTTTCCTTTCCTGTAACGCCGTCTCAACAGACACTCCTGCATCCGCGTGCTGCGGTGGTCCTTTCTGTGTCGAAGATACCGTGAACGAATCCAGCACCAATTCCGACGGAGTGATCTGCGAGGATTTGATGGACAGCTCTTGAACCGCCGCGGTAATGCGTTCCAACCCAGCCTGGAGAGACGAGATCTGCGCCTCGGCCGGAACGAAGGCTTGACCTCCTGTCGTCTGCAGGAGAGGCACGAGGCCGATCGCCATTTCTTCAATGGCAGGTAACTGGACCGTTGCCGCAGAGCGCGCCAGGTTGGTAATGCCGTGCAGAACGATATCCACGAGCTTCGCCTGTAAATGAGGCGGCGGCATACCTTCCAATTTTCGCAGGGCCCGCTGAATCTGCCCCAACCATTCCCGCGCTTCCAAAGCAAAGAGACCCACCACTTCTTTTCGGAACTCTGAGTCGCTGTCTGATAGGCGCACCGAGAAGGCGGCCTGTTTGGAGTCACTGCTGCTCCTGTCGAGATGATCTCCCTTCGATTTCGTTTCCACCACCTGTTGGATCGCGGACGCGATGGAATCCAAGCTCTCGATCAGCGTGGGGAACTGGCTCGAAGCATCTTTTGTGAGCCGAGGCTCGTTGCCATGCGCCTCATTACAGCAAGTAAAGGTGACGCGTTCCACCGCCGGACCATTGACGGCTTCAAGCACAGAGACCAAGGGCGTGAGACTCAGATCCATCGACCGGCCTGAACCGCGCATCTGATCCTTGCTTGACGCTTCAACCCGCACGACCGGTCGGAATGGATAGCGAGGATTCACGCGCGTGACCACCCCGTTCTCTCCTGTGGTCAACCGAACGATGGTCCCTAATGGATACACAGACAACTGCTCGACCAAGGCCCTGATCGCTTCGCGTGGGAACGCCGTCCGTTCGACGACCACAAGCTCATGAATCGCCTCGTGCGGGAGGAGCCGCTTCCTGTATGGACGAGGGCTGACGAGCGCATCGAAAACATCGACGACTCCGATGATTTGAGCGAATTCAGCAATCTGCCGCCCCTTCAGCCGGGAGGGATAGCCCTGGCCCGCCCATCGTTCATGGGCCTGCAGAACGATGGGCGAAAGCCATCGATAGGCGTCGCCGGCCTGTTCAACCACGCGACAGCCGAGCTCCGGGTGGCGCTCGATCAAGGCCCGCTCGTCGGTTGTCAATCTGGCAGACTTCGTCAGGAGCGATTGGGGAACGGCAAAGATACCAATATCGTGGACCAACCCTGCCAGCGCCAAGCGTTCAAGTTCTTGGCCGTGGTATTCCAACCCTAGACCGACTTTTGTGGCCAGGATGCTGACATTCACCAGATTCGTAATCAGCGGCGATCCCGGAGGGCTGGAGAGCGCTTCGACGACCAATTGATCGGTCCGCTGCAGAGAGCGCACAATGCCCTCTGCCAGCCGAGCCAGCTCATTCAGATCGACAGTTCGCTGCTCCTGAACTGCCGTCGCGGCACGCGTGAGCGATTCTTGAGCTTGGTGATACCAGTTTTCATCCACATTCGTCACGACCAATGGTCCGTATCGAGATCGCTACATCGCCAGACCGGCGCGCTCCACGAGCGATGCATCGATGCAGATTGCTTTCTCTTCGCATCCGAGCAGCAGAGAGAGATCGCACAATGAATTGATCAACCGGCAGACGCCCCGGCTTCGCTCGAACACCTGATAGCACGCATCCTTCGTGAACACCTCACGAGCGCAGCCGGCCGCCTGCATGCGCGCCGCGATGTATGCGCCGGTCTCCTCGGCAGTGAACGGATTCAGATGATAGCGAATGGCAATCCGTTGATTCAGTTGCGTGATACCCTCGACCCGGCTCTTGAGTTCCGGCTGGCCCAACAGCACTAGAGTCAGCAGAAACCGATGATTCAACTGGAAGTTGCACAAGAGCCGCAGGTCCTCGAATGCCCGGTCATCCTCAATGGCCTGCGCTTCGTCGACGACCAGCACCGAATCCAGTCCGTCGCGCTGGTTTGCCAAGAGGTGATCGTTCAAGCGACGAAGCGCGTCCGCCTTGGACCCCCGGCTATCGAGCCCGAACTGATACAGAACTTCAGCAAGAAACTCGGTCCGCGACAATGCGGGATTGGCGACAAGCGCCACATCGTACGTAGCCCGCGGCAAATTGAGAATGAGCGCACGGCTCAGGAGCGTCTTCCCGCATCCGATTTCCCCCGTCAACATTACGGCCCCTTTGCGTGCCTGAATCCCGTAGAGCAATCGCTGTCGGGCCGTTTCGTGCTTCGCAGAAGGAAAGTAATAGTGAGGATCCGGCACATTGTCGAAGGGGGGAGCTACAAGCCCCCAGTGCTCTTCATAGTGCATGCCGCTTCCGCTACCCTTCCCGAATAGAGACTGTTATTACACGTAGTCCGCACGACAACGGCAAGTCAAGAATCGCGCCGATCACGGTCAGTACCGGCCAGCCGGAACGTCGGGGGCGGGGGCAAGTCAGGTAGGCAAAAGTTTGCTAATGGCCGCGAGTTCCGCTCGCCCAACCTGGACCCATTCCTGTGCCATTGCGAGCACGACGGTGAGTCGCGACTCCACCGCCTCGATTTTCTTGGACGCCACCGTGATGCGACGTTGCAACACGATCGTCAAGAAACTTCGCAGTCCGTTCAAAAATTCCATGACTGAGGCCGCGCACACGTTCTGGGCAGCCGCCTGCAATGCGCTCATTTCACGAAAGGTCGAGTCAAACTCACCGGCCGAAAATCCTGCATCCTGCGCCTTGGTTTTCAAGCGAGCCACACCGCGCGAGATCACGGGGAGGCGTTGCTTGACGACCGACAGAAACGCGTCATCGGCGTCGGCTACTCCTTTGAGCAATGCCTCCACGGTTGGGCGGTCCAATTGACTGACGCCACCCTGCGCGTCTTGTTCGATTTTCTGGATAATCAGATGCGCGAGATTTCGGCCTGGCTCTGCCGCTTGCTTTCGCGTCATGCCCAAGTTCCGAAGTTGATTGAGAAATGAGTCGAGCGGAATCTCATTGAGCGACGGACCGCATGAGAACGTTACGGACACGCCGGTGGCTTCAGTGAGCGCCGTGGTGATGTACTGGAAGTTCTGCTGGATACTCGCAAGGTCCTCTCGGGTGGGAGCCGACACCGGATCCCGGATACTTTCGACAAACGGTAGGAGTGCGAAGGTAGCGCGCTCGACTTCGGGAAGATTCACCGTCGCCGCTGAACCGCCGAGATTGGTCAACCCTTGCGTGATGGTCTTGATGAGCGCCACGTGGCGGTCAGCATCCGGTTGTGTCCTAAGTTCCTGCAACGCCTGATGGATATGACCTAACCATTCTCGGGCTTCTTGGGCAAAGAGCTCAAGGATTTCTTTCTGGAAGTCGTCGTCGCCGTCGGGAACCAATGCCATGCGCGCTGCTCCCCCACCAGAGTTACCGGACCTTGCTCTGGCCAAGCTGAGAGGCCAATCCGGCAATCTCGGACAACTTGCGAACCATGTCTTCCAGTCGACGATTCGCCTGTTGTGCCATGTGTTCTGCCTCGCTCGCGCGGTGGGCATGTTGGCTGGTACGCCCCTGCTCGGACGCGAGTGCTCGTTCCAATTCCTTGACCCGTTCCATGGCCTGCTCCAATTGTGCGACACGCTCGGCCGAAAGTGTGGGCACCTGTTCCTTGCCACGAGCAATTTCCCGTTCCGCTTCGCTCAGCCGCCGACCGAGCTCAGTGACCTTGTGTCGCTCAGCAGACAATGCTGCCTCAAGGTTCGCCGCACGAGCAGCCATCTGTTCGGATACGTTCAATTGTTGGACGAGCTGGCTTGCGGCATCCCTTTCCGCAATTAAGGTGGCATCGAGTTCTTCCACGCGAGTCCTCAGTCGATCCGCTTCAACGGCCCGCTTGGTCGTCTGCGCCGATCGATCCCGCTCGGCTGCCAGCAGTGCTTCGATCTCTTTGAGACGACCCACATCCTGCTCCAGCCTGGCGACTTGATCAGACAACTGGGCCGATTTGGTCCGTTCCACCCTCAATTCCTCTTCCAAGCTTCTGACTCGTGCGGCTTCACAATCCAGCTCGGCTAACCGCTCCGACAACTGCGCCGACCTGACCCGCTCCGTCTCCAGTTCCGCCTCCAAGCCCTTGATACGAGCTGTGTCTCGATCCAATTCAGCCAGACGCTCCGACAATTGGGCCGTCTTACTCCGTTCTTGTTCGAGCGCGCCCTCGATTTCTTTGAGCTTTGCCGCCGTGCGTCGAAATTCTTGCACCTGTTCTTCGGAGATCTTGTAGACCTTAGGCCCATTAGCTGCTTGCGCAACCAGCCCATTCCCATTGGCCGCACCACTGTCCACAGGCTGCGCCTGCTGCTGTCGTTTCAACAACAGCTCCAACACGCGATCCTTCAAGGAGGTTCCCTGGAAGGGCTTCTTCAGGACGCCGTCGGCGAGACAGGCGGAGGCTTGGCGGGTCACTTCATCGTTGACGATGCCCGAGATGAGCAGCACAGGAATCCGCTCCAGGGCGGATTGTGATCTCACATAGGCACAGACTTCATACCCGCTCTTGTCCGGCATGATGACATCCGAGACGATGACATCCGGCCGTTCCTTCCCCAGCAACGCGAGCGCCTCTTCCCCATTGGCAGCCAGCGTCACCTTGAGCCCGGCTTCCGCGAGGAGTCGCTCGGCCACCTTCCTGACCGCAATACTGTCGTCTGCCACGAGAATGTTCGGCATCGTCCCTTTCTCCCTACCGTCCGCTCTTTGCCAGCAGTGAGATCTCCCCGCGAGTTGTCCCCAACTTGGCCAGTGACAACACCGGGATTGCTTCGGCCTCATAGACATAGGCGCCCAGAATATCGGAATCGGCGTCTCGATGCGGCCGAATCGCTGTAGGCTCGACCATGTGCAAAGCGGGCACATCCTGGTCGATCCGGATCGCGAGAGGACCATCCTTGTGTTTGGCAACCAGGCACAAGGATGCGTTGCCGAGCGCCTCAACTTGCAGCCGGGCCGCCAGGTCGAAGACAGGCAGGACAGCTCGGTCACGCCGGATCACGGCATTGACATAGGGTGTCCGGCTGGGAACCGGCATGAAGTCGGGCCAAGGCATGACGCTCTCCACCTCCTCGGCGCAAGCCGCCAACCGCTTTCCACCAACGGCGAACACGATGATGCCTCGCGCTCGTTGGGAACTAGACTTGAGCCCAGGGCGTATCCTCTGCATCATTCGCTTCCTTGAGATCCGCCGATAACGACGACACGAGAACCGCGGGATGAGACTTCTCAGTATCCATCACGATCGCTTTCTCGCGTGCGTTCGTCACTTGCCTATCAGCAATCGCACCGCTCGGCAACGGCGATAAGCGCCCGTTCAAAAGCCAGTCCGGATTCACGATCAGTGCAACCACATCGAGATACAAGAACAGCCCGGCAAACCATTCACGTTCGGCTCCGCGAAAGTGCGACGGCAACGGAAGCACCTGCATGTGCTCCACTTCAGTCAATCCCAACACCTGATCGACACGAAATGCTCGGCGGCAGACGCCGCTCGAACACAACACGGTTCGCGCCTCCGGGGAACTGCCGGCAGCAAGCGGTAATCCCAGTTGCACTCGCAGTTCGGCTACAGGGTACGTCTCGTTTAAGACCGTCAGAGCGGTCTGCGATCCCACGTCAAATGCTGTGAGAATTCCGTGGACCAAATCGGCGGGAAACGCAAGCACGGCAGAGCCGCAGACCACGACGAGATGCCTGGTCGACTGGGCCGCCGATCTTACCGCCACCCTACGCCCACGCAAGCTCATAGGAGACTCCCGGGTGGTACATGCGCCACGACACGAGTGGACAATTGGCGTGGAGCCCTACCCTTGGCTCCGCGACAGGACGTCACTTGCGAACCCCTGCCTCCCGACTAGTCCACTGTTCGACTTCCCGAATCAACGCCCGTTCTTCCACCGGCTTGGCAATGTAGGCAGTAGCGCCGATATTGATGGCGAGCTGACGATGCTTGTCGCCGGCTCGAGTCGTCATCACCACGATCGGCGTCGAGGCCGTCTGCGGGCGCCCGCGCAGGGCTTGAATGACTTCAAAACCGTTCAACTTGGGCATCTCCAGATCAGTAATGATCAAGCGGTACGCCTGCGCCGACGCTTTGCGCAACCCTTCTTCGCCGTCCACGGCGGTGTCGACCTGATAGCCGGCGGATTCCAGCATGCGACCGACGAATTTTCTGATGCTGAGCGAGTCATCGATCAGCAGGATCGGCAGCTCGGAAGGTTTGGCCTCCGGAATCGCTTCTTCCGACACAGTCTTTTCGGTGATGAGTTGCGGGATCTGCGGCTCAACCAAGGCCGCTGCTTCCTGGGCAGGACCGGCCGTGAGACGGCCGACATCGACCACCAAGATCACTCGTCCTTCCGGATCGATCGTCGCACCGCCGAAACACGACCGCTGAAGCGGCCTCAGCCCTCCAAGAGGCTTGATCACGATTTCTTGGCGTCCCAGCAATTCATCCACCGCGAGTCCGAGTGGACCGGTCGCGGCCCGTACGATCACGATGGGCGTGACGCCTTCCGATGCGCCGGAACCACGCCTCAGCAGCCCTAGCAAGGATTGCACTTCGATCGCCTCATCCCCGAGATGAAGCAACGTGCGATCCCCGACCCGCTGCACGGATCCGGCTGACGGCATCGTGACCTCACGCACGGACGGCAGCGGAATAGCATACCGCTCGTTCCCTACCCGCACCATGAGCGCCGTCGCGATCAAGAGAGTTAAGGGGAGGTGCAAGGTGAACTTGGTGCCGACGTCACGAACCGACTCCACTTCGATATGCCCGTTCATGGACTCGATCACGCGCTTCACGACATCCAGGCCAACCCCTCGACCGGCCTGATCTCCGACCTGTTCGGCAGTCGAAAAACCTGGCATGAAGATGAACTTGATGATATCGGCATCGGAGAGACCAGCCGCGGCATCGGCCCGGACCAAGCCCCGCGCAATCGCCTTCGCCTTAATCCTTTCGAGATCGAGCCCGGCGCCGTCATCCTCCACCTCGACGACGACTGCATTGCCTCGGTGCGCCGCATGCAGATACACGGCGCCGCTAGCCGGTTTCCCCTTAGCGATACGGACAGTCGCCGGCTCGATGCCGTGATAGACGGCATTTCTGACCAAATGGATCAACGGATCGACCAACCGCTCTACGACGTTGGTATCAACTTCGGTGTGTTCACCGGACGTCACTAACGTGACTTCCTTGCCCGTCGTTCGGACCATTTCTCTGACCGCGCGGCGGAACCGGGTAAACGGGGTGCCGATCGGAACCATTCGCGCCCGCGCAATCTCATCCCGCATGCCCAATGTCAATTGCTGGAGCTGGCCCATATCCTCATGCGCATGTCGAATGGACCCGCTCAATTGCGACATGGATTCGCTGATGTCGGCTGTCACCTCGCTGATTCGTCTGGCGAGGATGTTGAAGTTGTCATACTTGTCGAATTCCAGGGCACCGAAGTCGCTCAGTCCGGCGAATGTTGGCCCTGACGACTCGCTGTCGCTCTTCGAAACGGTGGGGAAGGTAAAAGCATGTTTATCTTCGAAGTTTCTGACGGCGTCCAGCAAACGGGTCTTGCAGGCCTGCACCTGACTCGACAACCGCTCCAGCATGACCAGCCGTTGTTCCAAACGGCCGCGACCGATAACCAGCTCTCCCACGAGATTGAGCAGACGCTCCAATCGGTCCCGGCTGACCCTGATGACCTCTCGCTCTTCCCCCCCTTTCGCCTCATGAGTCCTCGTCGGGTCAGCATCCTGCTGTGGTCGCTGCTCCTGCGACTGTGCAATAGCCGCTCTGCGAGCTGGGTCTTCGACCTCGGCAGGCGCCGCGGATTCCAGGGGCAAACCTTGTTCCAGCCTCTTGAGGTCCCGCATCACCGCCATGAAGCGGCTCCTGGTCTTCCCCACATGGCTATGATCTCGCCGCATAAGGACCTTCACAAGATCGACCGCCTTCAGAACCAAGTCGGCTACGCCGGGCCTTACGCGCGTGCGCCCTTCGCGCACCGCGCCCATGAAATCTTCGATGTGGTGAACCAGATCCCCGATCGCCTGGAACCCGACAGTGTACGCTGAGCCCTTGAGAGTGTGAGCAGTGCGGAAAAGTTGATGGATCGTCTCCAGGTTCTCTGGTTCTTTTTCGAGTCGCAACAAATGCGATTCGAGCGCCTCCACATACTCCTGTGCCTCGGGCCCGAAGTAGGAGAGCACCTCCGCGTCAAGATCGGGAATCAGATAGTCATCCGCCACAGGCGCCTCTACCACCGCCGACTCGACCACTTGAGCTTGGACAGGTTCTTGTGGCGGCGGAAGTACCGCCTGCGGGCCCTGCACTGAAATCGCCTCCGTAGCGAGCACCCCGATGGTCGGACACTCGACGTCCTCTCCCCGCTGGAACCGTTTAAGCGCATCCGTGATGAGCGGCACATCATGCTGGAGTTGCGCCAACTTATCGGGGTCACGTTTGAGTAATACTCGGATCACTTCTACCGCGCCGGCGACGAGCTTCAGAAGAATCGGAGAAATCTCCAACTGGTTATCGCGGATGATCCCGAGCGTATCTTCGATCGGCAACGCAACATCGCCGATCACCTGAAAACCGACCGTATTAGCCGAACCCTTGAGTGTATGAGCCGTTCTGAACAACTTCTGGATGTTTTCCCGATCTTCCGGCGACTCTTTGAGACGACCCAGAAGCGTCTCCATGACTTCCACATATTCCTGCGCTTCCGGAGCAAAATAGGACAACACCTCCGGGTCCAAGTGGGGAATAAGATAGTCTGAAGACAGGGAGGCCTCTGCCGAACCAGCCGCCTCCAGCTCACCTGGTTGAGGGAGCCCGGCCGCACACCGGGCATACCACTTCTCCGCGATACGCAGATCATCCTGCCCTTCTCGTGCGATCGCATCCACCTGCTCTCTGCACACCTTCACAAGATCGCGAAGGAGCTCCACTGCACGAGGCCAATCGGGCTCGGCAATCGCTGTAACTTGCTCGAACAGTGTTTCCAGCAACTCGCTCAACTTGGCGACGGCCGTAAATCCATAGAGGGCCGCGGCGCCTCGTATCCGATGCGCGACGATGTAGTGTTCCTGCATCACCTCCTGGGAGGGAACGGCCCCATTTGCTGGATGCAAGGCCGTCCATATGGTGGCCATGCCGTCGGTGGCTTCCGTCACGAAAATGTCGATCAGCGCCTGGCGATCAAATTCCGAGCTCATACACCGTTCCTTCCTCGACCTGGCGAAAAGAAACGCGCCGCCTGCTAAGCCACCTTAAATTGCGCGACCGACGCCGTAAGACCTTCGGCCAATTTCGCCATGTCTTCGATCGTATGGCGTGTTGCATCGGTCGCTTTTTGGGTCGCCACCGCACCGCCGGTAAAGTCTTTGATCGATCGACCGACTTTATCGGTTGACGCAGTTTGCTCGGTTGCCGAGCTCGCGATGCTTTGCGCCAACTCCGCAGAACGTTGGGCAATCGACGAAATTTCCTTAAACACGTCACCGGTTTTCAGCGCCGAGGCAGAGCCTGCTTCCACGGCCTGGGTTTCGTGTTCCATAGCGACCACGGCATCTTGGGTTTCAGTTTGAATCACTTTCACCAGATCCGCGATTTCGCGTGTTGCCTGAGTGGAGCTTTCGGCCAGTTTTCTGACCTGATCGGCGACGACTGCGAATCGCGCTCCCGCCTCGCCGGCTCCGGCGGCCTCGATGGCGGCGTTCAGCGCCAACAGGTTGGTTTGGTTGGCGATTTCTCGGATCGTCGACACGATTTGTGAGATTTCCAACGACCGATCACCAAGCGCCTTGACCTGCTTCGACATACGTTGCACCGCAGCGCGAATGCTCTGCATGTCTTCCACCGTCTCTTGCACCGCTTCACGACCACGCTCCGTCGCTTGCAACACTTGCTTGGCGCTCTCGGAGGACGCGCCCGCTGTTTCGGCGACTTGACGCATGGATGTGGCCAACCCTTCGACCGCACTCAGCGTCCGGACCGATTCCTCTGCCTGATGTTTGGCTGTGCCGGCCATCTGTCCGGCTGAATCCCGCAAGGAGCCGGCTGACTTGTTTACTTTTTCCGCCGCTTCACGGACTTGTTTCATCAACTGGGAGAACCGTCCCAACATCAGATTGAAACCATCCGCCAGGTTTCCAAACATGTCGGCCGTCACTTCTCCTCGCTTAGTCAGGTCTCCTTTACCTACGTCCGAGACCAGCACGAGGAACTGCATGAGTCGCTTTTGCATGATGTCTCGTTCTTCCTCCGTCTGAACCAGAGTCGTGATTCGGTCAAGCATGGCGTTGAAGGATTTGGCCATCTGGCCGAGTTCGTCTCCGCTCTCCACCTTCGCGCGGGCTTGGAGGTTGCCGGCAGCCGCTTGCTCAGCGACCTGAGCGATGTGAACAATACCGCCCGATAGCGCTTTCGCCAGCCGAAACCCGATCAATGCGCCCAGAATGAGCGCCAGTGCGGCGCCCGCGAGCACGACGTTTGTTCGATAGTCCGCTTCCGCCTGCCCTGCTTCGTTCAAGTCCTTGGCAACTTCTCGAATGGTCGTCAGCAGCTCGTTCACGCGCGTGGTGGCTGCGTTGTACTTGTTCGCGACTTCGACCGACAGAGCCAGGGTACCGAGGTCTCGCATCATTTGCCGCTGCTCGTCACCCAGGTTTGGGGCAAACGCATCGGCATAGGCGCTCAGAGCACCATCGGCTGCGGAAAAGTAGGTATTGAGGGCCTTCTGCAGGGCTTGGAGGTCTCCCGATTCTGATCGACCGCTGGAGGATTGGCGCAGTTCCAAGCTGGAATAGATCGCGAGCGGCTCCTGCACCTTCCGCTTGAGTTCCGCCAGCGGCTGCATCGAGTCGTCAAACTCGGACTTTCTCGTGGATCGCCCGGCACTCAGCAGCGCGTCATGGTAGAGACCTAGGTATGTGCTGGTCGTTCCGACGTTCGCAAGAGCCAGCGTCGAGCTTTCGTAAATGGTCCGCAGCTCGCCTCGTAGCTGTTGAAGCCCATACAAGCCGATGATGCCGACCACGATCATGATGGCGCCCACGCTCGAGAATCCCAAAATGAGCTTGGGCAACGTCTTGAGGTCGTTAAACCACGTGGTTATCTTCCACTTCGGTGAACTTTGCCGAGCCATGGCTCCCCTCCTTTAGCCTGCGCGCGATGCTTCGCCGTTGAGATGTACGATTGTTGAACGTGCTTCATGGGAAATGTCGGCCGTGCAGCCCTCGAACCAGCTAGTATCTTCCTCCCTGTTCCACGCATGCCATCAGACTCGGGACCTCGACGACGCCACTCATGCGATCGGCAATTCTCAGAATAGATGATACAAATGGACGAGAGCCGTCGACGCCCCGCGCTGGCGCGGCGAGAAATTCATCAGGATGGACCGTTTGAATCTCCGGTACTGTATCGACCAATACGCCGACCTGCTGCGACCCGTGCCGGAGAACCACCGCATACCGAGGGTCCGGGCCGGTCACGGACAATCCGAGCGCCGACCGAAGATCGGCAAGTGGAATCACGGTTCCTCTGAGGTTCGCCACTCCGGTCAATGTCTGTGGCATGCCGGGCACCGGAGTCACCGCTTCGACCTCAAAGACCTCCCGCACGTTCCTCAGGTCAATCGCGAACAGTTCATTGGCCAGACTAATCAGACAGACACGGAGTGGGGTCGTGGTTGTCGAAGGAGAATCGGAAGCTTGTCCCTGATCCGGTTTAGCAACTGTTTCTATGGAGCCCATGGCGGGACGTCCCTCTTCTATGCTCAGATCAGTTCAGAGCCCGCTTGACGGCAGCAAGAAGGTCTTCCGCTTTGAACGGCTTTACGACGTAGCCGTTCGCGCCTTGCTGTTGTCCCCAAAACTTGTCGCTCTCCTGTCCCTTTGACGTGCATAACACAATGGGAATATTCTTGAATCGATCATCGTTCTTGAGATCGCGACAGGTCTGAAACCCGTTCCGTCCCGGCATGACGACATCCAACACAATCAAGTCAGGCTTATCGGCTGCAAGCTTATCTTCGAGCTTGTCGGTGTTCGGATAGGACACCACGGAGTGATTGACCGATTTCAGATATCCCTCGATCATTTGCAGCTCGGCATAGGAATCATCGACGACGACGATCTTGCTCATATTTCGTTCCTCCTTGTCGTTTTGGATCAGTCACCGATTCTTGTCTTGATCGTTCCGCCTACCGGGGTACGCCCAGCGAGCGAATTACTTCATGGGCATCACTAAGCTGATGGCGCCCGCGAGTTCCCCTTCCTTCCATCCTTCTTTCTTCATCCCGGTGACATCACGCTCACCCTTGGGTCCCCCATGGCAAGTCAGACAGGAAGCTCCGGCGTACTCAGGGTCCATCACACGCAGGACCGGCTTCCCCCCGACGATAGTCGCCTTGGTATACTGTTGCCCTTTCGGATGGCGTGGGTCGGCAAACATTCTCAGGACCTCAGATTCAAAGTCGTCCGGCTTGTTTCCTGGAAATCGGTAGTCGAGGCTTGTCAATTTCAGACGGACACCCGTCTTCCGATAAAATTTTTCTCCCGACTTCCTGGCAAACACCGCCGGCAAGAACCCCTTGAAGGCAACCCCCTGCTTGTTGATGACCGGCTGGCTTTCCGCCACCACTTCCTTTTCCGATTCGAGCAAGCTCAACAGCACCCCTGACTGAGGAGTCGCACTCGGACGGCTCAGATCGATCCTCGTCTGCTTCTTGAAACGCTCAATAACCTGGCTTGCCAGAAACTCATCGGTGAATCCCTTATTTCCTTTGGCGGCGTCGTTAATCAGGGCCTGATGTTCTGAGACGACGCCGCGTCCCACCTTGAGCAGGGTGATGAGAAGCTCTGCTGTTTCGGCTTCATCAGCTGCCTTGAGTGGTGCGGCGAACAGTACGATGGAGAGCAGCAACCCGCTGCCAACCTTCAACGCAGAGATTCGTGACCTCATACCGTCCTCCTTGCGATTTAATCGTTGATGATGCATTCACCAAGTGTAGATGGTTCTGGAAATCTGGCAAGTTTCTCAGCAAAATGCACAGCGCATTTTGGAGTATGGACAGGATCGTGTGAGCCAACATGCGAAAGTGGCTACGATGGGAACGGCGGTTCTCCAGCAAAGGCCATGCCGAAATAACTTGCGTTCTGACAAGCACTTTGAGGAATTTCTCTCAACGGCGGGAAATTACTTTCACACGAGAATATCGGCGCGTAAGGAGGGTTCACCCCATCTCATCAAGTGCATAAACTCGTCCATTCACCGTCCATAAACCTGACGATTTTTGAACTTTTCACTTACGCTCGCAACAAACAGTCGGGGTCTGGACTATACTGGAGGCTCCGCTCACGAAAGGATGGCCATGTCATCATCACGAGAAAAGAAATCCGCGCGCCGGCACACGCGATTCACGGCCCTGCTTGTCGCCCTGCTGTGCCAATTGAACCCTGGAATGGTAAAGGGCGACTCTATCTCTTCTTCCCAACTCGCCGACGCACTGGAGCGCGCCAAGCGCGCAACGGTAGGAATCCTGAACGAGGTCGGCGAAGCGAAAGACACCGACCGCCAAACCCGCTTCTCGATTCGCGGCACCGGTTTCCATTTACGCGACGGTTACATCGTGACAGCCAGGCATGCCGTCGAGCGGAATGAGATGGGGCAGAAGGTCGCTCCTAAGCGCATCAGCGTAATGACAACGGACTTACACGAACTGCCCGCGGAATTACAGGGAGACAGTGCATACATGGATGTCGTCGTCTATCGCATAGCCGAGAAACATCGTGCCGCGCTGGTCGCCACCGCAGCTTTTGCAGAGGCCGACGTCGCGCCAGGCGATCAGGTCTTTACCGTCGGTTACCCTCTTGGCTGGGGGCCGGCCATCGCGTTCGGGCGGATCGGCAACATCAACACTTTTCTCCAAACCGTGGACACCCGCCTTCTTCAGGCAGACCTCTCGGTATGCAGCGGAAACTCCGGCGGCGGGCTATTCAACAACGCCGGTGAGATCGTGGGGGTGATGCACGCCATCCTCCAAACCGAGAAGGAGTCGGAGGAGGCCCATTGCAGTCGATTTGCTTTTGCCGTTCCCGGCCGCTTGGCCCACCGGATCGTAAACGCAGCACTGGAGGGCAAACCGTTGACCTTCTCCAGGCTGGGCATTCACATGATGGCGGTCAAGGTAGAGACGCGGTGGCGGATCGCTGTGCGAGATGTGAGTGAACCTGCGAAATCGGCCGGCATTCAGAAGACCGACATCCTTCTGGCGATTGATGGGACCGATATTATTGATGCGGCTCAACTCAAGAACTACCTGATCGAGCGCACGACACCTGGGCAACGGATCATGCTGCGCGTGCTACGGCAAGACATCGAGCTGACATTGCCCATTACACTTGGCGGGGGCTGACTCGGGCTGGCCACAAAAAGTGCGGAACCCTGTCCTCAATGGCCTGATCGAGGCCAACCGCGAAGGCGAGACCGTCACAGCTCAGAACGCAGACCTGAATCCATCGTCCACGCAATATGTCGGCATTGTCTCGCCGCCGTGTTTCTGGGATTTGTGTGTCCAGCGGCGCAGCGTACCTTGTGTGTCGAAGGTCAGCACGTATTCGTCACACCAGGAGCCAAACGCGGACCAACTACTCTGACTGCCTGGCTCAAGTCCCCGTACTTCATAGACCCATACGGCCTCCCCCGTTTGGGTCGATGCCGTCAAGTGAGGTTCGCCCAATTCCTGCCGCACTTCATCTTGCGTAGCTTGATTCTGCGCTGATCTGAGATAGCGCATCTCCTTCGGAATAAAGACACTACAGCCAAACGTGATCATTCCCGCTGTCACAAGCATACTTATGAACCTCTTCATAGCACCCCCTTGCCGGACTCGGACATAACTGCGCGCGATCTCTCCGGACTTGGCCCGCATTACTCATGACGGTTCGTCGCGAAATCAGCGAATAGCAAGTAGCGCATAGCTCAAGAGGGCTTCTTTCTCTCCGGCTGTTCGCTACCAGCTACTCATCTTCCGCGATTACAGCAGAAGTGCTCATGAATAATGCGGGTTAGGACCCTGCTTGGAAGCCACCGGGCACACAGTAGATCGGCATGCGTTCCCCGCCGTGGAAGTGCGACTTGTGCGTCCACCGCCGCAATACCGCCTGACTGTCGAACGTGAGCACATATTCGTCGCACCACAGCCCCGTCGAGGTCCAGCGACTGCCCGGTTCTTCTTCACGCACCTGATAAATCCAGATCGACTCGCCGGCCTGCGCGGATATTGTGTATCTGGGCGAGCCCATCCGTTGTCGAACTTCCTCCTGCGTTGCATGATTCAAAGCCGATCGCAAGTACGTCGTCTCTTGCGGTATCAACAGAGAACAGCCGACAAGTACACTCCCCACACACATGAGTAGGATCAGCAGTCCTTTCATCGGACACCTCCTGGTGAGGATGACCTTTCTTGATTGGAGGCTCAGTACCATTTTACACTTCCAAGGGCCCGATAACAGTGGGGGGATGGACCCACCTCAGGAGCCGTACAGACTCAATCCTCGCAGACAGATATGGCACGACTGATTTCAGGAAAAGTCAGCGAAGGGGGACGGGGGCGGAAGCGCGCCGTAATCAAATCTTCCCTTGGCGGGCTATTCGATCAGATCCAGCTTGATCTTCAATTCCTGTAGCTGATCACGACTGACCGGCGAGGGTGCTTCAGTCATCGGGCACTGCGCTCTTTGGGTTTTGGGGAAGGCGATCACATCGCGAATCGAGTCGGTCGCGCCGAGGAGCATGATGAGGCGGTCGAGCCCGAATGCGATGCCGCCGTGCGGCGGGGCGCCGTACTCGAGCGCATCCAACAAGAAACCGAACTTCGCCGCCGCTTCCTCTTTGCCGATGCCAAGCAGATCGAAAACTTTGCTTTGCACATCGCGACGGTGAATACGGATACTCCCCCCCCCGATCTCGCTCCCGTTCAGCACCATGTCATAGGCCTTGGCGCGAACTTTCAGCGGCTCCGACTCAAAGAAAGGCAGGTCATCATCCATCGGCGCCGTGAACGGATGGTGAATGGCGACGTAGCGCTTCGATTCCTGGTCGAATTCGAGCAGGGGGAAATCCGTCACCCAGAGCGGACACCAGGCTTTCTTGTCGATCAAGGTGAGTTCCTCGCCCAGCAGCAGACGCAATCGACCCAACACGTCATGCACCACCCCGGCCTTATCAGCCCCGAACAGCAGTAAATCGCCCACCTGCGCGTCGGGTAGGGCTGCGAGCAGGCTCTTGGCATCGAGGAACTTGGCGATCACGGATTCGAGCTGCCTCTCGCCGACGATCTTGACCCACGCCAGACCTTTAGCGCCGAAGCTTTTGGCTGTCTCGCCCAGCGCGTCGATCCGGCTTCTGGCCATCGTGACGCCGCCTTTCACGATCAGTGCCTTGACGATGCCGCCCTTCATCACCGCGTCCTTGAAGACCTTGAACTCGCTGTTGCCGGCAAATGCCGTCACGTCATGGAGCGGCATCCCGAACCGTAGATCAGGTTTATCGGACCCGTAGCGCCCCATCGCCTCCGCATAGGTCATCCGGGGGAACGGCGTAGGCAGCACAATGCCGCTCGTCTCGCGGAAGAGTCCCGCAATCATCCGCTCCATCAAGGCCATCACCTGCTCGCGATCGACGAACGACATTTCCACGTCGATCTGCGTGAATTCCGGCTGGCGGTCGTTGCGCAAATCCTCGTCTCGAAAACAACGCGCAATTTGATAGTACCGATCCACTCCACTGACCATCAGCACCTGCTTGAATAACTGCGGCGATTGCGGCAACGCGTAAAAGCTGCCGGGATTCACCCGGCTCGGCACCAGATAGTCCCTGGCTCCTTCCGGGGTACTCTTCGTCAGCATCGGCGTTTCCACTTCGAGGAAGCCCTCGGCATTGAAGAACGTCCGCACATATTGCATAACGGCATGGCGAAGCCCGAGCAGCCGCTGCATCTTCGGACGCCGCAGGTCCAAGAACCGATACTTCAGCCGGATCGCCTCAGTCACCTCCGCCTCGTCCTCGATCAGGAAGGGCGGGGTCTTCGCCTCGTTCAACATCTCCACGCTATCGACGAGCACTTCGATCTCGCCTGTCGGAAGATCGGGGTTTCTAGACTCCTCCGGCCGCGCAGCCACCGTCCCGCCTACCGCCACCACGCATTCGCTCCGCAATCCATGCGCCGCTTGATGAACGTCGGGATTCCGCTCCGCATTGAACACGATTTGCGTCACCCCGGTCCGATCGCGGAGGTCGATAAAGATGAGACTGCCGTGGTCCCGCCGCCGCTGGACCCACCCGTTCAGGACGACGGCTTGGCCGACATGCACCTTCTTCAACTCACCGCACCGATGGGTTCTGATTTTCATGGCCTGTCGCCTTCCGTGCGCTCGCGCACGAGTGCGCGCAGCGCATTTGCTTCCCGATCCGTGAGGTACCGGAACTCGCCCGGCGCCAGATCGCCCAGCGACAAGGGTCCCATTTTCACGCGCACGAGTTTCAACACCGGATGACCTACTGCATCGAGCATCCGTTTCACTTGATGTGTGCGTCCCTCGTGTATTGTGATCTCCAGCCAGGAATTCTGTTCTGCCTTCCGAACCTTCTTCACATGAGCCGGACTCGTCATTCCGTCGTCCAGTTGCACGCCCTGCTGCAAGGTTGCGATCTCCTCGTCCGTCAACATGCCCTTTACCTTGATCAGGTAAGTCTTCGGCACGTGGTAGCGCGGATGCAACAGGGCCTGTGTTAGGTCGCCGTGATTGGTCAGCAGCATCAACCCTTCGCTGTCGAAGTCCAGACGCCCCACGGGAAAAACGCGCAGGTTGACGCCATGGAGAAAGTCTTTGACGGTCGTCCGCCCTTCCGGATCGTCCAACGTGGACATGACGTTCTTGGGCTTATTCAACATAAGATACACGTACGGCTGCGCCGCCTTGAGATGCCGGCCGTTCACCTTCACGTGATCGCGGGACGGATCCACCTTCGTGCCCAGTTCCCGGACGACGCGGCCGTTCACCACGACGTGACCTTCGGCGATCATCTGTTCCGCCTTCCTCCGCGACGCGAGACCGGTTCCGGCAATCAGTTTTTGCAGTCTGATCTCCACTTTCCTAATTCCCCCGTGGGAGTGAGCAATGCGCTCTTTACTGCGCGCGTCGAGCGAGCGTTTTCTGAAACGCGGGCTCCGCGAGCACGAGAGTGCATCGCTCACTCCCACTCGATCGTGCTTGGTGGCTTCGAACTGATGTCGTACACCACCCGATTCACACCCTTGACCTCGTTGATGATCCGGTTCGACATCTTCCCGAGAAGCTCGGGCGGTATTCTCGCCCAATCCGCCGTCATGCCGTCCAGGCTCGTTACCGCTCGGACGGCGATCACATGCTCATACGTCCGCTGATCGCCCATGACCCCGACGGTGCGAATGGGCAACAGCACGGCAAACGCCTGCCAAATGTCGCGGTACAAGCCGGCTGTGCGGATCTCTTGGTCCACGATCGTTTCGGCGCCGCGAAGAATGGCTAGTCGTTCTCTCGTCACAGCGCCAAGAACGCGGATCGCCAATCCCGGTCCGGGGAACGGCTGCCGCCAGATGATCTCGTCCGGCAACCCCAGTTCCTTGCCGAGCACCCGCACTTCGTCCTTGAACAGTTCCCGCAACGGCTCGATAAGCTTCAGTTTCATCTTCGTCGGCAGTCCGCCCACATTATGATGCGTCTTGATGGTGGCCGACGGGCCCTTGAAACTCACGCTCTCAATCACGTCAGGATACAACGTACCCTGCACCAGGAACGTGATCCGCCCCAGCTTTTTCGACTCCGCCTCAAAGTTCCGGATGAACAGGCGGCCGATGATTTTCCGCTTGCGCTCCGGATCGGTCACGTTCTTCAGTGCGGTAAGAAACTGTGCCGAGCGATCCAGGAAGCGAAGATTCAGTTTGAGGTGCGACGCAAAGGTCTTCTGGACCTGCTCTCCCTCCCCGGCGCGCAGCACCCCGTTGTCCACGAACATGCAGGTGAGCTGGCTACCGATGGCACGATGCGTCAACGCCGCCGCCACCGATGAATCGACCCCCCCGCTCAGGGCGCAGATGACCTTCTGGCTGCCGACTCGCTCGCGAATCTGCTGTACCGCCGTATCCACGTAGGACTGCATCGTCCAGGTCGGTTTGCACCCGCAGATGTCATAGACGAAGTTGCGAAGTATCTTGGTGCCTTCGGCGGTGTGCGCGACTTCCGGATGGAATTGCAGGCAGTAAATCCGGCGATTGCCGGTCGTCTGTTTCATCGCCGCCACAGGCGAATTGTTCGTGTGCGCTATCGACCGGAACCCCTTCGGCATCCGCTCGATCCGGTCGCCATGCGACATCCAGACCGTTGTCGCCGCTCCTTCCCCCACGCCCTTGAAAAGGTCGGAGCCATCGTCGATGCGTAGCTCTGCACGGCCATATTCGCGATGCAGCGCTTTCGCCACTTCACCATCCAGCAGATGCGTCACAAGCTGCATGCCGTAGCAAATACCGAGGATCGGAATGCCCTGTTCGAGGAGCTGCTTCGGAACCAGTGGGGCCTTGCGGTCATAGACGCTCGCCGGTCCGCCGGAGAGAACGAGGCCTTTGGGACGGTATGCTAGGATGGTCGCAAGCGGTGCCGTACAGGGCAAAATTTGAGAATATACCTGTGCCTCGCGAATACGGCGAGCGATAAGCTGGGTGTACTGCGATCCGAAATCGAGAACGAGGATTCTATCGTGCCAGAGTTCCATGAGTTAGCGAGTAGCGGGTAGCTGGTAGCGAGCAGCTAAAACTTCAACTGTATTGTCTCCGCTATTCGCTATTTGCTAGTCGCAGTTAGCATCATTCCCAATCCGTGCGGTAGTTCGGAGCTTCTTTTGTGATGATGACATCGTGGACATGACTTTCGCGAAGCCCGGCCAGGGTCTGACGGATGAAGGTAGCCTTCTGTTGAAGCTCAGGGATCGTCTTGCACCCGCAATAGCCCATACCGGACTTCACGCCGCCAACCAACTGATACACCACCGCTGCCAATGGTCCTTTATAGGGCACGCGCCCCTCGATCCCTTCGGGCACCAACTTGGACTCCGGCCGCCCGGATTGGAAATAGCGATCTTTACCGCCCTTCTCCATCGCGCCCAGCGAGCCCATCCCGCGATAGACCTTATAGGTCCGTGCTTGATAGAGTACCGTTTCGCCAGGCGACTCTTCCGTCCCGGCGAGGAGCCCGCCAAGCATCACGGCCGATGCACCGGCCGCCAGCGCCTTCGTGATGTCGCCCGAGAACTTAATGCCTCCGTCTGCAATGATGGGGATGCCGCTACCGTTCAACGCTTTGGCGCAATCGGCAATGGCCGTAAGCTGCGGCATGCCTGCCCCGGACACAATGCGAGTCGTGCAGATCGAGCCTGGCCCGACCCCCACTTTAACCGCATCCGCGCCGACCTTCATCAAATCCTTTGCCGCTTCAGCCGTGGCGATATTCCCCGCCACCACTTCGAGTGACGGCTGGAGCTTTTTGATCATCTTCACGGTATCCAGCACACTTTGCGAGTGCCCATGCGCAGTGTCCACCACCACGAGATCGACGCCTGATTTCACCAGCAAACCCACGCGCTCTTCCGTGTCCAGTCCCACGCCGACCGCCGCACCTACCCGTAGCCGGCCGTGCGTATCCTTACAAGCTCCCGGATACTTGATCCGCTTCTCGATGTCCTTGATGGTAATGAGCCCCTTGAGCTCGAATTGCTTGTTCACCACCGGTAGCTTTTCGATTCGGTGCTCATGAAGAATCTCTCGTGCCTTTTCCAGGCTGGTGCCTTCCGGCGCCGTGACCAGTTTCTCCCGTTTCATGACCTGCGCTACTTTAAGATCCATCCTGCTTTCAAACCGCAGATCGCGATTGGTCAGGATGCCGACGAGCATTCCATTCTTCGTGACCGGGATGCCGGAGATGCGGTACTTCGCCATCAGATCATGCGCGTCACGGATAGTCTGGTCGGGCGAGATCGTAACGGGATCCAGAATCATCCCGCTCTCGGACTTCTTGACCTTGTCCACTTCCGCTGCCTGGTCCGTTGGCCCCAGGACCCGGTGGATGATGCCGATGCCGCCCTCTCGCGCCATAGCGATAGCCAGCCGCGCTTCAGTTACGGTGTCCATTGCGGCGCTCAGGATCGGGATGTTGATCTGGATGCGGCGGGAGACGAAAGTCTTGGTATCGACCTCGTTCGGCAACACTTGCGACTTGGCCGGTACGAGAACCACGTCGTCGTAGGTGAGCCCCTCTCGCAGTTCTTTGTTCAGCATGATCGTCCTGCCCGCGCCCCCTCGTTACGACTTCGCCGCACCCCCGGCCTTCTCCAGTTCGGCAGCCATTTCCGCCTGCTCCTGGAGTTGCTCGCTGCCTTCATCCGCCGGCATGAATTGCTGGACCCTCGTGTTGGCGCTGTCCACCACAAAGACGCTCCCACGCGCGTCGATGACGATGCCATACGGGAAGTTGAACTGGCCGTCGCCATTGCCGAAACCGCCCCACTGCGTGATGAAGTTGCCTTCACGATCGAACTTTTCAACCCGGTGATTGCCCGTGTCGGTCACATACACGTCCCCATTGCCGTCAACTGCAACACCCCACGGCGAACGGAGCTGTCCGGCTTCCTGAGCCAAAGGGCTGCTGGCGTGCCCGGCTTCCGAACTGCCGCCCCACTTCGTGAGAAGCTGCGGCAGCACGTTCGTGCTGGTGTCGAACTTCTGGATACGGTGATTGCCCATGTCCACTACATAGACCGTACCGTCGGTCTGATCGACTGCGATCCCGCGGGGAAAGTAGAACTGGCCGTCACCGTTGCCGAAACTGCCCCAGGACATGATGAACTCACCGGTCATATCGAACTTCTGGACACGGAAATTGGCGCTGTCGACAACATAGATATAGCCCCGCACGCGGTCGATCGCGATACCCCAAGGCGCGTTGAACTGCCCTTCGCCGTTGCCGCGCGACCCGAACTTCAGAATGTACCCGCCGAGCTTGCCGTCGAACTTCTGCACCCGGTGGTTGTTCGTATCGACGACATACACATCTCCCTTGCCATCGCAGGCGATGCCGGTGGGGTTATGGAAGTTGCCGTTGGCGCTGCCGAAGTTGCCCCAAAGAATGATGAAGTTCCCGGTGCTGTCGAATTTCTGGATACGGTTGTTACCGTTGTCGACCACAAACAGGCCGCCCTGCTGGTCGATGGCCAAACCATACATGGGCGCCGTAAACTCACCCCCGTGGAGCAACGAGGCGCCGCGGCCCGGCTTGCCCCATTTCGACACGCAGAGATAGCCCGACGTGTTGACGAGAATGGTGGCGCTCGCCGGAGTCGAGACGTTGTTGCCGACGTCTTTGAACCAGACATAGATCGTCTTCTGGCCGTCGCCCGGCGACAGAATGAACGGGATGGTCGAACCGAACTTATGGGCCGGCTCAACCTCAACCCATCCTGGCGTCCCTGCTACGGGTGTCATCGGATTCTCGGAAATAAAGTAGGCACCGACTCCCGTGTCCACGTCCGTTGCGGAAATCGTCACCACGACTTCCGGCGTATTGGTCATAAAAGCCCCGTGGTTGATGACCGCATTGGGAGTCTGCGGAGCCGTCATATCGATCAAAACCGGCGTGGCGGTCACCTCGTCCGACAGGGCACTCTCTGTCCCACCTTCGTACACCGCGCTCAGCGCATAGAAATAGGGAATGTCGTTGGTGAGGCCCGCATGCGTGAACGGGCTCGTCACGCCTTCGATCTTGGTCGCAGCTTGGATGGTCACCCCGGCTTGCGTCTGGAAGTAGAGATTGTAGGAGGCGGCCCCCGGCACATCCATCCAGCTCAGGAATGTTTCGGTGTCGCCTGCTTTCACCGCGACGCTCCGCGGCGCCGGGTGCTGGGTCATGACTTTCGGCCGCTGATCTTCCTTGCCTCGATTGATCTCCTCTTCAGTCGGCACATACTTGAGGATGCGGCTGTTGCCGCTATCGACGACGTACACGCATCCTTCCTTATCCACAGCAATGCCCGCGGGGAAATTGAGCTGCCCTTCCGTTTTCCCACGATTGCCCCAGGCGCAGAGGAATGTCCCGTTCCCGTCGAATTTCTGAATGCGGTGGTTGCCCTGATCGACCACGTAGACATTGCCGAGCGCGTCGCAGGCCACACCCCACGGCGATTTGAACTGCCCGGGTCCGCTGCCCTCCCGTCCCCACTTGGCCAGGAAGCTCCCGCGCGCATCGAACTTCTGAATGCGGTTGTTCCCCTCATCGGCCACGAAGATATTTCCGACGAAGTCAACGGCGATCCCACGGGGAAAGAAGAACGCACCGTCGAAGCTCCCATCGCGCCCCCACTTCAGCAGCGGCGTCCCGTCGCCCTTGAATTTTTGGATGCGGGCATTGCTGGTGTCCGACACGTAGATGTTGCCGTCCTGATCGGTCGTGATCCCCCACGGCACATCGAACTTGCCCATGTCGGCTCCGCGCCAGGCAAAGCCGAATTTTCCCCAACTCTTCATGGGCGCGCCGCCGGCATCCAGCCTTTGCACCCGGTTATTCCCGCTGTCCGCCACATAGACATGGCCGTCGGCATTGGTCGTAAGCCCGCGCGGATAGTAGTATTGTCCTTCCTCAGAACTCGGTTCCCCGCCCCACCGCGCCAGGAATTTTCCATCCTTGTCGAATTTCTGGATAGAGTGGTTGTCCGTATCGGCCACATAGATCTGGCCATCCTTGTCGAGCGCAATGCCCGTCGGGGAACTGAACTCTCCGTCGTCCACCCCTTCCTGGCCGATGACCTGCGTGAGCAGGTAGGGCGAAGGAATCGCCATCACCTCATCCGATTCATGGCTTTCTCCCTTCGGCGTCACCGCGGTCACCACGTAGTGGTAACAAGAGCCGTTGGCAAGGTCGTCGTGGACATAGGGAGCGGAGGGGCCTTCAATGCAGGTGGCTTTATCTTTCTTCACGCCGATGACGGTTTTGAAATCCTCCGGGCCGGCGATGGGGCGGGTGAGTTCGGAAAACTTGATCTGGACGCCTTTCGAGGTCATGAAGTAGATGTTGTAATACATGGCGTCCGGCACAGGATCCCAGGTGAGAGTGATGCGGCCATTGCCAGGCTTGGCCTTGACCCCGGTTGGCGGAGGAGGAAGTTCCTCCTCTTCAGCCACAGAATCCCCGGGCCCCCATTCCTCCTGGCCTCCCTCGATCCTTAACGCCAGCCGATCGAATTGAAACATCTCGTCCAGCAGCCACGCTTTCATCATGGTGTTGCCTCGCGTTTTTTCGGGTCGGTTACAGGGTAGAACTGCGCGTCTTTCAAGCAGTTAGGATTAGGTAGTCTAACAAAGCGAAAAGAAAGGAGTCAACGGGGGGGCTGTGCACCCGTCATGCTCGCGCAAGCCGCGCGATCAGAATCGTGCTCCTTGGACACGCACAGTCCGCGGGCGTACAGCCCCCCATCTAAAAAGGTGGGAGGACGGAGGCCGCACACTCAAGAGGTACTCGCTCGATGCACGCCATGAAGACCAGCCAGGTTCCTAGAGAAAAGGGAGGATTCGATCCGTCGATTTGCATATACTAAGCCCACGGTGTGTCAAGGTGTGCCGTTTTCAGCAGGATGGTGCAGATAGTAACTCCGATGTGCAGCAAAGGGACGAGGGATCATCATGGGTGACGACCGGCAGCCACTCGACGTCGATGTGCTGTTCGTAGGCGGAGGACCAGCCAATCTTGCCGGGGCGCTGCGTCTCACCCAACTCATGGCCCACCATAATGACCAGGTCTCAGCGGGTACGATCTCCGGTCGGCGCCTTGACCTTCAGATCGCGCTCATCGAGAAGGGGCGCGATGTCGGCGCGCATGCGATCTCCGGCGCCATCTTTGATCCGATCGCGCTGGAAGAGCTCCTGCCGGACTATCGTGACCGTGGTTTTCCGTTCACGCAGCGTGTCACACGGCACAGCCTGCGGTACCTGACCACCGAAGGGACTATCCCGATTCCTGATAGGCTGATCCCTTCCGCGTACCGCCAGGATCGCTGTTACATCGGCTCCCTTCAAAAACTGAATCTGTGGCTGGCTGAGCAGGTAGAAGCGGCCGGCGTCTTTCTCTTCAATGAAACCTGTGGCGTGCGCATTCTCTATGATGGAACACGAGTCTGTGGAGTGCAAACGGGCGACAAGGGCTTGCAGGCCGGCGGCGGTTGGAAACCCAACTACGAACCAGGCACCGGTATCCGAGCCAACGTGACAGTCTTCGGCGAAGGTTCGTACGGGACGTTAACTGAAGACTTGATCCATCAGTTCAAGCTGCGCGAAGGCAAGAATCCTCAGTCTTACGCACTCGGCGTGAAGGAACTCATCCGGGTGAAGCACAGTGGGTCGCCTGGTCTGGCCCTCCACACCATCGGCTATCCGCTCGGCTCCCATGTGTTCGGCGGAGGATTTTGCTACGGAGTGGATGAGCACCACGTTGCCGTCGGGATGATCTGCGGGCTTGATTGGGATGACCCGCAAATGGATGTCCATGTACAGCTCCAACGATTCAAGAAGCATCCCTTCATTCAGCAGTTCATTACAGGAGGCGACGTCATCGGCTACGGAGCCAGAACGCTGCCGGAGGGCGGATACTTTGCCGTCCCGCGACTCTGTGTGGACGGCGCCTTGCTCGTGGGCGATTCGGCCGGCTTCCTGAACGTGCCCTATCTCAAAGGGATTCATTACGCCATGAAAAGCGGAATGCTGGCAGCCGAGACGGTGTTCGAATCACTCATGCGGAACGATGCTTCAGCTTCAGCATTGTCCTCGTATGAAGCGCGCCTCTCTTCTTCCTACGTGATGCGCGATCTCTATCGGGTCCGCAACGTTCGGCGAGCCTTTACCTATGGTCGGCTCCCAGGTGTTCTCCTCGGCAGCCTCACCATGTGGACAGGACTGGGCCCCACGAAGCCCGGTGGAGTCCGCGCAGACTTCATGCATCTGCGTCCGCTCAGCAAGGTGGCGAAAGGCCGGTGGAGGCGCGAACCAACCAGATATGATCCCGGCATCCTCGTCGACAAACTGACGGATGTGTATCACTCGGGCACCCAACATCGGGAAGATCAACCGTCCCATATCCAAATCCTCAATCCAACCCGCTGCCTCACGGACTGCATCGCCATGTATGGCGACGCACCCTGCACGCATTTTTGTCCCGCGAACGTTTACGAACTTGTCGGTGTGGGTCCAACCCGCCGCATCCAGGTCAATTTCGCAAACTGCGTGCATTGCAAGACCTGCGTGATCAAGGACCCGATCGATGTGATTCCGGGAGATCATGTACAGAACATCGTCTGGCGCGCGCCCGCCGAGGGAGGACCGCGGTATCAGGGGCTGTAATGACAGCGAATAGCTTTGAATCCATAAGCGAAAGGCGAATAGCGTCCGGAGAGGAGCGAATAGCCCAGAGCCAATAGCGAATAGCCTGAAACCAGGGAGAGGCAGGCCCTTCCTTTCTGGCTACTCGCTACCCGCTGTTCTCTATTCGCTCTTTCATCCTGCTGCTCGCTCCTCGCTATTCTCAGAGCTGTCAGCTATTCGCTGTTAGCTGCTCGCTATTCACGATGAAGCTCATCGTCTGCATCAAACAGGTTCCGGCCACTGAGTCCAAGCTCACCATCAAAGAGGATGGGATGGACATCGACCGGTCGGGCCTCAGCTTTGTCGTGAACCCTTACGACGAGTTTGCCGTCGAAGAAGCGCTGCGCATCAAGGAGCGAGTGGGGAGCGGCGACGTCACGGTACTTTCGCTTCGTCCCCACCCGGCCCAAAAACCGGAAGAGGCCTTGCGGACCTGCCTGGCCATGGGGGCTGACAAGGCGATCTTATTGAGCGATCCAGCCTTCGAAGAAGGCGATAGCTTTTCAACCGCACTGGCGCTGGCCGCGGCCCTGCGGCGACTGAGTTTCGATTTGGTGCTGTGCGGCAAACAGACGGTGGACGATGACGGAGGGGCGGTGGGAATCCAGGTCGCAGAGCTGCTCGGTATCCCGCACGTCGCGGTGGTGAACAAGCTGGATGTCGATGCTCAGGCTCGCCGCATCGTGGCCCATCGCCAAATCGAGGGTGGGATCGAAGTCGTGGAGGCTCCGCTGCCGGCGCTGATTACCTGCCAGAAGGGCCTGAACGAACCGCGCTATCCGTCGCTGCCCGGCATCATGAAGGCCAAGCAGAAACCGTTGGAAATCTGGAACTGGGCGATGGTCGGTGTAGAACCAGAAACGGCCGGCGCTGCCGGCGCGAAGCTCAAAGTGGTGCGCGTGGAACCCCCGCCGGCGAGACCGGCAGGCCGAATGATACCGGGCGACGCAGCCGCTGCAGTCAAGGAACTGGTACGGCTGCTCCATGAGGAAGCAAAAATTATTTGAGCGGCCAGCCTTCAGCTCTCAGCCATCGGCTTAAAATCAGAAGCTGAAAGCTGAGTGCTGAAAGCTGAGAGCTATAACCCATGGCCAATCCGATCCTGGTGTTCTGCGAGCAGCGTGACGGGCGCCTGAAGAAGGTGGGGCTAGAGGCGGTAGGCGAAGCCTGTCGTCTGAGCAAGGAGCCGGCAAGAGAAGTCATCGCTATCGTGATCGGGGCATCGGTGGGTTCGCTCGCGGAGGAACTTGCTGCGCGCGGCGCCTCGCGCATGCTGATCGCTGAAGATCCCGCTCTCACCTATTATTCAGCCGAACTCTACACAGCCATCTTGACGGATGTCGCCATAAGGATACGGCCGGCCGCGATTCTCATGGGCGCCACCGCTATGGGTAAGGACCTTGCCCCGAAGCTGGCGGCAAGGCTCACGAGCGCGTTGATCCAGGACTGTGTGGCGCTGAAGATGGAAACCGACGGCTCTCTGCTTGCTACTCGTCCGATCTATGGGGGAAAGCTTCGTGCAGTCATACAGGCGACGAATCCGCTGATGCAGATTGTGACGCTGCGCCCGAACGTCTTCTCGCCGTTGGAGCCTCAGCCCGCGCGGGATATTCCCGTTGAAAGACTCACTGTCTCGTTCGATGCCGTTCGACCGATAGCGAGGGTGCGCGAGATACAAAAGACGGCTGGAGACAAGAAAGAATTGACCGAGGCGGCCATCATTGTCACGGGAGGCCGAGGCCTCAAAGTACCGGAGAACTTCAAGTTGATTGAAGAACTTGCAGCAGCCCTGGGTGCGGCGGTAGGAGCCTCTCGCGCGGTGGTGGATGCAGGCTGGAAGCCGCATTCCTATCAAATCGGATTGACGGGCAAGACCGTCTCTCCGCAACTCTACATCGCCTGTGGCATTTCCGGCGCGGTTCAGCACCAGGCCGGCATGTCCTCGGCCAGAACCATCGTCGCCATCAACAATAATCCCAACGCGCCGATCTTCAAACTGGCCACCTACGGCATCGTCGGCGATCTCTTCGAGGTCATCCCGTTGCTGACGGAAGCAGTGAAGAAGCTCCGAGCCCCATAACAATTGCCCCTCGCCCTCATCATACAAACGCTTTCACTCCCAGCACGTGGGAGCCGATGATCAGCTTCTGAATCTGCGACGTGCCTTCGTAGATCGTCGCGACCTTGGCGTCGCGATAGTAGCGGGCGACCGAGGCTTCTTCGGAATACCCGTAGGCTCCGAAGATTTGCACGGCGTCGGTGGAGACGCGAACTGCGGCCTCAGATGCGAAGTATTTGGCGACGGAGGTTTCGACGGTGCTGGGGAGTCCTTGATTCTTGAGATGGCCGGCGCGAAACACGAGCAGCCGTGCTGCGTCCAGGTCCACGGCCATGCGGGCGATCATGTCCTGCACCAGTTGAAAGCTGCCGATCGGACGACCGAACTGCCGGCGCGTCCTCGCGTACTCGGTGCAGGCATCGACGCAGCCTTGAATGATCCCGACGCAGCCCGCCGCCACGCTGTATCGACCGTTATCTAGAGCAGACATGGCCACCTTGAAGCCCTGCCCGACCGATCCCAATAAGGCAGTCTCCGGCACTGAGCAGTCTTCGAAGATCAACTCGCCGGTGTCTGACGCGCGCAGTCCCAGCTTCTCAGAGATCGGCCGCGTCGTGAAGCCCGGCGTGTCCTTTTCAACAAGAAACGCTGCGATCCCGTCATGGCCTTTGGCTGGATCGGTTTGAGCAAACACCAAGGCGACATCTGCCACCGTGCCATTTGAAATCCACGTCTTCGTGCCGTTGAGTGTCCAGCCGCCACTATGTTTGATTGCCGTGGTCTCCATGCTCGCCGGATCACTGCCCGCGTTTGGTTCCGTGAGCCCAAAACAACCCAGCATCCGTCCGGCGCAGAGTTCCGGGAGATAGCGTCGCTTCTGGTCCTCGGTCCCCCATCGCGCCAAACTCAATGCCACAAGGGACACCTGCACCGACAGCGTCGTCCGCAGCGAGGAATCGGCCCGGCCGATTTCTTCAGTGATAATGGCATGGCTGATGTAATCCAACCCTGATCCGCCGTACTCTTTCGGGATCGGCCCTCCGAGGAGCCCCATGGCAGCCATGCGGTCGACCAACTCGCGCGGAAACCGCCCGGCTCGATCGTTTTCAGCAGCGACCGGTGCAATCTCCTGGTCGGCAAACCGGCGGACCGTTTCCCGAATCAGTCGTTGCTCATCGGTGAGGTCGAAATTCATACAACGCCTCCGCGTCAAGTTGGTAGCGAACAGCTCATAGCAGTGAAGCGAACAGCAAACAGAGAACAGCGGGTAGCTCGGAAGTGGTCAAGTCCTTTTTTTCCTGTAAAAGTGATCCTGGCGTCGATCGCTCCGGCTC